>NZ_JADACK010000020.1:0-597816 GCF_015673035.1 Serratia sp. Res13-Sevr-LER1-36-b | reverse complement strand
AATATCCGTGCGCTATGCCGCCAGTTCGGCATAGCGCCTGCCACGGGGTATAAGTGGTTACACCGCTGGCTCTCTGACGGTCCACACGGACTGAACGAACGTTCCAGGGTGCCACACCATTCGCCTTCCAGAACACCCGACATTGTCGTCGAACACCTGCGCACTGCTCATCTGGCCCATCCGATGTGGGGGGCGCGCAAGCTCAAGCGATGGCTAGAGATGCAGGGGCATACGCTACCTGCCGCCAGCACCGTGCATAATCTGATGCGCCGTCATGACTTGCTGCCAGGCGGTCCATCACCGGCTCCTACCGTTGGGCGCTTTGAACATGACGCACCGAACCGGCTCTGGCAGATGGACTTTAAAGGCCACTTCTCCTTCGCTGAAGGACGCTGCCATCCGCTGACCTTGCTGGATGACCATTCACGCTTCTCGCTCTGTCTGGCGCACTGCTCGGACGAACGACGCGTCACCGTGCAGTCCCAGTTGATAGCGGTGTTCGAACGTTATGGCTTGCCGGAGAGAATGACCATGGATAATGGGGCGCCCTGGGGTGACACGACGGGCAGTTGGACCGCTCTGGAACTGTGGCTGATGCGTCAGGGTATCCGGGTGGGTCACTCGCGGCCTTACCATCCTCAGACTCAGGGTAAGCTGGAGCGCTTCCACCGCAGCCTGAAGGCAGAGCTCCTGCAGGGACGGTGGTTCACCGATGCCGCACAGTTGCAGGAGGTGTTCGACGCCTGGCGAGATACCTACAACCTGGAACGCCCACATGAAGCGCTGTCAATGGCGGTACCAGCCTCCCGTTATCAGCCTTCATCGCGACAGTACAATGGCAATCCGGCGGCAGCCGAGTATGACGAGGGGGTCTTGGTCAGGAAAGTGGATATCAGTGGGAAACTGAGCCTGAAAGGGATGGGTCGGAAAGTGGGCAAGGCCTTTATCGGTGAATATGTCGGACTGAAGGAAAGTGAGAGAGAGGGATACTACGAGGTATGGTGGTACAGCACGAAAGTGGGGATGATCGACCTGAGAAATAGGTCGATCATCATGGGTAAAGGATGTTAAAAAGTGTTCACCATGTCCTTGAACACCTGTCTACCATGTCCCCGGTCTGTACACTCCCGAAGGGAGAGGGAGCTGATAGCCCCTGCTCGTTTGGCAGTAAAGAGATAATCCCAGCAAACCCGATCGCTTTCTCATCCAAGGTGAATCACACTAATTTCAAACATACTCGATCGGTTCCCTCTCCCTGTGGGAGAGGGTTAGGGTGAGGGGCGTCACCAATATGTAACCCCTATCCCTTCACTAAATCGCCTTTCACCCCGGCAACAATCTCAAACGACCGTAAACGCGCCTGATGATCGAAAATCTGGCCGTTAACCATGATCTCATCCGCAGCCGTCTCGCGCAGCAGGCTTTGCAGGCCATGGCGGATGGTGCTTTCGCTACCGACGATCGACATGCGCAGAGCCTGATCCACGCCATACTGCTCGCCTGCGGTCCACAGCGCGTGGATATTATCGACCGGCGGCGGCAGTGGGCCAGGCGAGCCACGGCGCAGGTTGATAAACTGCTGCTGCATGGAGGTAAACAGGAAGCGGGCGTTTTGGTCGCTGTCTGCGGCGACCACGTTGACACACACCATCGCGTGTGGCTGCTGGCACTGCTCAGACGGCGTAAAGTTCTCACGGTACACATTCAGTGCCTGGAACAGCATATCTGGCGCAAAGTGCGAGGCGAAGGCAAACGGCAGGCCGAGCTGTGCCGCCAATTGTGCGCTGTACAGGCTGGAGCCCAACAGCCAGATTGGCACATGTAGCCCTTGGCCCGGTACGGCCTGCACTGCTTGCCCCGGTTGTACCTCGCCAAAGTAATGTTGCAGTTCCTGTACGTCACGCGGGAAGTTGTCTACCTCGCCAGAGAGGTGGCGACGCAGTGCCATCATGGTACGTTGGTCGGTACCCGGTGCTCGGCCAAGCCCCAGATCGATACGCCCAGGATAGAGTGACTCCAAAGTGCCGAACTGTTCGGCGATCACCAGCGGCGCGTGGTTTGGCAGCATCACGCCGCCTGAACCGAGGCGAATGCTCTGGGTGCCGGAGGCTAAATAACCGAGTAATACCGACGTCGCCGCACTGCCGATGCCGGTCATATTGTGGTGTTCCGCTAGCCAGTAGCGCTGATAGCCCCACTTTTCGGCATGTTGCGCCAAATCCAGCGAGCAGTGAAACGCATCGCGCGCCTTGGCTCCCTGAGGGATCGGGGATAAATCCAGTACCGAAAGCGGCACCCGTGTGTGTTCAGTCATTTCATCGTCCATTGTGCTGATATCCGTGTTTTTTAACCGGATATCGGGTTGATCGCTTAAAGGGCGATTGCAGGGATCTGCAACTAAAAAAGCAATTATGCTTTTTGTGTTAAAAGCATAATCGAAAATACGGTTATAAAAGGGGATATATGTGCTCGCAATATCCTTATGAGAATAATGGTTTTTTTAGGGCTATGATGGCTTTTGTTTGCACGCTGATGTTCAAGGGGCTGTAGTAATGAAGAAAAAGACGCTGTTTACCCTGCTGCTGATGGGGATAGCTATCGCCATGGCGGTGCTATTCCGCGCGCATAATCAGGATTTGTTGTTGCAGGGCGAAGTGGATGCCCCCGAAGTGATCGTCGCCTCCAAAGCCAAGGGCCGGGTGATAGAGCGCCTGGTAGAGCGTGGAGACGATGTGAAAACTGGGCAACTGCTGCTGCGGCTGGAGAGTCCGGAACTGATGGCCCAGCTACGTTCGGCACAGGCTTCGCGGGATGAAGCCCAAGCGCAGTTGGACGAATCGCTGCATGGCACCCGTGAAGAAAGTATCCGTAACCTGCGCGCCAACCTGGCACAGGCCGAGGCACAATACCAGAATGCCCAACACGATTACGACCGTAACCTGAGCGTCGCCAGCAAAGGCTACGTATCCAAATCTGAGTTGGACAGTTCACGCCGTGCGCGTGATACCGCCTATCAACAGGTGCAGGCTGCCAAAGCCAATTTGGACGAAGGCATCAATGGCGATCGCATCGAACTGCGGCAGAAATATGAAGCTGCCCTGCGGGCTACCGAACAAAATCTGCTAGAAATTCAGGCCCAGACCGACGATCTCCTGGTTAAAGCTCCGGTTGATGGCGAAGTGGGGCCGATCCCGGCTGAAGTCGGTGAGCTGCTCAACGCCTCTAGCCCGTTGATGACGCTGATCCGCGTACCGGATGCCTATTTCGTGTTTAACCTGCGGGAAGATATTCTGGCTCACGTCCGCAAGGGGGATAAGGTCCAACTGCGGGTCCCCGCGTTGAAAGACCAAACGATCGAGGCCGAAGTGCGCTATATCGCCCCGTTGGGGGATTACGCCACCAAGCGTGCCACGCGCGCTACCGGTGACTTTGATCTGAAAACCTTTGAAGTTCGTTTGTATCCGTCGCAGCCGACAGATGGCCTGCGCCCAGGGATGAGCACCTTATGGCAATGGAAAGAGTAAGGGCAGGTTGGCGCTGCTTCAGCCACGCGTTCAGCAACGAGTGCCGCATCGCTTTTCGTCGGCCGGTGGTCCACTGGCTGGGGTGGATCTTCCCGTTGATCCTGTTTGGCCTGATCAGCAGTAACTTCTCGGAAGGGACCTTGCTCGATCTGCCGGTTTCGGTGGTGGATAACGATCACAGCCCGCTATCCAAAAACCTGATCCGCAAGCTGGATGCGGGTTCTCATGCCCATGTGCAAGCCTATGACGGCGGTCTTGATGAGTCGTTGCGCCGTCTGCGTAGCGCACAGGATTATGCTTTACTGTCTATCCCGGCCGATTTTGAGGCGGACGCGCTGGCGGGCAATCAGCCGACCGTGGTGCTGTATTACAACGCGCTGTTTTACGGTGCTGGGCTGTATTCTACTCAGGATTTCAGCGGCCTGATGGCCGAGGCCAACGGCAATTACCGCTCGATCATTGCCGGGGCCATGGGCAAGTCGCTGCCGCCGCTGGCGGATGTCACCCTCAATTACGGCAGCCTGTTCAATGCTAGTGGCAGCTATATCTATTATCAGCAGTTTGCCGCCACCATTCATATGCTGCAGCTGTTTGTAGTTACCTGCATGATTTACGTGATGGCACGCAGTAAATCTTTGCTGAAAGCCAAACCCTTTAGTCTGGCACTGTTGGGGAAACTGGCTCCCTATACTCTGTGCTTTACTACCTTGCTGATGGTAGAGATTGCCGCGTTGGTGGGCATTTTTGACGCTCGCGTCAGCGGCAACCCGCTGTTTATGCTGATGATTGGCTTCTTCTACGTGATGGCGGCACAAAGCATCGGCCTGTTGCTGTATACCTTTACCGGCAGTGCCATTACCGCCTACACCCTGATTGGCATGTTGGTGAGCATTGCACTGACTTTCTCTGGCATGGCTGTGCCCGAACTTTCCATGCCGCTACCGGCGCGCATTATTTCCAATATCGAGCCTCTTACCCACGCGCTGTACGCCATGTTCGACGTCTTCCTGCGGCAGGTGCCCGCCAGCGCCATCCTCAGCGTATGTGCGCTGTTAGTGGTCTACCCGTTGGTGACCGCACTGTTGGTGCGTAATCGGCTGCTGAAGCGGCTGGCAAAAGAGGAGACGGTGGGATGAAAAGCTATTGGCTCACTTTCCGCAAAGTATTGACGAGCATGTTGGAACGGCCGATGTGGCTGATGCTGATCCTGTCGCTGTGCAT
Organism: Serratia sp. Res13-Sevr-LER1-36-b; assembly: GCF_015673035.1. NCBI lineage: Bacteria > Pseudomonadati > Pseudomonadota > Gammaproteobacteria > Enterobacterales > Yersiniaceae > Serratia > Serratia sp. Res13-Sevr-LER1-36-b. Next base: position 593,071 of record NZ_JADACK010000020.1, on the reverse strand, counting down.
TATGAGTATGGTTTATGCCAATCGCACCGTGTGGGATCTCCCTGTAGGGGTGATCGATCAGGATCACAGCACCGCCAGCCGCCAGCTTATCCGCCAGTTGGATGCGACCCCGAAGATCGCCATCCAAACCTACGACAGCCTGGATGAGGCGAAACGCGATCTGGGGTGGCGCAAACTGTTTGCGGTGATCATCATGCCGGTGGATCTGGAGAAGAAGATCCTCAACGGCAAAAACATTGAGATCCCGGTGTTCGGTGATGCCACCAACCGGCTGGCAAACGGCCAGATCCAGCAGGACGTGGTGGCGGCCTACCAGCAGTTGCTCGGCCAGTACAACACCTCACTGTTGATGCGCAGTGGTTTCAGTGAACGGCAGGCTCAGGTGATCATGATGCCTATCCAGAGCCAAACGCTGGACGTATTCAACCCCGGCATCAGCTTTGCGGCGATTATCTTCCCGGGTTTGTTGGTGATGTTATTGCAGCACTCGCTGCTGATTGCCTGCGTGCGCGTCAGCATTGTGTTGAAAGGAACGCCAGGCGGCAAGCCGTCGCTTCCTGTTTATCTGGGGGGGCTATCGGCCCTGTTGCCGATCTGGCTGTTCTTGTCGATTGTGTTATTTGTGCTGTGGCCCTGGGTCTTGGGCTATCGACAGACTGCGACGATCCCGGAGATCTTGCTGCTGACTTTCCCGTTCCTGCTTGCGGTGCTTGGGCTAGGCAAGCTGGTGACCGAATGCTTGCGCAGCGTGGAGATGATCTACCTGACGCTGTCGTTTATCACCACCCCGGTGTTTTATCTTTCTGGCACCATCTGGCCGCTGCAAGCGATGCCGCAGTGGGTCAGGGCGATTTCCTCGATGATCCCCTCAACCTGGGCGACCAAAGCCATTGCTGGCGTGAATCAGATGGGGCTATCGTTGCGTGATGTCGGCGGGGACGTTGCCATGCTGCTGTTATTGGGGGCGATTTATACGCTGATTGGTATTGGCGTTGGAGCCGTGCGTAACCGCGTGGGGCTGCGTAATCTATTTCGTAAACGTCGGACTTCCTGATAATCATGGGGCCAGAATGCTGGCCCCCATAGTGATTACTGCACCAGTTCCAACCCGGCTACGCGCCGCCAGTAGCCGTTGCATTCGGCATGGTCGGTTAACGTCAGTGGCTGCTTTCCTTGCTCATTAGCCCGGAAGCTGTCGAGCACCGCCAGTGTTTCGATGCCCTGTGGCGACAGACGTACAATATCCACCACCCCCTGCATACTGGTCAGTTCATTGCCTAGGTTGTAGCAGTAGCCACTCATGGTCTGGATACCGTTGAGCACAAACACCTGTTGGTTCTCTTGAGAATTGACGATGCGCCCCTGTGGATATTTGATGCAGCAGGTTTCGCATTCATCCTTGCCCCGGTTTTCTGAGCGGGCAGTAAAACAGCGCGCCGAATAGGCCAGTGGTAAATGGCCGTAACTCAACACTTCCACTTCAAATCCTTGGCGGAACCCCAGTTCATCACATTGCTGCAGTAAATTGACCAGCCAGTCCCGTGAAAGCTCTACCGGCATGCACCAGCGCATCATGCCCTGCTTGTGTAGCAGGCGCAGAGTGTAGGCGTTGTAGCAGTTGAGGGCATGCCCGGCGACAAACGGCAAACCGCGATCGGCAGCCATATTCACCGTACCAAGGTCGTTGGCTTCGATCAGGAATTCGCCGTTCTCCACATAACGCTTCAGCTCATTCAGCTCTGAAGGTGCCTGTAGCAAAGCCAAAGTGGAAATTACCACCTGCTTGCCAGATTTGGCGATCTCCTGTGCCAGCGCCAGCCAGTCAGCTACTTTCATCTCACGCCGTTTGGTGCAGACGCTTTCGCCAAGATAGATGATATCGGCACTGCTGCCCATCGCCTGCTGATAAAAGGCCTCTATCTCGCTGTTTGGCCAGTAGTAGAGCACCGGGCCTAATGCATATTTCATGGTTTCTCCTACTGCCATTTGCGGTGGTACGCGCCAAGCGTGGTCTGGGTACCTTCGGACATTGCGCCGAGCGTTTCCATCCAGGCGGCGTCGGCTTGATAGCCAGCCGGGTTGGCCATACAGCGATCTATGGCCTGGCGCCAGACACGCGCAACCTGGCTGACATAGGCAGGGCTGCGTTGGCGGCCTTCAATCTTCACCGAGGCAATATTGGCAGCCAGTAGCTCTGGCAGCAGCTCCAGCGTATTCAGGCTGGTGGGTTCTTCCAGCGGGTGATAGAGCACGTTATCCACCAGATAGCGGCCTTTGCACAGCGTTGGGTAACCGGCGTTTTCGCCGTCCTGATAGCGATCGATCAGCACGTCATTCAGGCGAGATTCCATCCCCTGTGGCGTTTGTTGCCAGCGTACAAAGCGGGCTGGTGAGCAGGCGCCCACGGTGTTAGGTGATTCCCCGGTCAGATAAGAGGAGAGATAACACCGCCCCTCGGCCATGATGCACAGGCTGCCAAAGGCGAACACTTCCAACGGCACCGGGCTGGTGCGCGATAATTGCTTCACTTGGTGCATCGACAGCACGCGCGGCAGCACCACGCGGGCAACATCAAAGTGGCGTTGATAAAAACGGATGGCTTCTTCATTGGTCGCAGAGGCTTGCACCGAAACATGGCGCTCCACCTGTGGATAACGTTCCGCTGCGTACTCCAGCATTGCCAAATCTGCCAGGATCAGCGCGTCGGCACCCAACTGGGCAGCCATATCTACGGCACGCTGCCAGCGGGCGTAGCCATTGGGGTGAGCAAAGGTGTTGATGGCGATATGCAGCTTGCGGCCATGCCGGTGCACATAGTCGGCCGCTTCCTGCAGCTTCTTCTCGGTAAAGTTCAGCCCGGCAAAGTGGCGCGCATTGGTATCGTCTTTCAGGCCGATGTAAACGGCATCTGCGCCATTATCTACCGCGGCTTTCAAGGCCGGCAGGTTGCCAGCGGGGCAAAGCAGCTCCATAGATCTATCCTGATTCCAGCTATACACCTGGCCAGGTATACGCTGTGATAAACGTTGCCGGGCCATTGATTCGCCTGGCAATGATGTAAATGGGGAGACAATTTTAGTGAACCCGAGGTTAACAAGCTTTGATTTGAGGCAGCTTCTGGCGTATTGATATTCAAGCGGTAACTTGAAATCTGTAGGGCAAGATGAGCGTTAATTGCACCATTTGTTGATATAGACCGGTTACGCGTAGCCGCAATGTGGCAAAATAACCTCAGACTGAGTAGAAAGGAGTGAATAACAGTGTTGGAAAAACTACGAGCACGTATTGTGCGTCAAGGGCCGTCGCTGTTGCGCGTACCGTTAAAATTCACGCCGTTTGCTCTGCAGCGTCAGGTTTTGCAACAGGTGCTGAGCTGGCAGTTCCGTCAGGCGCTGGCTGAGGGAGATTTAGAATTTCTCGAATCGCGCTGGCTGAAGATTGAAGTGCGCGATCTGGCACTGCAATGGTTTATGACGGTAGAAAACGATAGGCTGGTGGTGAGCCAACAGGCTGAGGCGGACGTCAGCTTCAGCGGCGAAGCCAACGATCTGATCTTGATTGCGGCACGTAAGCAAGATCCCGACACGCTGTTTTTCCAGCGTCGGTTGCAGATTGAAGGAGATACCGAATTGGGCCTGTATGTAAAAAATCTGATGGACGCTATCGATCTGGATGCGATGCCTACGCCGTTACGCGTTGGGCTGCTGCGGTTAGCGGACTTTGTGGAAGCAGGTTTGCAGGAGGACACGGCGCAAACTTCCCGTGTGCCGCAGCCATGCTGATCCGCGTTGAAATTCCGGTGGATGCCGCAGGTATTGATGCGCTGCTGCGTAACGCCTTTGGCCGTGATGACGAAGCCGAACTGGTGCAACAACTGCGTGAAGACGGGTTGTTGACGCTGGGCATCGTTGCTACCGACGAAGAGGGTGGCGTGGTCGGTTATGCCGCTTTCAGCCCGGTTGACGTTGCGGGCGAAGATCGCCAATGGGTTGGTCTCGCGCCGTTGGCAGTAGAGGAAAGCCTGCGTCGCCAAGGGCTGGCCGAAAAGCTGGTTTACGAAGGGTTGGATGCGCTGAATGAGTTCGGCTATGCCGCCGTGGTGGTGCTGGGCGAACCGGCTTACTACGGGCGTTTCGGCTTTAAAACGGCTGCCCAGTTCGATCTGCATTGCCGCTGGCCAGGAACGGAAGCCGCATTCCAGGTTTATCCGTTGGCGGAAGATGCACTGAGCGGTGTGAATGGGTTGGTGGAATATTCCGCGCCCTTTAGTCGCTTTTAACTACCGGCAGTAGGTATTCCAATGAGAGGGGCGGATTAACTATCAGCTCCTCTTTTTGCTTTTTGCTCAACTGCTTCACCCGATACTCCAGCCGCAACGCCAGCGAGCGATCCCCCACCTGACAGTGAAAAACCAGTTCCAGCTCCCCTTTGCCACGTAGGGCTTTGGCCCCTTTACCGGCCTGATGCTGCGCCGCTCGCCGGGCGACGTCTGTCGTGATCCCGGTGTACAACATCCCGCTTGGCATTCGCAGCATATAGAGATGCCAGGTTGTTTCAGTCATAACGGCCTGCGTAATAGTTCAAATAGTTACCTATGCCAAAAAGGACCTGGACCCACCGAATCCCTAACCAGCAGCTCCGAAGTAAAAACGTTGTCCTTCGACAGATAGCCGCCGTCGAGCATAGCGATCAGCCGGTCGATCACTTCGCTCATCATATCGCTCACCGGGTCTTTAACGCTGGATAACGCCGGGGAGAGATACGGAGCCGTTGGGATATTATCGAAGCCGATAACCGAGACCTCATTGGGGACGGCAATGCCCGCCTCGTTCAATTTCTTGATGGCACCAATGGCCATATCATCATTGCTGGCCAGTACTGCACTAAACGTGATTTTATCCTTGAGCAAGGACTCCATCGCTGCCGCACCGCTGACTGGCGTCCACTTTCCCTTGATAATGAGGTTATCATTCAGCTCAATATCGTGTTGATTTAACGCTTCTTTATAGCCAGATAGTCGCTCAATCGCCGTTGGCGAATCCAGTGAGCCGGTAATAAAAGCGATATTCCGGTGGCCCTGCTCAATCAGGTATTTTGTTGCCTTAAAGCTGGCTCCTTTGTGGTCGCAGCAGATGCAGTGGCTGTGATGCTTTCTCAGCCTACGGTTAACCACCATGATGGGTTGTTTGTGCTGCTCAATGATGTCGTCCATCGCTTCGATGGTTAAGAAACGCGGGTAGATGATGATGGCGTCGCAGCGTAAATCGAGCAGGAATTGGATCGCCTCTTGTTCCTCTGCGGCACTGTGTTTGCCGTCCACCAGGATCAACTGGCGACCGTTGTCCTCCAGCTTTTGCGCCGCCTGGGAAAGTATCTCGCTGAAATAACTGCCGTTATAGAGGGTGTTGGTGACCACCAGGCCAATGCACTGGGATTTATTGGTGGCCAGATTTCTCGCCAGTAGATTGGGACGATAACCCGCCTCTTCGATGGCCTTAAACACCTGATCTTTGGTGGTTTCGCTGACGTACCCTTTGCCGGAAAGAACGCGTGAAACAGTGGCTTTTGAGACGCCTGCTTTTTTTGCCACTTCCTGCATGGTAGACATAGGGTTTTCCCGGCTTTTAACAATTATCCCCATTCTACACATTCAATCGCATTAGAGCAGACCCTTTGCAGTTTCTCGAACCCATTCATGTCGATCATTATCACAAAATAGACAATAAAAAAATTTATAGGTTGATCTGCAACCTTAATATCAACACTCTTGTGTGAAACCGGTTACCTATCTATGAGAGTTGTCCTCATGTCTAAGAATTATGCGGCAGTATCAAGATCGATAGTGGATGCAGTTGGGGGAGCGAGTAACGTCGCGGCGGTGACTCATTGCATGACGCGTTTACGCTTTGTGCTCAACGACGACACCCTCGTCGATGCCGCCAGGCTGAAGGCAATTGGTGGCGTACTGGGTGTGGTAAGAAGCGAAAATCAGTGTCAGGTGATCATTGGCAACACCGTTTCACAGGCCTATGCCGAGGTGTTGAAACTGTTGCCCGAAGGGGCGGTAGCCCAGCCACCGGCGCCGGAAAAGAGCAAAATCACTCTCAAACGTATCGGTGCGGGGATCCTGGACGCGCTGATTGGCACCATGTCACCGCTGATCCCGGCCATTATCGGCGGCTCGATGGTGAAACTGCTCGCCATGATCCTTGATATGACCGGCGTGTTCGGCAAGGGCTCCTCGACGCTGATTATCCTCAACGTTATTGGCGACGGGGCGTTCTTCTTCCTGCCGGTGATGGTTGCCGCTTCCGCAGCGGTAAAATTCAAAACCAATATGTCGCTGGCGATTGCGATTGCCGGGGTATTGGTTCACCCCGCATTTATCGATCTGATGGCGAAAGCCGCGCAGGGTCAACAGGTTGAATTTATGGGCATACCGGTCACGGCGGTGAAATACACCTACACGGTGATCCCGGCGTTGTTCATGACCTGGTTGCTCTCCTACATTGAAAGATGGGTCGATCGCATTACGCCAGCCGTGACGAAAAACTTCCTCAAACCGATGCTGATCGTGCTGATCTCTGCGCCGATTGCCATCTTGTTGATTGGCCCGCTGGGCATCTGGATTGGTAGCGGCATTTCCGCGCTGGTGTACACCATTCACAGCTACTTGGGGTGGCTATCTGTAGCGATTATGGGTGGGCTTTGGCCGCTGCTGGTCATGACCGGGATGCACCGCGTATTTACGCCAACCATCATTCAGACCATCGCGGAAACCGGCAAAGAAGGCATGGTGATGCCCTCTGAAATCGGTGCCAACCTCTCGCTGGGCGGTTCATCGCTGGCGGTTGCCTGGCGGACCAAAAACCCGGAGCTGCGTCAGACGGCACTGGCCGCTGCGGCATCGGCAATTGTTGCCGGGATTTCAGAACCCGCGCTTTACGGGGTGGCAATACGCTTGAAGCGTCCGCTTATCGCAGCGCTGATCAGTGGCTTTGTCTGCGGCGGCGTGGCCGGAATTGCCGGATTGGCGAGCCACTCGATGGCCTCTCCGGGCCTGTTTACCAGCGTGCAGTTCTTTGATCCGGCCAACCCAATGACCATTGTCTGGGTGTTTGGCGTGATGATTTTGGCGGTGGTGCTTTCCTTCATCCTTACGCTGTTGCTGGGCTTTGAAGATATCCCGGTCACCGAAGAGGCGGAAAGTGAAAAAGCTAAATCAGCGCCCGCGTTATCCGTATAACCTGTTGTAAAAATGCATATTTGAGAAGAGGTATCTTATGCCAGCATCTGTTTTCCCCGCAGACTTTTTATGGGGTGGTGCACTAGCGGCTAACCAGGCCGAAGGCGCTTATCTTGAGGGCGGCAAAGGGCTGACCACGGTTGATATGATCCCTCATGGCAAAGATCGGCTGGCGGTAAAGCTGGGCCAGGAAAAGCGCTTTGAGCTGCGGGAAGACGAGTTCTACCCTAGCCATGTCGGCATTGATTTTTATCATCGCTATAAAGATGACATTGCCCTGATGGCAGAGATGGGGTTCAGCGTATTCCGTACTTCGATCGCCTGGAGCCGTCTTTTCCCTAATGGGGACGAAACGGTGCCGAATGCGGAAGGGATTGCTTTCTACCGCAACGTTTTCACCGAGTGCAAAAAGCACGGCATCGAACCGCTGGTCACGCTGTGCCACTTTGATGTGCCGATGCATCTGGTGCGGGAATACGGTTCGTGGCGCAACAGGAAAATGGTGGAGTTCTTCACGCACTACGCCCGTACCTGTTTTGAGGCCTTTGATGGGCTGGTGAAATACTGGCTGACATTTAATGAAATCAATATTCTGCTGCACAGCCCGTTCTCCGGCGCGGGGCTGGTGTTCGAGCCAGGCGATAATCAGGAGCAGGTGAAATATCAGGCTGCGCATCATGAACTGTTGGCCAGTGCGTTAGCGACCAAAATCGCCCATGAGGTTAACCCGCACAATCAGGTTGGCTGCATGCTGGCGGGGGGCAATTTCTACCCTTGGTCCTGTAAACCCGAAGACGTCTGGGCTGCGCTGGAGAAAGATCGCGAGAACCTGTTCTTCATCGACGTTCAGGCTCGCGGCGCTTACCCGTCATACACCAAGCGCCTGTTTAAGGAAAAGGGTATCACTATAGCAATGGAGCCAGGCGACAGTGAGATCCTCAAAAACAGCGTTGATTTTGTCTCCTTCAGCTATTACGCCTCCCGCTGCGCCTCGGCTGAGATGAACGAGCACAACAGCAGCGCGGCCAATATCGTCAAATCGCTGAAAAACCCGCATATCCAGGCCAGTGAATGGGGTTGGGGTATCGATCCGCTGGGCCTGCGCATCACCATGAATATGATGTATGACCGTTACCAGAAACCGCTGTTCTTGGTGGAGAACGGCCTGGGAGCGAAGGACGAAATCAACCCGCAGGGCGAGATCGACGACGAATACCGCATCAGCTATTTGCGTGAGCATATCAAAGCCATGGCGGACGCTATCGAGGATGGTATCCCGGTGATGGGTTACACCTCCTGGGGCTGCATCGATCTGGTTTCTGCCTCTACCGGGGAAATGAGTAAGCGCTATGGCTTTGTCTATGTGGACCGCGATGACCAAGGCAATGGCACCTTGGCCAGAACCAGAAAGAAATCGTTTTACTGGTATAAGAAGGTGATCGCCAGCAATGGTTCGGAGCTTAACTGATAAAAAGAGGGGGGGATGTACACGGCAGTGTGCGAAGGCAGGAGGCTAAACCACCCCGTTTAATATAATATTTCCAGGGGGCATTAAATAAAAGTAATAAAGATGTCACCTGGAATCAGTTCGAGGAAGACTTTCTACAAACAAACGCTGGTGATGCTTTATCATATATCAAGTAGTCGGTTGAATTTAACTTTTCTATGTGGACAATCTGTTTTAAGCTACTAATGAACTCAGGTAATTTACCTTGATCAGTATTGTCATTGTTATATTTATCAGTGCTGGTATGTTCTATGAAGAATGTACCATTTTGTTCCATGTAATTAAAGTTTAATCTACGCGCTATTTTAGTTGTGCTTCTTTTAGTCGCATCATTAACATACCCGTATAAATCTAATGATCCAGTTCTATCATTAAATAAATATAAAGATAATTGTAAATTACGTTTTAACTGTTCATTTTCAAAATATGAGACATCGCTATCACACGAAAATGTTGATTTTTTGGGAATCAGAAAAGTCGCGAAAGAGCCAATGATAAGTGTAATGATAGGAGCTGAAAAATAGACGACCTTGAGATCAATCTTAATCATAAATTTTTCCAGAATCATGAGGTTTTGTGAGGTAATTCTTAGTATTATATATTGAAAATAGAAAATTGGAATAGTTTTTGGTTAATAAATATTACAGATGTCATTTGTCTGCATCTTATTGATATAGATAGTTTTTGGTGTTACATGATTCAATCAATACCGACAAAAGACATCCAGTTCATGAGTTTTCACAAAAAATATTGGCTATTACTACATATAATATATATTGAAATTTCTGTGATATGGGTTAATCATCTAAGGTTTCCTCAGTTGCAGTGCGTGCTAACGATCGAGTTAGCGGAGATGTGACTAACTAAATTTTTTGTAGAGCACAGAGACTTTTTGATATTCATTGAATAATTTTTAATAAAGTAAGTATATAAAAAGCTAGTTATATATAATTAATTTTTACTTAAACATAAAAATGATGGCGTGCTATCGGAAAGAAATACGAAGTAATTAGCTTCCTGCTTTAATATTCCAATTGACCAGTTAGTGTTTTTCTTTAGATAAAATAAAGGCAAGTAATTTTCAATTGGAGTGGAGTCAAGATCATTAAGCAATGATGAGTCTACGTTTGTAGAATGTAAATAAAAGCTATTTCCTTTTTTTGTATAATCAAAACTAACTTTAAAGCTTATATCTCTTATGAACTTATCTGATTTAAACATGCTTCCATTTAGATTAACAAAGCCATCATCACTAAATATATAATATTTAATAAATACTTTGATATATATATCATCTTTATAAATAATAAAGCTTGAACCGCACATTATTGTTTTGTTTTCATTAAAGCCTTTTAATGTTATCGGTAATGATAAGATGAAAATAAAAAAAACAGCGTAAATTATTTTAATACGCAGAGATAGTTGTTTTAACAACACAAAAAAAATCCTATCGGCAATCATAATAAATCCATTTTAGTTGCAATATCAATTGCTTATGATGCAAATTAGTACTGGACTGCATATTATTCAAAGTGGGAAAATAATTAGGTTACAATACCATCATGTAAATGTTATACTTTATTTAAATTATTGATTGTCAACTCCTAGGTAAATAGATAGGGGAATTATAAATTAACTATAAATTTCATCTTTGCTGTGAGATTGCATTATCAATTGTCACTGACCATATCTTTATGAATATTTCTGCATATAGCTTGCTTATCATTTGGACATTGCGAAATCACGACTCTATGTGAAGCAAAGGGAAGTTCGTCAGATGTAGCACTTTTATATAAATAAATTTTAGACTCCAGCCTGCAGCTTATTATTTTCCTATCAATGAGATCTTTTATTTCAGTAGATATACTATCCATTGAATAAAAAACACGCTGCCCATTCCAGATTGCATAGATCTCACAATTTTCATATTTACCTTGGTATTTCTCCATTGCAGATTTTGGCATGCCTAGATAATATGGGTAATATGCATATAATGCAATTAACAACAAGCTTATCAAGCATGAGAGAAAAGAAATCCATTTCAATTTAACCCCGGCACTTCTGCTTTTATATTTTTCTAATGGTGCATCTATATAATGTATTTCGCATTCGTCTTGAGTATTATCTTTGTCTATAATTTCTTCATGTGAAATAACAAGTGGAGCTTCCACTGTAATGATATTTTTTGCATGAAAGCTAAAACCATACTTAGGAATGGTAATGATTACATTATTCAATCCGATAGATGAAAGAGAACGACGAATAATAGATATATAATTGTTAAGATTATTACTCGATGCAGATAGGCCATTATTATGCCATATAATATCCAATAGATGTTCTCTACTAAGGGATTGATCGTTCTTCATTATCAATATTTCCAACAGTTGAGATGCGAACCTAGGTAACGTTATACGATTGTCTGGTGTGCTAATGAGCCAGAGTAACCCGCTTACAGGCTCAAAACCAACTCTGTCATCTATCTCGTAATGCATCTTAAAAATTCCATCAGAATATTCCCGTTATTATATATGGTTTGGATAAATCTGACAAGGATAACTGGGAGAGAAAGTTCTGCTGCTTTATTTTCACCAAAATGCTATCAACTGGCATATATATTTACATCAAGAATAATAGATAGTCATTCATAGATTAAAAAATATATTTAACTTTGTATCAACTGACCAAGATTAGATTGAGTATTTTTAATAACCTTGTTAAAGTGATTCCATCAAAGGATAACTTTTCTAAAATAAACTTGAAAAAATTGGTTGCTAGCAATTGATATTTGCTTATTATGGTTAAATTGGTATGACTTTAAAATCATAAAAAATCCATAATAAGTCATATAAATCCATACCCAAACAAGGTTAACTCATATTGAGATTTTAACCTGATGATAATTTTGACCATTTTACATTTTCATCGATGTGTTACACTCCGCCTGCCGCAACAGGAAGGGCGGCGTTGGGAATGACGTCTACTTCTCCTCAGTGTTGAGATATATTTTTCTTCGTTCTTTTTTAGCCAACTATCGCCGATTTTTTGTTCTATTCGACATCTGCATTATCATTGTAAAATTATGAATGGTTGACGTTGGAATTTATTATGCCTCGATAATTAGTACTGGTTTTCATCTTTGTGTGAATTATGAATATGTGATGTTGTCCCGTGGCAGGTAATATCTGCTTCAGACGATCAGCGCCCAATGGGACGTTGACAACAGCAAAACCGGTGGTGTACTTGGCCTACCTATTCAGGATGAAGTCTACCGCGAGTTTGTTGGCGATGCCATGCCCTTTCACTGTCGGGATGATATCCCGCGCCGACTGAGGTAGCTATAGCTGAGAAGCGCTAAAGGTTAAGCATAAGCGTATTGGATGTAACAAACTGACGTAAAGAACTCGCATTAAGCGTTTTGCTCGCAAAACGATTGGGTTGTATGAAAAGTCCTCGTGGCCCTCATCGAAAAGTATATGCCATCCATTGAATATATTCCCTCATCTCTCAATCGAAATCTTTAAATGATTAATATAATCAGCTGGTTAGGTTTTTTGGCTTTTATTGAAAGTAGGGTCTATAGGGTCGATTAAGCGCGGAGCGCATAAGTATAAGCGTGCAAAAATCAATGCAGGAACGCAGCTATGACTCATAATTTGAACGAAAAGCCTCGGTTTTAACAATCTTAACTATCTTAACCATCACTTAAAGTGAGAAATCATTTTTTTAACTTGGTGTTAATGCTGTAGATTTTGGTTCGTAAGATAATTCCTGGTGTTTGCGTTTGTTTGCAACCATATCGAGAAGAATTTAACAGTATGTAATTTAGGGAAATTAACTACTCATTTGTATGTTAATGATCATTTTTTCATAATGAGAGTTTGATGTATATGAGAAAGAAAACTGTTGCCGTATCCGACGATCACCCCCATGTATTGAACTCCTTGTCGGCAATATTTTCACAGCAGGATGCATATGAATTACTGTATAAATCAAATGCTGGGAAAGATTTGTTAGCCAGGTTGTCAGAAGCCCCGACTGATATCGCGATCACTGATTTTGCATCCGACCACAATGAAGCGATGTTAGATGGATTCTCAAAAATAAAGATGATCCATGCTGAGGCACCAAGGGTAAAATTGATCCTTTTGACCTCTCAAAGGAACTCCGCAATCCTTAGCAAAACTTTGGATTATGGCGTTGATGCTATTGTCAGTAAAGCTGACAGCGTAGAAGAAATTATCAGGGCATGCGATCATGTGATGAAATATAATGAAAAATTTTTATCATCGAGTGCTTATGAGATACTTCGACCGAAAGATTACTTTCTTAAAAAAAGCCCGGTGCTAACACCTAGAGAGCTTGAGGTTATTCGACTATTCTCTTCTGGTTATACGCTCGCATCAATTGCCGATCGTCAGAATAGAAGTATAAGCACTATTTCAACCCAAAAATACAACGCGATGCGTCGGTTGGGTATATCTACCAATACCGATCTCATTCGATATGCGTATGAAAACGGTTTGATTTAATATTTATTAATTATTATTGAGTGTGAAGATGTTTGAACATTATTATAAATCTATCATTGCGTTACTGCTTTTTTCATCTGTAGGCCATGCTTATGCTACAACCTTGCAAGAGGCTGTAAATGCGGCATCCACTTACGATGCAGGGATTAATGCAGCCCGTTTCTCAAAAGAAGCAGGTAATGAAAAGTTTGACCAAGGCGTTGCAGGTCTATTACCCAGTATTGGAGTAGAATCAAGTTATACGAAACAAGATCAACCCCATGCTTCATATGGTGCGGAAGTCAAACGTCATAGTTATGGACTTAACATTACGCAACCTTTATTTGACATGTCTAGAATTGCGGCACTAAAGCAAGGAATGGTGATTGCTGATATGGCTGACGTGGAGTTTTATGCCGCACAACAAAAGCTGATTGTCGATGTTTCAGATGCTTTTTTCCAGGTTCTATATCAGCGAGAAGTGCTCCAAGCAACGCGTGCTGCCTCACAGGCTTTTGGAAAGCAGTTAGGACAAGCTAAAGCAGCCCTGCGCCTAGGTGACAGTACACGTACTGATGTCGATGAAGCACAGGCAAATTATGATGCAGCCTCGGCAAAAGAAATTGCTAATCGTAACGACCTTGAAGTTGCAAATGGTCTCTATCAGCGTTTGACTGGCCTTAGTGCGGATGAAATTAGGCCGATTAATTCCTCGTGCGTTAGTTCGAATATTCCAACCGATCTTAAAGTTGTGATGGATGAGGCAGTAAAAAATAACTTAGACGTGCGGACTGCCCAGTTTCAGCTAAAAAAGGCCGATACCGATGTACTCGCGGCAACGAGTGCCCATCTGCCTGTTGTCTCCTTGCAGGGCTCATATGGAGGGAACTGGAGTCGTGGTGAAGGGGAAAATGCGTTAGATGAGGTTTTTGGCACAACCTCTAAGACACGTAACACGATGGTAGGTATCAATGTATCCATGCCAATTTTCCAGGGGGGAGGACAATTATCTCAATCTAGGGAGGCATTATATCGACGAGAACAAGCCAAAAATAACCTGCAAGATACCCAACGAAAGGTAAAGCAAGATGCACGGTCGGCATATTTAGGGATCACTAATGGCTTAGCATTATTGCGAGCGCAGCAAAAAGCTGCTATTTCTGCCAAGAATAAAGTTAACTCTACACAGTATGGCCACGAATTAGGTCTGCGCACTATTGTCGATGAACTAACTGCTCAACAAAATTATTATGAATCACTTCGGGCTATATCAGAGGCTAGATTTAAATACTTAACATCTATACTGGAGTTGTCCCATGTTTCCGGAAGGCTCAATTATGAACAACTGTCTGAATTTAATTGTTCAGATTATAGTAAAGATACTGGCAACAAACAAAAAATGGATGAATTGTAATGAGTGAGTCATTATTCAGAAAGGAAGCACTGGAATCTAACCGAACAAAAATGATTGGGGCAGTGGCGCTCTATTGCCCGCCGTATCGCTGGCTTGTCATTAGTATTGTAGCTTTGATTACCGTTTCAATAGCACTTTTTTTCGTTTTTGGAAGTTATACAAAAAGAGAAACTGCCGTGGGGGAGTTACTCCCGATAGGCGGAATACTTACTGTTTCCCCCCCGGTATCGGGAACGGTTGTTAACTTATCTGTCACTGAAGGGGAGAGCGTTCATAAAGGGCAGCCTTTAATGGAGATATCCTCCGAAGTTGCCACTTCCCTTGGACGGACACGCCACATGGTTGCGGACCAATTGGAAATGCAGCGAAGCCGATTGCAAGCCGATCTAGCCGCATTGGATACGCTCAATAAGGAGGCGATACTCGGCCTTAAAGAGCGCTTGGCACTTTTGCAATCTCAGCTTAAGCAAACCGAGATGCAACGAAAACAGCGTATAAGGCAGATAGAACTTGCCCGCGTTCAGCTCGATAAAATCCAACAGATGCAAAAGGAAGGTTACGCCTCTAATACTCAAGTGGAGCAGCAGGAAACCAATTTGTTGGATACGGACACTCGTCTCCAGGAGACCACTCGGCAGCAGTTGGATTTGCAGCAACAGATTGCTCAGACATATCAACAGTTACGCGAACAACCGCTTAATGCATTGAATCAGCGGCATGATATGCAAAGCAAGTTATCGAACATAGATCAGCAACTGGCAGAAAACGAATCGCGTCGCTCCGTTGTTTTACAGGCCCCGCAAGATAGTGTTGTTGGCGCAGTTCTTACCAAACAAGGGCAAATTGTCAATGCCGGGCAATCTGTCGTTTCCCTATTGCCAGAAAATGGCAAGTTACAGGCGAGAATGATGGTTAGTAGCCGTTCAATTGGATTTATCCAAGCAGGTCAGAGGGTTGTGTTGCGTTATCAGGCATATCCCTATCAAAAATTCGGCCAACAGTATGGTCGTGTGGCTGAGGTATCCCGTACGGCCCTGTCTCCTCAGGAGGTGGCTACTTTGACTGGGAATAATGAGGTTCGTGAACAACATTATCGCGTAGTCGTCGAATTGGATAAGCAAGATATTCTTGTCTACGGAAAAAAAGAGCATCTTAAACCAGGTATTGCACTTGAGGCTGACTTCCTGATTGATAACCGTCGATTAATTGAATGGGTTCTGGAACCCCTTTACGCATTAGGGCGACGCTCTGCTTCATAGAGTTGAAGAAATAAGTATTACTTTCAGTTTTTAAAGGAACACTAGGAATGAGTTTTTTAAATGCGCTAAATTTTGGCTGGGGCAGGCGTTTACCTATGATGCAACAGACCCAGGCCACAGAGTGTGGGCTGGCCTGCATAGGGATGATTTCCAACTACTTCGGACATTCTATTGATTTGGTCACTCTGCGTAGACGTTTTTCAACGTCATTAAAAGGCGCAACGTTGGCTGACGTGATGTTGGTAGCACATCAACTAGGCCTGGCGGGACGCGCATTACGACTTGAGATGGATGAATTAGTCAAATTACGCCGCCCTTGTATCTTACACTGGGAGTTAAACCACTTTGTGGTGTTAAAGAGTGTATCCAAAAATAAGATCACTATTCATGACCCTGCTCGCGGGATCCGTGATGTACCAATGGATGAAGTATCCCGATGCTTCACCGGGGTTGCACTTGAGTTAATGCCCACCGCAAACTTTAAGAAGATCGAAGAAAAACAGACGGTATCCATGCTTACGCTGATTGGTAGCGTAATTGGCATCCGTTCTGCTTTTGCCCAAATCTTTATTTTATCTGTGGCGATGGAACTCTTCGCAATCCTTGGGCCATTCTATATGCAATGGGTCATGGATCAGGTCCTGGTTTCAGCAGACCGTGATTTACTGACTCTGCTGGGAATCGGATTCATATGCGTAGTTGTTATGCAGACCGCAATCTCTGTCATACGCTCCTGGGTGACGACATGGTTTTCGAGTTTACTCAGTGTTCAATGGACTGCTAACGTTTTCTCTCGTTTATTAGGTTTGCCGATGGCGTATTTCGAAACACGGCATGTGGGAGACATCGTTTCCAGGTTTGGGTCAATTGGTACAATTCAAAGCACCTTAACGAGTCGATTTATCAGTACCATACTTGATGGCATCATGGCTTTCGCCACGCTAGCACTGCTGTTTGTTTATAACACCACATTAACGTGGATTGTTATAGGCCTTTTTGTGGCTTATGCAATCATTCGCCTAGTGTCATTTCGTCCGTTCCGACAGGCAAATGAAGACCAAATTATTACCGGTGCACGTGCACAATCAATATTGCTTGAATCTATTCGTGGTGTACAAGCTGTAAAACTTAATAATAAGCAAGAGGTCCGTTTAACATCCTATGCAAACGCCGTCGTTGAAACAACCAACAAAGGGATTGTAATTCAACGTTTATCTATTGGTTTCAGTGCCCTTCAGGGGGTTATCAGTGGGATCGGAAGAGTTGTTTTAATCTGGCTAGCCGCCAGAGAAGTTCTTGATGGCAATTTCTCTGTAGGGATGTTAACCGCATTTGTCAGTTTTGCCGATCAATTCATCGGGCGCGCATCAGGGTTAATCGATGCTCTCATCGACTTTAGAATGCTTCGTCTACATGGTGAGCGATTGGCTGACATTGTACTAACCGATAAAGAAGAGGATATGGAAGCGACAATTGCGGTACCAGCCCAAGATGGTGAATCACCTGGACCTGGGCTTGATATTAAAGCATTGAGCTTCCGTTATGCAGAGACTGAACCTCTGGTGATTGATGAGTGTTCCTTCACTATAAATCCGGGGGAGTCGGTCGCCATCATTGGGCCATCAGGGCAAGGTAAAACCACGTTGGCCAAGTTGTTGCTTGGTTTATTGAAACCCGAGGCTGGTAGTATCGAGGTCGACGGCATTGATATTCGTAAACAAGGTATGCAACTGCACAGAGAGCGTATTGGTTGCGTTATGCAAGATGACATACTTTTTGCGGGTTCTATTGCTGATAATATTTGTTTCTTTGATACTAAACCAGATCAGGCCTTGATTGAAAAAGTTGCACAATTAGCTCAAATTCATGAGGATATCATGGCTATGCCAATGGCATATCAGAGTCTTGTCGGTGATATGGGCTCATCCTTATCTGGTGGCCAGAATCAGCGGGTGTTGCTAGCCAGGGCTCTTTATAGGCAACCTGATTTGTTAGTGCTAGACGAAGCTTCAAGCCATCTTGATGTCGAGCGTGAAAGGTTAATAAATCAGGAAATTAAAGCAATGCCGATAACGCGAGTGATCATTGCGCATAGGCCAGAAACCATTCGCAGTGCGGATCGTGTTTTACTATTAAATAAGGGGAAAGTTAGTGAGTTATTCTATGATAAAAACCATGAGTCATTTATGGATGATTCTCTAGCTAAATAACAGGCAGTATGGATTTTTACTGATATACCTCATGGGAAATACACATATAATGGCGGTCATGGATTACAACTGCTTCAGGTTTTAATCTATTATGGCTTTTTCATAAAGCGACATCGTGTAGTATCAAAATTGTAACTAAAATAACTTAAATATGGAGATTTAAAAATGCGTGAACTTAACATCATGGAAGTCGAAATGGTTTCTGGTGCTGGCTTCTTCTCTCGTATTGCAGCAGCAGCAGTAGGTGCTTTCGGTGTTGCAACTACAGGTATGATGAAAGTAGGTGTTGCGGGTGGTAGTACTGGCGGTATTCTTGGTGTTGGTGTTATCAGTGCATTAGTTGGTGTTGTCCTGGGTGGCGTGTTTGGCGCTATGCAGGGGGCTATCTACGGTTTCACTAATGACTGGGATAAAACAATCTCAGCAGTTAACTCCTCAACTGAAGAATGGCTAGGCCAGGGCTCTATTTTCCCTAAAGTCTAAGTAAATTATAATTAATCTCCTTGATGTGATAGGTATACATCAGGGAGATTTAGAGAATTTAATATGCGAGAACTTAAAACAGCAGAATTAACAACCGTTTCTGGTGGTGCATTTAATTTCTTGGATTCTGCCAAGGGGTTCTATAATTTCCTGCGCAGTGAAAAGAATCCACTAAATGGTACAGTTATAGGTAAAACCATTTCTGGTGCCATCGGAAACATTATGTACCCAATGATTAATTCGGTGATCACGGTATTATCATCATTTATTCGAAAATAAACTCGAGTGATGAAGTTCATTAAGGATCGATTGTAATGCGCGAATTAAGCGTTAACGAAATTGAAGCGGTTGCTGGTGCAGCATGGTGGTCACCGTCTAATATTATGAGTTTTATTAATAAGGTAACACATTCAACAAGCAAACCTAGCGAACCTGGGTCTTGGTTTGTTCCTGATGGTTCTTTATCCGGTAGTAGCCATATTGGGCAAGCTATTGGTATTGGGATGACAGTAGCCGCGGGTATTGTTGCTGCAGTTGCCTTATTTAGTGCCGCATCAGCAGGACTTGCAGGTGTCCTTGGTGTTGCCGCAGTAGCAAATAAACTCAAGTAATAAACGTGTTCTACGTTTAAATAACAGGAATATTAATATTTCTGTTTATATTAAAACTTTAAGGAAAAGGTATTAATTATGAACAAAACAATTATCGCTGCATCATTGACCGCTGCTATGACTTTCTTTGCTTCTACCGCAAATGCATCAGACGGTACCATCACCTTCAAAGGCTTGATTGACAGCTCAACCTGTAATGTAAGCATTAATGGTGCAAATAAAGATGCAACCGTAAACCTGCCAAAAGTCTCTGCTAATCTGCTTGCAGAGAAAAACAAGGTTGCTGGTTCAACTAATTTCAACATGATTTTGAGCAACTGTAGCGGTACTGCTGACTCTGTTCTGGCCTTCTTCGAAGCCGGTACAAACGTGGATTCTATTACCGGTAACCTGAAAAACAACGGTACTGCAGCCAACGTTCAGGTTCAGCTGATGGATGCCGATGGTAAAGTATTGAAAGCGGGTGATACATCCCAGACTACGGGTAAAATGGTAAAACTGACTGCTGGTAATGGCACATTGACTTATGCTGCCCAATACTTTGCTACCGGTAAAGTTGAAGCTGGTGATGTTGATACTTCAGTAACCTATTCTATCAACTACCTGTAATTAGTTTATAATACTTTTGAAACACAAGAGGTTTTATACTTCTTGTGTTTTTATTTAATTGAGTGTAAAAATAGTAAAGTTAATTTCCCCGGCGGATTCCATGAGTAAAACATTCTCCCGTATTAATATATTGTTGTTTGTGACGATTATTCTTCTATCTAAGTCTGTCTTCGCAAACGTAGTTACGCTTGGTACCAGAGTTATTTATCCTCAGGGTGAAAGGGAGGTGACAGTTCAGTTGAAAAATGATGGAGAACTCCCCTCTTTAATACAGGCCTGGATTGATGACGGCAATACTAATACACCAATAAATAAAATCAAGGTGCCTTTTGTTTTGATACCTCCTGTTTTCAGGATTGAACCCAATAAAGGTCAAACCTTACGCATCAGCTATACTGGAGGCACTTTACCAGAGGATAAAGAGTCGGTTTATTTTCTGAATATATTAGACATACCACCTAAGAATGCAAATTCAGGCCAAAATACGCTTCAGATGGCCATACGTTCTCGTATAAAAATATTCTTCAGACCTGGCTCTCTTGATGCTGACGGAGCCAGTGAAGCCTTGAAGAATGTACAATGGTCATTGACTAAAGATAGGCAATTACAGGGTAAAAACCCGTCGGCCTACTATGTCAATATTGCAGGCGTAGAAATTTCAGTTAATGGTAAAAAAATCAATACTACTGAAGGTGAAATGCTAGCCCCTAGGGAAATTAAAGTATTTAAAAGCGCTCCACTTACCGGGGTTTTAGCTGGTAGTAAACTAACCTATAAGGCGATAACCGATTTTGGCGGAGTGGCGGTATCCGATTCTTATATTAATGGGTTTTAGTAGCCATTAAATAATCAAATTGATAACTTTATTTTTATTTTCTTTACCATGGAAATAGGGATTTTTACCGGGTGATAATTATGAGAAGTTTATTAATAATAATACGTGATTGTTTAAGCGTGAGAAAAGTGAATGGCAGCTTTTGGAAGGTTGCTATCACTTCAGCGATTTCTCTTCAATCCCATAATGTTATCGCTCAAGAGGTTCAGGATGGGAGTCGTTCTGCGAAGGCCGTTTTTGACCCTGGTTTCCTTATGCAGGCAGCTGGTAATGAAGTTGATGTGGCGCGTTTTGAGTATGGCAACCAGTTAGAGCCAGGAGAATATCGAGCTGAGACATATCTCAATGAGAAATTTATTGGTCTGGAATCAGTCCCCGTCATTTTAATAGAGGGGAAACCGAAGGTTCTCATCAATAAGGGATTGTTTAATAAAATTGGGATCAAATCGAGTGCATTAAACACTAAGGCTTTCAATGAGTTGAATTCCTCGGATGACTATTATGAGCTGGGAAAGCTAACTACCGCGGCAAAAGTTCATTTTGACAGTACAGAAATGCGTCTTGATATACAAATACCTCAGGCCGACTTGCTGCAAACGGCTCGCGGCTCTGTTGATCCTGCCATGTGGGACGACGGAGCTAATGCACTATTATTAGGCTATAATACGAACTATTATGAATCAGTAGCCAATGGCAAAGAGTCTCAATCATTTTATGGTGGCACTAACGTCGGTTATAACCTGGCTGGTTGGATGTTTCGTCACAGCGGATCCTTAACCTGGCAGAAAAATGATCGTAGGGACTATAACAGCATACGAAATTATGTTGAGCATGATATAACCCCGCTCAAAGCCAGATTAACGGTTGGTGATGCATTTACTTCAGGTGAGCTGTTCGACACATTTGGTTTTCGCGGTGTTGCTCTTAACACCATCGATAAAATGTTGCCCGACTCCCAGCGAGGCTATGCACCCGTGGTGCGTGGAGTTGCACAGACCAACGCACGCGTCACTATCGAACAAAGTGGTGCAGTCCTTTATGATACGACCGTGCCGCCTGGGGCTTTCGTAATTAATGATTTGTACCCAACAGGCTATGGTGGCGATTTAAAGGTTAAAGTCACAGAAGCCGATGGGCGTCAAACTACGTTCAGCGTTCCTTATGCTTCTGTACCGCAGCTACTTCGTCCTGGAATGACACAATACAATGCTGCTATAGGTACTATCAGGGATTTAAATATCTCTTATACGCCAAGAGTTGCACAAGTAACACTCCAACATGGGCTGGCAAATAGCTTAACGGGTTATACGGGCTTTTTAGGAACCGGAGATTATAGCGCTGGTTTAGTCGGTGCAGCGATAGGTACCCAGTTTGGTGCGCTAGCCCTGGATGTTACTCATGCCAGAGCTTCAGCAGGAGGCAATACGAACCAGGGTAGCAGTTATAGAGCGACTTTCAGTAAGATGTTTGCGGAAACCGGCAGTAGCGTATCCATTGCTGCATATCGTTTCTCATCATCTGGCTATCTGGATCTAAAAAATGCGATGCTGTTTAGCGACCATTATCGTTATAATAATGATGACGCGGCTTTAACCCTTCAGCGCCCGCGTAATAGACTATCGCTAACTGCAAGTCAGTCTTTCTCTGAAGGTCTGGGGCAGTTATATGTCAGTGGTTTTAGTCAGAACTATTGGAATCAAAGTGGTAATGATAAGCAGTACCAAATTGGTTACAGCAATAATTTTGGGCGGTTATCTTATTCAATCTCAGCAAACCGCTTAAGAAACGTTGGTGGCGATCAAGAAACTCAGTATTTAGTCACTTTCACTGCTCCATTAGGTTCAGGAGGAAACTCACCAAATCTGAATATGAATCTTGGCCGTACATCTAACGGATTAAATAGCCAGGCAAGTATTAATGGCATGTTGGGGAGTGATGACCAGTTTAACTATAATCTGGCCGCCGGCAGAGATGAAAATAATAATAGCGCCGGGAGTGTTTCAGGGGTTTACCGTTCGCCTTACAGTTCCTTGCAAGGATCCTATGGTCAGGGTAAAAATTATCGTTCAGTCTCAACCGGGGCAACAGGGTCTGTTGTCGTACTTTCAGATAGTATCACTGCAAGCCCATACAGCTCTGATACATTAGCCATTATTAGCGCACCTAATGCCGAAGGTGCTAAAGTTGAAGGGTATTCGGGTGTTATTATCAATAATAGCGGTAATGCTTTGGTACCTTATTTGAACTCTTATCGTTTGAATGAAATCTCTCTGGATCCAAAAGGCTTACCTATGGATGTGGAATTACAAAACACGCGGCAACAGGTGATACCACGTTCCGGATCGGTTGTCCGGTTGAGATATCGCACGTCGGTTGGGCGTCCTGTACTGATAAATATTGGTACAAATGGGAAAGAACTTCCTCTTGGCGCGGCAGTAAGGGACGAAAAAGGAAATACTGTTGGAACTGTTGCTCAGGGGGGCACGATTTATGCCCGCTTACCAGTTGCAGTATCTCAATTAAACGTTGCGTGGGGGAAGGGGAAGCAAGAACGCTGTACATTTAAGGTTAGCGTACCGAAGAGTAATAATGGTGATAAAGCAAAGGTGGCTAATATATTAAGCATTAACAGTAAGTGCTTGTAAGATTTTACTGCGGTTTCTTTTTTAAATTTTAGGATTAAATCTTTAATGAATAATAACGGTGTAAAATAATAATGAAAACGTTAAATTTTAAATTGATATGCGTAAGAGCATCTCTTGTGATTATTTTGTTTTTTTTGGGGAATACTTCTGTCTATGCGGATTTAGTCTGCAGAGCGGCTGACGGGAGGAATGCTCTGTTTTCCCTTGGCATTGATACGCCGGCAATAAAAGTTACGCCAGGAATACCAATTGGTACCGTGCTTTTCAGTAAAACATATGAGTTTACAACATCCTGTAGCTTAAATAAGCTTACGGACAAAGCGCAGGTGATATATTTCAAGAGAAAAGATCTTTCTCAGGCTTTGGGATATGGGTTAACGTTAAATGTTAATTTTAATGGGAGTAATGGTAGTGCTGCCCAAACAATTTCCTCTGGTGTTTCAATTAACGACAAGACAGCCGTCGGAGGAGGGTCAACAAGTGGATATTGGCCTAAAAACACGTTTACTGTTGACGTTCAAATTATCAAAACGTCTAACAGTTCACAATCAGCTATTATTGCAAAAAGTGTAGACCTTTTTTCTATGGGAGGAGCTACGGCATATCCTACAGATAGTGCAATATTCATAATGCAAAATCCTAACAGTGTAGTTTATACAACTGAAACCTGTAAGATCAAAGGTCCAGCATCTTTCACTGTTTCTTTGGATAAAACAACCATAAATAAAAAGAGTGGTTTTGGTTCTGGTGTCGGTTCTAATAGTAAATCTAAGGGGTTTAATATTAGTTTGCTCTGTGATACGGAAATAATGAGTGCTTTTAAAATTATGTTACAATTGGATGGTGCAAGCCCTCAGGGTGGGGGAGTTTCGGGATTGTTGTCATTGTCTCCAAATACCGATAATGCACAAGGTGTGGCATTGCAAATACTATTTGGCGGCACCGAAAATCCAGTTAAGCTTGGGACTCCCTGGCAGATTGGTTCATTCCCAGTAAGTGGATCAGAAATAAGTATCCCTTTTTCAGTAAGATATTATCAAACGCAAGGTAATGTTACTCCAGGCACGGCCAATAGCACGATGGTCTATACGATATCATACATTTAGGTGCGTATTTGATACGCATTTCTATATTCTCGCTTGGTGGTTTTATGAATGCTTTTAATTTATCTAAAAAAAATATTATTTTAACTGACTTGACGCCAGTCAATGCATTTGGTGTGCGTAGTACACTCGAGTCGGTTAATGGGGGGGATTATACGGTAGTTAATATTAATAACGTGTGGGATATTGGCAATGAAACTGACAGAACGATTGCATTAGTTATTCTATCCATTTCGAAAGAGTGTGGTAACACGTTGGACTCTATAAAGAAGGCATGGAAAATATCGAGCTCAGGTATACCTGTTTTATTATTCTCTGATGTTTTAAACGCCAAGTTATACGCACTTATTGCCTCGTTGGGCATCAATGGAGTTATGTTCTATAAAGAGAGTAGTAGCGTTTTTCTTGATATTTTATTTTCTATTATGAATAAAGAAAGAAGATTCGGTCCTTATGTTTTGGAGCAAATGGACTGGAAGGTACCTGCGTTATTGACTCCGGCTGAAACCAACTTGGTTTTCGACTTGCTCGAAGGTAAAAGAGTTACAGATATAGCTAAAAAAAATGGACGTAACATAAAGACCATATCTACTCAAAAAACAAGTATAATGAAACGACTTAATATAAATAATAATAGTGAGTTTTCTGCTCTTGGCGGTGTGTTAAACAGATTTTCATTTTATACGTAATTATATAAATAAGGCCTCGGTGCGAAGCATGACTAGTATAGCTTTAATGAATCATTGTCCAATAACAGTGTTAGGAATTAAATCGGTTCTCGCTGGGTTGGGTGCGAGTGTTAATTACTCTACAAGTACCACTGTGGAGCTGTTAGCTTTTCTTAAAAAAAATACCGTTAGTTCGGTCATTTGTGATATTCCTGTTGTTGATAATTCAGCAACTAATACAACAAGTGATTTCTTATCTGAAGTTAATGAGTTAATTTCAGATGTGATAATTTTTACTTCATGTACTGACCGAAATGAAATATCACCAATTATTCGTGAGTATAGTTGTTCAATAATCTCCTCTCAAGAGGAGTGTGGTATTATTGAATTGCAATTAGATAAGGCATTAAGAGGATATGAAACACTAAGTCCGAAGATACTAACTATATTAAATTCAAAGAACAAGATGGAACTTGATGATCTTAACTTGCTTACCATCAAGGAGAGAGAAACATTATTCCACTTGTTGAGTGGTAGAAGTATTTCGCAAATTGCTATAGATTGTTCTAAGAGCGTAAAAACAATCAGTGCTCATAAAATAAAAATCATGAGAAAGCTAGGCGTAGATAATGTGACTCAGCTTTTCTCCAAGATAGTTAGATTGTAACCTGGTTGCTGTTTGAGTTTTTATTTGGTACAGTTGCGGCGATAGGCGTATTCAAAACATGTACCATTATCTAACCTCATGTTTTAGTAGTCATTTTAAGGTGTGCTTCATATCAATCTCAATCGGGCTTATAGGAACCCCAGGTGTTTATTAGTCTGGGGTTGTAATGATGTGGTATTCAGATATGCAATCAGTGTCTTCGTCCCTAATTTCTTTGTTACATCTTATTATTGATACTCTTTGCGAGAATTGGTGTCTTGTTAAGTAATTAAATTTGTATTCTTTGCAAGATTTATCATTGATTCTTATGTATTTCTCTGACTCATCGACCTTTGTCATCACGTTATCAGTATAAATCCTGCATTCTCCTATATTTTTCGCATACTTATACTTCATGAAGAAGTCACTTTGATTTTTCATGTTGCCTTCAATTATGAAATACATCGTAATAATAGCCGTCAATAATATAAACATCAATGTTAATCTGTTTGTTTTATTAGTCCTCTGTATTGATACCTGATTTTCAATTTTTATTTCAGGTGGTTGCTTTTGGTTGTTATCTTCCTTATCTCCTTCAGTTATTTCTTTAATATCTAGAAACTTGCTCAGTTGCAATCCTTTTCTGGGGATTGTATTAACAACTTCATTTCCCAAGCCTAGTTTTATAAAACCCCTACGGAGAATAGATATATTTTGGTAAAAAGTGTTTGCGGTGACATGTACACCATTTTTGTTCCATACCTCGTTAAAAAAGATGTCTTTATCTAATATTATGTCTCTGTTTTTGAGTAGTAGCATCAAACAACGTGCTGCAGGAACATACAGAAGTACTTTATTACTCGAATCATCAAGTGAGGTTAACGTTCTTTCTTTGGCATTGAATTCTACAGCGTTATTTATGATGTAGATAGTTGGCATCATGATTCTCCTGCTTTCCTTGAGGTAGATCTTTTATTCCCTGACAATAATACTAACATTATAGATGGTATTTTTCTTGGGTTTGAGAATAAAAAGGCACAATATAATTTTATTGATTATGAATATGTTAATGTTTTTTCATTTATGTCATGCTGATACATTATTTGATATTATCCTATTTCACGCGATTTTATAGTTAATCTGAAATTAGATTAACTGGTTTCAGATTTTTAGAGTGCGATTAAAAGGAAGGGTAATTACCTATAGGTTTTATCCTATCTCATTAATTTTGATTGTTATTACTCTACCAGTCATACTTTTCCCTAGTGCCGGTAAGCTATAATTTATCATATTATCAACTACTTATAAGTGATGGTAAATGTTGCACTCGCGTTAGCACTTCCTGCCGTTGGTGAGTCATTAGTTTTTATGTACCTGGCATCAAAATCAAGACTCATACTACCATCTGTGACTCTTTTCATTTTCACACTACGGCCAAGCGTCATCGGGATATTACTTCCTGCCTGTAAGATCTGCACTGCAACACCTTTTGCGGTAGACTTACTATTTAGCCCCAAAATACCTTTGTCTACATCTATGATAGTTGAACCTGAATTTCCACTTAAACTTAGATTGACATAGGACGAGGTGAAGTAATTATTTGAAACGCTAGGGTAACTTCCACTGATGCAATCCGTCAGTGGTATTTGAAAACTTTGCAACGTAGAACCTTCTGTTCCAGCCGGTTTAAGCTTAGAAATAGAAATGTTACCCATATACACAGAGATTTGCTTGCTTGTTACTGGTAGTACACACTCCGAACGAATAATAGTGGCATTCACTTTAAATTTTTCAATGACACCCGTACCGTCAGTAATAATCTGAGAGGAGGCATTAAGCTTCTGTAAACCCATTGATATATCAGCAGTTTTAACCAGTAGTACACTCACTGGAATATTAGGTGTTGTAAGTAGTGACAGGCGTCCTGTTCTAACGGTATAGGGAAAGTAAGGCGGGGTACCTGAAACCGTAGATACATTAATGCTACTGGTTTTAAATGCAATGCCAACACCTGGAATATTTGTGCTGAATAAGCTTCCAGTCGGTACCCTGTTATTTGCAACAGTTATATTGTTTATCACCGTGCCTCCGCTCACCATCGTTGTAATAGCTGCTTTGCTAAAACATGCAAGTTGCTTCATCGACGAGGTATTGATCGGTATATTTACCCAATCCTGTCCGATGATAGAACCTACAGGTGCATCACGTGGAATATATAGCGTTCCTAAATTGATCGTGCCTTCAAAGCTTGTAGCGTAAAATTTACCGTCTTCCGATTCCCAATTACAATTTCCAGGCATGGGAACATCCGCATAAGCTTGTTTATTGCTAAATAACATTATTAAAGTAACTATATATTGCATCCATTTCATATTGGTATTCCCTTATTTTTCGCTAATCAGTTGGCATTGAGCATCTATCATGTAGATACCATCACTCATTATTCCATTTGCCGTATCAATAGTAGTACGACAACGTTGATTTGTTTTTTTTCCCCACTTTATATTCATTGTTAAACGTGTTTGGTCTGAAGAGAAAAGTGCCTGACCGGCCTGACCAACCAAGGTCAAATCGTTGCCATTGCCATCTTTTACGTCTGCACCGAAAGGAACATAGCGTCCATCGGTCAATTTTAGGCTGACTAAAAGCTGCGTTGCTTTTACAACGTTAAATTGTATTTTAGCGATTGCACCACGACGTGGAACCAGTTCTGTTACCCCGCTGGCGATAACGGTATCGTTATCTGTATTACGGGTGTCTAAAATAATCCTATTTGAGCGGTATGGGCGCAAATAAGACACAACTGAGTATCCGCGCTGATTAGTTGGATTACCTGGGTTATTCTGCACTTCTACATTGGGTGTTCCTTCAACATGTATCAGGCCGATCGTTTCACCGAGGTATGGACCGGTTTCAATGCCGTCGGAATGAGCCAATAATGATCCGGACACGCCAATGTTGCCACTTTGTGTGTCCCGGCTTTGGGTCACGCCAGCGCTAAGTTGTGCCCAGGGAGTTCTATACCCGCCTGATGCTGAAATCTGATTTGAGCCTGTTTGATACTGTGATGCATCAACGTTGTAGTTTAGTTGGGTATGGTCGCCAGTTACGCCGCTGATGCCCAGTGTTTTAGCATATTGACCACGATTGTTACGGGCCAGCGTAGTATTTATACTCTTTTGCCCTAGTGGCATTGAGAGTGTGAGTGATACCTCCGCCCCCTGATTACCCGTATTCATACTTTTCAAACTTTTACTGGCATACATACCCACGTTTACCGTGCCCACCATGGTGTTAAAGCCTAGTTGTGCCTGGCTTTCCCTGAAGTTACTGCCCCAGTAATCCTGCTGGCTAATTACGGCATAAATAGAACTCCCCTTGCCGATATTTTGGGTGATGTTAGCCTCTAGTCGGTTACGACGACTTTCAGCGCGGCCATTGAACGCGGGCTGGCTACGTTCACTGATGGATTCTGTAAATGAGCGATAACCACTGGTTGAGTAGCGATAACCCGTAAAGCGTAGGTTAGTGCCACTGCTGAAGGCTTTGCCATAACGAATAGCGTAGCTTTGTCCGCTCTGATCGCTGTTTTCAAATTGTGATGCGGCATGGGTAATATCAACTGAAATAGCCCCCCACCTGCCTAATCCTTTTCCCACTCCTGCTTGTGCGGCACGATAAGTTTCGGCTGCAACTACGCCAACGGAGGCGGTGTAATCCCGTGGTAAGCCAAGGGCACCAACAAGCTGCACAAAATTGGGTTTTTGGCTTTGCTGCGGTGCGTTATAACTCCCGGCAGCTATGCTATAACGCCACGTATCCTGGCGTAGTAAGTTGCCCAACGTTGCATACGGTTGAGTGAAACGACGCTCTTCACCATTGGCCTCAGTGATGAGCAACTCAAGATCGCCATTGCCAGCTGCTGTATTCAAATCTGTAATTTCAAAAGGGCCTGGGGGGACAAAAGTGGTGTAAAGCGAATAGCCATGTTGACGAATTTCGACTTTGGCCTGGCTATTTGCTATGCCACGGATCACTGGAGCATACCCTTGCATTGCATCCGGCAGCATATCCGCATCGGAACTCGCCTGAACACCGCGGAACGGGATACTTTCCATTACGTTCCCCTGGGTAAAGAGTTCCCCCATCATCAGTCGCCCCAATGTGCCCGGCAGATCTCTCTCAATATAAGAATTGTATAGTTGGCTGGGCCTATTTTTCAGATAAGCGATGGATGAACGTGCTCTCCAGCCAGCAATATTGAGACCACTGTGCAGATAGGCGCTAGCCGTATTCGTATTATTTCCATTGGTAGAATGGCTTTGTCCTGCAGAAATCTGGTAATTTAGGCGTGCAGCATTAATGCCCTCATCCCATTCTGTTGGAGGAACATATCCTTTAGCAACAGTATCAATATAAATCTGAGGTATTGATATATTTAATGTCAGGGAGCGAGTTTTAAAAATCGTCTGACTCTCAGGAATGCTTGAGGTGATATCATCACTGATGATACCACTGCTATCTGTTCTTTGAGTAATAAGGCTCTCGGGTTTAACGCCAGCCAGATGTAATAAGGAAATTGGGATGAGTGGTACTAATACATCACCTTTTTGCTTAAATTCAACTTGTACTTGCCCATACTCCCGGTTATTGATAAACAGAAGCACAGGATAACGCCCTTCACCCAGGGTATTTTTTTGCAGGATATTATTTATTTCAGGTTTTATATCCGCACTTTGCCCCTCAGCTCTGTTCATAAAGTCGGTATCAAAGTAAAGATCTGTCTCGGCGGCATAGCCTTTCAGATTAAAAAAGAGGCATGCAGATACGGCGACCCTGAGTGAGTATTTAAACATATTTATGATCTCTAAGGTTCAGTCATTTCTGTATTGGTGTGTTGCTATAGTGTGTAATACCGCCATAGTCATTAATAATTGAAAAGTCGACGCTACCTTCAGCTGAGGAAGCTTTCTGGTTCAGCGGGTAGGATTGTGTGGAGAGTGGAGGTAACATTTCGGGATCGTGTGCATCCACTTTCTGCTTACCATTACGTAATGCCATCTCTGCAAAGGTAATATAATAGGGGGAGGGGTTGGTCACCTGCAGCCAGGTTTTTCCTTCTTTATCTACAGTTTTCCATTGTAAGGTAGCTGCTGCCTTTTGAGGTGCAATCGCTAAGTGACTTGGGCGATAGAACACTTTGATACGAGTGCGGATAGCCATCACCAACTTGTTATTATTATCAGCTTTATTGGTCGCAGGTATCTCTTGAGCATTAAAATAGAATACGGTCTCCCGGTCTTTCGGTAATGACGCCGGTAAACTGAGTATTTTGACAATTTGTTCCTGACCCGGATCAAGACGGAATATCGAAGGAGTCGCAACAAAGGCTGACTTCTCATCTGAACGATCAGATTCACCGTTTATCCACACTTGCACGGCATAGTGACCGTTAGTGACGTTTGTAAGCGTGACATTGGCACTTTTATGCTTTTGGTCGTAAATTATACGAGTGTTATTTATCATAACACCAGCGCTGGTATTTTTAATAACAGCAGTTGAGATAAGTAAAGATAGTATGATAAATAATTTTTTTCTATTGAATGTAAACATAATTTATTGCTCTGGGTAAAATTCTGGCTAGATATTTCTTTGTGTGGTAAATTCAGTTGGTATATATTTTCCTGGGAATATCTGAAGGGTATTCACCCCTCAGATATTATAGATTGCTATTTACTTATAACTAATGATAAAGCCTGCTTTAGCATCAGCTTTACCTGCAACCGCTTCACCAGTTGCAATATAGTTGGCAGTAAACCGAATTGGCTTAGTTAAATCATATTTCTGTGTAGTATCTGAACCGATATCCATGACATTATCATTTTCATCCATGATTCGAATCGCAACATTCTTAGCTACGCCGTCAACCGGCTTCAACGCAAGATATTGCTGTTTATCACCTGCAGTACCGCTCATAGTTGTGAATCGAACGCTACCTGTTTTCCCAGTTAAATCGCATTTGTCATCTTGTACAATACTAAGAACAAATGAAGCACCACCGGCGATGTCATTAGCTTTTTTTAGGCTGGATACCTGTACGGAACCCATATTTACTGTTGTTCCGCCATTACCATCATTAACACTAACGGCACAAGTATTACTGTTAATATCTCCAATGAATTCGATAGTGCCATCAATGGCCATAGAATAGGCAGAGAATAAGCCCAGTGAAATTGCCAAGGCTGCGGATGGGATAGTTTTCATTTCATAGTCCTTTAGATTAACGCTTAAATAAGTGGTCTTTTTAATTGCATAAGAAATGTCTGCATGCCTGGAGCACTAAAATCTCGAGGTGCTTGCTTGACGAGATGAATGATACAGCCACGGCAGCTCAAATCAATATATAGCTATACTCGCGTAATTATAGATTTTTATGCTGAAAAATAAATAAAATAAGATTTTTATTCTGAGCAGCTCTGTGCAGCGTAAGTTTTTTTTATATATTTTGGATGATAATGGGGCTTTTTAAATTCTTCATGCTAGCTTCTACAGATGATTTGAAATGATTTTATGAACATGGAAAGAAATCGTTCTTAAATTCAATGGCCTATAACAATTTTTGCTCAGGCCTGGAAAGTTGTGCTGACTATGATGGTATGGCCGTCATAGTATATTTGGTGGGGTTGGAAAAATCTTGGTTTAAATATTAATGGAAGCCACTGCTACCAGTGGGAAATAGCCTTGACGCTAAGAATGAGATCAATCCGCAGGGCGAGATCGACGACGAATACCGCATCAGCTACTTGCGTGAGCATATCAAAGCTATGGCAGACGCTATCGAGGATGGTATCCCGGTGATGGGTTACACCTCCTGGGGCTGTATCGATCTGGTTTCTGCCTCTACCGGGGAAATGAGTAAGCGCTATGGCTTTGTCTATGTGGACCGCGATGACCAGGGTAATGGCACTTTGGCCAGAACCAGAAAGAACTCGTTTTACTGGTATAAGAAGGTGATTGCCAGCAATGGGGCGGATTTGAGTTAGCAAAATGGGCACCGAAGTGCCCATTTAGACAACTGATAAACCTAAACTTTATGGGCGCTGCATGCAGCGCCCTCTGTTATCAACTCTCACACCTTCTTCTCAGCCATCTCAAAGCGAGGTGAAACCAGCCCATACAACGTCCAACCGAAGAAGGTGGCGATCGCGCCCCACATCATCGCTTCCTCGCCAGAACTGTAAAGCGCATAGAAGCTATACAGTGCACCAATCACGGCAATCACGTTGGCAATACGCGCCTTGTTCTCCGGTACTTTGGCCACTTTCTGGATAATAATCAGCGCGGCCATCGACAGGATATACGGAATGATATTGGTCACCACGGCCAGGTTAACCAGCACGTTAAACTGCTTATTAAGTGACGGGCTGATGGTCATCAGCGACATCACGCTCTGAATAATCACGATGGTCAGCATGCCTTTCACTGGCGCATCTGATTTACTGACTTTAGAGAAGATTTTCGGGAAGAAGCCGCTGTCGGCAGAGGATTTGAATACCTGGGCGATAGTGAACTGCCAGCCCAGCAGCGAACCCACGCAAGACATGATCATCAACGCCATGATGATTTTACCGACCGTTGGGTTGAACATATGTGAGAACGCCAGGCCAAACGGCGCGGTGGAGTTAGCCAGTTCCATATTTGGCACGATACCGGCGATCACGTTGGTGGAAACAATGTAGATCACTGCGGCACCCAGTGTGCCACCGAGTACGGCGATAGGTACGTTACGTTCCGGGTTTTCTACCACATCGGTATTGGCACAGGCAGATTCAAGACCGAGGAAAGCCCACAGAGTCATCGAGATAGAAGACCCGATGGCTTCAAAGGTTGGCACTGCATGCGGGTTCCAGGCCGCGAGATAAGCGGTGCCACTGAACCAATACCAACCGATAATCGAGATACCGACTACCGGAATAATCACCCCCCAGACGGTGATCCCGCTGATCTGCCCGGTGATGCGTGCGCCACCGAAGTTGGCAACCGTAGCCAGCCACAGCACTGCGATAGTGGCAATACAGATGCCCAATGGTGTCAGGGCAACCCCAAACAGCTCGGTGCCATAACCCACGGCAGAAATGGCGATGGCGATATTGGCGATCAGCAGCGAAACGCCATAGGTGTAGTTGGCCATAAAGTTGCCAGATTTACCGAAAGCGTACTCGGCATAGCCGCCCATCCCGCCGGATTTACGGCTGAACATGCCGCATTTGGCAAACGCATAGGCCAAGGCCATCGAGCCTACGGCAGTCACCAACCAGGAAACGATGGAGATTGTCCCCACTTCGGCCAGCTTGGTTGGCAGCATAATTATGCCGGACCCCATCATATTGACCGCTGTCAGGATCGTTAATTGCACAACCCCCATCTTATTATTGGATTTGCTCATGATTATTCTCGCTCTTATATTCCTCAAATTATACCCGTCGTCTTTCAAGCTGCAGCGTTGTTACCTACGCTATCTCACCCCAGTCACGTACAAAAACGTAAGCTCCTGGGGATGAGATAGCTTGTCGCCTAGCTGCAACTTGATATCCATAGGGTATGGATTCTTTTTGAAATTTGGGGAATAGCTAAATATGTCTGGCGGCAAGGAAATATGCCGCCTCCGGTAAAGTTAATTACGCTTTCATGACATAGCCGTAAGCCCGGTTCCAGCCATCTTCATCCTGCTGGATATACACGCCTTGTAATTCAGGGGCGAATCCGGGTAATAAATTAATCCCTTCTTCCAGTGCCAGGAAATAGCGTTGAGCAGAGCCTCCCCAGATTTCGCCCGGGACTACGCACAGCACGCCCGGTGGGTAAGGTAATGCCCCTTCAGCGGCAATGCGGCCTTCGGCTTTAGCGAGAGAAACCAGTTCTACCTTGCCACGTACGAATTCGGTATTGGCGGTTTGTGGATCCATGGCGACGCGTGGGAAATGGCTCTTACGGAACATTTCCTTCTGCAATTCTTTCACATTGTAGCTGACGTAGAGATCGTGCATCTCTTGGCACAGCTGGCGCAGGGTGTAGTTCTGGTAACGTTTTTCGTTGTTCTTGTACACGGTTGGCAGGACTTCACTCAGCAAGGAGTCTTGTTCGACGTGTTTTTCGAAGCGGGCAATCAGCGCCACCAGATGCTGCATTTTGGCGATATCTTCCGCCGGGGTGAGCAGGAACAGGATGGAGTTCAGGTCGCATTTTTCCGGCACAATACCGTTTTCGCGCAGGTAGTTAGCCAGAATGGTGGCTGGGATACCAAAGCTGCTGTACTCGCCGCTGGCGGTATCGATGCCCGGCGTGGTCAACAGCAGTTTGCAGGGATCCACAAAGTATTGTGATTCTTCATAACCTTCGAAGGCATGCCATTTTTCGCCAGGGACAAAGTTGAAGAAGCGCAGATCCTTGGCCATGGCTTCAGTGCTGTAGGATTGCCAAGGTTTACCGTCGATATGCTCCGGTACGAAAGGTTTGATCATGGTGCAGGTGTCCAACAGCATTTTGCGCGACTCAATGCCGATGCGCACACACTCTTTCCACAGGCGTTGGCCACTCTTGCCTTCGTGCATTTTGGCGTTCACATCCAGTGCGGCAAACAGTGGGTAGAACGGGCTGGTGGACGCGTGCAGCATAAAGGCGTTATTGAAACGTTTATGGTTGCAGTAACGATCTTGCCCTTTGATGTGCTTGTCTTTTTTATGGATCTGCGAAGTTTGTGAGAAACCGGCCTGCTGTTTGTGCACCGACTGGGTAACGATGATCCCCGGATCGTTTTCGTTCAGCTCCAGCAGCAGTGGCGAGCAGTCTTTCATCATTGGGATGAACTGCTCATAGCCGACCCAGGCAGAGTCAAACAGGATGTAATCACACAGGTGGCCAATCTTGTCGACGACCTGGCGGGCGTTATAGATTGTGCCGTCGTAGGTGCCCAGTTGGATAATCGCGAGGCGGAATGGGCGAGCGTCGTTAGCGCGTTCAGGTGCAGTTTCACGGATTTGCTGGCGCAGATAGTCTTCTTCAAAGCAGTGAGCATCGATGCCGCCGATAAAGCCGAACGGGTTACGTGCCGTTTCCAGATATACCGGCGTTGCCCCGGCCTGGATCAGCGCGCCATGGTGGTTTGACTTATGGTTGTTACGGTCGAACAGCACCAGATCGCCACGGCTCAGCAGGGCGTTGGTTACTACTTTGTTGGAAGCCGAAGTCCCGTTCAGCACGAAATAGGTTTTATCGGCGTTGAACACCTTGGCGGCGTGTTTTTGTGCATCGCAAGGCGCGCCTTCGTGGATTAGCAGATCGCCCAGCTTAACGTCGGCGTTGCACATATCGGAGCGGAACAGCGTTTCGCCATAGAAATCAAAGAACTGGCGGCCAGCGGGGTGCTTGCGGAAGAACTCACCGCCCTGATGGCCTGGGCAGGCGAAGGTGGCGTTACCCATTTCTACATATTGGGTCAGGGTATTAAAGAACGGCGGTAGCAGCTCGCTTTCATATTTTACCGCTGCGGCTTCCAACTGCTTGCCGTAGAACTGAGTGTTCTTACCACAGAGTTCAAAAACGCCGTTCAGCGCCGGTAATACGGCGTTATCCAGCTCTTCTTCACAGCAGACGGCAACAAAGATCGGAATGTTTAAACCGGTTTCTTCCAGCTGTGCCACCAGGCCTTGCTGTACGTCTTCCACGGAAAGCACGATGGCGGCTACGTCATTAAAGTCGCTGTGGTGCACATCGCTAATTTCACGTGTGGTTTCAAAACAAGAGAGAGTTTTTTGGTTCGCTGCAATTTTTAGTTTGTTCATTTTCATCATTCTTCAGGCGAAAATATCCCGCTGGCAAATAAGGTCTTTGCCAGGAAGTATTTTCGTTAAAATAAAGGTATGCGTGAGCGTAATCATGTTCATCGAACATAATTAGGTTACGAGTTTATTTTGACGAAATATTTTTTGGGTTCTTAAACGAGGTTGCAATTATGCCGGATCCACTCTGTTTTGAACAAAAACATAGCGATACCGTCGCCGTCAGGCGCAGGGAATGATCGTTGGCATAGGTCTGGCTGCAAGACGCAATAAGAACGCAGAGGAGGGAGTTTATCTGAAGTTAAAAAAGGCAAAGCTAAAGCAGCTGCGGTGAGCCATCATCATAATATGTGTAGTTCGTCGGATGTGAGCCATCTTTCTGTTGTTGTTTTCCATTTTCCATCTACCTATGGGTTTCGGACTTGGCGCTATTTTATCCCCTAAATGCGGAAATAAAGTGATGCAGATCACGTTAATCATGGGATTTATACTTAACTATTCAATTTCTATGCATCGAAGTGAATAGCTATGAATTCTGTAGCGAAGGCATATGTGAAGCAATTGCTACAAATGGAGCCAGCGGACTGGATAAATTTGGCTTAGGCTAACTCAACCCCTGAAAACCGCCTTTAATATAAACAGGTAATAGCAGGAATAGGGCTAGGATGTTTTTTATTTGTTATTACTGCGTTCAGGTTTATCTTGCATAAAGATGCATGGATTGCTAATGAATATGCTAGTTTTATGTTGGGCATAATTTGTCGCTAATTGTGACTGCCTTCAAATCTGCGGGTAAGATGGCGGAGGTGAAAAGGAGAACTTACGTTGAATCAGAGCGAAGATCGGCTGCACATTATCCGTTTTCTCAGTAAGCAGCATGTGCTCACGCTGTGTGCCGGTGATGGCACGGCGATGTGGTGCGCCAACTGCTTTTACGTATTCGATGCCGAGCGCATGGCGCTATGGCTGATGACCGAGCCGCATACCCGCCACGGCGAACTGATGCAAAGGAACATCCGGGTGGTTGGCACTATTGCCCCCCAGCCCAAGACCATTGCGTTGATCAAAGGGGTACAATATGCGGGGGAAATCACTCTGTTGGCGGGGGACGAGGCTGAACTTGCCCGAACGCGCTACTGCAAACGCTTCCCGGTGGCCAAGGTGATGAAAGCGCCTATTTGGCAGATCGCGTTGCAGGAAGTGAAGATGACCGATAACACCCTGGGCTTTGGCAAAAAGCTGCACTGGGCGCGTTGATAAACCAGCTAAATATTAAGGATCGATGGCATGAAAAACACCGAGATAGCCGCATTAGCGCTACTGGCGGTATTGGTTTCCCCGGCGATGGCGCAAGACAGCGGCGTTTCCTTTGGCCATAAGAACTGGGAACTTGCCTGTGACAACACCAATACCTGTCGAGCTGCGGGCTACGCTAATGAAGATGAGCCAAGCGATTCGAACGGTTCGGTACTGCTCACGCGCATTGCTGGCCCTGGCACCGTCCCAACGGGGGAAGTGACCTTGGCGGATTACGAAGGGGGCGACTCAGCCCCGGTGGCAAAGCTGACGTTGTGGATCAACGGCAAGGCGGCGGGTGCGCTCAAACCGACCAAGGATGGAAACTGGAACCTGTCAGCAAGCCAGACTCTGGCACTGATCGGCGCAATCAAAGGCAGCGGCTCGGTTGAATTTAAAGGCGGCCCCGCACCTTTCGTGCTGTCAGGCGATGGGGCTTCGGCCACCTTATTGAAGATGGATGATGTGCAGGGGCGTATCGGCACGCCCGGAGCCTTGACTAAAAAAGGCGACAAGCCGGAAAGCAGCGTGCCAGCCGCTATTCCTGCGCCGGTGATCCGGGCAGTGAAGGTGCCCAAGGCGGAAGAACGCCCGCTTACGGCACCCGAGATCGCCGCGCTGACCCCCAAACTGCTGGCGACGCTGAAACCGGATGATTGCGACCGCATGCAGTCCCCACAGGATAATGACGGCGCAAGCGAGGATGGCATCACGCTGACCCCGCTCGGCAATGGTCATGCCCTGATAACAGCCGTGTGTTGGCGGGCGGCCTATAACGAAGGTTACGGTTATTGGGTGATCGACAGTGCCCTGAAGCAGGCCCCGGTATTGGTGACCAATTCCGGCTCTGGCTATGATGAAGGGATAATCTCAATGGGGCAAAAGGGGCGTGGATTGGGCGATTGCTGGGCCACCGCCAGTTGGGTATGGGATGGCACGGCGTTTCGTCAAAGCAACGAGGCCACCACCGGCCTGTGTCGTTTAATCCATGCGGGCGGAACCTGGGATTTACCGACGTACGTCGCCGAGGTGAAAGCGGCGCAGTAAAGGAATTAGAGAGTCTCCACGGGCAGTTCTGTGCCTTGGGCATACAGAGGTGAGGGGGAAAACATATGGCACGGGTACTGATCACAGGCGCCAGCGGGCTGGTGGGGAGTGAACTGCTGCGTCTGCTGTTGGCAGATAGGCAGGTCACTTTAGTTATTGCTCCTACGCGTAAGGCGCTGCCGCCACACGCCAAATTACATAACCCGGTCGGCAGCGATCTGCACGAGTTGTTGACGCAACTGACACAGCCGGTGGATGCGGTATTCTGCTGCCTGGGTACCACGCGCAGTCAGGCTGGTAGCGCAGAGGCATTCCGCCACGTCGACTATCAGTTAGTGGTTGAAACGGCCCTTACCGGGCAGCGCCTTGGTGCACAGCATTGCCTGGTGGTGAGCGCTATTGGGGCTAATCCAGGCTCTGTATTCTTGTATAACCGCACCAAAGGGCAGATGGAGCAGGCGCTGCGTGAGCAGAACTGGCCACGCCTGACGTTGGTACGCCCTTCAATGTTGTTCGGTTCTCGTGCTGAGCCGCGTTTGCTGGAGCGACTCAGTCAACCGTTGTTTGGCCTGCTGCCAGGCAAATGGAAGGGCGTTGCCGCCAAAGACGTGGCGCAAACGTTGCTGACACAGGCCTTCAGCCCAGGCCGCGGGGTCAAGATTTTAGAATCCGACCAGTTACACTGCTCGCACCGTTTATAGCTCAACGCAGAGATTATCGAATGCCAGTTCCATGCCGGGCGGCAGTTCGTTGGCCATCAACCATAAATCGAGGTGATGGCTGATGTGCGTCAGCAGCGTACGCCGTGGTTGCAAGCGTTGCTGGATCTCCTGCGCACGGGGCAGATCGTTGTGATTACGCGGTGTCTGTGGCTGCGGCGGCAGGCTGCAATCCAACACCAGTAAATCGAGAGTGACCTGTTGCAGGTAGCGTGTGGTTTCTGGCGGCAGGCCGACGGTGTCGGTCAGGTATGCCAGGGTTTTGCCTGCCGCCTGGATCAGATAGCCGTGGGTGAGTTTGGAATGGATCAACGGCAGCGGCGTGACGTGCAGCCCGCCTAGTTCCACCGTTTCAAAGGGGCATAGTGGGGGTTGGAACGCCAGAATACCGGGGTGTTTGAACAGGTCGTCACAGCCTTGTTCATCGGCTGGGCCGTAGACCGGGATCGCATTTCCGCACCCCCAGCGCAAAGGAAATAACCCCTGAACGTGATCCATGTGGTAATGTGTCAGTAAAAAACGTTGAATTTCCCCCGCCGCAAAACGCCTTTCCAACGAGCTCAATCCCGCGTCCAACAACGTCGTTTCCCCTTGAAATTTGATCATCGCACTGCACGGTCGCCGCCGAAATGCCGGTTCATGCCGCGCCCGTTGGCACACCAGGCATTCGCAGCCAAAGGCTGGCACCTGTTGTGCCCCGCCGGTACCAAGAAAGGTCAGTTGCATGTTGGTTTCCTCTTGTTGACAGTATGGATCTCCCCTCACCCAAAGGGAGAGGGAGCTGGTACGGTGCCGTTTTGGTGCATTGAGCTCTCCATCAATCCCAACCGATACGGAGCTGAAGACAGGTTCGGAAGTTAATTTGTGGCACGTTCTGTCCCCTCTCCTTTTGGGAGAGGGCTAGGGTGAGGGGCGTCACTGTGCTCAAACTTGACTGCTCACCTCATCACAGCGTGTCCTGTGGTTGTTTTTCAGTTAAGGCCAGCAGGGCGTCGAGGGTATGTCCGAGATCGCCATTGTTATCCAGCAGGTGGCAGCCAATCGGTAGGGTCTGCTGATAGTCAGCCGCCCGCGCCAGCCGTTGCTCGATCTGTATCGCGTTTTCCCGCCCGCGCTGTTCCAGCCTTTTACGCAACACCGGTGGGGATACCTGTAGGCAGACCGGCAGCAGTTGGGCACCGTAGCGTTGTAGCGCCTGTGGCAGATGAGCGCGGGATCCGTTGACCACCACGTCGATCCCTTGCAATAACCACAGATCGACCTCGATACCAAAGGCGTAATGGTGTTCGTGCGCCTGCCAGTCCAGGGCGAATAATCCTTTGGCGCGGCGGCGCAGAAACTCCTGTTCGCTCAGGGCGATATGGTTCTCGCAGCCAGCATTGGCCGGGCGGGTGATGTAACGGTGCGCCACCAGCGGCCCGGCACCGGTGGCGGCCCGTAACCGTTCGAGCAGGCTGTCCTTGCCTGCTCCGGACGGGCCCATCAGGTAGATGAGATAGGCCATCAGAACACCTGCTTGCCCTGTCGCCAGACGTTTTGCACGTAGATATGCTCGCCGTGCGGCCTGGCTAATACCAGATCGGCGCGCAACCCCTCGGCGATCAGGCCACGATCCTTCAAGCCCAACGCCCGTGCAGGGTTGCGGGTGATCAGTTGTACCGCCTGCGGCAGGCTGAACGCGTTGCGATCGTCGTTTGCCAGACGAAACGCCGCATCCAACAGGCTGGCAGGGTAATAATCGGAAGAGAGGATATCCAGCACGCCAAGGGCCGCTAGATGATGTGCCGCAACGTTGCCGGAGTGTGAGCCCCCGCGCACGATATTCGGCGCGCCCATCAGCACCTGCAAACCTTGCTGATGTGAAGCCTGGGCTGCCGCTTCGGTGGTCGGGAATTCGGCAATCACACTGCCTAGCGCACTGGATTCGCTGACGTGTTCGGCGGTGGCGTCGTCGTGGCTGGCCAGGGCGATATTGCGTGCCCGGCAGTGGGCGGCGATCGCCTCGCGGTTCGGTGTTGCCCAGCGTTCGGACAGACCGATCTGCTCCACCTCAAACTCGCTCATCTGCTGGTCATTGAGGTGATATTTTCCCTGGTAGTATTCACGGTATTTCTCACGGGAAGCGAACTGTCGCTGGCCTGGTGAATGGTCCATCAGCGACACCAAGGACACGCCCGGTTTATCCATCAGCTGTTCGAACAGCGGCAGGGTGCTGCTATGGGGCAGCTCGCAGCGCAGGTGGAGCCGGTGTTCGGCCCGGTTCACTCCGGCTCGCTGGCTGTAGATCACCGCGTCGATCATTTTTTGCAGGTTTTCCAGCCGGTGCCCACCGTCGCGCACGTCACCGATCGCCACCGCATCCAGCACCGTGGTGATGCCGTTGGCGACCATCAGCGCGTCGTGGCTGCTCATGGCCGAATGCGCTGGCCAGTCCACGTTGGGGCGCGGAGTGAAAAACTTGTCCAGATTGTCGGTATGCAGTTCAATCAACCCAGGCAGCAACCAGCCGCCTTCACCATCCAGCGCCTGGGGTAGCTGGCTTGGGGTATCGGCAAAGTTGCGGATCACGCCATCGGTCATTTCCAGTGAACCTGCAACGATCTGGTGTTCCAGCACCAGCTTGACGTTATTGATAATCATGGCGTCTCCAGAACCTGTGGGGCCTGCATGGTATGTAAACGGTCTGCCACCTGCTGACGGGTGCTTTCGTCGTGGAAAATACCGACGATGGCTGCGCCACGCTGTTTGGCCTGTTCGATCAGGTTCACCACCGCCGCGCTGTTGCGGCTGTCGAGGGAGGCGGTAGGCTCGTCAAGCAGCAGGATGGGGTAATCCTTGATAAAGCCACGGGCGATATTCACCCGCTGTTGCTCACCACCGGAGAAGGTCGAAGGGGCCAATTGCCAGAGGCGCTGTGGCACGTTGAGCTGGCTGAGTAGGGCTTCGGCGCGTTCACGGCATTCGCTACGCTCAACGCCGGATTCCAGCAGCGGCTGCATCACCACTTCCAGCGCGCTGATGCGGGGTATCACCCGTAGAAACTGGCTGACCCATCCTATGGTGTGGCGGCGCACCGCCAGGATCTGACGAGCCTCGGCCTGAACCAGCTCCAGCCAGTCGTTTTGGTGATGGATCCAGATTTTGCCGCTGTCTGGCAGATAGTTGGCATACAGCGAGCGCAGCAGGGTGGATTTCCCGCTGCCGGAGTGGCCATGCAGCACCACGCATTCGCTGCTGTTGACGGTCAGGTTGGCATCCTGCAAAACCGGCAGGCGGGTGCCGTGCTGTTGGTGCAGGACAAAGGTTTTACTCAGGTGTTCAACCCGGATTTTAATTGTCATTATCTCACCTACGTTACGACAGAACCGAAGAGACCAGCAGTTGGGTGTACGGATGGTGCGGGTCGTCCAGCACCCGATCGGTCAGACCGCTTTCCACCACTTCACCTTCCTTCATCACCAGCAAACGGTGGGCCAGCAGGCGTGCGACCCCCAGATCGTGAGTGACGATCACCGCCGCCAGCTGCATTTCCACCACCAGATTGCGCAGCAGATCCAACAGGCGCGCCTGCACGGAAACGTCCAGCCCGCCGGTCGGCTCATCCATAAACACCAGCTTGGGATGGGTCACCAGATTGCGGGCGATCTGCAAGCGCTGCTGCATACCGCCGGAGAAGGTGGTGGGCAGATCATCCAGACGAGAAACCGGGATCTCCACGTCTTCCAGCCACTGTCTGGCCTGCTGGCGAATATCACCGTAATGGCGCTGGCCGATCGCCATCAGGCGCTCACCGATGTTGCCACCGGCAGACACCTGTGGCCGCAGACCATCGAGCGGATGCTGATGGACCACTCCCCAGTCGGTGCGCAACAGGCGGCGGCGATCGCTTTCTGCCATCGCGTACAGATCCTGCTGTTTCCCAGGTTGTGGGCGGTAAAGGATCTGCCCCTGCTGCGGGGCCAGCCGGGCGGAGATCGACTTGAGCAGCGTGGTTTTACCCGAGCCGGATTCGCCGACGATGCCCAGCACTTCACCGGGATAAATATCGAATGACACGTTGCTGAAACCCTTGCCCGGCGCGTAAAGGTGGGTGAGGTTGTCGACCGTCAGCAACGGCGTGGCACTCAATGGAGCGGAAGTCATCAGTGCGATACCTCTTGGTTGAGTTGTTGCTGGCAGAAATCGGTGTCTGAGCAGACGAACATTCGGCTGCCCTGGTCGTCGAGTACCACCTCATCCAGATAGCTGTGGCGTGAACCGCATAGAGCGCAAGGTTCTTCCCACTGCTGCACGCTGAACGGATGGTCGTCAAAGTCCAGGCTTTCCACCTTGGTAAACGGCGGCAGGGCGTAAATGCGTTTTTCACGCCCGGCCCCGAACAACTGCAATGCGGGCATCATGTGCATCTTCGGGTTATCGAATTTTGGGATCGGCGAAGGGTCCATCACATAGCGATCGTTAACCTTCACCGGATAGGCATAGGTGGTGGCAATATGGCCGTAGCGGGCGATATCTTCATACAGCTTCACCTGCATCACGCCGTACTCTTCCAGCGCGTGCATCTTGCGCGTCTCGGTCTCACGCGGTTCGATAAAGCGCAGTGGCTCGGGGATGGGCACCTGATAAATCAGGATTTGATCCGCCTGTAAGGGTGTTTCCGGAATACGGTGGCGGGTCTGGATCAGCGTGGCCTCTGGCGTGCGCTCGGTGGTAGCAACCCCGGCTACGCGCTGGAAGAAACGGCGGATAGAGACTGCGTTGGTGGTGTCGTCGGCACCCTGGTCGATAACCTTTAGCACGTCGGCACGGCCAATGATGCTGGCGGTGATCTGGATGCCACCGGTGCCCCAACCATAAGGCATCGGCATCTCACGGCCACCAAACGGCACCTGATAGCCGG
This sequence comes from Serratia sp. Res13-Sevr-LER1-36-b, assembly GCF_015673035.1. Classification (NCBI taxonomy): domain Bacteria; kingdom Pseudomonadati; phylum Pseudomonadota; class Gammaproteobacteria; order Enterobacterales; family Yersiniaceae; genus Serratia; species Serratia sp. Res13-Sevr-LER1-36-b. The sequence goes on along the minus strand of NZ_JADACK010000020.1, from coordinate 548,524 downwards.
GGATCGCCACCGCCTTGAGGATGGCGCGGCGGATCATGCGCTTGGTTTGTTCATCCAGATAACCGAGGTTATAGCCGGTCAATACTTCACTCATGGCGGTTCTCCTGAAGAGCGGCAAATTCCTGCTGCAGGCGTTTGAGCAGCTCCAGTTCAGCCTGGAAATCGACGTAGTGCGGCAGCTTGAGGTGGGAGACAAAACCGGCGGCCTCTACGTTATCGGCATGCGCCAGCACAAACTCTTCGTCCTGCGCCGGGCCTGCCACGGCTTCGCCGTACTCGGCGGTTTGCAGGGCGCGATCCACCAGCGCCATCGCCATGGCTTTACGTTCCGAGCGGCCAAACACCAGCCCATAGCCACGGGTGAAGTGCGGTGGGCGGTCCTGCGGGTCGACAAAACCGTTCACCATCTCGCACTCAGTCAGCAGGATCTCGCCGATATCGACGGCGAAACCCAACTCTTCCGGCACGATCTCCACGGTAACGTAACCGCTGCGGATCTCTCCAGCGAACGGATGGTTACGGCCATAGCCGCGCTGGGTGGAGTAGCTCAGTGCCAACAGAAAGCCCTCATCGCCACGCACCAGTTGCTGTAAGCGCGCCGAGCGGGAGCAGGGATAGACCGGCGGGTTGCGGGTAATATCGTCCGGAGTGCTGCCGTCATCTTCTTCTGCCAGCGCCAACCGTTGCTGATTAAGCAGGTCGAACACGTGGGCGCAGCTTTCTGGTAGCGGCTCATCGGCCTGTGGTGCCGGAGGTGTTTCACCGTTGGCCAACAGCGCAAAATCCAGCAGGCGGTGGGTATAGTCGTAGGTCGGGCCGAGCACCTGGCCGCCAGGCAAGTCTTTGTAAACCGCTGAGATGCGCCGCTCAAGCCGCATGTTCTCGCTAGCCAGCGGTTCGCTGACGGCCAGGCGCGGCAGGGTGGTACGATAGGCGCGCAGTAGGAAAATAGCCTCTACCAGATCGCCGCTGGCCTGCTTGATGGCCAGTGCAGCCAGTTGGCGATCGTAAATACCGCCCTCCGTCATTACCCGGTCAACCGCCAGGCCAAGCTGCTCACCGATTTGCTCTGCACTGAGCGCTGGGACAGTTTCGTCACCCCGGCGCAGATTTTCCTGTAGTTGATGGGCAGCCTCGATGGCCTTTTCGCCCCCTTTCACCGCAACGTACATCAGCACTCCTCCACGCGGGTGGTTCTTGGTAGCGCCATCAGGCGCTCACCGCAGGTCAAGATAATGTCCAGACCCAGCGGGAAGCGCTGAGGCCGTTCGAGTAGATAAGCCCGTAGTGCAGCTGGCAACGGCGGGGAGATTTCCCGTTGTTTTTCAATGCCGGGGCCGGAAAGGCGCAGTGTGTGGCTGCCTGCCAATGCGGCAATTTGCACTACCAACGTGGCACCGAACTCCGGTGAGACTTCACTGCCGTGGGGTAAAGCGCTCAGCTCGGCAGGCCGTAACTGGTCATCCCATACCGCCAGATGGATATCTTCCTGCCGGGTAGCCAGTGGAGCACCGGTATGAAAACGGATGTTAGTTAGCACTTGCTCACTTTTGAGGTCGGCACAGAGCTGAAGCGGGGTTTCCTGATCCGCCAGCGTCAGTATCACGGCGGTGCTGGCGGCGTTCAGCGCACCCCATGTCGGGCAACCAGGCAGTTCAACAATCACGCCAGGTTCACTCAACGCCTTTAAAATCAAACGGAAAGCAGACTGGGATTGCTCAATCGGCTGGTCAAAACCGGCTAATAACGTCATGGTTTAATCCCCTCGCACCAGCGTAAAGAAGTCTACCCGGCTGGCAGCTACGGCACGGGCGCGCAGTTGGCGCTGCTCCTGTTGCAGTGCGGCCAGGGGCTCGATCAGTTGAAGCTGTAGCAATTCATGGTTAGCGGGTTGTTGTAGCAAGGCGTCGATCAGCGCACAGAGTTCGGCATGCTCTTTGTCACGCCCGGTTACGTAGCTGTAGCCTTGGGCACCGTTTTCCAACTGCACCACGGCGCGGGTTACGGTCATATCGCCCAACACAAAGCGGCGGCCGGTCGCTCCCATCCGTCCTAGCAGCTGTGTCAGGCCAATCTCAGGGGCGCGCAGGCGCTGGTAGCTTGGGTTGAGGTTCAGCGCCTGCCAGTGGCTGCGCAACTGGGCGGGTTGGCTATGCGCCAGGACCGACATCCAGCGTTGTCTCTGCTGTAAGGATTGCATTCAGTGCTCCATCGTCAGTTCGATCATGTCGGCGCGCGCCAGGCTGACGGAGTATTCCGCCACCAAATCGCTGCCGATACAGGTATTTAGGGTGCGCACGCATAGCAAGGGGGCATGGGTGGCGATCTCCAGCAGGCGGCTCTCTTTGGCCTGGGCACGTCGTGCGCTGATGCGGGTTTGGCGGCGGGTCAGCGGCTGGTGGATCTGCTGTTGGATAAACTCATGCAGCGAACCGCTGTGGAACTGTTGTAAGGCGGGCCACCAGTCCAGATCGGGCAGATAGTGGTCGATCACGCTGAGAGGAACGCCGTTCACCCGGCGCAGGGTGCGTAAGTGGATAATAGTTTCCCCCTCTTCACGGTTGAGCGCGCTGGCGATATGCCCATTACACGGGCGTAAAACAGCAAGTAAGCGCTCACTGGTGGGATGGCTGCCCTGCTCGAACAGGTTCTGGCTGAAGCGGGTGTTGGCGTGCAGCGGATAGTTATACGGGCGTAGCAGCACCAGAATGCCGATGCCGTGGCGGCGCTGCAGCCAACCGCGTTCTACCAGCTCGTCTACGGCGCGGCGCAGCGTGTGGCGATTGACCTCAAAACGCTCGGCAAGCTGTTGTTCTGATGGCAGATAATCTCCACAGCGGTATTGACTGCACAGCTCCTGCTCCAGCTGGGCGGCGATCTGCTGATATCGGGTGGAATAACTGGTCGGATGTCTAGATAAGTGCGTCATAGCTAATACCTCGGCACTTCGGTTGAGGGAGAAAGCGAAAAAGCGGCGATAGCATTCATGATCGGCACTCGGTAACAAAGTTGGGCTAATGTTGCCGGGGGCAGATGACAATCAGGTGACGTGCAGGTGGCGAACTGATGAACTATTTGGGACAGGGAGATGATGGTGTGGGGGGTTAGGACGGGGTGATATTTTGAAAGGGAAGAAGGGGTGCAGCGTACGCTGCACCAAACGGACAAACTAACGCAACTTATGCACCACCTGATTAGCGCTACCGCGCCAGATCAGCGCCGGGTCTTTTAAATCCTGCACAAACTTGCCGTCTATCAACACGTTAATCCGATCGACGATCTGCATCTGCTCGTTATCCAGTTCATCCAGCTTATAACCGGTCCACAGCCAGATATCTTTGCCGGGGCATTCGGCGTGTACTCGCTTGACCAACTGCAATACGGCGGCGACGTTGGCCGGGTGCAGCGGATCGCCACCGGACAGCGACAACCCTTGGCGTGGAATACGCGTGTCGTTGAGATCGGAAATGATTTGGTCTTCCATCTGCTGGGTAAACGGCAGGCCGGAGTTCAACCGCCAGGTGCTTTTGTTATAGCAACCGGGGCATTGGTGCACGCAGCCTGCGACAAACAGCGTGCAGCGGGTGCCGGGGCCGTTGACCACGTCGATAGGATAATACTGGTGAAAATTCATAGTATTGCGTTCTTTTATATTGCCCCTCACCCCAACCCTCTCCCACAGGGAGAGGGAGCTGGTACGGTGCGGTGGTCAGGTATGGAAGTCACCTGTGACGCATCCACTCATCTCAAGCCTCTCCTTTAGTAAGAGGGAACTGGCCCGATGTTGTGCTTAGATGCAGAAGTTAATCTGTAGCTAGACTATGTTGAGGATGAATGCTGTCGTTAAGAGTGGCACATTCGGTCCCCTCTCCCTGTGGGAGAGGGGTAGGGTGAGGGGTCATTCGCTATAGTTAGCCGATCTGCCCATTGCCCAGGTGTTTCACCCGGCGTTTCACCTCTTCCTGCTTACCGGCGTTGAACGGCCGGGCATCCGGGCTGCCCAGATAGCCACACACGCGGCGGGTCACCGACACTTTTGCCGAATCATGGTTGCCACATTTCGGGCAGGTGAAGCCCTTGCTGGTGCAGGAGAACTCACCGGTGTAGCCACACTCGTAGCATTCATCGATCGGCGTGTTGGTGCCGTAATAAGGCACGCGGGTGTAGCTGTAATCCCACACGTCTTCCAGCGCCTTCAGGTTGTGCTGCAGGTTTGGGTATTCGCCGTAACAGATGAAACCGCCGTTGGCCAAAGGTGGATACGGTGCCTCGAAGTCCAGCTTGTCGTACGGGTTAACCTTTTTCTCCACGTCGAGGTGGAAACTGTTGGTGTAATAACCCTTGTCTGTCACCCCAGCGACTACGCCAAACTCGCTGGTATCCAGGCGGCAGAAGCGATCGCACAGGTTCTCACTTGGTGTGCTGTATAGGCTGAAGCCGTAGCCGGTTTCTTCTTTCCAGCTTTCGGTGGCGTTTTTCAGGCGCTCAACGATGGCGACAGCTTTGGCGCGCAGTTTCTCGTCGTCGTACACGTGTTTTTCTGCGCCAAACAGTGCATTGATGGTTTCATGCACGCCGATGTAGCCCAGCGAAATCGAGGCGCGGCCGTTCTTGAAGATCTCCGCGATATTGTCGTCGGCTTTCAACCTTACGCCGCAGGCTCCTTCCATATACAGGATCGGTGCCACGCGGGCCTTGATGCCTTCCAGGCGGGCAATGCGTGTCATCAGGGCTTTCTTGGCCAGCAGTAGACGCTCATCCAGCAACTGCCAGAAGCGCTCTTCGTTACCCTGAGCTTCCAGAGCAATACGCGGCAGGTTCAGGCTGATCACGCCGATATTGTTGCGGCCATCGTGGATTTGCTCGCCGTTCTCTTCATAGGTGCCAAGGAAGCTGCGGCAACCCATCGGCGTTTTAAACGAACCGGTGACCTTGACCACCTGATCGTAATTGAGAATGTCCGGATACATGCGTTTGCTGGCACATTCCAATGCCAGCTGTTTGATGTCGTAGTTGGCGTCACCAAATTTGTGATTCAGGCCGTCGCGGATAGCGAAGACCAGTTTCGGGAACACGGCGGTTTTACGGTTTTTACCCAGCCCGGCGATGCGATTTTTCAGGATCGACTGCTGGATCATGCGCGATTCCCAACTGGTGCCCAGGCCGAAACCGAAGGTGACAAACGGCGTCTGGCCGTTGGCGGTGTGCAGGGTATTGACTTCGTATTCCAGAGACTGGAAGGCGTCGTAGCACTCTTTCTCGGTGCGGGTCATCGCATAGCCAGCCACGTCAGGGATCTGCCACTGCTGCGCTACCTGCTGATGCTTGCGGAAGCTCTCGGTAACGAAGGGGGCCAGGATCTCATCGATGCGGTTGATGGTGGTGCCGCCATAAATATGGCTGGCGACCTGGGCGATGATCTGCGCGGTCACGGCGGTGGCGGTGGAAATTGACTTTGGCGGCTCGATCTCGGCGTTACCCATCTTGAAGCCGTTGGTCAGCATGCCTTTCAGATCGATCAGCATACAGTTGAACATCGGGAAGAACGGTGAGTAGTCGAGATCGTGATAGTGGATTTCGCCGCGCTCATGCGCCAACACCACGTCGCGCGGCAGGATATGCTGTTTGGCGTAGTGCTTGGCAACGATACCGGCCAGCAGATCGCGCTGGGTAGGGATCACCTTGCTGTCTTTATTGGCGTTCTCATTGAGCAGCGCGACGTTGCTTTGTTCCACCAGACCACGAATTTCCTGATTCAACCGCCCTCGCAGCTCACGCGAGACGTCACGATCGTGGCGATATTCGATGTAGGTACGTGCCAGTTGCTTATACGGGCCAGACATCAGCTGGTTTTCTACCGCCTGCTGGATTTCGTGGATGTCGACACGCGGTCGGTTTTCCATCTGTTGAGCGACCACGCGGGCGACGGTAGCACAGTAGTCGGCATCGACAACTTCAGCGGCCAAAGCGGCCCGCTCGATGGCCTGCTTGATCAGCATCTCGTCAAAAGATACCTGGCAACCGTCCCGTTTAATCACTACTGGTTTCACGTTGTAACTCCTGTCCCCATGGGGGAGCGTCGGCTTATCCACAGGGCAAAACCGCAGGGCGCAAGGGCTGCGGAGGGTGTGGATGATATTGTGGATAACTACTACATATAGGTGATTGAATCTCTATGGGCACTATATATGGGTGTGGTGCCGATTTTTTTGACGTGGGTCAAAGAATGGGGGGAGCAGTTTGAACCCTGTACAGTTACCCGTTACAGGAATATTTGTAACCCTTGCTATCAGCGGCTTGAATGGAAAATGCCGATTATCCGAAAGATTGTTAAAGCGTGATTGCGATCGCATCAAGCAGAAGGGCGACGAAAATGCGCCAGTAAAAAATCGACCCAGACGCGCACCCGTGGCGGCAGATCTGCCGAGGCATAGTAGAGCCAGATTTGCGTGGGTTTTGGCCAGTGATCTTGCAGCACTGGCAGCAAGGTTCCCTGGGTAAAATGTTGTTCCACATACCAGCGCGACAGGCAAGCTATGCCCAGCCCGGCCAGCGCGGAATCTAGCAACATCTCCGGGCTGTTGGCAGTCAGTCGGCCATGCAGATCCAGCGTTTTGTGTGCCAGTGGCCATTTTACATTACGCCCGGTGGCCGGATTGCGGTGCAGCAGGCAGCTATGTTGCAGCAGATCTTCCGGCACCAGCGGTGTGCCATGTTGGGCAAGGTAACCGGGGGCGGCAACCAATAGCATCTGCATCGGGTAGAGCGGGCGTGCTACCAGCCGGCTATCGGGATCGACCTGGCTGCCGATGCCCACATCAAAGCCTTCACCGACCAGGTTCACCACCCGGGCATCTAGCGACAGATCCAGATCGATCATCGGGTAGCGTTGTAAAAACTCAGGGATCAGCGGCATCAGTACCTGGCGGCCAAAGCCAGGGATCATGCTGACGCGTACGCTACCGGCAGGAGGGAGTTGTGCGCCCCCGGCCAGCTCCAGCGTGGCGGTCAGCGCTTGCCATAGCGGTGCTACCTGTTCCAGCAGGGCTTTGCCTTCGTCAGTCAGCACCACGCTGTGGGTGTTGCGTTGGAACAGCCGCAACGCCAGCTTCTCTTCCAGCACGCGGATATTTTTGCTGATCGCTGCCGGGGTCACGCCCAGTTGCCGTGCAGCAGCGGAGAAGTTTTGTGTCTGAGCGGCGCTGAGAAACGCCGGTAACAGGCGGTGCACGTCAATCGGCAGCGACATAGTGGTTGATACTTTAGGTTGAAGTTAATGTGCCTGTTTACAGACTACACCGGAAACGGAGTAAATGAAAAAATGGCTTACTTTCGATAAACAAGGATTTCCCCATGTCGCGTATTTTAGTGTTGGCCGCTCACCGTTTCCCTGACGACTCCCGTATCAATAAAGCGCTGATCGAGGCGCTGCGTCCTTTACCTAACGTCACCGTGCATGAACTGATGCGCGTTTACCCTGACTACCAGATTGATGTGGCCCGCGAGCAGGAACTGTTGCAGGCGCACGATGTGGTGGTGATGCTGTTTCCGTTCTATTGGTACAGCTCACCGGCGATCCTCAGCGAATGGCAGGATGCGGTATTAACCCATGGTTTCGCCTATGGCAGCGAAGGTACCCAACTGCAGGGTAAGCCTTTGCAACTGGTGGTCAGCACCGGGGGCAACGCGCAGGCCTATTCACCGGCAGGGTATAACCGCTATCCGGTGGCCGACCTGCTGCGGCCGTTTAACGCCGTCGCTAACCTGACTGGCATGGATTACCTGCCGCCACACCTGGTGCAGGGCGTATTTGATATGAGCGATGAAGTGTTGGCTCAGGAAGTGACGAAGGTAGTGAAACTGGTACAGAGTTTTTAAGTTCGGGGACATCGTGAACACTTAACACCGAAGTTTGCTGCTCGGTGGTAAGTGTGGCCCCCGCTTGATGACTAGCTCGGGCTACTCCCTCTCCCTTTGGGAGAGGGTTGAGGGTGAGGGGCCGTATTACAGAATACCCGCGCCGATTGGGAACAGCGGATCGACAGAATCGTGCGGCACGTCCTCTTTCTGGTCCAGCACCGCCTGCCAGCTGGATGGCAGCTCAAACGGTAATTTACCCTGTGCCTTGCTCTTGCCGGTGATCACATCCAGCACCGCCTCATCGGATGCGCCGAAGTTGGCCAGCAGTACGTCGGTTTTATCCACGATGTTGGTCAGGATTGCCGGGCGATCGAGGTAAACGGAAATCACCGTTGGAATGTTGAGCGCCTTCACCTGTTTGATCAACTGATAGTCTTCACTGCCGCTGTAAGTGCCAGCTTTCTGATCCAGCACCACGGTATCGGCATCGTCAAAGCCCAGTTGGCCGAAGTTGACCGAAACGCCAAACGGGTAGTGCGGATCGTTCTGATGCGGTGTATCTACTCGCAGGATGGCGATCTCTGCCTCCTCCGGCGTAGCGACGACTTCCAACCCATAGCGTGCCGCCACGGTAGCGTTGACGTTATGCAGGAACACCTTCTTGCCGCTCAGCGCCAATGGCAACAGGGAGTTATTATTCTGCAACAGGATCTGCGCACGGCGCTGTGCATCATCCCCTTTCTGCTGGAACTCCGCGTTGCCGACAATTTTCACCGCTTTGGCTTCGTCCACGTAAGGTTTCTCAAACAGCCCCAGCTCAAACTTCTGCTGCAAAATACGCGTGACGGAAGCGTCGATAGTGGCGATCGGCAGCTGTTGTTGGTTGATGGCTTCTATCAGATCGCTGGGATCGCTGGTACCACCGAACTGATCGATCCCGGCTTCCACCGCTTTCACTACACGTTCCTGGCGGGTGAGGTTCTCAACGCCCCACGACATGCCGATCCCGGCAGCCCAAGGCGAGACTCCGGCGGCGATGTCGGCATCGCTGATACCGGTGGCGCATTTACCTTCGCAGCTTTCCAGGATGCCCCAGTCACTCAGCACTACGCCGGTGAAGCCAAAGCGGCCACGCAGCATCTCGGTCAACACCTGCTTATTAAAGCCAAAACCCACTTCTTCAATCAGCTGATCCTTGTACCACAGGTTGATCGGTTGGCCGTAATAGGGCATCACCGAGGCCACATTGGCGGCAAACGCCCCTTCAAACGGTACCAGGTGGTATTCCAGATTCTCACCTGGGTAAACCTGCTCTTTGCCAAAGATGTTGTGTGGATCCAACCCGCCAAGCTGTGGACCGCCACCGGCAAAGTGTTTTACCACGGTGATGACGCTGTCTTGGGTCAAGCCTTTATCACCATGCTGGAAGCCTTCGATATAGGCTTGTACCTGGCGTTTGGCGAGCTGGTTATCCTCACCAAAGGTACCGTTGATACGGCCCCAGCGCGGTTCGGTGGCAAGGTCGGCCTGCGGTGATAACGCCATATGGATGCCAACGGCCCGGTATTCCTGACGGGCAATATCACCAAAGGTTTTGGACAGTGCCGTATCATCGATTGCCGCCAGGCCGAGCGGTTCCGGCCATTGTGAGAAACTGCCTGCCGCGACGCTGGTGGCATTAGGATCGTTAACGAAGTGGTTGCGCGGGTCGGTACTGATGGTCACCGGAATACCGAGGCGAGACTTCTCGGCCATTTCCTGCAGCGCATTGTTATCGGCGGAAATATGCTGTGGATCGCCTGCCATACGGGTAATGAAGGTGTTGACGAAGCGTTGGTTAACATCTTCTTCGGCGGCGCTGATATCGACGCGGCCAGCACCATCGAGGCCAATGGTACCATGCATCATGGCACCGGCTTTTTCTTCCACGTTCATGCGGGCGGTCAGGTCGCGGGCGCGGGTGGCGCTATCAAGACGCCAGTCTTCATAAGGGTCTAGCTGGCCGTTTTTATTCAGATCTTTAAATTTCAGCCCGTCGACGGTAAGCGTGGGAATATTTCTGCTCTCCAGCTCCGCCTGATTGCTCGGAGTAATCTTGGTGTCATTATTGTCACAGCCGGTCAATCCGGCGGCAAATAAACCACTGACTATAAATATCGACTTCCTTTTGATGGTCATAAAAATGCTCCATTTCACGAGAGGTAAAAAGGCCGATGGGAAAAATCAGTCTGGTGGTTTATTTAAAAATAGTTATATTTATTATGTATTTATTGTTTTAATATAATTTTTTCCTATTATTACATGTTTTTTTTACAGCGTGAAATAAATCTATTTACGATTTGAGATATCCTTCACATTTTGATTTGGATGCAGATCTTTTCACGCCTGAAATAGCGTAATGATGATTTAGGCAGAAATTTAGGGAAGTTAAGTGAAAGCAAGAATAATTGTACTGGGTGACTTATTTATTCGGGGAATAATAAAGGTCAGTTACTTGGTGTTAAATATATGATTCAACGGCAGGGCGTCGCGGTGTGATCCGCTGCTTGTTGGCCCCTGCCTGGCGCTGAGTAACAGAGAAAGTGTTCCCAGCGCCAATTTCATTGTTCGATCCATGCAAAATTATTGTTTTTAAAACAATTATGTATAGATTTTAGCAAACAACTCCCGGTGACCAATCAGGACTCCAGCAGCCACCAACTCGCTTCGAAAGGCCGCAAAACTCCGGCCCGTGGCTGCTCTACAGCATCCATATAGTTGCTGATCAGTGGGCGCCACAGTTCAGAAAATTCAACGCCTGCGGCATCCCATGCCAACGGTTCGCGGCTCAGGTTCGCAACGACCAGCAACCGTTGCCCATTCCAGCTACGTTGATAGCACCACAATGCCGGGTGAGCCGGGGCCAGATCCTGATAGTCACCGTGAGTCAGCAGCGGATACTGCTTGCGCAGGGCGATCAGATGGCGATAAGCGTAAAACACCGAATCCCGATCGGCCAATGCCGCCGTGGCATTAATCTGCGGGTAGTTCTCTGCACAGGCGATCCACGGCGTACCGGTGGTGAAGCCAGCGTGGGTTGTTGCGTCCCACTGCATCGGCGTACGGCCATTGTCCCGTGATTTGTTGGCCAGAATAGCCAACAGTTCGTCTTCGTTTCTTCCCTGAGCCTGCAGTTCGGCGTACATATTCAGGCTTTCCACATCGCGATAGCTTTCGATCTGCTGGAAGCCCGGATTGGTCATGCCGATCTCTTCACCCTGATAGATATACGGCGTGCCCTGCATACCGTGCAGCACCATCGCCAGCATCTTGGCAGCGGTGACTCGTAGCTCGCCCTCGTCGCCAAAGCGCGAAACGATGCGCGGCTGGTCGTGATTACACCAGAACAGCGCGTTCCAGGCGCGGTTATGCATGCCTTGCTGCCAGTGGTGGAAAATCTGCTTCAGTTCGACGTAATCCGGCGCGGCCAACGTCCATTTCTGCCCGTTGGCATAGTCCACTTTCAGGTGGTGGAAGTTGAAGGTCATCGACAGCTCGGCACCGCTTTGCGCCGCATACTGCTGGCAATGCTCTAGCGAGGTTGAAGACATCTCGCCCACGGTCATCAGGCCGCGTGGCTGGAACACGTCGCGGCTCATCTCCTGCAAAAACTCGTGAATGCGCGGGCCGTCGGTGTAGAAACGGCGGCCATCGCCCTGGCTATCGCTTGGGAAGTCCTGCTGCTTGGACACCAGGTTGATTACGTCAAGACGCAGCCCATCCACGCCTTTGTCTGCCCAGAACTGGCACACTTTTTTCAGTTCTTCGCGCACCGGCGGGTGTTCCCAGTTCAGGTCGGCCTGCTCGGTAGCAAACAGGTGCAGGTAGTATTGGCCGCTGTCGGCGTGCCATTGCCAGGCGTTGCCGCCAAACTTGGAACGCCAGTTGTTGGGCAGGGCATCACCTTCGCCATCGCGCCAGATGTAGAACTGGCGTCGCGGGCTGGCAGGATCCTGCGCAGCCTTAAACCACGGATGCTCGGTGGAGGTGTGGTTAAACACCATATCCATCACGATACGGATACTGCGCTGGTGGGCCTGCGCCACCAGGTGTTCGAAGTCGGCCATGGTGCCGTAAGCCGGATCGATGGCGCAGTAATCGGCGACGTCGTAGCCATTATCGACCTGAGGCGAGACATAGACCGGCGTTAGCCAGATGGCATCGACGCCCAGCTCTTGCAAATAGTCCAGCCGTTGGGTCACCCCGGCCAGATCGCCATAGCCGTTACCGGTGCTGTCCTGGAAGCTCTTCGGATAGATTTGATAAATAACGCCGTTCTGCCACCAGGGAATTACATTGCTCATAAAAAAATACCTTTCAGTTTAAACCGGTAACTCGCCGCGGCTGGCTTTGCGTTTGTAAACCATCATGGTCAGCAGCAGCGGGATCACCACGGCCACCAGGATGGCTACCGAGTAGATCAGCCAGAACTGCGGTTGGATAGACAGGATGCCAGGCAGGCCGCCCACGCCGATGCCGTTAGCCATCACGCCGGTCAGGCCACAAATCAAGCCTGCGAAGGCGGAGCCGATCATCGCGCACAGCATAGGGAAGCGATATTTCAGGTTGATACCGTACATGGCTGGCTCGGTCACGCCGAGATAGGCGGAGATAGCGGCCGGTACGGAAATCTCACGTTCGTTGGCCTTGCGGCTGACGATGATGATGCCCAGCACCGCCGAGGCCTGCGCAATATTGGACAGGGCAATCAGTGGCCAGACTGGGGTGCCGCCCATGCTTTGGATCATCTGCATATCGATCGCCAGCGTGGTCTGATGCACCCCGGTGATCACCAACGGTGCATACAGGAAGCCAAACAGTGCCGCGCCGATCGGGGCGAAACTGCCGGTCATCACCCACTTCACCGCCCAGGCTACGCCATCGCCGATCATGCGGCCAAACGGACCGATCAGCGTGTGTGCCAAGAACACGGCCAGCAGCAGAGAAACCACCGGCACCACCACCAGATACAGATAATCCGGCACGATCTTTTTTAGACGGGTTTCGATCCAGCCCAGCGCCATACCGGCGAGGATCGACGGGATCACCTGTGCCTGATAGCCCACTTTCTCAATGGTGAACCAGCCAAAGTTCCATACTTCCGGCACTTGCTGGCCGAGCAGGTAGGAGTTCATCAACTGCGGGGAGACCAGGGTGATCCCCATCACGATGCCGAGCACCGGGGTACCGCCCATCTTCTTCACCGTTGACCAACAGATGGCCACCGGCAGGAACATAAAGATGGCTTCGCCCAACAGCCACAGGAAGTCGTAAATGGTTTTCCAGGCTGGGTGCATTTGGGCCAGCGTTTGGCCGCCGGACATCGGGATATCGCCGATCACGTTGCGGAAACCCAAGATCAAACCGCCGCTGATTAACGCTGGCAGCAGTGGGAAGAAGATCTCGGCGAAGTGGGAGATGCCGCGTTCGAACCAGGTCATGTTTTGGCGAGCGGCCAGCTTGGCCTGCTCCTTATCAGCTTCGTTGATGCCGGTGGTGGCAATTAACGCCTGATAGTAATCACCAACTTCGGGGCCAATCACCACCTGGAACTGCCCGGCGTTGGTGAAGCAGCCTTTGACCATGCGCAACTGCTCAATCTCTTTCGGCTTGGCCTTGGCGGGATCGTTAAGAACGAAACGCAGGCGGGTAATGCAGTGGCTGACGGTGGCGATATTCTCGCGGCCACCCACCAGCACGATCAGGCGATCGATGTCCTGCTGCTGAACTTTGCTCATTATGGCACCTTTGTTATCAGTGAGGCTCAGAGGTATTGATGTTTTTAAGCTTAGTCACTTGGCCGTGGTTATTAAATGGGAACGTTCCCAACTTGCGGTAAGGATCACAAAACGAACAACAAAGCTTCAGGTAGCGTCACAACGAATTCTGGCTACGATACGAAGGGAGCACCGCATGGTGCACCCGTCGTCAGGCAAGTTTGCAGGGGATAATGATTTGGCGGATGCTCAGTTCACCACTCAACTGGCCCAGCAGCTGAAGGGCCGCCTGCTGCCCAGCGGTGCCATAGCCCAACTCAACGGAAAATGTCTCTGGGAACAAAAAGTTGAGCATCGGAGTGTTACCGATGGCGCACACCTGGATTGGCGTAATCTGTTGCTGTTGCAGGTACTTCATCGCACCTAGCGCGATGGTATCAGAGGCACATACCAGCGCGGTGGTTTGTGGTTCAATCACGTTGGCGGCCTGTTGGAAACCGCTCTGATAGCTCAGTTCTCCCAGTGCCACGACCGGCGAGATCTTCTGTTCGCGACAGGTATCCAGATAGGCCTGATGGCGACGCATCCCGGTAGTGGCATCGGATTCTTGTACGCCAAGGTAGCTGATATGGCTATGACCCTGCTTGCGTAAGCGCTGCATCAGCAGTTTCACGGCACCTTCATCGTCATAACAAACCGAGGAGATCCCCGGATATTCGCGGGCGACCACCACCATCTTTTCCTGCCACGGTTTGAGCATGGCGCCAGTCAGGCCGGTAAAACCGAACAGGATCACGCCGTCGACGTTACGCTGGCGCAGTACGTTGAGGTGCTCCTCTACCAGCCGGGTCTCAAACTGGCTTTCCATCACGATCGGATCGAAGCCCTGCTGATACAGCAGCGGCAGCATGGTGCGCACGGCCTGATTTTCCGAAGGGGAATCCAGACGGGAAACGATAATGGCGACCACTTTGTCGCTCTGGCCGCGCATGGCACGCGCCGATTTTGATGGGGTAAACCCCTGGCTGCGGATCACCGCCTCCACCCGTTCACGGGTTTGCGGGCTTACGCTGCCTTCGTTATTCATCACGCGTGAGACGGTAGACTTGCCTACCCCGCTCAGGCGGGCGATATCCTTGATTGTCAGCCGGTTTTGCATGGTTTACTTATCGTTTAGGTTATGAGGCTTAAACTTACAACATCCCACTTATGCTCGCTACCATAGCGCATTTTAACGCGCGGATCTTGGTGCGCAGCCCATAGTGTTGCAAAACGGAATGGCCGCCTTTGCCGTTCCCACTTTTTCTTTACCGGAGGTAAATCCCTGAATGGATCCTGATCCGAGCCCCGACACTACTCATTCGGTTCCCCGGTAAAACCTCTACGCTCTGCGTTGCTGTTTTACCGGTTTAGGTAAGCAGCGGCACTTGTTCGATAGTTCGCCTCTGTTGTGATTGAAAATCAGTGATCTGCTCCGGCGGAGGATTTTTGGCGCGTCCGAAAATCGTGCCAGCGGGCCGATCCGCCGTTCACCCACTGCCGTGAGGCGCTGGGCAATGAGGTGCGAACGATGAAATTTAAACAAATCCCCCGTCGGCTGCTGGGTCTGCTCAGCCGTAATTTGCCACGCCGCCTGGTACGGCGTGATGCGCTGTTGGAAAGCGTCAGTGGATCGGCGCAAGAGCTGCCTGCCGGTTTGGCGCAACAACGCCTGGAATGTGCCGCCGCCAGCGCGATGCAGCTGTATGAGCGTTTCAACAGCCACCCGGAAGGCATCACCGAGCAGGAAGCAGAAACCGCACGCGGCCAGTTTGGCAGCAACACCATCGAAAACCAGCTGGCCGAAAGTTGGTGGAAGCATTTGTGGCACTGCTACAGCAACCCCTTCAACCTGCTGTTGACCGTACTGGGGCTGATTTCCTATGCCACCGAAGATCTGATTGCCGCGCTGGTAATTGGGCTGATGGTGCTGATCTCCACGCTGCTGCACTTTATTCAGGAAGCCCGCTCCAACAAGGCGGCGGATGCGCTGAAGGCGATGGTCAGCAACACCGCAACGGTGTACCGCAGCGACGCGCATACCGGTAAAAGCGAGCATAGCGAGCTGCCGATCTCACAGCTGGTGCCTGGCGATATCATCAAGCTATCGGCTGGGGATATGATCCCGGCGGATCTGCGGTTGCTCTCTGCCAAAGATCTGTTTATCAGCCAGGCAGCGCTGACCGGTGAATCGCTGCCGGTAGAAAAAGTGGCGGATCCCCGTGGCCAGGTGAGCGATCCGTTGGAGTGCCAAAACCTGTGTTTCATGGGCACCAACGTCGTCAGCGGTACCGCGCTGGCCATGGTGATCGGCACTGGCAGCGAAACCTACTTCGGCCAGTTGGCGCAGCGGGTGACCAGCCAGGATGAGCAACCCAACGCCTTCCAGGCTGGGATCAGCAAAGTGAGCTGGTTGTTGATCCGCTTCATGTTGGTGATGACGCCGATCGTGCTGCTGATTAACGGCTTCACCAAAGGCGACTGGTGGGAGGCGGCGCTGTTTGCGCTCTCGGTGGCCGTGGGGCTGACGCCGGAAATGTTGCCGATGATCGTCACCTCTACCTTGGCGAAAGGGGCAGTCAAGCTGTCGCGCCAGAAGGTGATCGTCAAACGTCTGGACGCGATCCAGAATTTTGGCGCGATGGATATTCTGTGCACCGATAAAACCGGCACGCTGACCCAGGATAAAATTGTGCTGGAGCGCCATACCGACGTGTTTGGTGCCAACAGTGAGCGGGTGCTGCGCTATGCCTGGCTGAACAGCTTTTACCAGACCGGGCTGAAAAACCTGCTGGATGTGGCAGTGCTGACCTGTGCCGACGAAAGCCAACAGCCGGACGCGTTGCAGCATTACCGCAAAGTGGACGAGATCCCGTTCGATTTCGAACGCCGCCGCATGTCAGTGGTGGTAGCGAAAGAGGCGCAGTACCACGAACTGATCTGCAAGGGCGCACTGGAAGAGATGCTGTCGATCTGTAGCCACGTGCGGCAGGAAGATGAGGTGATCCCGCTCAGCGAAGCGCTGCTGGCGCGCATCCGTCGTGTTACCGACGAGCTTAACCAGCAAGGGCTGCGCGTGGTGGCTGTGGCCAACAAAATCCTGCCGGCGACGGATCATGAGTATGGCGTGGCGGATGAGTCGGATCTGATCCTCGAAGGTTATATCGCCTTCCTCGATCCGCCGAAGGAGAGCACCGCACCGGCATTGGCTGCGCTGAAAAAGAATGGCGTGACCGTCAAAATCCTCACCGGTGACAACGAACTGGTCGCCGCCAAGGTGTGTAAGGACGTGGGGCTGGATGCGGAGCATATCCTGCGTGGCAGCGAGATCGAACTGATGGACGACGCCACGCTGGTAGCAGCGGCTGCGCGTACCACGGTGTTTGCCAAGCTGACGCCGCTGCACAAAGAACGCATCGTCCAACTGCTGCGTAAGCAGGGTCACGTGGTGGGCTTTATGGGCGACGGTATCAACGATGCCCCGGCGCTGCGCGCGGCGGATATCGGCATATCGGTGGACTCGGCGGTGGATATCGCCAAGGAAGCGGCGGATATTATCCTGTTGGAAAAAAGCCTGATGGTGCTGGAGCAGGGGGTGATCGAAGGCCGCCGTACTTTTGCCAACATGCTGAAATACATCAAGATGACCGCCAGCTCCAACTTCGGTAACGTCTTCAGCGTGCTGATCGCCAGCGCCTTTTTACCTTTCCTACCGATGTTACCGCTGCATCTGTTGATCCAGAACCTGCTGTACGATATTTCACAGATTGCCATTCCGTTCGATAACGTCGATGACGATCAGATCACCAGGCCACAGCGTTGGAACTCCGGCGATCTGGGGCGCTTTATGGTGTTCTTCGGGCCGATCAGCTCGATCTTCGACGTGCTGACCTTTGCCCTGATGTGGTACGTGTTCCAGGCTAATACGCCGGAAATGCAGACGCTGTTCCAGTCTGGCTGGTTTGTGGAAGGGCTGCTGTCGCAGACGCTGATCGTCCATATGATCCGTACGCGCAAAATTCCGTTTATTCAGAGTCGCCCATCTTGGCCGCTGTGTGTGATGACGTTGGCGGTGATCGCCGTCGGTATCGGCCTGACCTTCTCGCCGCTGGCTGGCTTCCTGCAGTTGCAGGCGTTGCCGCTGAGCTACTTCCCTTGGCTGGTGCTGATCCTGGCAGGCTATATGGTGCTGACCCAGTGTGTGAAAGGCTGGTTTGTCCGCCGGTATGGCTGGCAGTAGAGCGTTCTAGAGCTAGCTAAATGCAAATGCCCAACAAACATGTGTTTGTTGGGCATCATTATTTATTGGGGCATTACCAAGAAGCCGGGTTTACTTACCTTTGACTGCGATATCAACAGCTTCTTTAATTGAAGCTATTAACCCTATTTTATCATGACGCCCTATGCTTTTTGTGTAAATTGGGTTGTCCCAATCAATACCAGAGATTACATAAACGCTTAAATCATTGCTGCTATCATGGAATGTCACATCGACGAAAAAATTATTAGCATACTCCACTAGCAACACGTCCTGGTCAATATAGCTATTAGGATCATCAAAATTCGTTATGTATAACGTATCATCAGTGACTTTTCCACCTTTGAAATCAATTGTTGAACGGCTGATATTCATTTCATAAGCTCCTTAACTTTTTGCTCCGATATTGGGTGGGAGTGGATAACTCCCTGTGATTCTTTAACAACAACCCATTGAGTTTCCTTCCCATCATAAGCGCCAATTATATGGTCATACTGCTTAACTTTCCAATCAGGATGTGTTTTTGTTGTTTGGCCTGTGCTCCATACATCGATATCAATTCTAGGAATATTTACATCGGGCTTAAATTTAGCTTTGCCTTTGTTAGCTGTAGTTCTGACGATATCCTTCCAAGGTACTCCTTTCGGTGGATAGTGCTTGTGATTATGTACAACTGATTTTGGAGGCGCACTCAACATCACATAAATCGGCTCAACACCGCTTCCTGTGGCATCAGGCTGCCAATAGATGAAATCTCGCAGTCCTTTGATATCTTCCGCCGGGAAGGTGGTGGTGACGATACTGTCGGCCTGTTTTATTGTCGTCCCTGCATGCACTGGCGTGACTGGTATTGGTAAACTGTTTCCAGTATTGGAAGGTGCTGTTGGTCCAACTGGAACAGGATTAATCAGGATCGTCCGCGACGGCGCTCCAGCTACAGCCGGAAGCGTGATCTTATCTAGCCCGGTTTTTTCATCACGCACTGCCCTCAATACTGGCACGTTTGCAGATACGCCAGCTATGCCCGTTTTAACCAAGCTAACGTTTTGTCGCCCGTTCTCTGTTACCAGTAAACCACGCACGGGCAAGTTGACCGACGTCATTTCAGGAGTAATGTTGACTTTTCCTGCGGCAAACAGTTGGGCCTGAGCAGCAAACAGCTCCATGTCGCGGCCAAGAACCTGATCGCTGCCCAGCCCCACTTCCTTTGGCCAGAATCCGATAACCAGAGTACCAACTGTCGCTCCAAGCGTGCTGACGGTGGCTATCCTACTCAGTTCTGCGGCTCCTCTCCATAAGGCACCAGCGACCGAGCCTGCTAGTTCACTCGCCGTGGTTAGAACTCCCTCTGCGGCAGCTGTCAATTGTAGCATCCCTGGGGCACGATTCAGTACCATACCCCCGGCAGCAACAAGTGAAGCCTGAGCCGATTTAACCATTTCCTGCGTATATGTTGGAGTTGGATTCACGCCCGCACGGGTCATAAGTGCCGCTAGTTTCGCCTTGGCCTCTGCTTCTACCTCAGCCCTTGCCTTGGCTTCCTCTGTCAAACGGTTAACATTTTGTTCTTTTACTCGGACGTCACTTTCCAATAGAGGTAAAGCTTGTTTGTCCTTCTCAATTTGTTCTTGAATAGCTCGCTCTTCAGCAAGTTTTTCACCCATTTTTACTCTGTTTTCTTTTTTTTGTTGTGCTACCGACGAGGGCTTTTCGCGAGCATAGAAATGCTCTTCATTATTTAGCTTTAGGTATTCCTCATGAACACGTCTTTTCTTTATTTCATCACATAAAATTTGTTGGTTTTTTTGCTCGAGCTTAAGTTTGGCAAGAGTTAGTTGATATTTACTCTTTTCAAGTTCAGATGATGTGCTTTGACTTTTTATATTTTGTAATTCAATTTTTCGAATGTCTTCCGTGATGGTTTTTAGACCAGATTTAATATCTCTTTCAATGTTTGATAAGTATTGTATTTTCTCATCAGATTCCTTTCGTGAGATGTCTTTTGCTCCTTCACTGACTGGGACGATAACATCATCATCAAATATATCTGTTTTTGATTGGTTCATGTCAGATATTTTCTGATCCCAGAGATGAGGTTTTTCAGTTATCTTAGGAGTCGTTGGAGGTGGCCCGTGCCACGCAGTAACAGTAATGGTATCACCATTAATTTCACCTTTTTGCCATGAACCATCATCTCGCGTTACCCAACGATATCCCAGAGATTACATCACCTGCCGCTCAAACGGATCTATTTTGTTGTAGTCGGTCATAAGTAATATACTCAATGTTAGAAGCTATTTTATTTATCAGCTTTTTTGCTGGTAATTTCTTTTTCCAACGACACCAATCGAAATTCCAGTTCACGTCTGGCTTCGCCTTCTTCTTTTAGCGCCTCAATGAGCAGAGCGACTACACCATTGATATTAATTCCACGTGCATCTTTCAGAAAGCTGCCGTCATTTAGTTTCAGTTCTGTCGTAGTCACGGACTGAGGTAAGATACTTTCTACTTCCTGTGCAATTACCCCGGCTTCCGGAACGCCTTGTTTCAAGTAGGTATAGCCGCTGATTTTTTCTAGCTTATCCAGTGCACCATCAATCTTTACGATGTCCGTTTTCATACGGGCATCTGAGCTACTGTGCCAGGCGCCGTTGGTGTAGGCATTACCTTTGTCCCGGAACTCATACCAGCCATCGCCTCCACCATTGGCAACACGAAGCCCCATCAGATGGTGTTGACCAATTCGTTCGTAATGGCAAAGTTCTGCAAATAGGCTCCCTTGCCCTTGAAGACGTAATCCGTAGGTGGTTCGGTCTGCATTGTTATTTACATTCTTATTGCCCTTGGCGACGATCCATCCATCGGGATCACTTTTTTCCAATCGCCCAGCTGACAGTTCGCTATTGGCTCTTACATGAATTTCATTCCAACGCCCCGATAAGTCACGGTAGGAAAGTAACCCGGTATCTTCTTTTCCAGGAATGACACGCGAACCCATCATCATGGTGGTGGTCACATTGCCGGTGTTGAAATTCGTATATACAGCTGGTGCGCCATATGTCTGTCCACTGATTAAGGGGGTAGGACCGGTATTCACTGCGCCAATACCAGCGTTATGAGATACCATTGCGCCACCCGATACATCGACGCCGTTAGACAGAGACACCCTACCGGTAGAGAGATTAAAAGCGAAAGGACGCAGAGTGTTCCACTGCCCGTCCTGAGCCTGACTGCTTGGTGTAGTTAGCACATAAAAAGCTTGCCCGTCATTACGCAGCATCACTCCAGTATTGCCGTTTGCCAGGCGGAAACCATTTGCCGATTTGGTCACGATCTCACCGTCACTGATGACGCGTTTACGGAGTGTGGTCAGTGATTTCAGTTCAGTAATGTCGTCATTAACACCGCCAAGCACTTGAGCATTTTTCTTTTCTTCAGCCATGATTACTTCCTCTTTAACAAGCCTGTATTCTGATGGCTAACAGCACTACTTAGCCCCCCTAACGGGTGGACAAGTATCGGAGTTCTTGTACTGTCGAACCAGGAAACATACAGCGATAAACTGTATGCATGACCAGTATTTTACGTTGATAAGCAGGAAGTGCCGATTGTCATTGGTTGTGTGGTGGCTGATACAAAATAGGGGGGTATTAGCCGATTAGGCAGAGACAGTTAAACGGGCGCAGCATGCGGCGCCCTTCAAATTGAGCAACATGGTGATTCTCACCAACTCCAACCAATCTGTGATCCATCGCACCGTTTTGCCCCTGCGGTTGGACATCTCTCCCCAGCTCAGTCTTTATCTACTTCCTTGGCTAGATTGATTTTTTCCTCTGAGGAATTTCCGATGCACAAATCCTTCAGTTATACGCTACTGGCTTCTTCGCTGTTATTTTCCCTGAATGCGCTGGCTCAACCGGCTGGCGATCTGCCGCTGATGCCCTGGCCGCAGCAGGTTGAGTTAGCTCAGCCGCAAGGCAAGCTGGTGCTGGATTACCGCTTATCGTTCAACGTTCAGGGGGACGATTTGAGCGAAGCGCAGGCTCGCTGGCGCGATCGCCTGGAACGCCAAACCGGTTGGACGTTGGCCCCACAGGGCGAGAAAAACCAAGCGGCAACGATCAACATCATCATCAAACATCAGGTTGCAGCCCAGCCGCTACCGGACAGCGATGAAAGCTACCAGCTCAAGGTCACGCCGCAGAGTGCCACGCTGACGGCCAACACACGCTTCGGTGCATTACGCGGTATGGAAACACTGCTGCAACTGGTGCAGACCGATGGCGAAAACACCTTTATGCCGTTGGTGAACATTACCGACGTTCCGCGTTTTCCTTGGCGAGGCGTGCTGCTGGATTCGGCGCGCCATTTCCTGCCGGTGGAGGATATTCTGCGGCAGCTTGATGGGATGGCGGCGGCCAAACTCAACGTATTCCACTGGCATCTGACCGACGATCAGGGTTGGCGCTTTGCTTCCGAACACTATCCAAAGCTACAGCAACTGGCCAGTGACGGTCATTTCTACACCCGTGAACAGATGAAGCAGGTCGTTGCCTACGCCACGGCGCGGGGTATCCGCGTGGTGCCAGAAATCGATCTGCCGGGTCATGCTTCTACCATTGCCGTGGCGTATCCAGAGCTGCTTAGTGCGCCGGGGCCGTATCAAATGGAACGCCATTGGGGGGTCCACAAGCCGACGCTCGATCCTTCGAACGACAAGGTTTATCAGTTTGTCGACAGCATCATTGGCGAACTGGTGGCGATCTTCCCCGATCCTTATCTGCATATCGGTGGCGATGAGGTGGATGCCACCCAGTGGAAAGCGTCAAAAACCATCCAGGCGTTTATGCAGCAGAACCAGCTGGCGGATGCCCATGCGTTGCAGGCTTTCTTCAACCAGAAGCTGGAAAAAATCCTCGAACAACATCAGCGCCGTATGGTGGGTTGGGATGAGATTTACCATCCTACCTTGCCGCGCACCATCGTGATCCAATCCTGGCGTGGGCCAGATTCTTTGGGGGCCAGTGCACAGGACGGCTACCAAGGCATTCTTTCCACCGGTTTCTATCTCGATCAGCCGCACAGCACCGCCTATCACTATCGCAATGAAATTTTGCCGCAACCACTGGGGGTAGATACCAACGTGCAGGCGGGGGAGCAGGCGCAGAGCTGGCAATTCAGCATGCCGCGTTTCAAGGGGAGCCCGGTAGAAGGCACCTTCACGCTGATCGAAGGCAAGCAAGGATGGCGTGGTTTTATCGATTTCAAAGACAAATCGCGGCGTGCAGTGCGGGACATCGAATGGCGCACTCCAGAACAGGTGACCTTCCGCATTGATACCTGGATGGGTGACACGCGCCCGGTATTTACTCTGCAGCAGGATCAACTGAGCGGTTACACGTTGGTGGGCAACGTGCGCTATCCAACCAGCGGCAGTAAATTGGCTGCGATCCCGCCGGGTGTGATGCCAGTGGTACCGGATGAACAGCATCAGGCCAATATTCTGGGGGGCGAAGCTGCCTTCTGGGCGGAAAACATTCGCGCACCGGTGCTCGATCTCAAGCTGTGGCCAAGAACCTTTGCCGTGGCGGAGCGTATGTGGTCGGCCAAGGATGTGACCAACGAGGACAATATGTACCAACGCCTGGCTGCGATAGATGCCTGGTCGGTGGTGTCTGTTGGCCTGCAACAGCACGTTGAAACGGCGCGTGAGTTTACCCGTTTGGCTAACAGCGTAGATATCACCCCATTGCAGATTTTGGCCGAAGCGGTGGAGCCGGGGCAGTATTACACCCGTCAGCACCTCAAGTTCAAGGCAGGTAATTACCATCAATTTGAGCCACTTAACCGCTTTGCTGATGCCATTCCCCCGGAAAGTGCGGCGGTACGCGATCTCGATCAGCAAGTGGCGTTGCTGCTCAAAGACAAGAACCATCGGGCGGCGGCGGAGGCGATCCGTGAACGGCTACAACGCTGGCAACGTAACGGTGCACCGGTGAAGCAGGTGATAGCCGGTAACGTGGTGATGAAGGATTTGGCTCCGGTGGCGCAGGATGTCAGCGCGTTGGCGGATTTGGGCTTGATGCTGCTGGAACGCTATCAGCAAGGAAAGCCCTTGAATAAAGCCGAGGCAGAACAGGCCCAGCAACAGCTGGACGCGGCAGCACAGATCAGGGATGAAGTCGTGATTGCGGCGGTGTACCCGCTGGAAATGCTGTTGCGCGCGGTGGCGGTGCAGTAACTGGGCAGGGATGGCGCGGTTAAGACTGCGCCAACCAACTATCCCAGATGGGCACTGGCTGTAGTTGCTCCAGCAGGAAATCGATAAAGGCACGCACCTTGGGGTTGCTGTAGCGGCTGGGAAAATACAGGGCATACAGGCCGTGGGTCGGGTGAGTCAGTTTATCGTCCAGCGCCAGCGGAACCAGGGCACCTTGCTCAATCAAATCGCCCAACAGATAAGTGGGCAGATAGGCAATGCCTTGGTTTTCCAGCACCGATTTCAACAGTACCAGGCTGCTGTTGGCCTGGATCGGGGTACGTGTCTTCAAGTGGTGGGCGACGCCCTGTTCATCAAGGGTTTTCCATACCGGGGTCAAGCCAGGATAAATCAGGCACTGATGATGGGTTAAATCCTGAATGGAATGCGGCGTACCGTAATTCTCGAGATATTTCGGGCTGGCGCAATAGGCCCAATTAACCGTGGCTAATTTACGCATTGCATAATTAATAGGCGGCTCCGAAGAAATGCGCAATGCGATATCAAAGTTAGTTTCATTAAGGTTAACAAAGTTGTCGTTAAGGTTAATATATAAATCAACATCGGGGCAACGCTCACGAAAATGATTCGCCAACGTTGCCAAATGGGAATAACCAAAAGCCATAGAGCAGGTTATCCGTAATTCACCATTGGGGTGATTATAGTAACCGGCGGTGGTGTTGAGCGATTCATTAAAGTCCAGCAATAGTTGCGTTGCACGATTGTATAAGTATTGGCCAGGTTCGGTGAGCGTAAAGCTGCGCGTGGTTCTCTTGATTAAGGTGGTGCCCAACTGACTTTCTAGCTGTGACAAGCTCTTGCTGACCGCCGAGGGTGAGACGTTCAGGTGTGCGGCAGCCTCCGACAGCCCACCACATTCCACAATTTTGACCAGAACTTCCAGTTGCTTTAACGACGCTGGGCTGCTCATTTTTTCCTTTAATTCACGAGTGATTTCATTAAACGGTACGAATGCGCTATTACATCGCTGCGAACAAGATGCCATTATTAATAGCAGAATACGCGGTACCGTACCGGATCACAACTAAACCCCAAGGGGTGACCTGTCTCACACAAGTCACATATTACTGTAGAGAAAAATAAAAAAGTGACTTAAGTCACATGAATAAAAATAAGGAATTGAATATGTGGAAACGTTTAGAACCCTACAAGTCATCATTTATTCTGTTATTTGCCTTAACGCTCGGAGGGATAGTCGGTATTTACGCGCCCGATATTGCGTTGAAATTACAGGCAATCGGTAAGATATTCCTTAACCTGCTGTTTATGATTATCGTGCCGTTGGTCAGTGTCAGCGTCATGTCCTCGATCGCCAGCATGACCGACCTGAAAAAGCTCGGGCGCATCATGGGGGTGATTTTCGCCGTTTCCATTGTGATGGCGCTGATACCTGCGGCCGGTATCGTCGGTTTGGCCACGCTGTTCAACCCCGCGCAGGGGGTCACCATCGAACTGGCGGAGAAGTTTAATGCCGGTGGTGGAGGTATGGACTTTGTCAGCATGGTGACCACCAACGACTTCGTCGGGCTACTGTCGAAATCCAACATCCTGGCGCTGATTATCATGTCCGTGATTGCCGGCATCGCTATCGGCCAGTCGGGTGAGCAGGGCAAGCGGGTGTCCAACTCGCTCAACGATCTCAACACCATCATCATGAAGATTGTGTCGATCATCATGAAGGGGGCACCCGTCGGGCTGGGCTGCTATTTTGCTTCCACCATGGCCAGCCAAGACTCACAGTTGCTGGTCACCTTTGCCAGAGCCATCGGTCTGTTCTTTGCTGCAACGCTTTTGTACTACGTTTTTGGCTCCATTTTTTACTCGTGGATTGGCGGCGGCATGCCTGCGATACGTGCCTTCTGGCGTAACGCCATCGAGCCTTCGGCCACCGCTCTGGGCACCTGTTCCTCTTTGGGCACCTTGCCAGCCAATATCCGCGCTGCCAAAGCGATGGGGATCAATCCGGAAATCGTGGACATCTCCCTGCCACTGCTGGTAAACCTGAATAAGGGCGGCGTGGCGATGATTGCGGCCCTGAAGATCGTGTTTATTTTCGCGGTACTGGGGCTGGATTTCACGATAGAGACATTCTTCCTGACGATGCTGATTTCCGTGCTGTCGGCGATTATCGTGGGTGGCGTCCCCGGCGGGGCTTTCCTGGGTGAGATTTTCATTGTCACCACGCTGGGGCTGCCGTTAGAAACCATCCCGATGCTGGTGGTTCTGGGCACCATAACCGACGCCCCGGCCACGCTGATCAACGTCATACACGATCTCAATGCCGCACAAATTGTTGAGCGCTTTGCGGGCAAAAAGCCGCAGCCGGTCTCTGAAAACGCAGGTATTACGGATATAGCAGAAAAAATCGCGTAAGGGTTGCTGCATAGCCCTACGCACCTGATTAACGATAAAAGCAGGCAAATTGTTATGACATCTAAAAAAATAGAAACCGCCCTGGTCACCGCTGGCCGTAAGCCTCGATTCACCCAAGGATCGGTCAACCCGGTGATCCAACGCGCCTCTTCCTTAACCTTCGATACGGTGAAGGCCAAAAAGTTTGCTACCGCCAACCGTGCCAAAGGGGAGTTATTCTACGGGCGTCGCGGCACCCTGACGCATTTCTCATTCCAGGACGCGATGGCCGAGCTGGAAGGCGGGGTAGGCTGCTCGCTTTACCCTTGTGGGGCGGCAGCTGTCACCAATGCTATCCTGGCGTTTGTTGCCAGTGGCGACCATATCCTGATGACCGGAGCCGCCTATGAGCCGACGCAGGATTTCTGCAACAAGATCCTGAGCAAGCTGGGCGTGGCAACCACCTATTATGACCCGCTGATCGGTGCCGGGATCGCCGAGCTGATCCAGCCCAATACCAAAGTGCTGTTCCTTGAATCTCCAAGCTCTATCACCATGGAAGTCCAGGACGTACCGGCAATGGTGAAGGCGGCCCGGGCGGTGAACCCAGATATCGTCATCATGATTGATAACACCTGGGCGGCGGGCATTCTGTTCAAGGCGCTGGATTATGACGTGGATATCTCTATTCAGGCCGGAACCAAATATATCATCGGCCATTCAGACGCGATGCTGGGTACCGCCGTGTCGAACGCCCGTTGCTGGGACCAACTGCGAGAGAACTCCTACCTGATGGGGCAAATGGCCGACGCGGATACCGCCTATAACGGCAGCCGTGGCCTGAGAACGCTGGGTGTCCGCCTCAAGCAACATGAGATCAGCAGCATCGCCATTGCCGAATGGTTGGCGGCGCGGCCAGAGGTGGAGCGGGTCAACCACCCGGCACTGCCTTCTTGCAAAGGGCATGAGTTCTTCCAGAGAGATTTCAGCGGTAGCTGCGGGTTATTCTCTTTTGTGCTGAAAGCCCGGTTGACGAACGAGCAGGTTGCCCACTATCTGGACCATTTTGAACACTTCAGCATGGCCTATTCGTGGGGGGGGTTTGAATCGCTGATCCTGGCCAACCAGCCGGAAGAACTGAACGAAATTCGTCCGGCGGCCAAGGTGGACTTTACCGGCACGTTAGTGCGCGTTCATATTGGTTTTGAGAATATTGACGACCTGATTGCCGATTTGGAAGCGGGATTTGCGCGTCTGAAGTGACCCCTCACCCTAACCCTCTCCCACAGGGAGAGGGGACCTACCGTGCCACAAATTGGACTTTGTGCCCGACGATAGCGACAGCTCTCAACGAGCCACAATTTGACTCCCGCACTCGACTACAACACCGATCTGGCTCCCTTACCTTGGGAAGAGGACGGAACATGTCACAGATTGACTCCTACACCTGACAACAGCACTGAACTGGCTCCCTCTCCTTGGGGAGAGGGTTGGGGTGAGGGAGAATGCACCTTGGTCAAGCTAGAACATTTGGCGAGTTGGTAGAACCCATCTAACCCGTGGCTTTGAACGAGAGTGATTTTGCGGATGAATGTTTCAGATTGATGATGATGAAAAAACAAACGGCCAGCAAAGGCTGGCCGCATTCGATCGCACCGGGTTGCCGATTAACGGCGAACGGCGATGGCTTCGATCTCGATTTTTACGTCTTTTGGCAAACGTGCCACTTCAACGCAAGAACGCGCTGGGAACGAGGCGTTGTGCTCGGTGAAGAATGCTTCGTAGGCCGCGTTAACGGTAGCGAAATCGTTGAGATCTTTGACGAAAACGGTGGTTTTAACGATGTCGCCCACTTTCAGGCCTGCGGCTTCCACGATCGCCTTCACGTTGGCCAATGACTGGCGAGCCTGAGCGGCAACGTCATCGGGTACGGCACCGGTTTTTGGATCGACCGGGATCTGGCCGGAGGTGATGATCATGCTGCCCAGGTCAACGCCCTGCACGTAAGGACCAATGGCGGCTGGCGCGAGTTCAGTGCTGATATTACGTGACATTTTTTCTCCTGATATCCTGTTGTTGTTCAAACGGCGAGTCGGCCCGCCGTAAACTCACATGGACGCAGCATGCAGCGCCCCTACGACGCACCATTATAAAGGGTACCCGCCAGATTAACAGCGGCATACCCTGGTAAAACGGAGGATTTTAGTCGGTCTGTAGAACCACCTGATGATCGAACTCTTTCTCGCAGTAACGGCACTTGAGGTGCACTTCCCCTGCATGGGATTTGACGCTGAAACTGGAGGCCACCGGTTCGCTGCGGCTGATGCAGTTGCTGTTCGGGCAGGTCAGCACGCCGTCGATATGATCCGGCAGGCTGAGCGTCAGCTTGCGGACTACTTCATAGTTATCGATACGGTTGACCGTAGCCTTGGGCGCGTACATCGCCAGCTGGTTGGCCTGCTGCTCGGTCAGGAAGGTGTTCTCGATCTTGATCAAATCCTTGCGGCCCAGCTCTTTAGAGGGCAGGTTCAGGCCGATGGTGATGCGCTGATCGGTGGCGGTCAGTTTGAACAGCGAGAGCAGCTTAAAGCCGATTTGCGCCGGAATATGGTCGATCACCGTGCCGCACTTGATCGCTTCAACCTGGAGTTTGTTATCGTGAGTCATGACGGTTCCCCCTTAAAGAGCCAAATCTGCGTTTAAAACCAGTGCCAACAGCGCCTGACGGGCGTAAATACCGTTGCCTGCCTGTTGGAAATAGTGGGCATACGGTGTCTTGTCCACCTCAATGGCAATCTCATCAATGCGCGGCAGCGGATGCAGCACCTTCATGTTGTCCCGAGCACCGGCCAAGTCAGAAGCTCGCAGGATGAACTGCGCCTTCACGTTGGCGTATTCGGACGGGTCCAGGCGCTCTTTCTGTACGCGGGTCATATACAGAATATCCAGTTCCGGCACCACTTCTTCAATGCTGTTGTGGCGGCTGTAGGAGATGCCTTTTTCGTCCAGCATCTTCAGGATATAGCTCGGCATCGCCAAAGCGTCTGGCGCGATGAAGAAGAAGTGGTTTCCTTCATATTTTGCCAGCGCCTGGGTGAGTGAGTGCACGGTGCGGCCATATTTCAGGTCACCGACCATGGCGATATTGATATTGCTCAGGCGGCCCTGGGTTTCCTGGATGGTGAACAGATCCAGCAGCGTTTGGGTCGGGTGCTGGTTCGAGCCGTCACCGGCGTTCAACACCGGGATACCGCCAGAGAATTCAGCGGCCAGTCGGGAAGCCCCTTCCTGCGGATGACGCATCACGATGGCATCAACGTAGGTGCTGATCACCGAGATGGTATCGGCCAGCGTTTCGCCCTTTTTGCCGAGGGAGGTGTTGCTGCTGTCGGAGAAGCCGACCACCGAAGCCCCCAGGCGCTGGATCGCGGTCTCAAACGACAGGCGGGTACGCGTAGACGCTTCAAAGAAGCAGCTGGCGATCACCAGGTGTTTGAGCAGCTCCGGCTGCGGGTTAGCTTTCAGGCTGGCGGCGGTGCTGAGCACCAGCTCCAGATCTTCACGGCTGAGATCGTTAATAGAGATGATGTTCTTGCGATACAGCGGATTGGCCATGTTCACTCTCCTCGACTCGGGCCCTTGGCGCGGGGCTTTTCAATGTAATAGCAATGCTTTGGACAAAAAAAAGCCCCTCAACGAGGGGCTTTAAATGATGGTTCATGCAACAGGGGAAATAACGGCAGTTGCCCGCCGATTGGCTGGCGGTTTTGTCGAGTGTGGCGAACAAAACAAAGGTCGTTTTTCATGCTTTCTCCTGGCAAATTGTCGCGCATTATACTCGCGCTTTTTTTCTCTGCAAGGGTAAAAACACCACTTTTTGCGATTTCGCAATCGATTGGCTTGGTGATTACCGCCGCGATCAGAACGCGGTGTCCAACTGTTCGATCACGTTGTACTGGTCGTCGATCAAAAACAGCGTTTTCCATTTATCAAACGTCAGGCACGGATGCGAGGTGGCAAATACCAGAATATCCCCCACCTGAACGTTGCTATCTGCTGGGCAGGTCAGCATGGCGTGTTGGTCCATGATGCCGATAGTGGTTAAGCCCGTGGTGCCGCCTTCCTGCGGTAGACCATTGCGATAATGGGCGATCGGCTGTGGCAGACCGGCATCGAAGGCCGCATCACGCTTGCCAAAGTTTACGATGAGACGGCCCGGCTCCGGCACGGACTGCACCAGCGCCACCAGCTCCAAGGCAGAGGTTAACTCACCGGCCAAATCGCAGGCATAGCTATCGCGCGCCAGCACGGCGTTTTGCGCTTCCTGATAGATACCTTGGTCGTGGGTGATGTAGCAGCCAGGCCTGATCACCACCCGGCAGTTGTCCGGCAGGCTTTCGCTGCCCCAGATGTTGCACACTACGTCGTACCAGGAGGAGCCAGCTCCGGTCAGGATCATCTCTTCCTCGCCAAAACGTTGCTGCTGGTGTAATTCACGCAACAAACCGGCGGCTTCACGCAGGAACAGTTCGATCTTCTGTTGGGCATCAGCACCGTGCATCACTCCCTCATACAACTCGATGCCTCTCAGGCATAAGCCCGGCAGCGTAGAGATCTCCTGAGCCAACTGTTGCGCCTGTGCCACGCTGCGGCAACCGCAACGCCCGCCGGGTACGCCCAGCTCCAGCAGAATATCCAGCGTTTGCCCACGGCCACGGAAAAACTCGTCCAGAGCCAGGGCGTTGCTGAGGCTGTCCACGCAGCAATAAAACGTGGTGGCCGAATGCTGTTCCTTGAGTTCGCTGATTAACTGCATGTTGGCTTTGCCCACCAACTGATTGGCCATCAGCACCCGTGGCAAACCGGCTTCCATTGCCACTTTGGCCTGCCAGGCCGATCCGACGCCAATCGCCCAGGCACCGTGCGCCAGCTGGCGTTGGAAAATCCAGGGTGTCATGGTGGTTTTACCGTGAGGGGCCAGGGAAACGCCGCGCGCATCGGCATAGTTTTGCATCCAGGCCATGTTGTTTTCCAGGCTAGAACGTTTGATGGCGCAGGCCGGTAGGCAGACGTCTTCATGCAGCAGGTTGGCGGTACCGTCCGCAGCCTGGAACATCATGGCCGCTTTGTGGCTGATTGCAGCGTTATTTTGGTATTTCATAACATTATCCTTGGCTGTTCTATCTTGTTTTAGATGTTGGTGTCTATATTTAACTATATGATTTAAATATAGTATAAAAATTTATTTAGCTATTTTGGGTACAAAGTATCAGTTTTAGATCTGCTTTTTGTGTAGTCTTCCACTGTTTTAGCAGCTTGTAAATGGCAGAATTTAACCACTATGAGGTTGGGTCATGAGTATTGAG
This sequence comes from Serratia sp. Res13-Sevr-LER1-36-b, assembly GCF_015673035.1. Taxonomy (NCBI): domain Bacteria; kingdom Pseudomonadati; phylum Pseudomonadota; class Gammaproteobacteria; order Enterobacterales; family Yersiniaceae; genus Serratia; species Serratia sp. Res13-Sevr-LER1-36-b. The sequence goes on along the minus strand of NZ_JADACK010000020.1, from coordinate 516,613 downwards.
ATCGACATCATCTCGCGCATTACCGAACGATTTATCGAATTGAGCGGCACGGAAAAGCGCATTGCCCAGTTCATTCTGGACGACGTCGCGGCGGTAACGGCTCTGCCGATTGCCGAGTTCGCCCGGCAGGCAGAGGTCAGCCAGGCTTCGATCACCCGCTTTGCCAAGGCCGTAGGCTGCAAAGACGTGCGTGACCTGAAGGTGAAGCTGGCCCAGTCACTGGCGGTGGGGCAGCGCTTTATTCACGAAGAACCGGATCTGGAAGGTATCCAGGGCATTTATGAAACCATCATCAATGTGCTGAACATCAACCGCCGGGCCATTGATGAATCGGCGTTGGCCAAAGCTGTCGACTGGTTAAGCGGCGCACGCCAAATCCTGGCGATTGGCATGGGCGGTGGCTCCACCATCTGCGCGGCTGAAGTGCAACACCGTCTGTTCCGCCTGGGGCTGCCGGTGATTGCTCAGAGCGATGGGTTGTTGGTGCGCATGATGGCCGCTGCGGTCAGCAAGAACGACGTGGTGATCGCGTTGTCGCTGGGGGGTTATACCCAGGAAGTGGTGGAGAGTGCGGCGATCGCCCGGCAATACGGTGCCAAAGTGGTCGCGATTGCCCCGCCGGACACGCCGCTGGCCATGCAGGCCGATGTGCTGCTCGGCCTGGTGGTGCGTGAGAATGATTACATTTATAAACCCAGCACCTCGCGCTATGCCATGTTGGCAATGGTGGACGTGCTGGCCACCGAGTTGGCAATGGCGAATAAACGCCAATCCAGGGATCGGCTGCGGCGCATCAAACTGGCGCTAGACAGCCATCGCGGGGGGGCTAATCGGCAACCGTTAGGTGACTAGATGATGTCACCCCTGCGACAACCAGAAGGGCTAAGACGCATGCAGTATCAGTATTTGTTCAAGAATGTCACCGTGGTAGACGGCAGTGGCGGCCCGCAATATCGGGCCGACGTGGCGGTGCAGGGCGATCGCATCGCAGCCATTGCACCCGCGATTAACGCCGAGGCCCAGGTCGTGATCGACGGCACTGGCCGCGTATTGTCGCCAGGGTTTATCGATGTCCACACCCACGATGATACCAACGTGATCCGCATGCCGGAGATGTTGCCCAAAATCTCGCAGGGGGTCACCACGGTGATTGTCGGTAACTGCGGCATCAGTGCGGCGGGGGCGATGATTAACGATCGGGTGCCAGACCCGATGAACCTGCTGGGTGAAAAGGCCCACTTTGTCTACCCGACCGTAGCAGCCTATCGGCAGAAAGTGACCGAGGTTTGCCCTGCGGTAAACGTGGCGACGCTGGTGGGTCACACCATGTTGCGTAATAACCAGATGAGCGATTTGTATCAAGCTGCCAGCCCGCAGGAGATCGACGGCATGCGTGCACAGCTGCGCGTAGCGTTGCAGCAGGGGGCGTTGGGTTTAAGCACCGGTTTGGCCTATGCCACGGCCTTTGCCGCCCCTACCGAAGAGGTGATGGCGCTGGCGGAAGAACTGGCGGCAGAGCAGGGGATCTATACCACCCACCTGCGTTCCGAGTTTGAACCCATTTTAGAAGCGATGGATGAAGCCTTCCGCATCGGCCGCCACGGTAAAGTACCGGTGGTGATTTCCCACCACAAATGCGCCGGTGCCAGCAATTGGGGCCGCACCAAAGAAACGCTGAAGCTGTTTGACCAGGTGCGCCAGAGCCAGGATGTTTCCTGCGACTGTTACCCCTATTCGGCCAGCTCATCGACGCTGGATATGAAACAGATCACCGATGAGTTTGCGATCAATATCACCTGGTCAGAGCCGCATCCGGAAATGGCGGGCAAGTCGCTACAGGAGATTGCCCAACTTTGGCAGACGGATATCCACAGCGCAGGTAAACGTCTGATGCCAGCCGGGGCGATCTACTACAACATGGACGAGCAGGATGTGCGGCGGGTGCTAAGCTACCCGGTCACCATGGTCGGTTCGGATGGTTTGCCCAACGATCCGATGCCGCATCCCCGCCTGTGGGGAGCCTTTCCGCGAGTGTTGGGATATTACTGCCGTGAGCAAGGGCTGTTTCCGCTGACGATGGCGGTGCACAAGATGAGCGGGATGTCGGCGGCCCGTTACCAATTGCCGTTGCGCGGCTTGGTTAAAGCCGGTTATTACGCCGATCTGGTCTTGTTTGATGCGGATAAAGTGAAAGACAGCGCGACGTTCAGCCAGCCGCAGCAGCCCGCCGAGGGGATTGAGGCGGTGTGGGTGAACGGCGTGAAAAGTTATGAGCGGCAGGCCGTAACTGGCCAGCGTGCCGGGCGGTTTATCTGCCGCCAAGGTAAATAGATTGCTATTGATAAGGAGAACACATGACGATTAAACGCTACGGCGCAGCAGGCGCTACCGGCACCGGTGGACAACACCTGCCCTTTTCCCGTGCGGTAGAAGCCGGTGGCTGGTTGTATATTTCCGGCCAGACGCCGATGAAAAACGGTGAAGTGGTTGAAGGCGGCATTGTCGATCAGTCGCGGTTAGCGATCCAAAACTGCCTGGATATCATGGTTGAGGCCGGTTATGAGCTGAAAGACGTGGTTCACGTAAAGGTGATCCTGACCGACGCGCGTTATTTCCAGTCGTTCAATAAAGTGTTCAGCGAATTCTTTGCTGAGCATCCACCAGCACGTATTTGTGCCGTGGCCGATCTGGTGGTGGATTGTAAAGTTGAAGTGGATATTACCTGTTATAACGCTGCACGCATCAACAAATAATAGTCCTTCTAAAAAATAAATATATAGGGTGGTTTAGCCACCCTAATAACAAATGCCTGATATATATCAGGTGACGGAACGCTATTTCTCTAATTTTATTTTACCAGTACCCTACACTGACAGGACGTGAGCGATGAATAATTTATCTTTCCTTATATGGTTTGCCGTCTATGCCCTGGCCATGATTATTCTTGGCTGGTATGTTTCACGCCACCAAAAAAACGGTGATGATTTCCTGCTGGGCGGCCGCTCTTTGCCGATGTTTCTGACGCTGGGTTCAACGGTGGGGACCATGGTTGGTACGGGCTCCAGCGTAGGTGCAGTGGGCTTCGGCTATCTCAACGGTTGGGCCGGGATGCTCTACGGTATTGGCGGGGCGATTGGCATCTTATTGGTTGCTTGGCTGTTTGCACCGGTCAGAAAAATGCGCTTTATGACCATGAGTGAAGAGATCTCTTATTATACCGGCGGCAGTAAAATAGTTAAAAATGTGGTGGCTTTGCTGATATTTGTCGCCTCCATTGGTTGGCTGGGTGCCCATATTTTAGGGGGCGGATTGTATTTGGCTTGGGCCAGCGGGATTGATATTAACGTTGCTAAAGTGATTATTGCCTTGGCCTTCGTGGTTTATGTGGGGATTGGCGGCTATTCTGCCGTGGTATGGATCGATACGGTGCAGTCGATTGTATTATTCCTCGGTTTTATTTTAATGGCCGTGCTGGCGGTGCAACACGTTGGCGGTTGGGAAAATATTAAACAGGCGGTTGACCCTGCGGCACAAAGCCTGTTTGCCATCGATAAGCTGGGTATTTTGCCTGCGTTCTCCCTGGCATTGGTGATCGGCGTGGGCGTGCTGGCCACGCCTTCCTATCGTCAGCGCATCTACTCGGCCAAGACCGTTTCTTCTGTGCGTCAGTCATTTACCATTACCGGCATCCTGTATCTGTTCTTCTCCTTCTTGCCTGCCATCATCGGCATGGCGGTCTGGACGATGAACCTGAATCTGGAAAACAGCGGTTTTGCTTTCCTGTTTGGCACTCAGGTGCTGCCTCACGTTATCGCTATGGCGATCCTGGTGGCAGGGATGTCGGCGAATATGTCGTCTGGCAGCTCAGATGCCATCGCAGGGGTCTCTATTATCCTGCGCGATCTCTATACCTTGTTTACCGGGCGTATGCCGCAAGAGCAGCACGCGATCCGTCTTTCTCGCATCTTCCTGGTGCTGGTGATCGCTTTGGCGTTGGTGTTTGCCCTGACTTCTAACGACATCATTGGCTATATCACCAAGATGATCTCAATGATCATGTCTGGCCTGTTTATCTGCTCGATCCTCGGGCGTTTCTGGCACCGTTTTAACTGGCAAGGCGCGATTGCCGCACTGATCGGCGGAGCGGCCACCTCGATGACGGTGTTGATGAACAGCAGTTGGCTGGCCTTCTGGGGCAACCCTTGCTTCCCATCCGTGATGTTCAGCCTGCTCGCCGCCGTGGTGGTCACGCTGCTGACCCCAGCCAATCAAATGAGCCGCGAGGAAGCGCTGGACATGATCACCCGTGAGCGGGAAAACCGCCCAGCCATCAAGATTCCATTAGGCAAAAAACCGGTGGTCGCCCGCGACTGATGACTTGCTACGTAGGGGCGCTGCATGCTGCGCCCGTTAAGATAACCCGTAATTCGTGGACCAGAGGTACAGCATGAAGGCCGATTATGTCGCCGTTGATTGGGGCTCCAGCCAGCTACGCGCCTGGCGGATAGAAAACGGAGAGTGCACGGCACGGCAGAGCACCCCGCAAGGGATCAAGTTTGTGGGGAACGGGCAGCACGAGGCGGTGTTGCGAACGCTGCTGGCACCCTGGTGGGAGTGGATTGTGGCGCAGCAGGCGCCGGTATTGATGGCGGGCATGATTGGCAGCGACAGCGGTTGGCTGGACAGCGGCTATCAGGCCTTGCCATTGGAGATAAATGCAATTGCTGAGGGATGCATCCCGGTGCCCACATCGTTGCCCATTAAGCTGTGGCTAAGACCCGGCCTGGCGTTGCGCCACAAAGAGCGGGCCAACGTGATGCGCGGTGAAGAGGTGCAACTGTTAGGCGCTATGGCCTGCTTACAGGTGGATATCTATCTGTTCCCCGGCACCCACAGCAAATGGGTGAAACCACTGCGTAGTGAAGCGGCAATCACCATCGAAAGCTTTAGCACGGCGATGACTGGCGAGCTCTACCAACTGTTGTTACAGCACAGCCTTTTAGGTAAAGGGCTGCCAAGTGAAGGGGCGTTTGATTCATCGGCATTTAGCCAGGGTGTGGAAGAGACGCTGCAAAGCAACGAAGGGCTGATTAATCGCCTGTTCTATGCCCGTTCGCGCCGTCTCCTGGGCTATATGGCGCCGGAAGCGGTGGCCTCGTGGCTTTCGGGGGCGCTGATTGGCGAAGAACTGGCGCAACTGGCCCGCCACTGGCCAACCAGCAGCACCTTGGCGCTGGTGGGGGATGCCCCGCTGACCGGCCATTATCTTACCGCCTGCCAATTAGCAGGGCGTCAGGCCACGGTAATCGATGCGCAAACCGCAATGTTGAACGGATTCAGGAGGATTTATGCAGCCTTATAAATTGCCACTGGTGGCGATATTACGTGGGATCACCCCAGAAGAGGTGCTGGAACATGCCAGCGGCCTGCTCGCCGCCGGGTTTGAGATGATTGAAGTGCCGACCAACTCGCCGCGCTGGCAGGAAAGCGTGGAGTTATTACAGCGGCATTATGGCAGCAAGGCGCATATCGGGGCTGGAACGGTGATTGATGACGCTAAGCTGGATGCGTTGATTGCCAGCGGCGCGCCGCTGATGGTAACGCCGAACACCAATCCGGTGCTGATCAGCCGTGCTAAAGCGGCTGGATTGACTACCTGCATAGGTGCTATGACGCCCAGCGAAGTATTTGCCGCCTTGGAGGCTGGAGCGGATATCGTGAAGGTGTTCCCTGCGGCAATTATGGGTGTGGACTATGTACGCGCATTGGTGAGCGTGCTGCCTAAAACGACCCAGCTGTTTGCGGTAGGTGGCATCACCCCGGATAACCTGGCTGAGTATTTGGCGGCAGGGTATCGCGGGGCGGGATTGGGATCGGATTTGTATCGGGCGGGCCAAACGGCAGAGGAAACCCTGCAAAAGGCTCAGCGTTTTGCCGCCGCCTGGCGTGCTGCTAGCGCTTAATCCCGCATATGCTCACCGGCCTGTAAGGCAGACCGGTCGTAATGCTGCACGATGTGGCCGTTCTCCATCAGGGCGGCGCGTTCGGACATGTGGGCAATCACGTCACCGTCATGGCTGACCAGCAAGTAGGTCATGCCATGCTCGCGTTTGAGGTGGTTGAGCAGGTTGAGGATCTCCGCCTGCACCGACATATCCAGCGCCGAAGTGGGTTCATCCAAGAGCAGCAGCTTAGGCCGCAACAGCAGGGCACGGGCGATAGCGACGCGCTGGCGTTGGCCGCCTGAAAGCTGGTGGGGATAGCGCTGTGCCGTGGCCGCGCTCAGCCCTACCTGCCGCAAGGCTTCGTCGATCCGCGCCGTAATGTGTTTCTCACCGTGGATCTTCAACGGTTCACCCAGCGTACGGGCAATCTGATGCTGCGGATGTAACGAAGCATAGGGATCTTGAAACACCATCTGCACCTCGCGGCGTAATTGGCCGGTGAAGCGTTGCTGTGGTTGCAGAGGCTGGCCGAGCAAGCGTATTTCTCCATGCCATTCACGTTGCAAACCGGCCAGCACGCGCAGCACAGTGGACTTGCCACAGCCGGAAGCGCCAATCAGGCTGAAGGTTTCCCCCGCCTCAACGCCAAAGCTCACTGACTCCACGGCGATCTTATGGCCGTTGCCCTGCGGGAAGCTGACCTGCAAATTTTCAATTTCAATCAGCGCCATGTTCGCTCCGGGTAAAATCGATGCTGCGATCCAGCACCGGCAGATCCTGGCCGTAGGTGCTGGCATTGGGGCGGCAGGCCCACAGCGTGCGGGTGTAAGGATGGGTGGCTAGCGGCAGGTTGGCCGCGATCCCCTGATCCACCAGCTTGCCCTGATACATCACCAATACCCGGTCGCAACGTTCAGCCACCAGCGGCAGATCATGGCTGATCAGCAACAGCCCCATGTTACGCCGCGTGGTTTGTTCGACGATCAGATCGAGGATCTGATTACGTAATCTGGCATCCAGCGCCGAGGTTGGCTCATCGGCGATCAGCAGTTGCGGATCGTTGACCAGCGCAATCGCCAACATGGCGCGTTGCCCCATACCGCCGGAAAGCTGGCCGGGGTAGCTGTGATAGAGGCTCTCCGGCAAGCCGACGGCGGCCAGTGAGTTCAGCACCCGCTCATGGCGATCGGCCCGGGTTAGTGCGTTGTGCAGTACCAGGGATTCTTCGATCTGTTTACCGATGCTGCGTACCGGATTCAATGCGTAGCGCGGATCTTGCAGCACCATGGCGATTTTGGCGCCGCGTACCTCGTTCCATTGACGTGGCTGAAGCTTCAGTAAATCTGTCTCACGATAGTGCAGCTTATCGGCGGTGACGATGCCCGGCTTACGTACCAGCCCCATCAGGGCGCGGGCGGTCATGGATTTGCCGGAACCTGATTCCCCCACCAGCGCCACTTTCTCCCGGCCAATGCTGAAAGAAAGGCTATCCACCACCTTGTGGCCGTTAAATTCGATATTCAGGTTCTGTGCTGTCAGCAGTGGTTCAGTCATGATGCGGATCCAATAAGTCGCGCAGGCCGTCGCCCAGCAGGTTAAACGCCAGGCTGCTGATCAGGATCGCACAGCCAGGGATCGCTGCGATCCACCACTGATCGAAGATCACCTGCATCCCGTCGGCTACCATCGATCCCCATTCCGCCATTGGCGGTCGGGCACCCAGCCCCAGGAATCCCAGACCGGCGGCGGCCAGAATAATCCCCGCCAGATCCAATGCTAGCCGGACGACGGCAGAGGGCAGGCACATGGGCAGAATATGGCCCCATAGCAGGCGCGGCCCCTGAATGCCCATCATCTCGGCGGCGGCCAGGTAGTCGCTTTTACGCAGTAGTTGGATCTCGGCTCTGGCCTGGCGGGCATAGGCGGGCCAGGTGGTGAGCGCCAACGCCAGCGCGCCATTAACCAGCCCAGGGCCGAGCATCGCCACAAAGGCGAAGGCCAGGATCAGCCGTGGCATCGACATGACCACGTCGGTAAAGCGCATCAGCACGCGCTCCAGCCAGCCGCCGTAATAGCCGGATAGCACGCCAATCAGCAGGCCGAGCGGCAGGGTGATGGCCGTGACCAGCAGCACCAGCCCAAGGGTTGGCCGGGTGCCGTAGATCAGGCGGGAAAGGACGTCGCGGCCATAGCTGTCGGTGCCGAGCCAATGGCCAGCTCCCGGCGGTAATAGGCGGTTGGCAGCGTTCTGCCAGTTGGGATCGACCGGTGCCAACCAAGGCGCAAACAGCGCTATCAGCACCAGTAACAGCAGGATGGTGGCTCCGCAGGTGGCGGAAGGTGAGCGTTTAAGCAGCGTCATGGTCATTGGCGCGCCCTCGGATCGAGCAAGCGCACCAGCAGGTCGGTGAGATTGTTGATAATCACAAAGCACAGGCCGATCAGCAGCGTGCCGCCCATGATGGCGGTGGTGTCCCCGGCAAACAGCGCGGTGGTCAGATAGCGGCCAATGCCCGGCCAGGAGAACACGGTTTCGGTCAGAACCGCTCCCTCTAGCATGCTGGTATAGGCAAGCGCGATCACCGTCAGCAGGGTGCCGCTGATGTTGGGCAGCACGTGGCGGAACATGATGCGCATTTCGCTGGCCCCTTTGGCACGCGCCAGGGTGATGTACTCTTTATTCAATTCGCTCAGGCAGGCGGAGCGGGTTAGGCGGGTAATGCTGGCTAACGAATAATAGGCCAGCAGGCAAACCGGCAGCACCAGATGTGCCAACGCATTGCGCACGGCCCCCGTATCGCCGGAAAGCCAGGTGTCGATCAGCGCGAAGCCGGTTTTGGCCTCGACGGTGTATTGGTAGATATCGTCTAACCGCCCCGGCCCGGCGCTCCACTGTAGTTTGGCGTAGAACAGCAACAGCATCAGCAGCCCCAGCCAGAAGATGGGCACCGAATTGCCGAGCAGGGTAATAAAGCGCACGCCGATGTCCAGCTTGCTGCCGGCAAAACGCGCGCACAATACACCAGCCAGCACGCCGAGCGGGGCTCCAATCACCAACGACAGCGTGGCCAATTCCAACGTGGCCGGGAAGGCATGCAGCAGATCCTGCAATACCGGTTGGCCGGTGGCGCTGGCGGTGCCGAGATCGCCATGGGCCAGCCGCTCCAGATAGTGCCAGAACTGCACCGGCAAAGAGCGATCCAGGCCAAGCTGCTGTTTTACCTGCTCATAGGTGGCGGCGCTGGCGTGATCGCCGACGATCTGCAACACGCGATCCACCGGCGACAGGGCAGACAGCAGGAAGGTGATCAACAACAGGCCGAACAGGGTCAGCGCCAGCGTGAGCAGCCCCTGCGCCAATCCCCAAAGACGACGCCGGGAACGGCTTCCCGGCGTAGATTTTATTGCTACCGACATGGCAATCCTGATTATTTGCTAACGCGATCGTAATAGACCATATCTGCATTCAGGCCCTGTTGATAGCCTTTGACGTTATCGCGCAGCACCACCTGCGTTTTGGCCTGATCGATAAACACATACGGTGAACTGCGCTGCAATTCCTGTTGCATAGCGGTATAGAGCGCAGTGCGTTTGGCCGGATCGGCCTCTGCGACCGCTGCCAGCGTTTGTTTGCTTAGCTCAGGGATCTGCCAACTGTTCAGCCCGGCTACCGTGCTGCTTTTGCCGTCGTTATAGGCGAAAGCGCTGGCATTGGAGTGCGCATCGAAGTAATCCGGGATCCACAGGCGGATCGCCGCCTGATGCTGCTTGGCGCGTACGCGGGCATAGACCTGGCTACCGGCGGCAGGCAACAGATCGAGCTTCACGCCACCTTGGGCAAAGCTGGCCTGTAACGACTGGGCGATGGTGATAAACGGCGGTTTGTTTTCCACGTCCAGCGTCAGGCTGGCGTTGGTGATCCCGGCTTTTTCCAGGATCGCCTTGGCCTTGGCCGGATCGAAGCTGAACGGATTATCTTCCAGCGCTCCCGGCAGGCCGACCGGCAGGAAGCTCTGATGGACGAAGTATTGCCCTTTCAGCAGATCTTTGGTGATGCCCTGATAATCCACCAGATAGCGAGCTGCTTCCCAGAAGGCCGGGTTCTTCAGCAGCGGGTTGGCGGTATTACCGGTGTTGAACACCAGATAGTTTTGCTCGGCGGAAGGGATTTCCAGCACCTTCACGCCCGCCTGGCTTTTCAGCGCGGCGGTTTGATCCGGGCCGAGTTCACGCGCCACGTCGGCATCCCCTTGCTGGATCAGCAGGCGGCGCGCGCTTGGGTCTGGCACGTTCTTGATAATGATATTGCTCAGCAGTGGCTTATCGCCCGGTGAGGTTGGGTTGGCGTCCAGCACGATCGCCTGATGTGGCTGGTAAACCCGCATCTTGAACGGGCCGCTGCCCGCAGAGTGCATCTTCAACCAGGCGTTGCCGAAGTCATCACCCTTCACGTTAGGCTGCACGGCTTTGCTGTCGACGATTGAGGCGATCGGCGTCGAGAGGATATTCAGGGCAACCGCCGGGCTGACGTCTGCCGTCCAGCTCAGTTGCACGGTATGCTCGTCGATCTTTTTCAGCTGTTGTTCGATATTGTCCGGCTGCCAGCCGAGCACGTTGAGGATAAACGCCGGTGACTTGTTCATCTTCACTGCGCGGGTATAAGAAAAAATCACGTCGTCTGCAGTCAACGGGTTACCGGAGGAAAACGCTGCCTGTGGGCGCAGCTTGACCGTCAGGGTCTTGGCGGCGGCATCATCCTGCCAACTTTCCGCCAGCACCGGGATCACCTTGGCCGGATTGTCACGATCGGCCTGCACCAGACGCTGATAGAGGCTGGGGACGGTCTGGATGCTGGAAAGCTCATTGGCCTCAGCCGGATCCAGGCTGACGATATCGTCCAGTGACTGCACCACTACCAGCGTATTTGGCGGCGTGGCAGCCAGTGCGGTCGTGGAGAGGGCGGCAAGAATAAACAGCGGCAAGACTTTGGCTTTCATAGACGTTTTCCCTTAAATGTGCCGGTAAACCAGAACGGAGAAGAGGTTGTTCTCATTAGTTTTTTACGGCATTTCTGCCGCCAGAATGCCACGGTAGAACGTTGGTAAAAAACAGGCAAAGGCCAAGAAGTTATTTGATATGACGAAAAAGACTATAGAACCAGAAGGGGGGATTAACCAGAAGAAACCCTTCTATGAGAAGGGTTTTTTGAAAGGATGATTTACAAGGTTTTGCTTAACGTGGCGACCATCACCGCCTTAATGGTGTGCAGGCGGTTCTCTGCCTGATCAAACACGATGCTGTGCTCCGACTCGAACACCTCGTTGGTCACTTCCATACCGCCGTGCATGCCGTACTGTTCGGCCATCTGTTTACCCAGCGTGGTTTGATCGTCGTGGAATGCTGGCAGGCAGTGCAGGAATTTCACCTGTGGGTTGCCGGTCAGTTTCACCATCGCCATATTCACCTGATACGGCCTGAGCAGGGCAATCCGCTCCTGCCAGACTTCTTTGGCTTCCCCCATCGAGACCCAAACGTCGGTATACAGGAAATCGGCACCCTGTACGCCTTCGGCAATATCTTCCGTCAGGGTAATTTTGCCGCCGGTCTGCTGTGCGAGCGCCTGGCATTCTGCAACCAGCTCGGCCTGCGGCCAACAGGCCTTCGGCGCGACTAACCGCAGATCCATGCCTACCAGCGCGGCGGCTTCCAGCAGGGTATTGCCCATATTGTTACGTGCATCGCCAATGTAGGCGAATTTCACCTCGCTCAACGCTTTCCCCGGCAGGTGTTCACGCACGGTGAGCAGATCTGCCAGCAACTGAGTTGGGTGGAACTCGTTGGTCAGGCCATTCCACACTGGCACACCAGCGTGTTCTGCCAAGGTTTCCACCAGGCACTGGCCAAAACCACGATATTGAATACCGTCGTACATCCGGCCCAGCACGCGGGCGGTGTCTTTCATCGACTCTTTATGGCCGATCTGGCTGCCGCTCGGGCCAAGGTAGGTCACCTGAGCGCCCTGATCGAATGCGGCAACTTCGAAAGAGCATCGGGTACGGGTGGAGTCTTTTTCGAAGATGAGCGCAATGTTTTTGCCTTGCAGATGGCGGGTTTCCTGGCCTTGCTTCTTGGCCTGCTTCAAATCGGCGGCTAACTGCAACAAGGACTGGATCTCACTGGGGGTAAAATCCATTAATCTCAAAAAGTGACGACTGTAGAACGGGTTCATCTGGCTCATCTCCGTAAATCCCTATCGTTTTGATTGAATTTAAATTCACTTTATATGTATGAATATTCAATTTCAACCCCGAAGCAGAAATCTTTCACGTTTATCGTGGCAGCGGTGACAGCGGTGTGTGAAAATAGAAGTAACGAAGCCCATTTTATTGAGGATAGAGGCATGGCAAACCGCGAATTGCTGGAAGAACAACGTGAAGAAACCCGCCTGATCATCGAAGAACTGCTGGAAGACGGCAGCGATCCGGATGCGCTCTACACTATCGAGCACCATTTCTCTGCCGAAAAGTTTGAAGTTCTGGAGCAGGCCGCCGTGGAAGCCTTCAAGTTGGGCTACGAAGTGACCGATGCCGAAGAGCTGGAAGTGGAAGATGGCTCCATGGTGATGTGCTGTGACGTGATCAGCGAAGTTGCGCTGAATGCCGAGCTGATCGACAGCCAGGTAGAACAACTGGTGGCACTGGCAGAAAAATGCGGTGTCAATTACGACGGTTGGGGCACCTACTATGAAGATCCAAACGGTGAAGAAGGCGACGACGATGAAGAAGACGGCGACTTTATCGATGAAGACGACGACGGCAAACGTCATTAATTAAATCCTGCGGGCTGGCGCAAGCTGGCCCCTGATAGAACCCGATGAAATACCAATCTCTGTTATCCCCGATTTTAAACTTCTTGCACTGTGAAACCCCAGATGGCTGGATCGAAGCGGCCCGCCGCCCGGAAAACCTGCCCCTGTTGCTGACCGACCACCTGGTATGCGAGCTGAAAGCGGCGCAGACCGGCATGTGGCTGATCCGCCGCTACGTGGCCGATAAAGAGAGTGGTGATGCCCTGCTGGCACTGCTCAGGCCCTATGAGGCGTTTGTGCACGAGGCGCAGGAAGTGCCGGAAGAGCTGTTCCGCCAGAGCGCGTTTACCAGGAAGATCCTGCCGAAGAATGGCTCGGCCTATGGCCAGGATTTGGTCGACAAGATGGTGTTGCTGATCAAAGAGGAGTTGCATCATTTCTCGCAGGTGCTGGAGATCATGCAGGCCCGGCAGATCCCTTATAGAAAGATCACCGCCAGTCGCTATGCCAAAAGCATGATCCGCGAGGTGCGCACTCACGACCCGGCCACTCTGATCGATAAACTGATCTGCGGCGCGTATATCGAGGCCCGCTCCTGCGAACGCTTCGCCAAGCTGGCCCCGTTCCTGGACGATGAGCTGAACCGGTTTTATGTTTCGCTACTGCGTTCCGAAGCCCGCCATTATCAGGATTACCTGACGCTGGCAGAGCAGATCGCCGGCGGCGATATCAGCGAACGCGTGGCGTTTTTTGGCCAGTTGGAGGCGGAGCTGATCCGCTCACCGGACACCGAGTTCCGCTTCCACAGCGGCGTGCCGGTGGCGTAAAATCTCACAATCCGGCCCTTCCCACCTAGAGGCGAGGCCGGTCAGATTACTACCGAAAATCGGAGTACAACTGCTGGCCACGGTAGCCAATGCGTTGTGAGAGCTCCAGGGCAGTGTCAGAGATCATTTGCCCCAATGTGGCGATTTTCTCGGGTTGCTGGTTAATTTTGTTAAACAGGCTGGCGACGCTGATAGCGGCGTAGACCTTGCCCCGAAAGTTATAGACTGGAGCGGCAAGGCAGAACACCTCAGCATTATGTTCGCGATCGTCAACGGCGTAACCCTGCTGGCGTGCCTGATTTAAAATTGCGAAAAATTTCGCTTCATCAGTCACGGTATATGGCGTGATGGCTTGCAACCCACCGGTGCGGGCCAGAATGGTTTTTACCTCATCGTCAGGCAAGGTTGCCAGGATCGCTTTACCCAGCCCGGTGCAGTACAGCGGGTTGTTCGAACCAATTCTGGCGGAGGTTCTGACGGAGTTGGGGCTTTCCACTTTATCGAAATAAACCAACTCATCGTTATTGAGCAACGCCAGAAACACGGTTTCCCCCGCGATTTCGGCGAGCTTTTCAAGCATCGCATGTGCGACGTTGTGGAAAGGCGTTTGCTCCAGGTAACAGGCTCCTGTCTGGAACAGTTTTACGCCCAGCTTAAACGATTTCTGCTTTTCGTTGGCTTGCTCCAGATAACCTTTATCGAGCAGGGTGTAGAGAATATCAAAGGTAGTGCTCTTGGGGATGCCCAGTTGCTTGCTGATTTCGGTAATGGTCAGTTCGTTTTTGCTTGCTGCGACCAACTCCAGCATATCCAACGCCCGGGCAACCGAACGATTTATCTTTTCAGACACGGGCTTACCTCACCGTTATTGTTATAGCTGGCAGTATAACGAGGTAGCGAGGGTGAATACAGATCTGCTAAATAATAACCAAGCTACGGCTATTCACCGTAGCTTGTCTGTCCTGATTTCAGGACCGTTTTCCCTCATGAAACGCCTGGATAAAGGCTTGTGCTTGTTGGGTGATTGCCGCCCAGTTGCCTGCTTCGATCCATTGTTTATTAGTCAGTGCGCTCCCCACCCCCATCGCAAACGCACCAGCCTTGGCAAATTCGCGGGTATTTTCAAGCGTAATCCCGCCAACCGGGATCATCGATAGGTTATCCAACGGCCCTAACACCTCTTTCATATAATCAACGCCGAGGCTGTTGGCTGGGAACAGTTTTAACAAATCTACCCCCAGGCGGCAGGCCTGCAAAATCTCTGAGGGGGTCATCACCGCAGGGATCATCAGGCGTTGCTTTTCGTGCACCATCATCACCACATCGGGGTTGAAATCGGGGGAGAGGACAAAATCGGCACCGGCGTCCAGCACCAGCTGTGCCATTACCGGGTTTAATACCGTCCCCGCGCCTACACACATTCTGTTTCCCATCTCCTGCTTAAGCGCACTGATGCTTTCCAGGTGCCGGGTCGAGTTACAAGTGACCTCAACGACTCGAATGCCGCCGTCATACAGTGCATTGGCGAGGGGGATAATGCCCTCGGGCGCGACGCCGCGAACGATGGCAATCATGCCGGTTTCTTCTATGGCGCGAATCACGCGTTGTTTAATCATGGATAACCTCTTGGGAAATATCAGGGAGCGGGCTCCCCGATGACATCAATCCGTTACGGTCACCGGTTCTTTGACGATGAACCAATAACACAGTGCAGCACAGGCTGCGATAATCCCACCGCTGACAAATGCCAGGGTGTAAGAGCCAGTGACATCGGCAATCAGCCCGGTCACCAGCGGTGATAACGATCCGGCAAAATAGCCACCGAAGTTCTGGATGCTGCCAACCGAGGCCACCATGGACGCCGGGGCGACATCGCCAGGCAATGCCCAACCAGTTGCAGAAAGTGAAGAGAGCAGCGCCATGGCAATCACCAGCAAGGTCAGAGTGGCAGCCAGGCTATCCACCATTGGCACCGCAATAACAGCGACGCCGGCCAGCAGTGCCGAGACGCTGATGGTGACGCGTTTGGCTTTTAAGGATTCGGTGAAAATCTGTTTATCCACCAGCCACTTGGAGATGTAACCACCGGCAATGGCGCCGACAATCCCACCGAAATAGGGAATACTGGCGTAGATGCCTAATTCCTTGAACTGGATATTTTGGGTTTTCATTAAATAGAGCGGTAAGAATGTGGTGAAAATATTCATCATCCACACATAACAGAACCAACCTAAAATCATTCCCCAGATACAGCGATATTTAAACAGACCGCCCCAGCTGATTTTTTCAGCGTCTCCCGTCAGTTTTTGTGCTGTGCCGCCGCCGCCTTCTTTAATATAGTCCAGCTCTTCTTTGGTAATGTTTGGGTGCTGCTCTGGCTGGTGATAGGCGAAGATGAAAAACACTACGAAAAGAAAACCTATTGCCCCAGCAATATAAAACAGTGCACGCCAGCCGAATGGCACAATGATAGCGACCAGGATCGGCGGAGCGATGGCTGGCCCCCATTTGGACGCGGCATCCCAGAACCCGGTTGCCAACGCACGTTCACTTTTGGGGAACCATGAGGCGGTGATTTTCGCCGCTCCCGGCCAGCATGGGGCTTCTGTGATCCCCAACAGTCCACGGGCAAAAATCAGCGTCACCATACTGCTACAAGCACCGGTAAGCATGGTGGCACCGCTCCATAAGCCGACGGCCCAACCGTACACTTTTTTCGGGCCGAAGCGGTCAACCAGCCAACCGGCAGGGAGTTGGCAAAGCGCGTAGATCAGCGCAAAGACCGAGCCCAGCAATCCGATATCCGTATTCGATAATTCAAGTTCTTTCATCATGTCGGGCGCAGCAATGGAGAGGCTGGCACGATCGAGGTAGTTGACAATACCGCCAATCAATAAGAGGAATACAACAAACCAGCGCTTATTTCCTCGTTTTTTTGTTATAACTTTTTCATTAACGATGGTGTTCATAATCAGACCTTTTAATTTTGTGTAGGATACAAAGGAATTAAATAATCTGTCGGTGGTGAGCCAGGGCAAATAATCCAGAACTAGAAAGTGAACGATCTACCGATGCCAGGGTTACTTCCCCGTTAAACCACGGGTCATTTTTAATGAGGGTAGCGAAAGCGAATTTAAGCGTGTCTTTGCCGCATACTATGACGTGAGTATCCGGGGTAACCGTAAAGGCCTCGCTATTTTTGACCGCCTGTAGGTCATCTTGTAGCACGGCCCCTAACAGGACATTGGCTTTCTGGTTGAGCGTAAGTTGGCTGAACATATCCAGAACGCGTACAGAGAAACAAGTGCGGGACAAGCCCGTTTGCCGACATTGGTTCGCCCCTTGCAGCAGGGCTGGGGCTTCAATCTCCTGGGCGAATTGCCGCTCCAGGGAGTTGGCGAGGATCGTATGCCGGGTAATCACGTCCAGCAGTTCACCCCCGAGTGTTGTGACACAACCTTCAATGCGGTCCTGCGCATCTATCTTGACGAATTTAGAGTGCGAACCCGGCAGCACGATCAGCGCCGGGCCGTGGATGTCCAGGCTGGCGAGTACACCGATAGCTTCCGTCTCTTCGCCACGCATCATGTCCATCTGCTCGGCATTACCCAGCGTGACGGCAGAATCATGATTGCGAACTCCTGGTACAAACCAGATGGGTTCCTCGGCGATTTCTGGCAGATTGGCGCAGACCATGCCTTGAGCCAGTTCGCCAAGCCCGGCAGGCGCCAACAAATGCGGAATTTCGCATAATCCCACGTTGGAGGTGATCATACCCGATGACAGGTAAACCACGCGTTCAGCCGCTGGTATCGCGGCCAGATTTTTGGCTTCCTGAACGGCTTCGCGTACACCATCCATTAGCGTTGCAGTACTGCCAGAGATGGCGGTATCGCGTACGCCGATGGGGCGTGCCGCTTCAGCCAACAGCCGTTCGTCCTGCCAGGCACATACCCTGGTGTTGGTGGTGCCGGTATCGATAGTGATTATATACATGTCATTCTCGTTATTATTATCAGCGTAGGGTGCGGAGTGTATTAGCAATAGCGCTGGCGCCAGTTATCGCTAATAAATCTATTTGCTGTTCGTCGGAAATTATTCGCTGTGGGCTATCTATTTTTAACTGCTGTCGAATAACGTGCTGGTAAATCTCACAACGTTTCGCATGGCCAATTAAAAATATCTCGCCATGGAAATTAAACCCCTGGTGTTGGGCACGGGTAAAAACCTTGATATCGTCACCTGCCATGGCGCTTTCAAGGAACAGTTTGCGTTGCGGCGCTGTGGTCGGAAGCGCGAATTGTAAGAATCGGCTCATTAATATTGTGCGTAATAAACCACTCTCTTGCACGGCCTGGCAGGCGGCATCAATAATTTGCGGCTCTATTTTTGCCTGCGTCTCTTCTTCTGGCGTAGTGGCAACACTGGCTGCGACAAAGGTCTGCTTTAGGATTGCTGCATACACCTGGCCGCTTAAGGAGGTAATACTGCCGGCAATTTTCCCCTGTTGATTAATCGAAATCAGTTTGGTGGTGGAACCCAGCTCGATCAGGATACAGGGGAGCTTGGGCTGATAGCCCAACAGCAACCCGACAGCCTGAGTCTCTTCACCTCGCATCAGATCAATACCGCTGAGATTTTCCCATGAGGGGGCCGTCTGGTTACGAACGCCAGGGATCAGCATGACGGGAATATCCAACGCTAGGAGCTCATTGGCAGCAAATGGCACAGTATGCTGTGCCAATTCGTCAATCCCGACCGGTGCAACCAGATGGGGAACCTCATGCAAACCCAGGTTTGACGTGATCATGCCTGAGGCAATAATAAAGGTGATGTCCTGCTGAGCCTTACCGTTTCTTGCCAATAATTCCGTTACGCCTCGCACCATCTCCTGACGTAATAGATTATTACTTCCATGAGTGACGGTGGAGTTTACCCCTTCGCCGATCGTGATCTTGTCAATAATCTTATTGTCGGTGAATGCCAGCAGATAAATACGTGTCGTGGACGAACCTGAATCAATGACAATAAACATGCTCACTCCTTTAAATAGCGCTGCTGAGGCTGGTGTTTTTCATTAAAGGCTACGTTGTAAAATATCGCGCAGGGTGTCGGCATCTGGCACTCGTGGATTATTCTCCAGCACCACTTTCATGGTGGTTTGCACGTTATTGATAATCCAGTCGAAGTGTTCTTCTTTCACCCCCAGTTCAGTCAAGGAAGGGAGCATATTGATTGATGACAGCAATGACGTGACGGCCTGTACGCTGCTGTAAGCGGCTTGTGCAAGGGACATATCGCGAGTGTCCACCCCCATGGCATAGGCAATGGCGGCAAATTTTTCGGGGGCGGCCGACCAAGTGTATTCCATAAAAGCAGGATAAACCGCGGCGATCCCTTCTGCATGAACGACGTCAAGCAGCCCGCCCATTGGATGTTGCAGAGCATGTGGCAGCGCCGTACCGGCACAGTCGATCGCCATTCCGGCAAGCGTACTCGCCACGCAAACCTGCTCCCATGCTGCCAAATCGGTCACATCGGCATACACGCGTGGCAGGTTCTGTGTCAGCAGGGTAATCGCACGCAGAGAGAGCATTTCACTGACTGGGTGCGCATTGCGGGAGATATATGACTCCAGGGCATGGAACAAGACGTCGGCACCTGGCCCGGCGATCACGCGTTTTGGCAGAGTGAGCATCAGTTCGGGGTCAACAATCGAGGCTACCGGGTAGATTAACGGGTTAACCAAACCTTTTTTATCATGCGTTTCCGGGTTGGTGAACACGGCGGTACGGTTAGCCTCGCTGCCTGTGCCTGCCGTGGTCGGCACCAAGATATTTGGCAGCGCGTTCTGTGCCTGGGCTTTGCCAAATACATAATCCCAGATGCTGCCTGGATTGCAGGCACAAAACGCGATGCCTTTGGCCATATCCATTGCGCTGCCACCACCAATACCAATCACCAGATCGCATTGCTCCTGGCGTGCCATTTCAGCACCGGCTTCCACCAGTGTGGAGAGCGGGTTTTGCATAAATTTGTCATAGACGGCAAATGCCACCCCGGCGGCAGCCAGGGTTTCCTGTGCCCGAGCGAGTAGGCCCGTGGACTTGGTGTTATCAGAGACGACCAACAGTGCTTTCTTCCCGTACTGGTGAGCGATGCTACCAAGCAGAGCAAATTTGCCAGGGCCAACGTGAAGTTTGACAGGGTTGTTGAAGATAAAACTGTTCATTAGTTATCCTTTTCGTCCGCATATTCGGATCGTGTTCGCATTTGTGATTATACTGGCCGTGTTTCATCCTGCATTCAACCCTTTTTGCTGGATTAATGAGCGCAATCACATTTTTTCTAGTTGTTGGTGAATTAGGGGGAAGTAAACAGGGGGGATTTTTTAACGTGATTTGCAGCTATGGTTAACTGACAGCAAGCCAACATCGGCTTGCTGTCTATTTGGGCTATTCACCCAGTATCAAATCCACCGCCTTCTCGGCCAGCATAATGGTGGGGGCATTGGTGTTGCCGCTGGTGACCTGCGGCATCACCGAACAGTCGACCACTCGCAGCCGCTCAAAGCCATGCACCCGCAACTGCAAGTCGGTCACCGAGTCCTCCGTATTTTGCCCCATACGGCAACTGCCCACCGGGTGATAGACCGTCTTGCAGAAGTTGCGCACAAACTCCTCCATCTGCGCCTCATCGTTTACCCACGCTGGTTGTGGCATCAGCAGATCTTTAATCAGCGGCTTGAGAGAGGCGGTTTCCAGGAAGCGCAGGCCAAATTTCACCGCGCGAATGCTGCCCGCCAGATCGTCTGGATGACCAAGATAGTTGGCCTGGAGCTTGACGGGATCGGCGGGGTTACGGCTGCGTAACTGCACCTGGCCACGCGCTTTGGGTTGTAGATAACCGACCTTGAGCGACATGCCGTGGATCGCCGGTAGCGGTTCGCCGGGCACGTCGTCCCAACTGTCGAGTATCGGCAGGAAATGTACCTGCACGTCTGGCCTGCCATTGCCTTGGGAATCGGCGAAGGCGGCCCCCTCCAGTACGTTAGAGGTCAAGACGCCGCTGCGAAAAGCCAGCCACTCGGCACCGTGACGCAGCGCCTGCAAGCCCCGATCGGCACCGAACAGGCTGACAGGTTCACGGGTGCTGACGTTAATCGATATATGCAGATGGTCGTGGAAGTTTTTGCCCACCGGCAGATCGGCCAGCGGTGTAATACCCAATTGCTCCAGATGTTCGCGTGGGCCGATGCCGGACAGCATCAGGAGCTTCGGTGAGCCAACTGCCCCGGCGCTGAGGATCACTTCCTGGCTGGCGTGGGCGACGATCTCATTGCCACCGTTCAGGCTGTAGACTACTCCAGTTGCCACGTTGTTTTCGAAGGTGACGCGATGCACCAGCGCGTTGAGTTTCACCACTAGGCGCGAGTTATCGCGTACGGCTTGCAGATAGGTACGGGAGGTGCTGGCGCGTTCGCCATTATGGGTGGTGGTTTGGTAGAAACCCACGCCGTGCTGGCTTGCGCCGTTAAAGTCGTTGCGATAGGGCAGATCCAACTCTTGGCCTGCGCGGATAAACGCCATGCTGAGCGGATGGCGGTAGCGGTTCTCGCTGACCGGCAGCAACCCTTCGTTGCCGTGATACTCATCCGCCAGGCTTTCATTGGCTTCGGCGCGTCTGAAGTAGGGCAGCACGTCCTGATAGCTCCAGCCGGTACAGCCATACTGTTGCGCCCAGTCGTCGTAATCCTGCGGTTGGCCGCGCAGATAGATCATACCGTTTACCGAGCTACTGCCGCCCAGCACCTTGCCCTGGGCGATTTGCATGCGGCGGTTATTGGCGTGCGGCTCTGGTTCGGTTTCATACGGCCAGCTTTTCTTGGCGATGATCTTGGCAACCCCGGCGGGCATTTTGATAAACAGATTATTGTCGTCGCCGCCGGCTTCCAGCAGCAGGATGCGGGCCTGGGTACGGCGGATGAGCTGTGCCGCCAACACGCAACCCGCCGAGCCTGCGCCAACAATAATATAATCGAAGTTATTTTCTGACATGACCGTTCCCTGTGCGTGGTGGTTAGAGACTGTCATGGCAGAGTAACTCAGAGGAATAGTAGGTCAATTTGCGATCGTTAATTTATTAACGAATATCACAATAAATTTACATTAAAGAATTCAGCATCAGTTTAACTGGCTGAAATATAAAAATACCGTGCGTTTTTTTGAATAATGTTGATGTTAATGATTTTTTGAGGGTGATGTGTTCTCTCCCTCACCCCAACCCTCTCCCCAAGGATAGGGAGCCAGTTCAGTGATGCGATTAGTCATCAGATTAAAATTATGGCTAGGGAGTTGTTGCGAAATTAAGGTCAGGCGTAGGAGCTAATCTATGGCACATTCGGTCCCCTCTCCCTGTGGGAGAGGGTTAGGGCGAGGGGGCATTGCGGCGGTTAAAGTGACTTTAGCATGGTGACTTCGCAGTCGCCGTGGCCGGTATTGCCCATGGCACAATCGATATGCTCAAAACCAAGATGCTCATACAGGCTAATCGCCTGCTGCAACGTGGCGGTCGTTTCCAGATAGCAGCGGTTGAACCCTTGCTGGCGTGCAAACTCCATCGCCTGTAGCGCCAGGCGTTTTGCCAAACCTTTGCCACGCAGCACCGGCAGGAAATACATTTTCTGTAATTCGCATACGTCGATCTCACCGCCTTGCAGCGGCGCAACACCACCACCACCGGCAATCTGACCGTCTATCTCCACGACCCAGTAGGCGCTGCGCGGTTGACTATAGAGTTGGAACAAGGCATCCAGATTGGGATCGGAAACGGTATAACCTTTATCCGCCGTCAGGCCATGTTCGGCGGAGACTTCGCGAATAACGTGAGCAATAGCGGCATTATCGTCGGCCGTGATTGGGCGTACCAGAAGACGCACTGGGGTGGCTGTTGTCATGTTTATACTCACCATCAAAGGGAACCTGAGGGGACCCGGAATTTCGTTGTTATTACGGAATGCACCGCATCAATATTACTTTGTAATACCACTTAAGCCAGGCTCTTGGCAATGCCGATAAAAAAACAGCGGGGAAAAATCACCCGCTGTTTTTAATCGGTAGTTTGCAGAATTACAGTGCAGCGATAGTCGCCTGCTGCTCCTGTAGCTTCAGCTTGCCTTCTTTGCAGGCTGCCAGGCGTTCACGCTCTTTGGCCACTACCGCTTCCGGTGCGCGAGCCACAAAGCCTTCGTTGGACAGTTTGCCTTCGATAGAAGCAATCTCACCATCCAGTTTGCCCATCTCTTTCGACAGACGCGCGATTTCCGCATCCTTGTCGATAAAGCCCGCCATCGGGATCAGCAGTTCGGCACCGTCGACCAGCTTGGTGACTGAAACCGGGCCTTTCTCGCCCGCAGGCAGCAGGGTGATGGAGCTCAGGCGCGCCAGGCGTTCGATAAAGCTCTGGTTTTCCTGCACGCGACGTTGGGCATCACCATTGGCGTTACGCAGCAGCACTTCCAGCTGTTTGCTTGGCGCGATGTTCATCTCGGCGCGGATGTTACGTACCGCGATGATCGCCTGCTTGATCCATTCCAGATCGTTCAATGCCTGCTGGTCTTCCAGCGCGGCGTCAAAGGCCGGGAACGGCTGCAGCATGATGGTGTCTGCTGTTTCACCGGTCAGAGGCTTGACGCGCTGCCAGATGGTTTCGGTGATAAATGGAATGATTGGGTGCGCCAGGCGCAGCAATGCTTCCAGCACGGTGATCAGCGTATTACGTGTGCCACGCTGTTCCGCTTCGCTGCCGTTGATCACGACCGGTTTGGTCAATTCCAGATACCAGTCGCAGAATTGGTTCCAGGTGAATTCGTACAGGATGCCCGCCGCGATATCGAAGCGATAGGTGTCCAGCGCCTCACGGTAGGCTTTCACCGTGCGGTTGAATTCGGCCAGGATCCAGCGATCGGCCAGCGACAGCTGCATTTCGCCACCGTTGAAGCCGCAGTCGTGCGCTTCGGTGTTCATCAGCACAAAGCGGCTGGCGTTCCACAGCTTGTTACAGAAGTTGCGGTAGCCTTCCAGGCGCTTCATATCCCAGTTGATGTCACGGCCAGTAGAGGCCAGTGCTGCCAGGGTAAAGCGCAAGGCGTCGGTGCCGTGCGGTTCGATGCCGTTCGGGAACTGCTTCTCAGTGCGCTTGCGGATTTTCTCTGCCAGCTGCGGCTGCATCATGTTGCCGGTACGTTTCTCCAGCAGATCTTCCAGCGAGATACCGTCAACCATATCCAGCGGATCGATGACGTTACCCTTCGACTTGGACATCTTCTGCCCTTCGTCGTCGCGGATCAGGCCGGTCATGTACACGGTTTTGAACGGAACCTGTGGTTTGCCGTTTTCATCTTTAACGAAGTGCATGGTCAGCATGATCATGCGGGCAATCCAGAAGAAGATGATGTCGAAGCCGCTGACCAGCACGCTGGTCGGGTGGAAGGTCTTCAGATCCGGGGTCTGCTCTGGCCAACCCAGGGTCGAGAAGGTCCACAGGCCGGAAGAGAACCAGGTATCCAGCACGTCTTCGTCCTGGTTCAGCGCCACGTCGGCACCCAGGTTGTTTTCGCGACGAACTTCTTCTTCGGTGCGGCCAACGTACACTTTGCCTTCGGCGTCGTACCAGGCCGGGATGCGGTGGCCCCACCACAGCTGACGGGAGATACACCAGTCCTGGATATCGCGCATCCAGCTGAAGTACATGTTTTCGTACTGCTTAGGCACGAACTGGATCTCACCTTGCTCAACCGCTTCAACCGCGACTTTGGCCAGCGGTGCGGTACGCACGTACCATTGGTCGGTCAGCATTGGCTCGATAACCACGCCGCCACGGTCACCGTAAGGCACGGTCAGATCGTGAGGTTTGATCTCTTCCAGCAGGCCGAGTTCGTCAAAGGCGGCAACCACGGCTTTACGCGCAGCAAAGCGCTCCAGGCCACGGAACTGCGCTGGCAGCTCGCCGCTGTAGGCGGTGCTGGCTTCGCCCAGGGTGTCGAACACCTCGGCTACTTCGAGGATGTCACCGTCGAAGCTCAGGATGTTGATCATCGGCAGGCCGTGACGCTTACCCACCTCATAGTCGTTGAAGTCGTGTGCCGGGGTGATTTTCACGCAGCCGGTGCCTTTCTCCATATCGGCGTGCTCGTCACCCACGATGCGGATGCGGCGGCCCACCAACGGCAGAATGATCTCTTTGCCAATCAGATCCTTGTAGCGTGGATCTTCCGGGTTTACCGCTACGCCGGTATCACCCAGCACGGTTTCCGGACGGGTGGTGGCAACCACCAGGTAGTCTTTGCCTTCCGCCGTTTTTGCTCCATCGGCCAGCGGATAGCGCAGGTGCCACATGGAACCTTTGGACTCGCGGTTTTCCACTTCCAGATCGGAGATGGCGGTGCGCAGTTTTGGATCCCAGTTCACCAGGCGTTTGCCACGGTAGATCAGATCTTCTTTGTACAGGCGGACAAACACTTCTTTCACCGCGTTGGACAGGCCTTCATCCATGGTGAAGCGCTCGCGCTCCCAATCCACGGAGTTGCCCAGACGGCGCATCTGGCGGGTGATGGTGCCGCCGGACTCGTCCTTCCACTGCCAGATTTTATCGATGAACGCATCGCGGCCATAATCATGGCGGGTTTTATTTTCTTCTGCGGCGATCTTGCGCTCAACCACCATCTGGGTCGCGATACCGGCATGGTCGGTACCGGCTTGCCACAGGGTATTTTTACCCTGCATGCGCTGGTAGCGGGTCATGGTGTCCATGATGGTCTGCTGGAACGCGTGGCCCATATGCAGGCTGCCGGTGACGTTCGGCGGCGGGATCATGATGCAGAAACTTTCCTGGCTGGTATCGCCATTCGGTTTGAAATAGCCCTGGCTTTCCCAGTGATCGTACAGCTTCTGTTCGATCTGGGTTGGGTCATAGGCGGTATCGAGATCGGTGTTGGTCTTTTCCATTTTTATTTCAAGGTTCAGTTAGTTGGCGGCGTGGCCGTGGTCAAATGGAAGCCGACGCTGCGATAGGCTTTGTAACGTTCGCGCGCCAACTGTTTCAAGGTGTCTTCGTAAGGGACGAAGTCTACCACTTCATGGAAAGCAGTAGCAAAATCTGCAAACTGCGGCAGCAGGGCGATCAGCAGATCGCGCGGGGCATTGCCGCGTTTGCCTGGCCAGCACAGCTCGACCGGCGCGCCAAAGTTTGGCCCTTCGCCTGCGAGATTGTGCGGCACAAATTGGTGTGGTTCACGTTGCCACAGGGCTTCATCCAGCCGCTGGGCCTGCTCCTGGCTTTCACAGGCGATCAGCACCCGCTTGCCAGCGCGCCATCTTTCGGCGGCAACGGCACAGGCCACAGCCTCGTGTGCACTGAGCGCACCAGCGGGTTCTGCGTGTTCAAGAAGGTAGAACGTTGCCTGTTTCATGATTCAATTCACCGTGGCCAAAAAATGTAAGGGCACAGCGTGCTGTGCCCTCGGTGATTATACCTGAATTACCGCGCGGATTTAATCGTCGCCGTTCAAGCCGGCACGATTGAGCAGGAACTGCGCCAGCAGGGCTACCGGGCGGCCAGTGGCCCCTTTGGCCTTGCCGGAGCGCCAGGCGGTACCGGCGATATCCAGGTGCGCCCAGCTGTACTTGCGGGTAAAGCGTGAAAGGAAGCACGCGGCGGTGATAGCACCACCAGGGCGACCGCCGATGTTGGCCATATCCGCAAAGTTGGAATCCAGCTGCTCGTAATACTCATCGCTCATCGGCAAGCGCCACGCACGGTCACCCGATTGCTCGGAAGCGCCAATCAGCTCGTGAGCCAGCGGGTTGTGGTTCGACATCAGGCCGGTGATGTGGTGGCCTAATGCGATCACGCAGGCACCGGTCAGGGTAGCGATATCAATCACCAGCTCTGGCTCGAAACGTTCCACGTAGGTCAGGGTATCGCACAGTACCAGGCGGCCTTCGGCGTCGGTGTTCAGCACTTCTACCGTCTGGCCCGACATGGTGGTCAGCACGTCACCTGGGCGATAGGCACGTCCGCCCGGCATGTTTTCACAGCCAGCCAGCACGCCGATCACGTTCAGCGGCAGGTTCAGTTCTGCTACCACACGCATGACGCCGTACACGGTTGCCGCACCGCACATGTCGTATTTCATCTCGTCCATGCCATCGGCAGGTTTGATCGAGATGCCGCCGGAGTCGAAGGTCAGCCCTTTGCCTACCAGCACGATCGGCTTAGCGTCCGGGTTAGGATTTCCCTTATATTCCATCACCGACATCAGCGATTCATTTTGCGAACCGGCACCGACCGCCAGATAGGCGTTCATCCCCAGCTCTTTCATCTGTTGTTCACCGATGACACGGGTGGTGATGTGGGTGCTGAAGGCGTCGGCCAACTGACGAGCCTGTGAGGCCAGATAACCGGCGTTACAGATGTTTGGTGGCATATTGCCGAGATCTTTGGCGGCCTTGATGCCGGAAGCCACGGCCAGGCCGTGTTGGATGGCGCGTTCACCGCTGGTCAGTTCACGGCGGGTTGGCACGTTGAACACCATTTTACGCAGCGGGCGACGTGGCTCCACCTTGTTACTCTTCAACTGATCGAAGGTGTAGAGCGTTTCTTTGGCCGTTTCTACCGCCTGGCGCACTTTCCAGTAAGTATTGCGGCCTTTTACGTGCAGCTCGGTCAGGAAGCAGACTGCCTCCATGGAACCGGTGTCGTTAAGGGTATTGATGGTTTTCTGGATCACCTGCTTGTACTGGCGTTCATCGAGCTCGCGCTCTTTGCCACAGCCAATCAGCAAAATGCGTTCGGAGAGAATGTTCGGCACATGGTGCAGCAGTAATGTCTGCCCGACTTTGCCTTCCAGTTCGCCCCGGCGCAGTAGTGCGCTGATATAACCATCACTGATTTTGTCGAGTTGTTCTGCGATAGGTGACAGGCGGCGTGGTTCGAAAACACCTACTACAATACAGGCGCTGCGCTGTTTTTCCGGGCTACCGCTTTTTACACTGAACTCCATGCACTCTCCTGAATCTTAAAGACAACGACGAAAGCTACGGCTAGAATGACCTGCTCCGCCAAGATCTTCCGTCATTGAGTTAACTAACTAGGTTAACCTGAACGGCGTAAACGTTCTGTTTTGGCTACTATAGGTCTGTTCCTATAGGATGGCCAAACAGCTTGATGTTCTAATACTATTTTAGCTGTGAAGGTTGCCACATGATGAGAAAAAATGGCGGATTAGCGATGAAACTATCGATTTTCCTGCAAAAAGACAAGTTTTCACAGGCGTAATAAGCGTGATCATCATTAGATATCTGGTACGGGAAACGCTGAAGAGCCAAATTGCCATCCTGTTTATCCTGCTTCTGATCTTCTTTTGTCAGAACCTGGTCAGGGTGTTAGGTGATGCGGTCGACGGCAATATCCCGACAAATTTAGTCTTATCCCTGCTTGCATTGGGTGTGCCGAAGATGGCACAGCTAATCTTGCCCTTAAGCCTGTTTCTTGGCCTCTTGATGACGCTTGGTCGGTTGTATACCGAAAGCGAAATCACCGTTATGCACGCCTGCGGTCTGGGGAAACGGACCCTGATCATTGCCGCTATGGTGTTGGCGATCTTTACCTCGGCGGTGGCTGCGGTAAACGTCTTCTGGGTCGGGCCATGGGCGGCCAGCCATCAGGACGAAGTGATTGCCGAAGCCAAAGCCAACCCCAGCATTGCCGGGCTGGCTGAAGGGCAGTTCCAGCCCTCACAGGATGGTAACGCCGTACTGTTTGTCGGCAGCGTAAAGGGCAACACCTTCAACGACGTGTTCCTGGCGCAGCTACGCCCGAACGGTAACCAACGCCCTTCGGTGGTGGTGGCCGAGCATGGAATGATCAATCAGGGCCGCGACGGATCGCAGGTTGTCACGCTGGACAAAGGCACCCGGTTTGAAGGCACCGCATTACTGCGTGATTTCCGCATTACCGACTTCAACGACTATAAAGCGGTTATCGGCCATCAGTCGGTCACTATCGATAATACCCAGTCCGAGCAGATGTCGATGCGCACGCTGTGGGAATCGAATGAACCGGATGCGCGCGCCGAATTCCACTGGCGTCTGACGCTGGTGGTTTCCGTGGTGCTGATGGCGCTGCTGGTGGTGCCGCTCAGCGTGGTCAATCCGCGCCAAGGCCGTGTGCTGAGCATGTTGCCAGCGATGTTGCTGTATCTGATCTTCTTCCTGTTGCAGACCTCGCTGCGTTCCAATGCCGGTAAGGGCAAGCTGGATCCGCTGGTGTGGATGTGGCTGGTGAACCTGGCGTACTTCGCGATTGCTCTGGCACTTAACCTGTGGGATACCGTGCCGATGCGCAAACTGCGTGCACGCCTGAGAGGAGCGGCCTGATGTTTGGTGTACTGGACCGTTATATCGGTAAAACGATTTTCAACACCATCATGATGACGCTGTTCATGCTGGTTTCGCTTTCCGGCATCATCAAGTTTGTCGATCAGCTGCGTAAAGTCGGGCAGGGTGAATACTCGGCGCTGGGTGCGGGGGTGTATACCCTGCTCAGCGTGCCAAAGGATATTGAGATCTTCTTCCCGATGGCGGCGCTGCTAGGGGCATTGCTCGGTTTGGGCACCCTGGCTACGCGTAGCGAACTGGTGGTGATGCAAGCTTCTGGCTTCACCCGGCTGCAGATTGCTGGGTCGGTGATGAAAACCGCTATTCCGCTGGTCTTGCTGACGATGGCAATTGGCGAATGGGTGGCGCCGCAAGGCGAACAGATGGCGCGAAACTACCGTGCGCAGCAGATGTACGGTGGCTCGCTGCTCTCTACCAAGAGCGGCCTGTGGGCGAAGGACGGCAACGACTTTATCTACATCGAACGGGTGGCGGGTGAAAAAGAGCTGGCTGGCGTCAACATTTACCACTTCAACGATCAGCGCCGTTTAGAGACCGTCCGCTATGCCGGTACCGCAGATTTTGAAGACGGTGCGTGGCAGCTTTCGCAGGTGGATACCTCCGATCTGACCAATCCGAATCAGGTGACCAGTACCCAGACGCTGACCGGGGTGTGGAAAACCAACCTGACGCCGGACAAGCTGGGCGTGGTAGCGTTGGATCCGGATTCGCTTTCCATCAGCGGTTTGCACAACTATGTGAAGTACCTCAAGCAGAGTGGCCAGGAGGCCAGCCGTTATCAGCTGAATATGTGGAGCAAGATCTTCTCGCCGCTGTCGGTGGCGGTGATGATGCTGATGGCGCTGTCGTTTATCTTTGGCCCGCTGCGTAGCGTGCCGATGGGTGTGCGAGTGGTGATCGGTATCAGCTTCGGCTTCCTGTTCTACGTGCTGGATCAAATTTTCGGCCCGCTGAGCATGGTGTACAGCATGCCGCCAATTCTGGGGGCCCTGTTGCCAAGCTTGCTGTTCCTGTTGATCAGCCTTGTTTTGCTGCTGAAGCGGAAATAGTCAGGCCCAATAGACTGGGCCTGTATGCAAATCAAAGCCGCGATGCGTTAAGTCACCGCAGCAGAGGAAAGACGGGTGGGAGAGATCCCACCCGTTTTTCGCTTAGAGTGCAGAGGCTGTAGAAGGGAACAGTGCAAAGGCTTCACTGCAATCGTAAGGCTCCTCGGATCCATTACGGTTATCCAGCACTTCAAACTCTGCGGCACCGTTGTCCGCGGCTTCCAACAGCAGATCCGCCAAGGATACCGGGCCAGGTCCCATCAGTATCTGGGCATAAGAAGGCGCGGCAGGGATTGTTGCCGAGGCTTTGCTAGCCAACTGTGGTGAGCTGTCAAACACGGTGTTATCGAGCACAATGTTTCTTAATGGCAGATCCTGGCCATCAGAGCTGAAGCCCCGTAAGGTGACCCGAACGTTATCTCCGTTGTAAATGGAGTCTGGCGTATCCACATAGTGGTAATTCTTGATGGTGACATCTTGAATATCGGGGTAGGCCTGGCCGGTTTTTTTGCTGTAGTAGGTATCTATGGTCAGTGCTTCCTGAGCGCGGCGGATGCAAATGCCATCATAGTTGATGTTCCTCACTTCTCCTCCAACGCTCATGTCGGTTTTGATACGCACGCCGACGGCAAAGTCAGCATCATGGCCGTCAATGCTCATATCCCGAATTTCCACGTCTTTGACCGCGCAGTCGGTTTCACTGCCGATTGACATACCATGGGTGAAGTAGAGGCGGTTATGCAGAATTTTGACGTTGCTGACGGTGTAAATAGGCAACTGCCCTGCATACTTCTCGGCAATCGGTGGGACACAGGCATTGCTGCTGTGGGCTTTGATGGCGATACCGTCATCACCGGTACTGATGTGGTTGTAGGCAATCAGGACATTCTGCGATTGGCCAGGATCGATCGCATCGGTGTTCTTGGTCGTATCCGGGGTAAAGCAGGTGCTTGCTCGGGTATAGTTAGGGGAACCCGATGTCGCAGGGGTTGTCCCTTTCGGGCAATCATAGCCTGGAATCGTATAGGCCAGTGAAGGCGTTAACACCTTCACGCCCCAGACGACCACTCCATTGACCCCACTGGGGACAAAGTGGAATTTGGGCGCATTCTGTAAGGTGATCTTATACAGCGTGAAGTTCTGGCTGGTCGGCTTGGCGGAATTCTTGTTGGTGACCTGAATTAGCCGCGGGTTGTTCTGATTGGCGCCGGAAACGGTTTTGGTTAATGCGCCCACATCCCACCAGGTAAGGATATCGGCATATTTTCCGCTGGTGAGCACTGCCCCCCCTCGCCCGTCGATAATGCCTTCGCCAATCACGCCGCTGTTTATTGCATCGGTGGCGGTAATCAATGCGTTACAGCCATTATCGGCACTGGCGGTTTCGCCACAGTTATTCTTACCGGCAATCTGGTAATCCACCGGGCTACGTGAGGCAAACAGGGTGATCCCTTGATCTACCCAGAGCGTTACGCCGCTTTTCAGCGTAAGTGGACCGCTCAAGAACGCATTCTCTTCGTTGCTGCCTGCGACCAATTTAACGGCACCGGTGTTGCAGGCGTCGATCGCGGCTTGAATACGCTGGGTATCGGGTTGGGAATTATTCACGTCAGCATCAATGGCTTCATCCAGTAGCCCTTTGGCATTCTGGTTCAGTTCGGCTGAGAGTGTTTGGCAGACTTCAGGCATTACCGGTTCTTTCCCGGCTAATTCTGGATCGTTAATGGCTGAGGCTGGCCAGGCACCACTGCGATCAGCGACAGGTTTCTCAGTTTCAGGGGGAACAACGGGTTTAACTGGCTCAACAGGAGAGGCGATACTACCATCCGAGTTATCACAACCCGTCAGGGCCAGCAGAAAAATCGCCATAGCTGATAATGACTTGATATTTCTTTGCATGATTTATCCCTAATAATGAAACAGTGTTCCGAAATTAGATATTGTCTTGCAAAATACGTGACTGCAACTATTACATATCTGGATTATGCAGTGTCGAATCATTAGCCAGCATTACTTATTTATGGCGTCAATCAGCCCCTTACAGCGCTACCTTGCCGCTGCGCTGTAAGGGGCTGAGATCTTACATCTGCGAGAAGATGTTCATAATGACGCCGCCACCGATGATCAGCGCCATGGCGAATATGGCTGGGAGATCCGGTTTCTGCTTGTAGAGCAGCATCGAAACGAAGGTCACCCCGACGATGCCAAAGCCGCACCACAGCGAGTAAGCGACGCCCACCGGGATAAAGCCCATCGCCTTGGTCAGGGCGAAATAGCACAGGCAGTAAGCGCTAATCACCAGCACCGAAGGCCCCAGCTTTTTAAAGTTGTTGGTTTTTTTGATCATCGAGGTCCCGGTGATTTCTGAACCAATCGACAGTGCCAGCCACAAGAAGCCAATGTTAAACATAGTTGATACCCTTATTCTTCGGAGGAGCCCATTTTGGAGAAGAGGTTCATGATCACGATGCCGCTGGCAATCACGATCATGCCGATAATGGCTGGCATATCAGGGTGTTGGCCGTAAAACACCATGCCCAGGCTTGAGACCAGTAAAATCCCGGTGCCTGACCAGGTGGCGTAAGCCAGGCCGACAGGGATGTATTTCACCGCGTTGGATAACGAGTAATAACAAACGCAATACAACACCACGATCAAGCCGAGTAATAACGTCTTGGTGGTACCTTCGCTGTTATCAAACATTTTTAAGATAGAGGTGGCCGAGGTCTCGGAGAAGATGACCAATAACATCCATACCCATGCTTTTGCCTTGGAAGACATAGAGTTCGCTCCTGATAAGTAATGATTTATATAAATTTTAAATTTGAGACTTATATTAATTACCCCTCACCCCAACCCTCTCCCACGGGGAGAGGGAGCCGAGTGTGCAACA
The DNA here is from genome assembly GCF_015673035.1 of Serratia sp. Res13-Sevr-LER1-36-b. NCBI lineage: Bacteria > Pseudomonadati > Pseudomonadota > Gammaproteobacteria > Enterobacterales > Yersiniaceae > Serratia > Serratia sp. Res13-Sevr-LER1-36-b. The sequence goes on along the minus strand of NZ_JADACK010000020.1, from coordinate 483,633 downwards.
ACTTGGCTACGGTGCTGGTTTTTTTAATCACTCTTGTTACAGATTAACTTTGGTACCTGAATATCACGCCGCTCCAGCTCACTTGAAAATAAAGAGGAAATCTCAGCAAACTCGATCGTCCACTCATCCAACTTGCGTCACCGAGTTTTCAGACCCACTCGATCGGTCCCCTCTCCCTATGGGAGAGGGTTAGGGTGAGGGGACTCTCTTCGGGGTAAAAGCCCTCACCTAGCTCTGTATTATTTTTTTCCTCGGCTATATTCCAATGCCAAATCGGTCAGCTTGGCTCCCGGTGGTGAACGACCATTGAGCCGCTTGAGTTCGCTTAGCGTTACGTAAGCCTGTGGCGGCGCTGCCAACGGCTCCGTGGCGGCAGGCTGGGCCGATAGCATCCGATCCAACGTACAGAGCTCAATGCCCTGGGCCGCCAGTTTTGGCAGATAATCTGCCTGTGGAGCGCGGCTCAGGCCTTTCAGCTGATTTAATTCGCTGGTCGGGTTGCAGTTATAATCCAGCGCCATAATTGGCCTGCCGCTCATGCGGGCCAGATGAATAAACCGGGCAGCATCAGACTGTAATAAACCATTGGCCACTTCTGCCGCCGTCGCGAAATCGAGAAAAGGAATTAATACCCGCTCAATATTATCCAACGCGCCGGTTTGACTGATTTCCGCCAACGAAGTTATTGGCCCTAGTTGGCTCCAATCTGTTTCTGCGTGAAACTGCCGGGCATTATCGCTAAACAGGATCACCGGCGAGAACGCCTGGCAGTGCTGCAAGCGCGCGCGGATAATTTCGTGGTAACCATCCGCTGCGGTTAACAACACCAACGCCCGTGGCCGCATCCGTGCGAGCACTTCACTGACCAACTTATCGATGATTTCACGCTGCATCATATTTGCCGCCTTAGGGAACGATAACCACGTTGTCACCGGAAGCCAGCCCGGCGGCGTTGGCTTCATCGGTATCAATGTGCAGTTCCAGAGCAAAACTGGCTTTGATCCGCACGATGACTTCGTCAAAGATCAGCCCACGCACGCCTGCCGCTTTCACCCGCACCTTCTGTCCGTTCTGCACGCCCAACCTGGCGGCATCCTGCGGGTTCATATGGATATGGCGCTGGGCACAAATCACCTGTGAATGCAGTGAAACATAGCCCGCCGGGCCAGCCAGCATGGCGTCACCGGAGGCGTTCAGATTGCCGGATTCGCGTACCGGAGCCTTCAGCCCCAGGGTAAAGCAGTCCGCCTTGGAGATTTCCAACTGAGTACATTCGCGCGCTGGCCCCAACACCCGCACCTTGGAGAGCGAGCCTTTCGGGCCGACGATCATCACGCACTCTTTCGCGGCGAACTGCCCCGGCTGGCGTAGCTCTTTGCATGGCGTCAGCCGATAACCGGTACCAAACAGCGTTTCAATATCCTGCTGCGACAGATGGACATGCCGGTTAGAGACCCCAACCGGGATGGCTAGGCCGGTGGGAGAAGAATAGTTCTCTGCCAGGTTATGGCGGATCCTTTCCAGTAACGACTCATTAAACATACTGTTATTCCTACCCGATCTCAGAAGCTGTACGGTTATTTAGACTCTTTCTTGCCGTTGGTACGTGCGGGTTTGTTGTCGGCAACAGGGGTTTCGACTACCGGCGCTGCGGCCTCTGCCTGCGGGGCGGCCACTTCCGCTACTGGCGCTGGCGGTTCTTGCTGTACCTTGGCCGCTGGCGGCGTAAGTTCCTTGCCTTTCAGCCCGGTCAGCAGCGCGACGACCTGTTTTTCCGGGCGGGCAATCACCAACTGGCCTTTGATAAACGCCGGTTGCTTGATCACTGCCACACCGCTGTCGATGGCGGTTTTCACCGCGCTGATTTCGCCGGCAAAGAACACGCTAACCAGGCCAGAACCAATCTTCTTGTACCCAAGGACCGTTACCGCTGCGGATTTACAGGCCGCATCGGCCGCGTGGATCGCGGCGGTCAGGCCATAGGTTTCAATCACTCCCAGGCTTAAGTTCATCTCAATCTCCTTAGTGCCTTACCAGGCGGATATCAAAGTCAAAGCGCTGGAAAAAAGCCGCCAGTTGGTCCAGTTCTTCACTGCTGTAACTTGGGTCGTCCTTGATCGGATAGATCATGTCGAGCCGCTGGTATTTGTTTTTACCCAGTTGGTGATAAGGCAACACGTCGATACGGCTGATATTGCCTTTGCGTGCCAGGGCCATGACATAGTCAATGGCACCGGTGATGGCATCGTAAGAATCGTTATAGCCGCGTACCAAAGGCATGCGCACCACGATATGGCTGCCCAACTCCACCAGGCGCTCCAGGTTTCTTTTTACGCCTTCGTTGCCGACGCCAAACAACGCTTTATGCCGTGCGCTATCGATATGTTTAATATCGAACAGGAACATATCGGTGCAGGTCGCCAGCTTTTCATAATTGGCTAGCGAGGTGGTGCCATTGGTTTCGATGGCGGTGTTGATCATCTGTTTTTTGCATTCGGTCAGCAGCGCGGCCGCAAAGTCGGTTTGCAGGCTCAGCTCGCCACCGCCCAGAGTGACGCCACCGCCAGAGGCATGATAGAAATCGACGTCCTGCAGGATGATATCCATCAGCTCCTGCACCGTGACGTCCTTGCCCATGATGTCCAGCGCGCCGGAGATGCAGACTTCTTCGCACTTGCGGCAACCGATGCAGTCTATGTTGCGATCGAGGTGGTGCTTGAGATCGCCTTGTGCGTTTTGGCGCTGGGAATGGATCCCCACCGGGCAGACATCAACACATTGCCCACAGTCAACGCACTTATCATGTGAATACATCACCTGGAAATTGCTGGTGAGCCCCTCGGGGTTGGCGCACCAGGCGCAGAGGATGTTACAACCTTTGAAAAAAATCAGGGTGCGAATACCGTCTCCGTCGTAGATCGAGTATTTCTGGATATTGAATATCCGACCCTTTTTCTCCAGCGTGTTATCCATTCTATTTTCCCCTTTCTTCGAAGGCTGATGGGATAAGACATCCCTGTCTTATCCAAGGCTAAGGTCAGAACTTCTCAATGACCGTACGGCTGATAATTTCGTCCTGAACTTCTTTGCACAACTCGACGAAGTACGCGCTGTAACCCGCTACGCGGACGATCAGGTCGCGATATTTCTCTGGCTCCACCTGTGCCTGCTTCAGCACTTCGTTATCCACGTAGCTGAACTGCATCTGGCCGTTGCCCAGAATGGACGCGGTACGCAGCAGGGTGATCAGCCCGTTCTTGCCTTCCGGGGTATCGAGCAGCCCTTTGAGGAACTTGAAGTTGTGCACCATGCCGATGTTCATGGTTTCCACGTTCATCTTGCTGACGGACTTGATGATGGCGGTTGGGCCCTGTTTGTCCGCACCTTGCGTCGGGCTGATCCCGTCGGAAAGCGGCATCCAGGCCAGGCGGCCGTTTGGCGTCGCGGCGGTCAGTTCACCGATCGGCGTATTGTTGGAGATCGACAGGGTGCCGTGGCTCAGCGTGGAGTAGAGCATCTTGTACTTGCGGCACTCGCGCTCGGTCCACTCGGTGATGTCCAGCGCGTACTGATCGACCGTGTCATCGTCGTTGCCGTACTTCGGCGCGTTCAGACAGTCGCGGCGCAGCTGTTCAAAGCCTTCAAAATTGGCTAGCAGCGCGTCACGGATCTGCTCCAGGGTGTATTTGCCATCCTGATACACCAGCTTGCGGATCGCGGCCATGGAGTCGACATAGGTCGCCAGACCGGAGAAGATCAGCCCAGGGCCGTGGTTGATCACTGCGCCACCGGCGGCCACGTCTTTACCCTGTTCCATACAGCCTTCCACCAGCAGCGACATCAGTGGTTTTGGTGCAACGTCGCGGTGGACACGCTGGCTGATCACGGTGCCAATAGCCGACAGTTTGACGATGTGCGCGATCTGCGCCTTCACCGCATTGTCGAACTCTTCGTAGGTTTTCAGGGTACTCAGCTCACCGGTATCCAACCCTTGATAGCTGTCGAACAGCACCATGCGGCCACGGTTGAGCACGAACTCGATGGCGATCGGCCACTGGGTATAACCGGTAGAGGTCCACTGATAGATGCGGCCGGATTTTTGCGGCTCTACGCAGCCCATCAGGCAGTAGTCGCGCGCGTCTTCAAAGTCGAAGCCTTTGCGCAGCATCATCTTGATGTGGGAATCATCAAAGTGGCAGGCCGGGAAGCCCATACCCGCTTTCACCACGTCGACGATCTTCTCCATGTACTTCTGCGGTGACTGGTTATGGATACGGCAGGCCAGCGACGGCTGGTACACTTTGACAAAGCGCACGGCGTCCATGATCAGATAGGTCAGGTCGTTACAGGCATCGCCGCCGCTGCGTTTCTGCCCGCCGATGGTCAGGTTGATAAACGGCTGGTAGCCAGCGAAGTACTTGGCACCCAGTTCGCTGGACATCCACATCAGTTCGGCACATTTGATGATGAAGGCCTGCAACAGTTCCAACGCCTGTTCCTGCGTCAGGCGGCCAGAGGCGATATCGGCCTGATACATCGGGTAGCAATACTGATCCAGACGGCCCAGCGACAGCCCGGTCTGGTTCTCTTCCACTTCAAACAGTGACTCCACCGTCCAGATGCTTTGCAGCGCTTCTTGCAGGGTTTTCGGTGGGTTGGCTGGGACGTTCTCGTTGGTTTCTGCGATGGTCAGCAGTTCCGCACGGCGTGCCGGATCTTGCTCAATGGCGGCCAGTTCACGGGCCTTGTCCGCGATGCGCTTGGCATAGGCCACCACGCCGTCACAGGTTTCAATGGCCGCTTTGTAGAAGTAGATCTTGTCGATATCCGCCGGATTTTCCATGCTCAGCGCCGCGAGGTGCTGTTGGGCATCGGCCTTGATGCCGTTCATCCCTTTGGTGAACAGCAGGATGTCGTAGCCTGGGCAGGTGTCGCCGCCGCCGTTAATCTGGTGGTAGGAGAGGTCGCTGACAAAGGTTTCGCCGCTGAAGGCCCACACGCCCGCTTCGCGATACTGTGCCTCGCAGATCTCATCGAGCGAACGGCCTTCCCAGAACGGTACGATCTCTTCGCGGATCGTCTTCTTGTCGGCCTCGGAGATAACAAACGGATCCTGCGGGCGGGTGCCCATGGTATCCAGCTCGTCACGCACCCAGCGCCAGGCGATATCCGGTGAGAACGCCCCGGCACGCGGTTTGCCGCACGGATGGCCGACGATCAGCTCATCTTGCTGGATCAGGATCGGTGCGGTTTCACAGGCGGCGCGGAAAGACTTGGCGCGCAGCAGAATGGTTGGCAGACCCGGGTTGTTTTTCGCCATCTCGGTAAAGGTGATGGCGCGATAGATAGACACACTTGGGCGAGCATCGAGGTAGTTGTCACGCAGGCGTTGCAGGCGTGGTGTCAGCCCCTCCATCAGTTTGTGGGTTGCCACGTCTTGCGCCGAGGCTGCCACGAACGGGGCCGATGGCGCACTGTACTGTGGGCGAGCACCCGCCTGGCCAGCGAACAGTTTCACCTGCAGGTTGCTGTTGAGCGTCATCAGATTGCTACGGGCTGCCAGCAACATGGCGGAAAGATCGTTGATCACCAGTGCCGGATCGTCGAGGCGCACGCCGTGCAGCATGCCGTCAAACATCGGGTAGCCGTCCAGCTCACGCGGTGCGCGCACTTCGGAAAGCTCACAAAGTTTCAGCCACAGGCACTCGACGATTTCGTAAGCCTGCTCCGGCGTCAGCACGCCACGGGTAATGTCCTGTTGATAGAAGCTGTACAGCAGCTTGTCGAAGCCGCCTGGGTAAACCGCATAGCTGCCGTTTTCCAGGTGCAGCGCCAGTTGGAAGAAGTAGAACGACTGGCAAGCCTCTTTAAAGCTGCTGGCCCCGTAAGCCGGGACTTTTTTCAGCATGGTAGCCGCTTCTTGCAGCTCCGCTTTGCGGTACGGATGGTTTTCTACCGCCGCCATGTTTTCTGCCTTGCTGGCCAGCTTCTGCGCCAGATGCATCGCCGCATTGCAGGCGTAGATCATGGCGCGGCATTGGTTGACTTCGTCTAGTCCAGAACGGCTGACGGCGCTGCCGATGCTTCTGGCACGGTCTTCCATTTCGGCTTCGATGGCGAACAATCCTTTAGTGATCACCGCCAGATAGTCTGGTGAGGTCTGGCCAAACGCGGTGAAGGCCGAAGGACTGCGCAGTTCGCTTTCGCTGTGGAACACGGCGGCGCGCGGCGTGGAGGATTGGCTGCCGATGATTAACTCATCGGGGCCTATGTAGCCGGGCAGTTGCTTGACCAGCTCATTGAACAGCTTGGCATTCTTGACCAACTGCGGCATGCCGGCCACATCGCCACCCAGCGTTTCCAGAATGGCGGCACGTTCGGTGCTGATGGTGCTGTTTTGGGATAAGAGTCTTTCTGCCAGCAGTTTTACGCGTGGCGTCAGTGAATAATGGGCCATGTTCAAATCTCTCCTGATGTCCTGCGGCTTTCACACAAATTGGCAAAATCCGTTGGCTGTAATGAGTGCGTTATTGAAGCTGTACCGGGCCGCCGCTGTAGGCGAGGCGGAACAGTTTCTCCAAATCTGCCGCGTTAACGTCGCGCGGGTTGGTTGGCGTGCAACTGTCGTGCAGCGCCTGCGTGGCCAGTTCGCCAAGGCAAACCTGAAAGCGGTGTTCCTCTACCCCTGCGGCTTGCAGATTGGCCGGTAGCTGCATTTCCTGTTTCAGCGTTTCGATCGCCACCAGCAGGCTGTTAACGCCATCACGAACTGAGGTGCTTGGCAGCCCCAACAGGCGAGCCAGGGCGGCATACTTGTGTGCGGCCGGGGTGTCGCAGTTGCCGTCAACGTCGGCATTGAAGGCGACCACCGATGTCATCAGCAGCGCATTGGCCCGGCCATGGGGGATGCCAAACATACCGCCGAGGGCGTGCGCCAGACTGTGGGTAATGCCCAACGAGGCATTGGTGAACGCCATCCCGGCCATGCATGAAGCGTTGTGCATTTTTTCCCGCGCTGGCAGGTTGCTGCCCTGTTGGTAGCAGGTCAGCAGGTGGCCGAACACCATCTGCACCACTTTTTCGGCCATTGCATCGCTGAAGTCGCTGGCCTTGCGGGAGACATAGGCCTCCAGGGCATGGCACAGCACATCCATCCCGGTATCGGCGGTAATGCTGGCCGGCACCGACTTCACTAACTGAGGATCGAGGATGGCGATGTCGGGCAGCATGAACTCGTCCACCAACACCAGCTTTTGGCTGCGGGACTTGATCACCGAGAAGCTGGTGACTTCGGAACCGGTGCCGCTGGTGGTGGGGATGGCGACAAAGCAAGGCTTGCTACGGCCGCTGTCTTTACGGCAATGCCACAGCGCATACATCACCGCCTTGGCGGCATCAATCACCGAGCCGCCACCCAAGGCAATCACCAGGTCCGGATAGTCGTCATCCATCAGCTTCATGCCGCTGACGATGGCGGAGATATCCGGGTCGGAGGCCACCTCGTCATACTGACGACAGCGGATCTGCTGCTGTTTGAGCAGGCTGGTTACCCGCTCGGCCAAGCCAAACTTCACCATCGCCTGATCGGTGACCAAAAACGCCGAGCGTCCAGGCAAGCTGCTCAGAGCGAGCAGCGCATCCTCACCGAAATGGATTTTTGGCTTAATCAGAAACTCATTCATGCCTACTTCCTCTTACTCTTAACGCTCCCGGTGAACCTTCTCGACAATGGCAACGATCGACATGGCCTTGTAGCGGTCTTTACTCAGTGCGAAATACTCTTCCACCAACACCAGATCGTTTTCACCGGCACCGACGCTGTCGACGGCGACGTAAGTGCGATCTTTGATGGCTTCCAGGTCGTCACCCAGCGCCGTGACCAGCAGCAGATTGCTGCCGCGTAGCTCGTCACTTTTCTGCGTGGCCACCACATGGCCGGTTACCTTTGCGAGGATCATGTTTTCACCCTTGGTTGATGTGTTACCGGGACAGGCGTCCAAGCACTTCCGTAATGATCCGTTCGACGTTCTCTTCGGTGATGTCATTCGCCGCGGCGTTAACCACTGCGCGGGTGACCGCCCCGAAACGATCGTCGCCCTGGGCATACAGCGGTGCTGGTGCGGCCTGTGGGGCTACCGTCGCCGTTGGAGCTGCAAAGCGGTTATCGTCGAAGATGCTGGTGCTATGGTTGGTTGGCGCACTGCACTTTTGAGCTGCGGGTTGTGGTTGGCGCAGATCCTCGATGCTACGAACGCCATAGCCGACTTTACGTACGTTCAGCAGGTTCATCGGGCCGACGTTGTCCGAGCTGGAGCCGCCACCGACGGCACCGCAACCGAGCGTCAACGCAGGTATAAGATTCGTGGTTGCGCCAATGCCTCCAAGCGCGGCGGGCGTATTGATCAGGATGCGGTGCACCGGTTTTTGCAGCGCAAACTCGCGGATCACCTGCTGGTTCTGGGTGTGGATGACCAGCGTATGCCCCAGACCTTCGTTGGTGAGTAACTCCACCACGCGGTCACAGGCGCTCATCCAGTCTTCTTCGATGTACAGCCCCAACACCGGGCAGAGTTTTTCACGGGCGTAAGGGTTTTTACGCGAGACGCTGTTTTGTAACGAAATCAGCACCCTGGTAGTCGCAGGTACGCAGAATCCGGCGCGTTCGCTGAGGTAGATGGCGGTCTTGCCCACCACTTCAGGATTAATCATGCCGTTCGGGCGTAACAGGATGTTGGCCAGGCGGGCAGACTCATCGTCGTTCATGAAGTAGCAGCCCTGGGCCAGTAACTCGCGGTGTACGTCCTGATAGATGCACTTTTCCACGATGATCGACTGTTCAGAGGCGCAGATCACGCCGTTATCGAAGGTCTTGCTGGTGATGATGTCCTTCACCGCCTGCTGGATATTGGCGCTGCGTTCAATAAACGCCGGGCCGTTGCCTGGGCCGCCGCTGATGGTTGGCGTGCCGGAACTGTAAGCTGCACGGACCATGCCTTCGCCGCCGGTAGCCAGGATCAGTGCGACGTCTTTGCTGTGCATCAGGGCTTTGGTGGCTTCCAGCGTCAGCTGGGTCAGGCCATCAACGATACCCGCTGGGGCACCGGCCTGGAGCGCGGCCTGTTTGACGATCTCAATCGCCCGCTGGCTGCACTGGCGTGCATTAGGGTGCGGGGAGAAAATAATGGCGTTCCCGGCCTTCAGCGCGATGAGCGTCTTATAGAAAATGGTTGAGGTTGGGTTGGTGGACGGCACCAGGGCGGTAATAACCCCTAACGGGACGCCCACGTCCATGACTTTATTCTGCTGATCGTCACGAATAATACCGACGGTTTTTAAATCCTTAATATGCTCAAAAACTTTTTCAGAGGCGAAAATGTTTTTTAACACCTTGTCTTGCCAATTGCCGAAGCCGGTTTCTTCATGGGCCATCTTCGCCAATTCTTCGGCATGCCTGGCCGCTTCGCTGGCAATATGTTTAATAATGCCGTCGATCTTTTCCTGTGAATACTTGGCAAACAGCAATTGCGCCTGTTTGGCATTTTTAATCAGCGTGCGAGCCTGCTGAATGGATTGTAAATCCGGATCTAATGTGGTCATTAGTCTATTCCCCTGAATAGGAGTTTAATTTTTTACTTGCTGTAATCGGGTAGAGTACTTATCTGCCACTGCCGGTAATCAGGCTGAATTACGCCTTATGCTGTGAGGCGATTTTCTCAATATCATTATGTGGGCGTGCAATAACCCGTGATGAAATGACTTCGCCAATCCGGCTGGCGGCTTCTATACCGGATTCCACCGCCGCATTAACGGCACCCACGTCGCCTTTCACCATCACGGTGACCAGGCCGGAGCCGACGTTTTCATAGCCAATCAGTTCAATATTGGCAGCCTTACACATGGCATCGGCGGCTTCGATAGCTGGCACCAACCCTTTGGTTTCGATCAATCCGAGTGCATCTTTCATCAGTGAATTCCTTGTTATTCGGTGATTTTGTACTGCGAGATGATTTTCTGGATATCGTTATGCGGGCGGGCAATCACCAGTGAGGTAACCACTTCACCCACGCGCTTGGCCGATTCGATACCGGAATCCACCGCCGCCTTGACCGCGCCAACGTCGCCTTTCACCATCGCAGTGACCAGACCGGAACCGACGTTCTCATAGCCGATCAGTTCCACGTTGGCCGCTTTGCACATCGCATCGGCGGCTTCAATACAGGCCACCAGCCCTTTGGTTTCAATCAATCCTAATGCGTCACCCATGATCCGTTCTCCTCAGAAGCGTTGTTTACGCTTTATGCTTAATCACGATTTTGTTGATGTCGTTGTGTGGGCGGGCGATAACCAGTGAAGTCACTACTTCACCCACGCGTTGTGCGGATTCCACGCCGGAATCGACGGCGGCTTTTACCGCACCGACGTCACCTTTCACCATGGCGGTGACCAGGCCGGAACCGACGTTTTCATAGCCAATCAGTTCGACGTTGGCCGCCTTGCACATGGCATCCGCCGCTTCAATACAGGCCACCAACCCTTTGGTTTCGATTAAGCCTAATGCATCACCCATTGTTGTTTCCTCCACAAAGCCGGTTTATGAGTTGTCATCTGCTGTGCCGTTCGGCCATGAGGGGATCAAGGTTTCCGACGGCTAAGGGCACTATACCCCTCCGGTAGTTATTCAAAATATAAATTCATTAATCGATATCTATTTAGTTTTTTGTTCTAATAATAAGCGTTAATTTATCCTGTTTTTATCTGTTTACTCTGATAATCAGCCCGATAATAGTTCTGCTCCCTGGCAAGAAATGGCGGGTTTTGGCATTCACTCAAGGGCGGAAAATAATGTTAAATCTATGGTTATCAAATGGGTTTTTTAGGTAGCGGAGGGGCTTGCAGACTGTGGGGCAGCGCAGGTTTTTGCTGTGACTGTTTGAGGGGCTTCACGTGCTACATATTGACCGCCGTTGTTGCTGATAGCACCGTACTGGCTCCCTCTCCTTTTTGGAGATAGGGTTGGGGTGAGGGGAAATAGCGATCGCCGAATAACCGACAGGCATTATGACTATCAGGGGTATTTTTAGGGGATTGTAAGAGCTAAGGGAGGCTGGCCAGAGGCTTATGACAAGTGGGAACAGCTTTGCTGGGAAACGGGCGCTACTCTAACTGGCTGCCGGGCTTCAACGCGCAGATAAACAGTGGGGAGTTGATCGAACTGAGCAGCACGGTATCGGCGTTGATTTTTTCCATCGCCAATTGCAGGCCGTCGTGGCTGTCTGACATTTCCCGCATAAAGTAATCAAAGATCACGTCGGGTGATTGATCGATAGAGGACTTGCTGGAGACCCAGCGGTTGATCTGATAATAACGGGCACTTGGGGAAACGCGCTTGCTGGTATAATCAAACTGTACGTAGCGTTGTAAATAAAGCCAGCCTGCCTCTGAGTCTGAATATCCTTCCACCACGATGGAACCTTTACCTTTGACATTAAAGTTAAAGTGGATATTGACGTTGACGGATTCAGTGACGGTGTCTTCAAAATGCATAATGGCTTTGGTTGAGCAATTTAAAATATCATCGCGCCGGATAACATTATGCTTAACGGTGATAAATAGTGAGACCAGTAGCAATATGATAGAGACGGCAAACAGCCTTCTCCCCCAGCCCAGTGTTTTCATAATTTATTTCCATGAATAATAAAAATAGTTATCGCAGTAGCTGAATGTATTATCTTGGTGTTTGGCGCAATGTGCGAGAAATGTCCGGCCTAAACCGTTGGATTGCAGCTTATCACCATAAAAGAACAGAAAACGTTCGTCTTTATCATACTTTATGTTCTTTTTTTCTTTGACGGCAATAAAGTTTTTCAGGTAATTCTCGCGCATTCTTGGATTTATCATTGCGTCGGTGGATAACACCTCAATGGGTTCCTGCGCGACGGGGGTGAAGACGAGCGGGGTCAGGCTGCCGTTGTTACTCCACGACCAGCCGATCAGCGCGATGGCCAATAGGGATATCATCGCCCCGGCATAACCCCAGTAGCGATCGTTGCTGGTGATGGCCGCTTCAACCGGTACTGGCTCTGGAGCTACCTCGGCAGGGGATAACTGTTCGCTGGCATGTATTACCGGATGCAACAAGGAGTCATCGATCACTTCGATCGTCAGCTCTGGGTTGATTTCCAGCCGGCCCCGGGCCACGGTGACGATCACGTTCTCAATGCCGTAACGGCGGAAGGCTTTGCGCAGGATGCTCAGATACTGGTTCAGATTGCTGTTGGAGGACATCAGCCCGTTGTCGTCCCAAACCCGCTGCATCACCGTATCGCGGCTGATCACGCCAGGATGCTGGATCATGAAGAACAGCAGGGCGTTGGCAGTGATGGTGAGCTGGCTATCTGACTTGCCGCCGTCGTCCAGCTTTAGCGAGCCTTCGGTGGCGTCATAAATAAGAAAGGCATTAATTTTATATTTCATTATCGCCCCTGGGTGATTGGCTGCCCGCGAACCGCGGAGGTTAAAGCTCCTCGAAGGTCATTGCCGCCAGCCTCGTCACCAATGCAAGCCGCTCTTCCGGCGTCATAGTGACTCCTTCCGTGAGTTCAGAAAGCCACAGGCCGTCTGCACCATAGCGCACCAAGTTACCTACGTAGCTGCGATCCAGTTCATCGGCGTTAGCCAGATGTTGCAGCACCCAGTCCCGCCAGCATTTACGCAACACCATTTCATGCGGCATGGCCAGCGACAGCAGGGCCAATTGACGGCTGGTGTCGGTTTCACTGATGCCTGCCAGGTACATCAGATAGGCCCGGGAGAAGCGCCCGCGCGGGTTATCGTCCACGGCCATCAGTGCCATAATGCCGCGATCCATCACCGCCAACAGGCGAATAAACAGTGCGTGGATCAGCTCCTGCCTGCCGGGAAAGTGGTGCAGCAGCCCGCCCTTGCTGACCCCAGCCTGTTTGGCAACGGCGTTTAGCGACAGCGCGGCAATCCCATCTTTGGCTGCGATGATACTAGCGGCTTCCAGCAACTGCTCTTGCAGCCGTTCCGGGTCTTTCTTGCGATGCACGTGGGTATTCATGCGGCGATCATACCGACCAGCCGGTATGTCATTTTTGATCGAGGTCAATCCGCTTCCCCTAAAGGTCTGACCAATCCTGAATAATGATAGGTAGGTCAAACTATTTTAGTTATCAAGGAATTAGGAAAGTTTTTGCTAGCTTTATCGGGGGCTAACTGGAGCGTTAAGGCTGACAAGTGGCTCGGGCGGCTCCCTCTCCCTGCGGGAGAGGGTTGAGGTGAGGGGCTACAAGATCCAGTCCAGCAGCAAAATACCGACCAGGCTGATCGCCCAGGCTATAGTCGTGGGCACTGACCAGACCATCATCTGCTGCTTAACCTCCTTAATCCCCATCATCCTGTTGACTACCCAAAACATGCTGTCGTTAAAGTAGCTGAAGAACAGCGCGCCCATGGTGGCGGCCTGCGCGGCGGCGAGCATATTGACGCCGGGCAACTGGCTGACGATGGGGGCCGAGATGGACGCTGCGGTGATCATGGCAACGGTGCCCGACCCCTGTATCAAGCGCACCAGCGTAGCGATAAAGAAGGGGATCAACACCGGAGACAGCGGCAGATTGGCGACGTGCTGAGCCAGCAAGGTGCCAGTGCCACTTTCACGCAATACCGCCCCTAGCGCGCCACCGGCACCGGTCACCAGCAGGATAATCCCGGCGGCCTGCAAGCCTTCCTCCAGTCTCTCCAGCGTCTCGTGTTTGTCTACCTTGGGCATCAGGGTGTAAACCGCCAACAGCACGCTGATGGCCAACGCAATCACCGGTGCACCGAGGAAGGCAAAGGCTTGCCCCCACAGGCTTTCCCCCAGCCAGGCCATTCCTTCAGCCTTGGCCAGCATAGTGTTCACCGCGTTGATAAAGATCAGCACGATGGGTGCGATGATTGGCAACAGCGATAGCGTTAAGCTCGGCAGCACCTTGGCCTCTTTCTCGGCCAGATAGCGCTGGTGGGCGGTCCGCAGATCTTCCGGCTCCTCATCCTGGTTTTCCGGCGTAAAATCAGGGTAATAGGTACCGAGCCAGCGCGCATAGATCACGATGCCGATCACGCAGGGAATGGCCAGCACCAGCCCGGCAAGCATCATGGCGCCGATATCCACGCCGAAGATCCCCGCGACGCCTAATGGGCCAGGGGTTGGCGGCACCGCGTGGTGGGTAATGATCAGGCCGCCAGCCAAGGCTACACCGAGCGTCAACAGGTTGCGTTGCCCCTTCTTGGCCAGCGCTTTGACCAGCGGATAAAGGATGACGAAGGCAGAATCGACAAAGATCGGGATGCTGACGATATAGCCGGTGATCGCCAACGCCCACTCTTCGCGCTTTTTACCCAGCCACTTGATAAAGCTGAAGGCGATCTGCTCCGCCGCGCCAGAAACTTCCAGCACGCGGCCCATCATCACCCCCAGACCAATGACAATTCCGATGCTGCCGAGCGTGCTGCCAAACCCTTTGGAGATGGTATCTACCGTTTGCATGGCGCTCAGCCCGCCGCTGATCCCGGCGATAGAAGCCGCCGCCAGCATGGCGATCAGTGCATGAACCCGGGTGCGCAATACCAGCCACACCAGTACGAATACGGCCACCGCCAAACCAATGATGGGAGTATAAAGTGCCATAATCAGCTCCCGGCCTGTGGCATCTCATCGCGCATAAAGGCGCGGATGACCTGTTGGAAGTTCTCATCGGCGAAGAACCCTAACGCCAATGCGCGTTGCACATCGAAGTTGCCTGGCCAACTGGCGACAATGCGGTTGATGGCTTCATCCGGCACAAAGCTCACCTTGGCACGAGCCTGCTCACCGGCCACCTCCCCCAGCGCGGTCAGCATCTGTTGCACCGTGACGCTGATGCCGGGCAGGTTGACGATGCGTGAGGTACCAAACTGCGCGGCGGGCAGCGTGGCAGCATGGATAAAGTTGCGTACCACGGTGCCGGGGCTGGACAGCCACAAAGCCAACTCCGGGGAGACCGGGCAGACGGAAGGCTCCCCGTGCAGCGGTTCACGGATGATGCCGCTGGCAAAGGAGGAGGCCGCCTTATTCGGCTTGCCGGGGCGCACGCTGATGGTAGGCAGACGCAGCACCCGCGCATCGACAAATCCTTTGCGGGCGTAATCGTTGATCAACAGCTCACACAGCGCCTTTTGTGCGCCATAGGAGGATTGCGGCTGCAAGGCGCAATCATCAGTAACGGTGTCCGGAAGCTGGCCACCAAACACTGCCAACGAACTGGTGAAGATAAACTTCATCGCTGGGGCATGGCGGCGAGCGGCCTCCAGTAGCTGGCGAGTCGCGTCGAAGTTCACCTGCATCCCGAGATCGAAGTCGCTTTCTGCATGGCTGCTGACGATGGCGGCCAGGTGATAGAGCACGCTGCACTCACTGTCGATCAACCGATCGGCGGCATCGGGTTGAGTGAGGTCGAGTGCCAGGCAGCGAACTCGTGGATCCGCTAGCGGGGCGTTTGGTTGCTGGATATCAGCCAGAACCAGTTCGTCAAAAGGCAGCGTATTGTCTTGCAGCAGCGCGGCTGCCAAGCGTTGACCCAAAAAACCTGCTCCACCGGTAATGATGACCTTCATGGTTTTATTCCTTTTCCTGTAGGGGTTGCTATCAGAGGTTGATGCTGTGCAGCCGCACGCCACGCTCTTGGAGTTGTTGCTGCGTTTCTGGCGGCAGGGCGGCATCGCAGATGATGTCGTCGAGCGCCGTCAGTGGGCAGATGCGAAACATGCCGTACTTGCCGTATTTACTGCTGTCGGAGACCAGCACCTTGCGCCGGGCCACGTCCAGCAGCGCCTGTTTCACCAGCACTTTCTCCTCGTGCGGGGTAGATAGGCCATGCTCTAAATCCCAGGAGCTGGTGCTGATAAAGGCCACGTCGATATTCAAGGTGCGCAATAGCATGGCGGCGCAGCTGCCGACGCAGGAATAGTTGCGTTGATCGACCCGCCCACCGGTGTGAAACAGGTTGAGCTGTGGGCGATTCATCAGGTGCTGGATAATGGAAAAATCGTTGGTGACTACCGTCAGGTTGAAGCGTTCGGCCAGTTGGCGGGCGATCTCGAAGCTGGTGGTGCCCGCGTCCAGGTAGACTACCTGGCCATCCTCGACCAGCCCGGCGGCATATTTGCCGATAGCCCGTTTTTGCCGGTGATGCAGTTGGGCCTTCTCTTTGTAGGCCAGTTCCTGGCGTAGCGCGTCACTCAGGCGCACGCCGCCGCTGACGCTGATCACCTTGCCTTCTTCTTCCAGTTGATGAATGTCACGCCTGACGGTCATATGTGAAACGCTCATCAACTCGGCCAGGGCCACGATGGTGACCAACTGATACTCATGTACATAGCGATAGATAAAATCGCGGCGTTCCGATGGGATCATGCTCAACTCCGGGTCGGTAGCGATGGTGCCGCTGGATAGCTGTTATTTTTTGTTATGTTATTAATATTCAATCATTTGATTTAACAAATAAACGAGGGTTGTCACAGAAGGGTGGGTGGGGAACTGTAGAGTATTTTGGTGAAAAATTATTTGTATTCAATTGGTTGCTATTTTTATTTGCGATAATGGGAGTCACAGAAGGTTGTGATTAAAAGTGTGAGGTGTAACAAAAAAGTGCAGGATGGTGGTGCAGCAGCAGAGTAGATTGGCTGATGACAGCCTACCTGCCCACTGCATAAAATCTGCTTCTTGGAGAATTGTCCAGCCACTCACAAATCGGCTCGGACGGCTCCCTCTCCCTGCGGGTGTACAGACCGGGGACAGGGTTGGGGTGAGGGGCGATCGCGGTCGCTGATGAACTCAATTTAGAGTGATAAATGAGCAGAGTAAGCCGAGAAAATCGACGGGTGACGTTTTTTTCAACATTCAACTCGTTGAATGCTTGATAAGTGTTGCGCGAGGCAAGTGGGAAGGTATAATGCCCACGTTTTCCGCATACTACTTCAGTGCCGAAGTGGCGAAATCGGTAGACGCAGTTGATTCAAAATCAACCGTAGAGATACGTGCCGGTTCGAGTCCGGCCTTCGGCACCATTAGTATGTAAATAGACCTCAACTGAGGTCTTTTTTTGTGCCTAAAATCCAGCATTTACCTACCTTTCTCGCTATATTAACTCTCTCAAGGTCAACCGACTTCAACGTACATCTACCAACACATGTTGGTACAGATGATGGTATTTCCGGTTCGATAATGCTTGTACCAACAGGGAGGGGATAAGCATGGCTCTAACAGATATCAAAGTCAGAACAGCCAAGCCAACGGATAAGCAATACAAGCTGACCGATGGCAGCGGCATGCATCTTCTCGTCCACCCAAATGGTTCAAGATACTGGCGTCTGCAGTACCGCTTTGGCGGGAAGCAAAAGATGCTGGCTTTAGGCGTTTATCCTGAAGTTTCTCTTGCAGATGCCAGGGCTCGTCGTGATGAGGCTCGTAAGCTGTTGGCGAACAGCATCGATCCGGGAGACAAAAAGAAAAATGATAAGGTTGAGCTGGAAGAAGCGCGTACTTTCGAAGAGCTTGCTGTTGAATGGCACGCCACAAATAAAAAGTGGTCGGAAGAACATAGCCGACGAGTGCTGAAAAGCCTGGAGGACAACCTCTTTCCTGCCATTGGTAAACGCAACATTGCCGAGTTAAAAACGCGGGACCTTTTAGCCCCTATAAAAGCTGTAGAGATATCGGGGCGACTTGAAGTGGCTTCTCGGCTACAACAGCGCACCACGGCAATAATGCGTTATGCCGTCCAGAGCGGTTTGCTTGACTACAATCCCGCGCAGGAGATGGTTGGTGCCGTTGCTTCAAGTAACCGGCAGCATCGACCAGCATTAGAGTTGAAGCGTACTCCCGAACTTCTCCAGCGAATTGACAGTTATACCGGTAGGCCTTTGACTCGTCTTGCCGTTGAGCTAACCCTCCTTGTCTTCATTCGTTCCAGTGAACTACGTTTTGCTCGTTGGTCTGAGATCGATTTTTAAACATCGATGTGGACGATCCCAGCAGAGCGAGAAGCTATTGAAGGGGTGAAGCACTCCCAGCGTGGTTCAAAAATGCGTACGCCTCATTTGGTGCCGTTATCTCGTCAGGCGTTAGCAATCCTTAAACAGGTACACAAACTTAGTGGCGATCGCGATTTTGTTTTCATTGGCGATCACGACCATCGCAAACCGATGAGTGAGAACACTGTGAACAAGGCGCTGCGCGTTATGGGTTATGACACGAAGGTAGAGGTTTGTGGACATGGTTTCAGAACAATGGCCTGTAGTTCATTGATAGAATCGGGATTGTGGTCGAGGGATGCGGTTGAACGGCAGATGAGCCATATGGAGCGTAACTCTGTACGTGCGGCTTATATTCATAAGGCCGAGCATCTGGATGAGCGCAGACTGATGCTGCAGTGGTGGGCTGATTTTCTTGATGCGAACCGGGAGAAGGCGGTGAGTCCGTTTGATTTTGCAAAAATTAATGCAGGAGAATAGATAAACATAATGGGAAATGGTATTTATCCCCAGTACGCATCGTGGGAACGCTATCTTCAAAACGATCTTTGATGGAAATAGATGTTTGGACATTAAGATGTTCAGACGTCTATTTTGTGGGGATAATATTTTTATCTTAAGATATTATCTCTGTGCCACTTTAGATAGTAATGATATTTTTCTGTAAATGGCGGGATACTCTCAGGTAAATTTAGTTGTTTTTTTAATTCTGTGTCAAGTTCAGTACTAACTATTAGGTACCCATCATCATTAAATGACAGCCATCCTTGATCAAACAGAGCATCAATATGAACTGCCAGTATGATTCCATTATAAGGATCTAGCCGCTCATAACCGCTCTGGCAAGCGGCCCATGGCTTAATATGACTGGCCCTTAAAAGTGATGGGAATGAAATACTAGTTATAGGGCAAGCAGGGAATAATTTCAGACATTTTTTCCTGAACTCACCTTGCCCGAGTCGTGATGCGATTAATCGCTCTCTCATTGTTTCATCCATACTTTTATCCTGCTGTATAGGTAATATATCAGCCAATCTTTGAGCTGAATGGTTTAACGACAGCCAGGATAGAATTTTTTGTTCAATAAGAGTCTCTGGTAGTTTGTTCATTCTATTCATCACAGTCTGAGCAGACAATGAGAGTTCTCCAGGTGTACCATCAGCATTCCGCCAGCCTGTGCGTACATCACTTAGCCAAGAATCAAAACGATCACGGTGGTTTTTTAGACTGTTATAAAATTCAATTCTCGTCTTACCTGCACCAAATGTTGAATAAAATAGTGATATTGCTGCTTTCCATGTGTCAACACCCAGAGATTCAGGAGGCTTTTTTTTTCCATACTTAGCCAGATACCAAGCTACTTCTAATAATCCACTTTCAGATGTATTCAATTTTTTATCCTAAGCACGAAGATTCATTTTTATATTAGGCTGTATAAATCAAATCAGACTAATGATATTTGTATTTATAAGGGAGTGCAGATGCTCACTGAGAGCTTCTGGAATCCCTCTGCCAGTAATAAGCACCCCTGCTTCAATGTTTCTCTCCATTGCATACCCAGTTAGATTTGCGCTTGTAATAAAACAAGTGTGACCATCGGCAACAATTACTTTTGCATGCACACGACCTTCTGAAAAATCATCATTTTTATTATTCCAGGCGTAAATATGTGCCCCGGGTATAAGCGCCAGCATCTTACCGATTATATCAATGTTGATACTGCCACCATGCTCTTGTGAAGATTCCAGCAACATTGTAATGGTAACCCCACGTTTTATAGCTGTATTCAATGCATTCACAATACTCGACACGTCATAGGCAACAAAGCTGGTAATAAATAAAGACTGTTTTGCCGCATTGATTATTTGTAGCAACACTTGTTCTGTACGGCGAACAGATACAAAAGGTGTTGTTGGACCAGTCCATACAAGTTCAGTACTTTGCTCAGAGTTAACTTTAAAGTAAACATGGCTTGCTGCAAGAAGCATAGATGCTAGTTCATCTGAACTGACCATGGTGTTTTGCCATGCAATTGCTAGTTTCTCAATAGCGTTACTTGCCTTGGGAGTTCCTACTGCACCTGGCAGTACCAGCAGAGCCTTGCAGGCTTCAGTCCGTCGAATTCGGCCAGCGATCGCTTGTATCTTTTCAGGAGAAACCAGACAAACTAGCTCGGCAACAGCATCTAAGAGTTCATCCATGTTAAAAACCCTTAAAAAATGCAGCGTGAATACGCTCAAGTGTTGGTACTAATAGTGATCGATCCAAATAGCGATTGCCTTGCTCACAGGAGGTTTCTGCTACCAGAGTACATGCATGGCAGGCTGCGGCATGTAATGACCGATCTTTCTCCGGGTTATGTTCAGAACATAGTGGGTCAGAAGAACAGATCTTAGAACGATTTAATGCTTGTACCAACAGGCGACCAAGATTCTCTGGTTTACCAAGATCTACAAGACCACCCAGTGTGCCATCAGAATCAGCTGCTGCTGTGTAGATCAAAATACCAGCTTGTGGACTGCCGTTTGATGTATCAGCATAGATACGTTCGCGAATACTTGCTGCGTTGTATCCACATTCTAGGGCTAGTTCACGGATCAACAAATGAGATAGGGTATGCAGCATGGCATATCTGATACCTGGGTAATCTTCATTCGGATCGAGATTACGAGAGTTACGCCAACCGGTATGACCACCACGAAGCATCTCGTCCACTTGCTTGACGGCATCCAGTGATTCCCAAGCTATAAGAGCCTTTTCATTGAATTGGATGAAGATACCTTCCCCATGCACCTGGTTCGCTGGCACCCATTCAGGTTTATTGCGTGCCAAGCTAGCCATCTGAGGACGTTCATTTATCTCTCCGGATCCTTCTGGTGCCTCTACTCGAGTAAAACCAAGCAGAGCATTGACCTCACGTAGTCGCTCAAGTAGTAATACACGGCTGATGTACGGTATGAATTGTGCTGGTGTTCCGATCTTCTTACTCATGAAGTGTGGATAATCCGTGGGAGGGTTGGCCTCCGTCAGCACTTCCCATTCAGGACCTTTGATATCGGCTTCACCGACAAATTCGCTATCGCCACCAGAACGATGCATTTCGATGGCTGACCAGATGTCTGACACGCTATATTTGTCGATTCCAGGGAGACCACCAGTTAGCTTGAGTGTTTGCACAACGATGGGAACCATGACTTCAGCTGTAATTGCTTCAAATAACGGCCATCCGTCTTGAATCAACTGACTGAGAGGATTCTTTGATTGGGGTATGGCCAATGCAGAAAGTGTGATCGGAAACCAGCTGTTTGTGGCTCCTAACAGTACTGCCCGTGGTTCTTCACCGCAGTCAATATCGAATTGATCCAAATGTGGGTGTCGACCTCGGCAAGCTGGAAGATTTTCTTTACCTGCTTTGCCGAAGGCATGGGCCATGCTTCGTGACGCCTCACAGCTATCACACCGTACCCACAGGTTTTCGGTTTGTAAGGATGCACCACTCTCAAAGAAGCGCAGTGTCCCTTTGCATGTACTATTGCCACCATGGACAAAGTAGTGCCATGGAAAATCATCTAGGTGACCGTCACGACAGGCTAGCAGAAAACGTGCAGGAACGGCATCAGCATCCTTAGCTGGTAGATTCCCTTTAGAACCTGTACAACCTTTGTGAACAAAGCGAGTTCGTTCGGCTCTGAATCGATCCTCTTTGATCTCAAGCAGACCATCATCAAATGGCGATAGCAAGCCACACTTTACACAGCGCATCCAGCGGGGAAATGGTCGAACAGGTACACCTATGTTGGCCTCGGCTGACCAAGGGTCAACGAGCTCGCTTTTCTGAAAGGGTGGCATTCGCAAATTTTCGACTTGTGGACCTAATACCTTTCGCACAGCAGCAAGAAGCCGGGCCTCTTGAATTGGCTGGCAGCGCTCTCGCTCCCACCGGTCAATACCTAGTGTCACTACAGATAGGCTTGGTAGATCGATTAGCGCGCCAGGCCCATAAGTCCATAGCAACTGGCTAGGGCGTACTTCGCCGACTGGAGTTTTGTTATTGATGATCATATTCAATCCTCGTCTTTCGTTACAGGACGAGGTTTCCAATCGTGATCGTCCTTGATAAATTTGGTGTCCATAATCAGACGTACACCAGACTCAACTTCTCGCATTGACATAGGTACAGTCCAGTTGTCCCAAGCTTGAAGCCCAGGTGATTTGATCAACGCCACAGTCTTGTCTTTATCGGGACCTCTCTTTTCATATCCCAGAATTCGGCCGCCTTTACTGGCTTTTTTGGCCCATTCGTCGGCACGCTCTTTCAGTTCATTTTCAGCTAACAACTTACGTGCATTATCTTCTGCTACATTGCCTGCACGAGTCGCTAAAACTTCAATTGCATGAGTGAGTTCACTCTGGTTTGACATATCCAATTTACCCGCACCTTCATTCGGGCTGAACTCGTTATTCTTCAGACGCATAAGACTTAGTAATGACCCCGTCAAACCACGATCCATGGCACGTGGAGAGAATGGCGTTACCGATTGTGCCTCAACATGCTTGTAGAAGGTGGCGTGGTAATGTTCGAATGTTTCGTAGTGAGAGAGGTCACGCGGTCGGGCCCAGGTAAGTACGGTGCAGACTAGGCCAGGGAATGAACGTCCAACACGACTGGTAGCCTGAATATACTCGGCCGTTCCCTTAGGTTGTCCATTCACTGCCATCAGGCCGAGTCTATTCACATCGACTCCCACTGACAGCATATTGGTTGCTAGGACCACGTCAATAGCCCGAGTATCACCTTCCCGCCACTTCGTCACGTATTTACCTGCAGAGCTATCAAACTCGGCCTTAAACTTGACCTCAAGATTGTCGAGGTATTTTGGGATGTCCTGGCTAGATACACGAGAAGTCAATTCGCGAATGTTGTTGACACTACGTTGTGCCAATGCAGGCCGTTCCACCATGCTCATTTGCACGCGATAGGAACGTGTCTGCACATCATCTTCTGCCAATCGCTTCATCCCGCCTAGTTCACGTAGCGAGTTGAAGTAGCCGACCATAGTCATATAAGGATCAGCAGGTTCACCGAAGTGGTCAAATAGCTCCTGTGCCGCAGTTAAGAAAGCGGTATAGACTCGAATAAGCATTGCTGGGCGCGAGCTGCCGGGTGAGCAGACTCCCAGATAACGTCGGCCAAATTTATCCTTTATGTGGCGTTGAACTGAGAAGAAGTTGTCTTCCACATCTAGTCCATGTGGTGGGAATACCGAAACTTGGCGCATAAATACATTATTTACTTGCTCTTTGGCTTTGCGCACTGTTGCCGTTGAGGCAATGATTTTCGGTTTGACCGTTTTTCCGTTGAGCGTCCAGCTACACAGCTCATCGACGGCAGTTTCATACAAACCTACCATGGTACCCAGTGGCCCACTTATTAGGTGGAACTCATCCTGGATGATTAAATCAGGCGGTCGGATAGGGGGGATGGCCTTTACTTTAGCGGAAGGCTGTCCTTTGAATGCTTGGTGGTTTCCAGTGCAATTGGCCCCAGGCCAGAGTAAACCGTGCCGCTCACATTCTTTTTCAACTCGGCCAAAAAGAGTCCGCACTTGGCCACGCCATGCCATCATGGTGAACTTATCCACTGTGGCAATCATCATTGTCGGAGGACGATGGTAGATTTCTTCATCTACCACCAGTACTGGTATTCCAGGGTGTAGTTGCTTGCTGGACTTTCCCCTGGAAAATTCGCAGCGTCCTTTTTTGTCACCACAATAGATAAACGTTCGGCCGCCAGCTTTATCCTTTTTAACTTCGACATCTTGCCCAGGAATGATTTCGGTACCACACCATGGACAGCTGGTCAGTTGGACGGGTGAGGCTGTTCCCGCATTATAACTACCCGGGTTACGTGTTTTTTCGATAGCATTATGGCTATCTTCAGTCGTTCCCGGAGTCACTTTATTGCCGACCCATAGGCCAATAGTGAATGGCTCCGTTCCGAGGGATTTATCACCCTTATTTAGTGCCTCGCGTCGCAGCACTTCCATTGCACAAATAAGTGATGTAGCACGCTGGAACTGTTGCAGTGTCAGCAAACGAAGGGTGTAACGCATTATCACAGTCAAACCACGTGAGCTATCGTACCCGCCTAGATTGCCCTGCATACGTCGAATGGCCATGGTGAAGGCGGCTACACCCAGATAGGCTTCAGTCTTACCACCCCCGGTAGGAAACCACAGCAGGTCCGCATAAGCCTCAATAGGTTTGACTCGGTCTGGGTGACACGGATCCGCAAGGGATGGAATCGACAGCAACAGAAAAGCTAACTGGAATGGACGCCAGCTGCGGTTCTTAAGAACATCGAACTTATCTAGGGTAACGTCCTCGCCTCGGCGCATGGCAATTGCATACAAGCTGCGTATGCGTTGCGTGGCCATCGCTTGATTGGCGAAACGGAAGGCTGCCAGAGCATTGTCATTAGACTTAAGTGTATTGATACCTTCTTGCAGGCGGGTATGGATCTCCTGACAACGATCTATGGCCGCTTGGGCTTGGGTATCGAAGCCCTTGACCTTGCTGCTCACACTCAAGTTCTGTTCATCAATCCAGGTAGCGTAGTCATTAGTTAGCACACTTAAGGCATCAACTAATGGATCAGTGTCCAAAGTGGCTAGTCGTTGCATATCAAGCAGACCACTACTTACCATTTCTCGCATAGCTGGACGATCGGATAGCTCAAGCCCAGGAGTCTCAGTTGCCTGAACCTCGTACTGTGGCATCACTGTAGTACGCACTTCTGTAGCTAGTGTGACGTCATCCGCTATTTCTGCATGAACTGCAACTCCATGACCCACGGCGAACTCAACACGATCTCGGTAGATCATCTCAAGTGCTTCGCGCTCTGGGTCCATACCATCTGCATCTAGTACCGGTCTGCGCCTGAAAATGGCAGGCTTGGCAGCATCTTTCGCTGCTCGAACGATCAGCTCTGGTTGAAACACCCATGCTGTATCACGGTTTGTATCCGGTTCTTCCTGCGCATTAACGAGGAAGAGTGTAATCAGCCGATCACCATTGTCATTTTTGGCTCGAATAGAGCCCTGCACTCTAACTTCCGGGGAGGCACTATCCGGAGCATTGTGTGAAATCGAGCCCTCGATCAGGGGGAGTACGATCTTGCCACCACAAGGAATGCGTTTCCAAACCTTAGCTTTTTGCCCATTGGACTTAAAGAATTGATGTTCATCATTTGGCACACGCTCATATCGCCCCCAACACGTTTCGATCTCGATCCGATCGACGTCGCCATCCACGCAGAAAGTCATGCCGAGGCTACTGGGCACCAATGACTGATTGCTGGCTGCATCAATCTCTTCTGCCGTATCGGTTTCGCCGCTGCCAAGGACTGAGGGAGA
This sequence comes from Serratia sp. Res13-Sevr-LER1-36-b, assembly GCF_015673035.1. NCBI lineage: Bacteria > Pseudomonadati > Pseudomonadota > Gammaproteobacteria > Enterobacterales > Yersiniaceae > Serratia > Serratia sp. Res13-Sevr-LER1-36-b. The sequence goes on along the minus strand of NZ_JADACK010000020.1, from coordinate 458,143 downwards.
GTTCACCTTTGCAGTCTTCGCTTTGACGATCAGGTCTGGCTCTTCATCTTCAATATCTTCAGCATCAACAGGAAACTCCTGCCCTCTTTCGGCTGCTTCACGTGGGGCTAGCTTGCCAACTAGGTAGCGGTCGCGTACACCCATATCGACGATGAGCTCATTAGGGCCACCAGCAGGGCCAAGTAAGTCGTCCATCACAGCCAATTGCAGCAGTTCGCGGATATAGGTTTGATCCCCGATTTTTGGTATTTCAGCAATATTCGTATTCAGTGCATTTGGGAGCATTTCAATGAATTCTTTCCATTGAATACGACCAGAACTTCCTTTTGCTGGTAGTGTGAGTGAGGTCATACCAACCGAAATAGATGGCTTGACGTGCAACATGCGATCGAAAAACAGCGTAGTACTTTCAAGATCGGAACGAATACGCAGAATGCGTCCGATTCGCGTGATATGGCCTGAGGTATCTAGAATCACGACCCAATCGTCATTTGAGATGCCTTGATTGAGTTCTCGCTCGCCTTTTAAGCGCTGCGTATAGAGGGCTAAGGTTGGATCTTTCACTTGGGCACGGTCAATCGCGAACCATGCATTAGGTGATCTGGTTGGTTTATCATTTATCATTATTTCCCTCCATACCGCTCTAGACGAAATTTTGAGCCGTGACAACAAGATCAACGGTGGTTGCGTTGATCATTAATGAACTACCTTTCTCAAACTCAAACTTAGTTTGAAATTAATGTTGGGGATTATTTTCGTGGCGTGCTTAATCTCTTAGCTTTAGCCGCTTTTACATGCAAGCCAGCAGCAAGTTCTTCCTGATAGCGCAGACGATTCAGTTCTGACAATCGTTGTAGCACTTCGACACGAGCAGCCTCTGAGATAGTGAAACGAACTCCCTGCTTGGTTTCCCTGAATTCGTGATTCAGCGAAATATCTCCCCATCCATATGCGTCCAAAACAGTCACATCTAGTCTGACGTGCATATCTCGCAAGCCAATAATATCTTGATCAATGCACGCCGGGTCGTGCAACTCTCCATAGATAGGGGTAAGGCCAGAGACCCTACGATCCATAAGATTGCGGCGATAGGCCCAAAAGGCGTTCGCAAAGGAATCCAATGATTCGCTGCCCTGCGGAAATGGAAAGGTTTCGAAGCATCTGGATGGCGTATATCTAAACCTCGTGACCAGACTGCTGGCTTCAATTGAGGCCCACGCTTCATGAATTGTGCTTGAAAGCACTGCGAAACGCCAAGGCTGATCTGACGTAACTATTACTAGAGCATTTGTGAATACCGGCCCCGGTGTAACAAAATCCCAGAACCAATATTCCCCTGTAAATAATCGCGCGACTGCCTTTTCTAGGCCTTGCAGTCGGCTATAAAGACCCTTCGCGATCTCGCCAAACCTCCAATATCTCTCTCGCCTAGCCGCTCGATTATCTTTTGCCCTCTCCGGTTTAACCCATTGTTCGATAATTGAGAACGGAATGCGGTGGCTTCGCGCTTCGGCTTCACCCATGTCACCGAAATCAATCACCCATCTTCCAGGTGACTGCGCAGCTGATGAAGAGAAGTCCTTCCCGTTCATCAGTTGTTTGATAATGTGTGCATCCGGTGGCGAGCATAGCATTTTCCTTGCTTCTGCCTCGGAAACGATGAACCCGTCTCCGAGCAATTCGGAACCCTTGTAGCAAATTCCAGTATTGCTGAACAATGAATGCATGCTAATTTCATCTCCAGCAGCTTCCAAAGATGCGCTTATGTTTACAACTTCCGTATTATTTAAAAGAACTTTCCCTGACCAAATTCCTTTTCTGCCAAAGAACATGGCTACAGAGAGAGCTGCTTTTCCGGGCCACGCTAGAGGATTTGTGGCTTTGTACAGACGAATCTGCGAGCTATTTATTAACCACTTCAGCCCTGATTCCTTGTTATCGCCTTCCGCTATGCTCTTGGTTGTTACAAGTCCTACTGTACCGTTAGGGCGACAGGCAACTAAGAACCGGTGGAGAAAATGGACTGCGAGGTCTGCCGTCCCCTTCACCTTAATGTTGGTAAGCAGCAAATAGCGGAGATACGCAATTCCGTTGTCCGTTGATATTCGTGAACCGTGGCGATAGGGTGGGTTTCCCAGCACCGCATCAAAGCCGCCGTGTGAGTCTGCGAGGACTTCTGGAAACTCCAGAGGCCAATGAAACGGCCGACGAGCAGATTTGCCGATGGGCAGATCCGTCGTGAACGCGTCGATCGATCTCCTGCGCACCAAGGAGAGTACGTCCCGGTCTTCGTCTATGACCTGTCCGGCTTTGATGGTCAGCGAATCCAGCGCGTTTTCCAGCGCAACACCACCTCCTGATATGAAGACTTCCCCAATGAGCGCATCGGCAATACATTTCGACACTTCAAGCTTGCGGCGCGCCTCTGCATCCAGATGCGCCATGGCTTCCACGTCGTGTATATCCCGGATCGGCATATCGCGCAGTCTCTGGCGCAATTCAATTGCTTCCCGAACTGCTTTTTCGATGTCTTGGCCGAACAGGCGTAATTGCCCCTTGGCCGAAGGTTTCATCGTAAGCTGGGTCAGCTGATCCAGCCGATGGATACCGAGCAGGCTATCACCGCAGCGTAAGCTATGGTCGAGGAAGCCAAACGGGCGGCCCTTGGCCAGCGTCACCAGCCAGATGGAGAGCTTGGCCAGTTCTACCGCTAGTGGATTCAGGTCGACGCCGTACAGGCAACGTTCGGCAATCAGGCGACGAGCTATGACAATGCGTGCATCCATATCGCGTGGTAACTGCTCACAGGTGCCCAAGGCATCCAAGACAACACCATCCACGCTCACCGCCTTTCCGTTGGCTTCGGCCAGCGACCAGGCTTCATTGAGACGATCGGCCAGCCAACGGCAGGCCTGTACCAGGAAGGCGCCCGAGCCCATGGCTGGGTCGCAGATTTTGAGATCGAGTAGTTCGGCGGGGGATTTAAGTCGCCACTCTTCTTGAGGCGTACCGTCTGCCGGGCCGATATAAGCTACCGGCGTCAGCGTCTCAGTAACGATGGTTTCGGTAAGGGACTTGGGCGTGTAGTGAGTACCTGTTTCGCGTCGGTTGGAACCGCTTGTGACGATGAAGGCACCAGCGGAGTAGACTAGCGGATAACCCCAAGGGTCAGTGCGCAGCAGATGGGCGTAAGGTTTTATACGGTCACGTAACTGGATGTCACCTTGGCAGGTAGTGAGTAGGCGATCAGCCAAGGTGTCATCAACAGCTTTGGCCAGATCTTTGCGCACCCGGCTGATAGAACTGCCGGAGCGTTCTTGCAGCAACTCAACTAGCTTCTCAGTACTGTTCATGCTTGCTGAATCTAGCTCGGCTAGATTGACCCATGGATACTGTGATTTCTTGGTGGCATCCAGTTCCAGTGTGACTTCATTGGTACGCCTTACGGTACGTTCCAGCAGACCTTCATACACGTAACCGATTTGTTCGACGTCCAGTGCGCGATATGAGAGTGTTCGGCCCTGGAATTGCTGGATGGCCTCTAGCAACAACAGAACTGTGCGGTTATCAATCGGCAGTGGCTTGGCTGTATCTGTCCGCCAACTGGAACCTTTAGCCCGTCCTTCCAGAAAAGGAAAATGATCAGGATCGAACAGTGAGCTACCCAGTGCAGGCAGACGAAGACTTTCATGTTCCACCCCGCAGAAAACAGCACGGAAGACCGCCAGCAGGCGCGACCAGGCGTCCCAGCGCCGTTCTAGGATTTCTTCGGGTACCTTGCGTAACTGCATACGTAAGGTGGAAAGTGCATAGTTGGCTTCGTATCGTTCATCGCCCAAAAGAAGCAGGCCGCGCTCCTCTGCCGAGAGCAGAAACACCAAGCGCATCATCACTGTCAGAGCCGCTTCATAGAGTTCGGATTCTTTTACGTTGTAAAGTAGTTCACGATTGCGATCCTGATCAGCTTTATCAAGGGACTGGATTAATACTTCTACAGCGCGACGTACTTGTTCTCCCAGTGCATCGGTTACTTCATCCTGATATTTCAGAGAACTGTCGAACAATGCGGGTAGTTGTTCGGATTCATCGACGAAGAAACGGCGGATGCCAAGTAGATGCACGAAGGCCTGTAGAGTGATGGGTTCCTGGTTCCAAAGTCGGGCATACCAGCTAGCGAAACTGGTGACTGCACCCACAGGAGCATCCACCAGCATCCAGCGTTCACCATTGGTCACCAAGCCAAGTCGACAGCCTAAGGAACGGCACAGCTGAACCATACGGTCTGCGGGTGTAGCGACCCATCCGTTCATCTTCAGCGTTGCGTCAAGATCGATGTCTTGTGCATAGGTATGAATGAGCATCAAAGGTTTGTTCGCGCACTGCTCGTCGACAATTGCTAGATTAGGTGACAGAGCTACACCATGGTCAGAAAGAACAGTGTTCAGGTTGGCGGTGCACCAATCTGTGCCCTTCAGGACATCGCCTTTACCGTCCTCATCGAACTCAAGGCCACGTGAAAGAACTTCTTCGATCCACGCGAAATGCAATTCATTGAACTGAGAATCTTCTTGTTCCAGTGCTTCTCGCCACTCATCGTAAGCTTGGCGCAGTCGTTTGCGTTTGGCGGTGTCTAGATCTTCCAGCCCCTGCGGGAATGCATCTGTTAGTACAGGTATGGCAAGGAAGGGGCCTGAAATGTCGATTAGCGAGAGCCAATCATCGTGTACGCTGGCCATACTCATGCTTCCCCCCTCTGAACAGTAGATTCAGGTACTAGGAAGGTAACAGCAACAGGAAAAGTACGATCGTCGAGTTTAGCGTAGCGAGTTTCGATGGCTTGGATCTCCTGTTCACGCTCTTCAGGAATACGTGAAAGGCGAGCTTTCAGAGCTGCGGTGTCACGTTTGAGCTGGGTTCGTTCATCCTCTAAGAACAGTGAAAATTGCTCAGGTTGTTGATCTTTTTTTAATTCGATACAGATGGTTTTTTCAAGTTCATCAAGCACTGTGCTAATGTCCGTCAATTCTCGATTCTTACTGAGCTGAAGGGTACTAGCCAAATCTTTGAGCCGGTCTTTTGACCTAGCGTTCACTGACTGTAGAATAGCGTGTTGTGCACGGTCAAAACGAATACGGATGTCATCAAATAGTGAGTCAGAAGCTGTCATTGGCTTACTATTATCTAGCCATAGCTGAACTTTATTGACCCCTTCTTCACGGCGGAAGGATTTATCCCCAAGATAACCTCCAGCTGTTGTCAACTCTTCGTGGAGGCGATGGTAATTGCCTCCGGTGATGACCAGCCTTGAACTAACTACTACGGCAGGGCCATCAATTAGTGTGTCGGGCACCGAACGTACAGTAACACGATGCAACTTCTTCACGTCATCGCGAGCCCATACTTCTGCTCGTAACAGACGTAGACACATCTGTACCAGTCGATGATTCAAATGAACGAGTACGACATCGTCACGTCCTCTCGCCACGGTATGGTCAAAGGTGATAGGGCGAGTTTGTAGAGTATAGGGATGGCGTAGCCCCTCCAGGCAACGAGCCCAGGATCCTGACAATGCTGGCATTTTGAATGTTGAACCAGCTGGATCATCCGGAAGAGCAAACGGTTCCAAATGCGGTCGGCCTGCCAAAGAAAGTCCCGTATTTACAGCCATGAGGATATGTTCTGGCGTGAGATGGAAATCGTTTTGAGTGGATAGTAGCCGGTCATGTAACCGGGCTATCCGCTCTTTCAGTTCACGATCGGCGCTTACGAATCGTTTAGTTTTGGCAATCCGAGCTTCTGCAATACGAGTATCAAAATCCCTGATAGATCCTTCAATCAGCTTCGACATCTGTGGCGCGATAACCGGATTGACACTACCCATGTCTGATCGCATAGATTCGAGCTTACGTAGAGCTCGGATGATGTCCCCACTATGGCCTCCAATGCTAGCTTGGCTATTTTCATCGCCATCGACAGGATGCCAGATCAACACCTCTTTCTGGCGTTGACCATGACGGTCAATACGACCATTGCGCTGCTCCATCACATTGGGATTGTAGGGGATCTCAAGATGGATTAAGCAGTTACAGTGGTTCTGCAGATCGATACCTTCAGATGCTGCATCGGTAGCAAGAAGAATACGAACGGCAGAGTCTTTGGGAGCGGTCTGGAAGGCTGCTTTTACTTTCTCACGTTCGTCCTGCGCTATACCACCATGGAGGATCGCGAGGCGCTCCCCACCAAATCCATGGCTGGCTAGGATCTCGTGTATCCACTGGAGGGTAGTGCGATATTCAGTGAACAGAATTACCCGATGTTCATTCCAATGACCGTTTGTTTTCAGATTGGTATCAAGCCAGCTGAGCACGGCTTTAGCTTTGGAATCGACTTGGTTTCTGGCTATCTGTGCCCATTTACGTAGTTCACTCAGCATTTGTTGCTGGTCGGTCGTGAGCGGCTGAGCTCGACATGAAGCTTCTTCAACAGCCTCAGATTGCGCGTTCTCTACCTCTTGGTCGTTAGCGTAATCTTCATCAACACGAAGAATAGCTTTGCGCAAGATGCGGTCGTCCATCGGACTATTATCACTACGCAGGTTTCCATAAGTCAGACTAGCGATGTGTTTTTCAAGTGTTGATGCGAAGGCCGCAGGGGAGGAAAAGAGCCGTTTTTTTAGTAGCTGATTCACGAAAGCAGTTCCGAATGTGCTACCGGTTTTCTCTGCACCTAGTTCTCGGCTCTTGCAGTAGTCATTGAGTTTTGAGTGAATTTCGCGTTCTTTGGCAGTGTATAAAATCGGTAAGACTTCAAGCTTACGTTGGGCGTAAAGTACATTGCCGTTAGCATCGACGAGATCGCTCTTGAGGCGACGAATCATTACTTGATTGAGCTGCTTATCGTCGGGAAGTATATTTCTAGCGAAACGTTGGTCATCCAGAAGTTCGAGAAGTGAGGTGAAGGATTCGGTATAGCCATTATGTGGCGTAGCGGTCAGAAATAACCTGTGCTGGAAGTGAGGACTGATTGAACGGATGAAGCGCGTTCTCTGACTCTCTAATGCGTAGTTTGCCCCAGCAGCCGGTGCGATATTATGTGCTTCGTCAATGACCAATAGATCGAACTTGCGTGGGTAGCTGTTATACAAGGGCAACACATCGCGCATAGCTCTCAAGCCTTCGCCACTTTTGGCCCAATCCATGGATGTGATCAGTCGAGAATGCGATGTCCACGGGTTGGCATGGATCCCGCGTTCTCGGCGTAATTGCTTGATGTAGCGAGTGTCGACGATTTGAAATTCCAGTCCAAACTTTTCCTGCATCTCCATTCGCCACTTTTCCTGTAGCGACGCAGGGCAGATAATCAGGACTGTACGGGCTCGATGTCGAAGCAGCATTTCCTGAATGATTAATCCAGCCTCAATAGTCTTACCTAAACCGACATCATCGGCTATGAGGAGATTGACACGGGCCATATCAATTGCACGCACCAACGGATCGAGTTGGAAGTCTTCTATACTAACGCCACTGCGAAATGGGGCCTGCAGGAAGCCTCGGTTAGCATTAGTGGCAGCTCCCCAGCGCACTGCGTCAAGGAAAGCATTAAGAGTGCTGGAGTCGTCTTGCCCACTGATTGTGGGCAGCCCAGCTCGCTCAATAATCTGGGCACCTACCTCAATTTCCCAAATAACCTCAAGTTCTTCCCCCAAACCATCTTCATCAATAGATGACAAAGTTACTGCGTGCTGTTGAGCTGAGGCAGGTAACAATTGAGATGAAGTAACTTCCACAACAATCCATTGACGCCGACGGACCTCAACCAACTGACCGGGTTCTGGAATAGTTCGCTGTACTCGGATATCAGGTGTATTAGAAATTTCCATATTGTTTCCAGACTCTAATTCATATAACCCAATGATTAGTAAAGATTTGTCATCCAGCAGTGACCATATTCACATTTGCAAGATGTGAATTAATACTGCGTGCAATTGCTCGGCCAAGTTCAACAGGGACTGCATTCCCGATTAAGCGCCCTAGAATCCTTAAACTTACTGGCCCATCATGGGGAATAAATGCATAGTTACGGGGAAAACTCTGAAGAATTGCCGCTTCTCTCAGGGAGATTGCGCGGTTCTGTTCAGGATGCCCAAATCGACCATTTCCAAAACCATAGCACTGCGTTGTCATGGTTGGTGCTGGTTTGTCCCATTCCATACGGCCATAAACACTAGCGTAAGTTCTGCCACTTTCTGTTCGATGACAATCGGCAACAAGATGTTCTGGCCAGTCACGCCAGGTTCCTCCTGGTTTTGAGGCCTTAATACGCTCCAGATTCTTATCTGACAATGTGGAGGTAACATGCAGCTTATCTCCTGGAGCGGCTTCACCAGCATTTAATGCGCGCAGATGGCCTATAGCTTCTCTTACTGTTTTGGGTTTTGTACACGTTGGAGAAGACATTTTTATCTCGCCATGGAGTGATGCCAATAAAACCATTCTCTTACGTGTTTGTGGGACACCGAAATGAGTGCAATCAACAATGCTAAACCATACGCTGTAGCCAATACACTTCAATGCCTCGACGAAGTCGTGGAACACTTGGTGTTTAGCCACAGTAGGAACATTTTCCATCGTGATCACGTCTGGGCGAGTACCTTCTGCTAGGCGTGCAAACTCATACAGGAGCCCCCATTTACCATCCTTACCATCCGATTCATAACGTTGTGTATAGGTAGAAAATGGTTGACAAGGCGCACAGCCAGCGAGAATTTTGATGTCAGCATCGCCAAACAATGCATCTAATTCGGTTGTTGTTACTTTGCTTATATCCCGTTCTATAAATTTGGCATTGTTGTTTGATTCATAAGGAAATTTGCAGGCCGGATCCATGTCAATTCCTGCAACTACAGGTAAGCCTTCAAGTACAAGGCCATGCGTTAATCCACCTGCACCACAAAACAAATCGACACAAGATACTTTCTTCATTTAACTCTTCTCATCTTTTCAAAGACTTAGAGATACCCATAAATTAATTACTACAAGAGTATCAAGATCTTATTTCCACTTCATTAGTATTTGCACAACGTCCAAGATGCAGCCATTTGCGAGCGCCTTTAGCTTACAACTTCCATGATGAAATATTTTATGTATAAAAATACAGCATTTTGGGGCTGCACATAAATGGTGATTTTGCTGTTACCAGAGTCTTCAATGATTCATTCAACCGATGACCAGCGATCTAGACTGAAAAGCCCCATACCAGAAGTTGTTTGCTTATATGATCTCATGAACAGCTTGTGGGGTAAATGAATACTGGATACCGGTTTGGTGCCTAGTCGTGGACGTTGTGGATCCAGAACGTTACCTCAGCTATGTCCTTGATGTCATAGCAGACTGGCCGGTCAACCGGGTCAGCGAGCTGCTACCGTGGCGCGTCACACTGCCAACTGAATAACATATCCCCGTCAATACGGCTCACGCTGTACGCTTACTGGTATTGTCTTCGCCGCAGGTAGTTACGCGAATACAAACATGCTATTTTAATAAGTGTTATTAACTTTTATTAAAAGGTGACGCTCATGAGACAACTCGCGAAACAGACGATCAGCGCTCAGATCCCTGCAGAGCTTGCTGCGGCGGTTGAAAACCTGGCTATTGAACTGGACAGATCCAAAAGCTGGGTGATTAAAGAAGCGTTGACCGCCATGATTGAAGAGAGAGAACGGCGGCATCAGCAGATTTTGAAAGGGCTTGCTGATGTCGATGCGGGAAGGGTGGTTAGCCATGCGGATGTGGTTGACTTCGCTAACAAACTGAAAAAATCGTAACCCATGGAAATACAGTGGACCCAAAAGGCCCAGGATGATCTGGAGCGTATTTATAGGTTTGCCTGTCAGTACAGTCGGCAACATGCTGACAACGTATTAGAACGTTTGATCATAGGAACCTCAGGGCTCGCCGAACATCCAAGAATCGGTGTATCTCAGACAAGATATGAACCACGAGAAGTGAGAAAAATCTTGTTTGATGATTATGACGTTCACTATGAAATTCAGCGCGATACTATTTATATTGTTGACCTTTGGCATACCCGAGAGGATCGCTGAAGTTTGTCATCTTCCAGGTAACCTTTGCCCCGATTCGAGTCCCAAAATCAACGATTTAATGTGTTGGTATTGATGTTGGTACATTATCTAAATGTTATTTTTTATTGTTTTTAAATCAAAGGATTAATCATTATGTGCGAGTCCGGCCTTCGCACCATTAGTCAGTACGCAAATCAAGTCGCATTCGAGCGGCTTTTTTTGTGCCTGAAATCCAGTCCCCGCAAGGCTCCTTGAGGTTTTTCAGACAACCTGATTCAATCAACATCAACTTAGGGTTTACGTACGAACGTCTGCAATTTGCTTTGCCACCGGATTGATTGAACGGAAAAACTCAGTGATTTCATTGCTAACCAGTGCTCAGTACTCTAGGTGTCGTATGTTTGCTAGGGTTATCCATTCGCAACTCTAAATGCTTCAGACATTCGTTCCTGCTCCCGAAGAGGTAGTCCCAAACCATCAGCAATTGTCCTCCATTGAGCCACGATCCCCATAAAGTTTTCAATAATTTCATCGGCCTGTGCCAAGCTCAAACGGAAATATTCAGCGACTTCGCGTGCCAGTTCGAGATCTAGTGCATTATCTGCTTCGGTGATATTAAGCTTTAGGCCGTCAGACCAGGGAACGGGATTCATATCGTAGGCTGCAGAAAGCCGCCAGCCTTTGCCAGGGACCAAAATGAAACCATGATTGCGTAAGTGATCATCGGTGTTAGAGACAAGAATATTGAAAACAATCCTTGACCAGAGTTCTTGCAGGTCGGTTTTTGTTTGTGCGCCATGTCTTATCAGGACGTCTGCAAGTTCAAGATAACTGACACCTGTAGAGGCATCATCACCATCTTGATGTCTGGTCATTGTCATGGCAGAAGCAAAATGAAGGCGCTGGCCGGATCCTGTACGGTCGAACCGACGGACCATAAAGCAGTGGTAATCGCTGGCATATTTATGCGCTTCAGCTGTTGCGACGTTCAGCCCACAACCCACGGCGAGAGCATTGGCTACCATCTCCCAGCCGCCAACATCGTAATCATCTTTGGTGCTGGGAAATTTTGCGATATAGAGATGGCCATGCTTGTCCACGACACTTGCTTTGGGCCTTGCCCCACCTAGAGAGCCACCTGGCGCAATGAGCATCCGCAACCATTCCTGACCCTGTAGGGATGTATTGTCTGGATCATCTTCCAGTGCGCGGCTTGCCCTTTCTAAAGCGTGAATTTCGGTAAAGGGAGGTGCCGCTTCGTCAGCTCGGTTATCAAGAAATTCACCTTCATCATTAAGCTTGTAGCGTAGAGCTCCTACTCGATAAAGATCATGTACACCCAAGAGATAATTTGATTCGTATAGCCTGGTTCCTTCAGCTTGGATACCGGCACGAATATCCCGTTCAAGGCGACGCTTCATCAGTATTCGGCCCCAGCGATCGGGACTGGAGTCACCAAATATACCGAATTTATCCCGTGGGTGAGTGGGGTACTGGGCACCCTCGAATAAAAGAATTTCTGGATCAAGTTGCAAACGATTGAGGTCGGGATCAGTCAGTGCTTGAGGGTCATACTGAAATTCAAACAACTCTCGCGTACGAGTTTGTCGGCTATGCAGCAAGCCAACTCGCTTTGGCCCGCGCATTCCATCCCAGTCTGCATATACCCCAATCATCGCCATCGTTAACTCCCTTTGATTGACTTCTTCAATGGTTTCAGCAGGGCAGCCAGATCGGCCGACGTTGTGCCTGTCGCTTTGTGGGCTGTATTGTTTGCTACGGAGCCAGCTTTTGTTGTTGTAGCTGCCTGCTTATCTGATCCTTCATACCTGTAGGCAGCCTCAGAGCGCGGCTTTTTGTCTACCGGTGCTTTATTGGGTTTTGCCTTGGAAGTGAAAACGATGTCCTTCTTTATCAGCCGGGAATCCTGAAGTTGGCGGCCTAGTTGATCTTCGGCTGCCAACTTATTTAGATCGTTTTCAAGCCCTAACACCTGCATGACAGATAGATATGCACCTATCGTTACGCCTGTTCCCCCGGCTTCAAGCGAACGTAGCGTCATTGGCGACATACCAGCTCGTTCTGCTACCTGTTTAGCCGTCAGCTTGCGCCGAAGACGCGCAAGCTTCAGCCGCTCACCAAAATCAGTCAGCAACTGGTTAGTTGTAGGAAGCAGTGGTGCTGTTTTTTTAGCCATAATATCAATATTTTATCTTTTTAGTACAGATTACACCATAATATTAGCATAATTTTGACATGAAGCAGCAAGGGGGATGACGTGTGATACTAATATTTTTACTAAAAATAGTTTAAAACGCCAGAATATTAGCACTTTTTAAATGGCTTCGAAGGAGGGAAGGGGATTTGTACGTATTCACTAGCCCCGTATCTGCATCGTCCATTTATGCAACGTCTGTGTTACCTGGGCTCTTATGTTCCTTGCAGATAGCCTACTCATACTAAAAGCACTCCGCTGGACCTCTGGGGCGTCTAGCTTAAGGTTTTGCCCGCTTTCCAGCTTAGCCTGCAAGGATTATCATACTATCGAGACTACAGATCTAGAGAGTGTGCTATGCAACATATTATTGAAGGTTTTCTCAGTTTCCAGAAAGAGATTTTCCCGCAGCGTAAGGAACTCTTCCGCAGCCTGGCCTCCAGCCAGAACCCTAAAGCGCTTTTTATTTCGTGTTCTGACAGCCGCCTGGTACCCGAGCTGGTGACCCAGCAAGAGCCGGGGCAGCTTTTCGTTATCCGTAACGCTGGCAACATCGTCCCTTCCTTTGGCCCGGAGCCGGGTGGGGTGTCGGCGACCATCGAATACGCGGTTGTGGCGCTAGGCGTTACTGACATAGTGATCTGCGGCCACTCGAACTGTGGTGCTATGAAGGCTATAGCTTCTTGCCAGTGCCTTGACCCGATGCCTGCTGTTGCCCACTGGCTGCACTATGCGGACGCGGCAAAAGCGGTGGTAGAGAAGAAAACCTGGGATAGCGAAATCGACAAAGTTAACGCTATGGTTGAAGAGAACGTGATAGCCCAGCTCAACAATATCAAGACTCATCCGTCCGTTGCCGTTGGTCTGCGCGACAACGCCCTGCGCCTGCACGGCTGGGTGTACGACATCGAAAGTGGCGAGATCCGCACGCTGGATAAAAATACCAAGAATTTCGTTTCGCTGGCGGATAACCCCGAGGTCTACTTCGAGTAAAAGATGCTTGGCCTTGGTTATGAAACTGAATCCACGTTCCGACGTGGATTTTTTTTAGGGCTAGATCTAGTTAGTTGAATATGATTAATAATGTTCGCTTTTGATACTCACTAAAAACCTTGGCAGATTTCCTCGATATGGAGCTGTCCCTTATACACAACTCGGAATCTTGCTGTTTTTTATAGGCGTTACTTTAAACTTGTCAATTTGCCGCCCGAAAAATTCTCTTTAAAATCAGCCTGCTGTGTTTCTCAAATTACGGCCATTTGACCGCAATTTGAGATGGGTACAGGAGACAGTAATATGGAGAGGGGATGGAAAACTCATGTTCAATGTGCTTTTCTTGGCTAGTGACGGGTTAAACCGCCCTGCAGCATCCAATGGAATAACTCGCTAGTGCGTCTGAAATTCAATTTTTTCATTGCCGCGCGTTTGTGCGAGCTTATGGTCTTCTCCTTGATACCCATGCAACGTGCAACGCTGGCATGCGCTTTACCCTGCTTAAGGTGATATAGCACTTCTTGCTCACGCCGTGTGAGTGGCTCGTGGAGACAGACTTTTGCTGTTTGCTGCGTGTCTTCGGGCGGCGGTTGATGTGAAAGCAGGATGTTCTCAATGAGTTGTAAAACGGTGCTCACCGATTGGTGCCGGTATAAGATATTGGACGTCGCCACACCACGGTATAAGTGCTGTAGATGAGCATCTTTTCTATCTGCGATGGCAAAATAAAGCGTCGGGCTACAGTCCCCTGAGGAGGAAGCTGGCGTGATAAATGTGCCGCAGCGAATGGCCTGAAAGATAATATCAGCAGTTATTCCATTCGAAGGGCCGGTGTAAAAACGGATCTTTTTATTTTTAAAATAGCTGGATAGGGCCATAATGAGTCCTGCAATGAAAAAATTATCATCGTCTATGATGCGGATGGTCAATGTTTCCATCATCATGGCATTGTTCGTGCTGTTCATGTTCTCTTCGTCCTGGTTTATGCTTTTTGGTTTGAGTCATCAATTTTTTACGTCACGACTCTTGGCTTTTATCTGCACGCGTATCGGCTGATTCCGGTATTACACTACGGGTTACTATATTAATCACCGGATAAAAGCCGGCTATGCAGCGGCAGCAATAGGCTAACCAACAAGATGCTCTGCATTCAAGTTAATGACTTTTAATCGCCATATCTGGTTTAATACTTTGATTGATGGTGATTTATCAGTTTTTTATCCTGTAACTTGCTCTGATGATTAGCGTATTAGGCGGTGTTAACTGGGGTGATCCTCAATTAACTTTAGCAGGATGGTATTAATAAAGGCTTAATCAGTGAGTGACAGTTGATTAAGCCTTTTTGATAAGTTAATTCGATATTATTGCGCAAGTAAAGTAGGGGTTGGTCAACCCTTTAATAAGATATGCATTATTATTTAAATGCTTTGTTTCCATATAGAATGCGACGCCTGGTGCCTCTGGCAGCACGTATTGTTGCCAGATTTCGTCTGGCATATTATCTATGGGATGGCGTTCTTCCCGGGTGATCATGGTTTTGGCAAAGCCCTTAAAGTCAGATTGCTTCATGGTGACGAATATTCGTCTGGCAATAACATAATTACTATCTAGTCCTTTGAGGGAGCCTAGCGCGAGCAATTCGCTGCTGCCTTCATGGGCGGTGACGATGTTCATATCCAGGTTAAGTTCAAGTTTCTTACCCTCTTTGGTCGCTATGTACGAATTCAGATGAGTATCACAGCGAAACGGTTTCCAGTTAGAGCGGCTGAAATAATGAAATGCGCCACTCAGGATGACGAGGACGATGATGGACAGACTGATAATAATTCTATTCATGTGAGCCTACTCAACCTGTTTGAAGTTATTGCAGTTTTTATAGTTCATATCGCTATTCTTGGTGCAAACTGACAGAAAATAAATCTTATGAAATTCGTTGGTAGGACGCGCTTCCATATAATAGATGTCAAGATCGGTCTGCGTACAATCGATCCCTTCATCGGTCAGCATCTTTCGTGCACGATCAGATTGTACGGGTTCATGCTTACCTTCATTCAGAGTATAGATATGGCATTTATCCTGGATCCCGATGAGCGCGGGTTGTTCATTCTTGCTTAGGGTCATCCATGCCGCCGCTGCAGCGGTGACGCACAGAACAAAGAGCAGAGACAATGCCGGAATTTTCAATCTGCGTAATGGCTTTTTTGAGCTTATGTTCACACCGGCCGCTGCAACGTTATCCACCGTTGCCGGTTGACTCGACGGCTGAAGTTCAATGTGTTCAGCAGAGGCCGATTCTTTGGCGAGCTTGGTTTCTGGATGGATTTCCGCATCCAATTTAAAGCCTATGCGCGGCACCGTGAGCAGAATGTCTTTACTCATCCCAAGTGCCTCAAAGGCTTTTCTCAACTCGCTGATATGGTTGCTCAACGTGGCGCCGGACGGAGAAAACCCAAAATCCTCCCAGACATGCTTGAGCAGAATTTCACGCGTCAGTTCAGTTTTATTATTCTTTATCAACTCGCTTAACAATCTTGTCGCCGGGTTAGATAACCCTACCGTTAGTTGGGTATTATTCCTCAGCATTAATAATCGACTTTCCGGATCGAAAATCAGTGTTAGATTTATTATGTATTTCATGAAGATACCTATTTGATTCTGGTGTGTAAACATCAAAATAATCAATACTAAGATTAGTCTTGAAACAAGATTAGTAGAATCTAGGGTAGGCCAACACTGACAGTCAACTCCTTTTGAGAAAATTATCCCCTCCCTGAAATGGGGTTGAAATTAAAGGAGTTTTAGTTTTTAACTGGGTTTCATGTTTTGGATTTATCTGCTGATTTGTTTCTTAATTTTATTTAATTTTGGAATTTTCATCCAACTTTTTTAGATTAATTAGATTTTTTAGCTTTTTGTTTTTTTTGGACATATCATATTTCCAGTTGCCGGTAGCTATGACATGGCACGCAGAGAGAGGCGTAAACCTCTTTCATGTGCCGGTTGTGTGAACCTGAATAATTGGCGACTTCACACAAATGGGAATGGACCCTTTAAAGGATAAAGTTGAAATGAAATTGAATAAAATCATGATGGCCGCAGTTTTGGCATTCGGTACTATTTCTGGCGCACAGGCTGCAGATGAAGGACATGGTAAAGTTACCTTCACTGGCTCTATTATTGATGCACCTTGCTCAATTGATCCCAAGTCTGTTGATCAGACCGTTGATCTGGGCGCAGTGTCGAACGTTTCCCTGCTGAATGGTGGTAACTCTGACCCTAAGCCGTTTGAAATTCGCCTGGAAAAATGCAGCCTGGACACCGCGAAAACAGTGACCACCACTTTTGATGGTGCGGCCGGCAAAAATGGCCTGTTGGGTATGACCGGTGATGCCAAAGGCGCCAGCATTGCAATTACCGATGGCAGCAATAACCTGATTGAACTGGGTAAACCAAGCGCGGGCCAACTGATCAGCGCCGGTGCTTCTGAAGCGACTCTGGCCTTCAGCGCTTATCTGAAAGGCGACGGCGGCGATGATAAATCTATCATTCCAGGTAAATTCCAGAGCGTGGCTAACTTCATTCTGAACTACAAATAATTTGGCTTGTTGACAGGATTAATCATGTATGCGGGCTGTGCCCCGCATACATTCTTGCCAGAATGACTCGTGGGAGAATGATGAGATGAAACAGCCAGAAATGCTTTATTCGGCGTTTTGCCTGTTAATGCTGTTACCAATGCAAAGCAGCCTGGCTGCGGCGGGTTGGGGGCGGGTTAACATGCAAGGCGCCGTAATTGAAACGGCCTGCGCCATTGATACCAATAGCCGCGATCAGACTATTGATATGTCAGTAGCACCATTGAGCCAAATTATACGTGATGGGCAAGGCGCTATTCGCCCATTCAGTATTCGCTTGGTTAATTGTGTTTTGGGACGCATTGATGAAAATTTAGCGAAGTGGCAACGCTTTCAGGTGACATTCGATGGGCGGGTGGATAATGGATTATTCGGTGTCGATGGGCAAGCTCGCGGCGTTGCGTTACAGCTTAGCGACAGCGAGGGAAATATCGTATCACCTGGCAATCCAACGCCGTTGCTTGATATTACCGAAGGTGACAGAGCACTAAATTATTCGCTGCGGCTGGTCAGCAATCAACAGCAATTACGCAGTGGAGAATACACCTCAACCATTAGGTTTAAAATGGACTATTACTGATTGGATGATAATAACGCGGAAAAACGTTAGGTTTTAAATCACCAGATGTGCCTGTCACTTATTTCCTGTTCGTGGAAATACAAAGTTTTTCATTGATAGCGCTGGCGTAAAAATAAGAAGAAAGGGATTGATGAGCATGATAATGCCGAGCTGGAATTTATTACCCTTCCGCCCTCGTGCAGTAGGGATTTGTATTGCCTGCGCGTTGGGTCTTTTTGGGTATTACGCCAGTGCGGAAGAGGTGCAGTTCAATACCGACGTTCTGGATGTAAAAGATCGCGAAAATATTGATCTGGGCCAGTTCTCGCGTGGCGGATATATCATGCCGGGCGATTATATGATGTTGGTGCGCGTTAATAAGCAGGAACTGCCTGAGCAAACCGTTACTTTTTACCCGGCGGAGCAGGACGCTGACGATAGCGCCGCGTGCATCAGCCCGGCAATGGTAGAACAGTTCGGCTTAAAACCGGACGTGAAAGAAAAACTGACCTGGTGGCATCAAGGTGAGTGTCTATCGGTGGATAGCCTGCCGGGCACGTCGGCGCGTGCCGATTTGGGCAGCGCCAGCCTCACTGTTAGTTTGCCTCAGGCCTATCTGGAATATGCCGCCGACAACTGGGATCCGCCGTCGCGTTGGGATGAGGGCGTGCCAGGGTTGCTGTTGGATTATTACCTCAACGCGCAGGCCCAACGGCAACAGCAGCGGGGGCAGCAGGGATATAACCTCAGCGGCAACGGCACGGTGGGGGCCAATCTGGGTGCCTGGCGGCTGCGGGCAGACTGGCAAACGCGGCTGGATCATCAAACTGGTCGCGGGCAGCCGACGCAGCAGAACTGGGACTGGAGCCGTTATTACGCCTATCGCGCGGTCCCGCGTTTGGGGGCCAAGCTGTCGGTCGGGGAGAACTTCCTGTATTCCGACATTTTTGACAGTTTCCGGTTCACCGGTGCCAGCCTGATCAGCGACGACAGCATGTTGCCGCCGAACCTGCGCGGTTACGCCCCGGAGATTACCGGGGTAGCACGCACCAACGCCAAGGTGGTGATCAGCCAGCAGGGGCGTGTGCTGTATGAAACCCAGGTCGCGTCCGGCCCGTTCCGCATTCAGGACATCAATGATGCGGTCTCTGGGCAGTTGGATGTGCGGGTTGAAGAACAAGACGGCAGCGTACAGGAATTCCGCCTCGATACCGCCAGCATCCCGTATCTGACCCGGCCGGGGACGGTGCGCTACAAACTGGCGAGCGGCCGCCCTTCGGACTGGAAACACAGCACCAACGGGCCGCTGTTTGCGACCGGCGAGTTTTCCTGGGGCGTCAGCAATGGCTGGTCACTGTACGGCGGCGGCGTAGCGGGCGGTGATTACAACGCCCTGGCGGTCGGTATCGGGCGGGATCTGATGATGTTCGGTGCACTGTCGTTTGATGTGACCCAGTCGCGGGCGCGTTTGGCGCAGTTGGAAGACGCCACCCTAACAGGTGGTTCTTATCGGCTGAGCTACTCGAAAAACTTCGATGAGTACGACAGCCAGGTGACCTTTGCCGGCTACCGCTTCTCGGAGCGGAACTACATGTCGATGAGTGAATTCCTGGATGCGCGCACCTATGGCACGCGCAACCAGAACAGCAAGGAGATGTACACCATCAGCTTCAGCCAGCACTTACGCGATCTCGGGTTAAGTGCCTACCTGAACTACAACCATCAGACTTACTGGGACAGCGCGGCCAACGATCGTTACACCCTGACGCTGTCACGTAATTTTGATATTGGCCGGTTCAGGAACCTGAGCCTGTCACTGACGGGGTATCGCAATAAGTATAACGGTGTCAATGACGACGGCATGTACCTCTCGCTGTCGATGCCGTGGGGGAGCAACGGCTCGGTCAGCTACAGCGGCAGCTATGACCGTAACGACAACACCCATCAGGTGGGGTACTACGATCGGCTGGAAAACGGCGATAGCTATCAGCTGGGCAGCGGCATCTCACGCAACGGTGCATTGGCGAGCGCTTATTACACCCATCAGGGCGATATGGCGCAGGTAAATGCCAATGCCAGCTACCAGGAAGGGCGTTATTCGTCGGCCGGGATATCACTGCAAGGGGGGGCGACCGCCACCGTGAAAGGTGCGGCGCTGCACAGGTCTGGGATGATGGGCGGTACCCGCATGATGGTGGACACCGGCGGCGTGGCGGATATTCCCATTGGCGGCTATGGCGCGGTGACACGTACCAACCGCTTCGGTAAGGCGGTGGTGACGGATGTCAGCAGTTATTACCGCAACCGGATCAGCATTGATGTTAACAAGCTGCCGGAGAATGCCGAAGCGACGCGTTCAGTGGTGCAGGCCACCCTGACCGAAGGGGCGATTGGTTATCGCCGATTTGAAGTGATCGCCGGTGAGAAAGCGATGGCGGTGATCCGCCTGGCGGACGGTTCGACGCCGCCGTTTGGCGCCACGGTGAAAAACCGCAAACAGCAGGATGTGGGCATTGTTAACGATGGTGGCAGCCTGTACCTGAGCGGCATTAACCCGAATGAGGAGATGACCGTGCGATGGGACGGGCGGGCGCAGTGTGCGCTGACATTGCCGGAGCACATTCCGCAAGACGATTTGGCCAACCTGTTGTTGCCGTGCCGCCTGCTGCCGGCGGAGACGGCGGAATAACGACGGAAACGTATTTAGCCATGGGGCAGGCCGGAGCTGTTTCTCCCCCTCCCCGGCTTTTTTATTGAATTTAAAGAAAGTGAGTAATTAATGATGAACCTAATGAGTCAATCCCTTTATTCGTTGGCGGGCAGCTTGCTGGCCGGGGTGTTGGGCCTTCAGCAGGCCCAGGCCGCGATAGCGCTGGATCGCACCCGGGTGGTGTTTAACGGTGGTGAAAAATCGACCAGCCTGACCATCAGCAACGAAAACAAGCAGTTGCCATACCTGGCGCAAGGCTGGGTGGAAGATGCGCAGGGCAATAAAATCACTACGCCTTTGACGGTGTTACCGCCGTTACAGCGCCTGGAGCCGGGGGCAAAAAGCCAGATCAAGGTGCAGGCCTTACCGGCCGCCAACCTGTTGGTGCAGGATCGCGAGACGCTGTTCTATTTCAACCTGCGTGAGATCCCGCCAAAGAGTGAAAAGCCCAACACGCTGCAACTGGCGTTGCAAACGCGGATCAAACTGTTTTACCGGCCAAAAGCACTGAGCAATACCGAAGGTGCGGCCCCTTGGCAGGAGCAGCTAACGCTGACCAGGCAGGGCGACAAATACCAGGTGAACAACCCAACGCCGTATTACATCACCATTGTGGATGCCAGCAGCAAACCGGGGAGCGCCAGCGCCAAGGGCTTTGAACCGGTGATGGTGGCGCCAAAAGGCAAAGAGATGTTGAACGTCGGCGTGGCAGCGCTGGGCAATGCGCCGGTGCTGACCTATGTCAATGACTACGGCGGCCGCCCGCAATTGCAGTTCAACTGCGGTGGTGCCGAGTGCAAGGCCAAGCCCGTCAAGCCAAGCTGATAACCGGGTGTAGAGAGGGAACTGAACATGCAACAGCGAAAACAACGGAGCGGCTTCCTGTCTTGCCCTGAGCGGCAATATCTGTTGGCCAGGGTGGCTGCGGCACTGATGGTGCCAGTGGTGATTGGCAGCATGTTGGCGCTGATGCCTGAGGCTGGCGCGGCGGATAACTGGAACGTTGACGGTGCTAACGGGGTGTTGCATGTGCGTGGTGCGCTGACCGAAAGCGCCTGCCGCCTGGAGATGACCTCGGCTTATCAGGATGTATGGTTGGGGGAAACCGGCACCGCCCGGCTGGCGCAGATTGGCGCGCAGGGCACGCCGGTGGCGGTGCGGTTGCGCTTGCAGGATTGCCTGCGTACCCCGGCGAACAACCGCGATGAGCGCAATGGCAATCTGTTGTGGAGTGCTCATCAACCGGCGGTGTCGTTGAGTTTTGTCGCCCCGGCGGATGCGGATAACCCGCAGTTAATCGCGGTGCGCGGGGCATCCGGCGTGGCGTTGCGCATGGTGGACCAACTCGGCAGGGATATCCGCCTGGGGAGCCGAGGTGCGCCGTTGATGCTGGCTGTGGGGCAGGATCAACTGGACTATGTCGTAAAGCTGGAGCGCACCCGAGCGCCGTTGCAGGCGGGGGCCTATTCGGCTCATGTGGATTTCAGGCTCAATTATGACTAAGGCGGGTGATGTGGAGACAACGATGTTATGCAGGCTGGGGCCGGCGTTGTCTGCGGCGTGCCTGGCGCTGACGGTCTGGGGCGGAAGCTTCCCGGCCATGGCGAAAACGGCCACCACGACGGTGACCGTCAAAATCACGTTGACGGCGCCGCCATGTGACGTCAACGACAACAAGCTGATTGAAGTGAACTTCGGCAACGACGTGATGACCACCCGCGTGGACGGCGAGTACAAAAAAATGCCGATCACCTACACGCTGAAATGCCAGGGCGGTGCGTCAAATGCGGTGCGGATGCGGATTGATGGTCAGGGGGCGGCGTTTGACAATGGGGTATTGAAAACCAACAAAACGGATTTTGGCATTGCGCTGCTGAACAACGGCAAGCGGCTGCCGATCAACGGTTGGTTGAATTTTACTTATCCTGATCAGCCAACGTTGGAGGCGGTGCCGGTGAAGCGCAGTGGTGCCAGGCTGAGCGGCGGGGCGTTTTCCGCTGGCGCGACGATGAAGGTGGAATACCGATGAAAGGTTATTCAGGCATGGTCTTGCTGCTGGCCTGCGGAGCGCTGAGCACCCCAGGGCTGGCGGCGGAGAACATGAAGTTCTACGGCACCCTGGTTGAGCCCCCGGCTTGTACCATTAATAACGGTGGCAATGTTGATGTCGATTTTGGTAACCGGGTCGGGGTTAAAAAGGTGGATGGGGTGAACTATTTGCAGCCGATGAATTACCAGATTAGCTGCGTTCCCGATGCCAATGCCTGGCGGATGACGCTGGAAATCGCCGGAAAAGTGGCGACTTACGACCAGGCGGGCGTCATCACCAATATCACCGATCTGGCGATCCAGATCAGGCAAAACGGCGTTCCCTTCGAGCTGAACAAGCCGATAGCCATCAACCCGACTAACCCGCCACAACTGGAAGCGGTGCCGGTGAAACGGCCAGGATCGACGTTAAAAGAAGGGGCGTTCGAGGCCACGGCCACCCTGAAGGCGGTTTACCAATGAACGGATGTGGGCAACAGCTTAATGCAGTGCTGATCGCCGGGGTTCTGGCGTTTAGCGGGCAGGTGCAGGCCGACAACGTTCGCCTGCATGGTGCACTGGTCGCCGAACCCTGCGTGATTGCGCCGGGGGACGAGAACGTGCGCCTGGATTTTGGCACGGTGATCGACAAATACCTGTACGCCAATGAACGCACCCACGGGCAGGCGTTCGATATTCGCCTGGGGGAGTGCGATCTGAGCCTGGGGAAAACGGTCAAGGTGACCTTCAGCGGCACGGAAAACCCGAGCCTTAAGGGGCTGCTGGCGATTGACGGCGGCAGCAAGGCCTCCGGCATCGCAATCGGTATGGAAACCCAGGGTGGTCAACCTTTGCCGTTGAACAAGGCCGGTGAGGGATACCGGCTGGTTGCTGGCAATAACACTCTGACGGTGCTGGCCTATGTGCAGGGGGAGCCAGAGGCGATTGCCCAGCGGCGAATAGTGCGCGGGCCGTTTAGCGCTATTGCCACCTTTAGACTGGAATATGAGTAAGGCGGCATCCGACTGGCTGGCAGCATATCTGTGGTTGTACAAGCGCCGACGCCATGCGCCGCCCAATGCCGATATCTGGCATCTGCGGTTTCATTGGCAAGAGCGCGGGGAAGCGCTATACCGGCAGGTATGCAGTGGCAATTACCGCCTGCAGCCGATGCAACTTCACCGCCGGTACGATAACAGCTGGGTGCAGTGGTGTGCGCAAGATGCGCTGGTGCTGAAATGGGTGGCCTGGCAGGTGGAACATCTGCTGCCGACTCATCAACGCTGCGTTCATCTGAAAGGGCGTGGCGGCGGCCAGCAATCGGTGGCTCAGGTTTGGCGAGCACTCACCTCCGGGGAGTACGCCTTTGTTTATCGAACGGATATCCGTGGCTATTACCGCCATATCCGCAAGACACAGGTGCTGAGTCTGGTGCAACAGCACGTTGCGGATCCGGTACTCACCGGTCTGATTGAGCAGTATGTGCATTACAGCGTTGAAGAAGGGGGCGAGATTTTTACCCCGCAGCACGGCATCTGCCGCGGCTGCGCGCTCAGCCCGCTGATAGGTGCAAGTCTGTTGCATCATGTTGACAGCGATTTTGCCGCACAGGCAGGGACGTTTTATCTGCGCTACATGGATGACTTTGTATTGTTTGCCCGCACGCGCTGGCAGCTAAGGCGCTGTGTTAAGCAACTGCACCATTATTTCAATCTGGCGGGCTTTGAAACGCACCCGGATAAAACCCAATTGGGAAGAATTGAACAAGGCTTTGACTGGCTGGGCGTGTGGTTTACCCCTGAGGGAACCACCATAGCGCCCCGCGCATTAGAAAATTATCGTGTCCAGCGCCTGCGGCTTTACGAGCAGGCCCGGCGGCGGGGTCTGTCAACAGCAGACTGCGACGCACGGGTGCAGGCGTATGACG
Source organism: Serratia sp. Res13-Sevr-LER1-36-b (assembly GCF_015673035.1). NCBI lineage: Bacteria > Pseudomonadati > Pseudomonadota > Gammaproteobacteria > Enterobacterales > Yersiniaceae > Serratia > Serratia sp. Res13-Sevr-LER1-36-b. The sequence goes on along the minus strand of NZ_JADACK010000020.1, from coordinate 433,995 downwards.
TACGCTGGACTAGATGGGCCAACGGCCTGCTTCGGCGATGAACTGATACTAGAGGGCAATATGACCATATCCGTAGACATCAGATTGTATTATTTACCACTGGCTGCAATGCTTGCACTCCCGGACTACTCACACAGTAACACGGCGGTATTATCTCCGGGATATGTCATACCTCCCGCACAAACAATTACTGCTACACCGCAAACCCTCGGCGGCGGAGGTTCGTGGACAGCGCAACCGGGACCAGCTTATTGTAAGATATATGCTTACATATCCGGCCCGGAGCATGGCTCTTCTTACTTACTCGTTGACAACTCATATAGAGGGCGGGGTAGTAGCTGCTTCGGCGTCACAATCGGACCGGACCATATGAATGAGTACCTGAACTCTATCTTGTACAATATCCCGTCTTATCCAATGCCATATGCTGGTGTCCACTCGATTGTGTCCCCCGTACCTGTATGCCTATTTTCGTTTGAAATTCGCACCGACATCAACTCGAACGTATACTCGTGGGCTACCGGATATGCTGGTTGTAAACTGCAACCCCTGAACCCGCAGACCTACTGCTATGTGCATGCCCCCCAGCCCATGATCCACCCTCCGTCACCAACTGGATACATACGGTCCACCAGCGGAAGATCTGTCGATGTATCATGTTCACAAGAAACAAACCTAACCGTGTCGATAGACGACAGTTCCCTACCTCTGCGAGGGGGAAAAGGACAAATCGCGTCCACCTTGTATGTTGGCGCGAATGGCCATAGTTCTGTACGCGTGAAAGCAAATCCGAACGCTGCGGTACCTCTGATCAGCGACATCAATACAACAGCCGCAATCCCGGATGTGTATCAGGGATCGAAAGTATTAATCATCTCCTGGGACTGATACCCTGGAGGATTCTGTTAAAAAAGGTGGCACCGTACCGTCGGCAGTATCTGCGGCGGCGTCGACGGAAAGGACACAGATTTTTAACTTATCTGTGTATCTAGCGCGGGGATTCAGTATAAATCCCGGCCAGCCCCTACTTGGTAGGATTTGTGTGCACCTGGTGTAAACCAAGGGGCGGAAAACGACACCCACAGTAGCTGCGCCGCCCGGCCGCAGCTGCATTCTCATGGTAAACGCGATTGCATAGACAGTCATCCGATTATAGACGTACGTGTGGCCGTGGGGCCTGCCGTGTGAAACCCTGTGCTTTCGTACCAACGCCCTTATCTGTTATATTCGGTCACGTGTGAATTATTCTAAGCTGTCGGGGGCGAGCAGTTAATGGACAACGAAGAACATATTAGTAACATTATCAAAACGCACCTCGAAGCGACATTAAACGATCTCGGGGAATTCATCTGGGCGTATGTGGTGTTATCGAAAAAAGATATGTCCTGTATCTTTGGGGTAACCAACTATCCGGGGGAATGGGTAGAACATTATAAAGCCAATGGTTTACAGTATACCGATCCGGTGGTGATCACCGCGCTAAACCGGTTAACGCCTTTTTCCTGGGATGAAAATCTGATGACGGGCGGAGGTTTTCATTTTTCCGAACTCTTCGAGCGGGCCAGGAAATTTGGGCTGAATAACGGCTATACGTTTGTATTGCATGATTATAATAATAACCTGGTCACCTTATCTTTTATTCTTGCTCCTGAAACCAGAGCGGAATTAACCCAAACGCTGATCAAGAATAAAGGTGATATTTCTGTTTTACTGGCGTCAGTGCATGAGATCTACCTAACCCTGAATTCGCTGTCGGAAAAAAACGCCTCTCGCTCGGAAAAAAGTGCCCAATTTACCGAACGGGAAAACGAAATCCTCTACTGGGCCAGCGTGGGCAAAACCTATCAGGAGACGGGGATGATCCTCGGGATCACTACGCGTACGGTCAAGTTTCATATGTCCAACATCGTCAAAAAGCTGGGAGTCGCAAATGCCCGGCATGCAATACGTCTAGGTGTGGAACTTCAACTGATTAAACCGGTTAGTTGATTACAAAGAAGGCTCAGCCGCCAGCGGCCAGTCGTTCAACCTGGTTTCGTCCGCTGCGCTGTGCTTGCTGAATATCTTGGCTTTTAGCTTCCTCTGGCTCTCAGAATCGACATGGCCGAGCAACAGATAGACCGGCTCATCTTTCTCGGAAACACCGGTTTCCAACACGGTGACATTCCAACCCGAGGTTCTGATGATGTGCATCATCGCATGGCTGGCAACGGCAAGAATGCCATCATAATGATGTTGTTGCGCATAGTTAATCAGTGAGAGAAACAAAGCCATAGTGACGGGAAACTTACGGCCTAACAGCGAATGGGTTCTTTCTTTATCCACGAAGAAACGCGTGGATTCAATGTAGTTGCCTTCTGGAATGTTGACATTGTTAAAGAATGAGGAAAATGTACTGTTCAACATATTATTGTATTTCATATCTATCATCCTGGTTCCACATATAATCATGCCGTTCTCCACGCCAAAAATATAGTTGGTCTTGTCATTGTCAAACTGATCGACCTCCTTGCCATCCGAACAGTCGACTGCCCATTGCAGTCTGTCTTTAAAGGTATTTTTTCTTAACATAAAGAGATCTTCAGATTTCTCATTGCTCATTGAAGCATAGTTAACGCTGTAAATATTAAACATAATGTCACCTGTGAATGAATATATAGAGATAAGTTCATCCGGTAACATCAGTGAAGTTTCATTAAGAGCATGCCGGTACAGAGGAATGATAATGCTTTTTAATAGATTTACGTAACCTTATTATAGGAATTAACTGGTTTTTAGCCGGTGCTGGGAAAGGTGTTTTAGGCGGCACTCCGGGCTTAAAAGTGATATGTTTCTTAGCGCATGCGAAGCGGAGGGATCTGCAAGCACCGGCAACTTTTACCCATTTTTTACATCTTTATACAGATAACAGACAACTCGCTGGCCGAGACGGGCAAGAATGGATGTGATTCTTTTGACAAGGAGCTTCCCCATGGATCTGAAATGTATTTTTGCGTTATTCACCCTGTCTGTGCTGCCTTGGAGTGCTAGCGCAGCCCCGGCGGCCCCCAAGGTCGTCGTCAAGTCTGAAGTTGCCTCGCCCGTGGTGTTGGAAAATACCCAGGATAAAAACTACCTGAAAATCTCGTTGGTGGGCTATCCGCTGCCGCAGGAAAAACGCAGCCCGATCAATCTGGCGTTGGTCATCGACCGCTCCACCTCAATGAGTGGCGATCGCATCGAAAACGCCAGAAAGGCGGCGATCGCCGCTGTTAACATGCTTAACGGTAATGACACGCTTTCGGTCGTTGCCTATGACTCCGGGGTTGAGGTGGTGATCCCGGCGACCAAGGTCAAAGATACCAAAGAACTGATTAATAAAATTAACAAAAGTATTGAACCGCGTGGGATGACGGCGCTGTTTGCCGGGGTGAGCAAGGGCATCGATCAGGTGAGCAAGCATCTGGATAAAGAGCAGGTTAATCGCATTGTTCTGCTTTCCGACGGGCAGGCCAACGTGGGGCCAACCTCCAACAGTGAACTGGCCGAGCTGGCCAAATTGGCGGCCAAGAAAGGTATCGCCATTACCACCATTGGCATTGGTGATGGTTACAACGAAGATCTGATGACCACCATTGCTGGCTATAGCGATGGAAACCATGCCTTTGTTGAGCAATCCAGCGATTTGGAAAAGACCTTCGCCCACGAGTTTAACGACGCCATGTCCGTGGTGGCACAGGATGTGGTGGTGGTGATCAAAACCGCCGATAAGGTTACGCCGGTTCGCCTGCTGGGGCGTGATGGCAGCATCAGCGGCAATACGGTCACCGTAAAACTGAACCAGCTGTATTCCAATCAGGAAAAATATGTTCTGCTGGAAGTGATCCCGGCCAAGGGCAGCAACGCCCAGAGCAAACCGCTGGCCGATGTTAACGTGCGTTACGCCAACCTGAGTACCAAGCAGGTCGATACCTTCAATGAAAAGGTGGTGGTACGTTATAGCCAGTCCGCTAAGGACGTGAGCGCCGCGCAGGTTGATGAGGTGTTGGTGGATTCGGCCATTCAGAAAGCAGCGATTGAAAATGAGCGCGCGGTAGAGCTGATGGATGCAGGCAAAATGGAAGAGGCCAAGCAGGTGTTTAGCGCTAACGCGGCAGCCTTGGAAAGCCTACCCGTCAGTGCCGCGCCAGCCAGACAAAAAGCCGAAGCCAGCGCGCAGAAGAACAAAGACCTGATGGGTAAAATGGAGAGCGACAGCAAGGAATCGACCCGTAAGGCAGTGAAAGAACAGAACTACAACATCAAAACCCAGAAGAACCAGTAGCAGGGAGCCAAATGAGCCAGCGTACTTCCAGAAGTTTAACGGTTTTTATCATCATCACCGTGGCGGTCTTCAGCCTGATCGCCTATCTGGGAGTGCGCACCCTTGAGCACGAAGTGTTGTTACGCCATTACCAATCCCAGACCATGGCACAAACGCGCGCCGTTCAGGCCAGCGACAGCGTCATGGATATTCTGCGGCAGAAAGCGACGCGGCTGGACGCGATCACCGACTACATTCAACCCAACGAACAGGCGCTCAAGGAGCTGGTCGAGAAAGATCACGACATTGATGGCGTGTTTGTCCTGCAGAAAAATCGGTTGTTATATCCCAACGAAAACGGCCCGCTGAGCCAAAAAGAACTCGCCTGGGTTCAGGCCATCACGCCGCTGGTGAACGATCCTTCCTTGCTTTACGGCCACAGCGTAAAAAGCGAAATGGCTGTCCCACAATCCGGCTGGTATATCACCGGCGAGGTGCAGGAGCCGTTGCTGATTTACTGGCGCACTATCGGCAGCGATACCATCGGATATCGGGTTCCTTATATCAAGCTGTTGTCGGACGTGATTAATACGGTCAACGTCGATTTTGGTAGCGACACGCTGGTGCTGGTAGAGAACGGACGCCTGCTGTACCAAAGCAACCCATACGTCACCCTGGGAAACCTTCAACCCCTAGCCGAGCAAAGCCTGCCTTATCCACTTACTGGCTGGCAGGTGAGTTATTACGGCAAAGCGGTCAGCACTACGGCGGTCTATCTGTGGGGCGGGGCGTTTATTCTGCTAATGTTGGCCATCATGGGTTTGATCATTTTCCGTCTCTACCGGGAATACACCCAGACGGCACGGCTGGCGCGCCAGCAGGTGGGTTTTGTCAGCCAGGTGTCCCACGAGCTGAAAACGCCGCTGACCAATATCACGCTGTATGCCGAGTTGCTGAAAGAGGAGCTGGACGAACAGCACGATGAAGGGTTGCGCTATCTGGACGTGATTATCGGCGAGAGCCAGCGCTTATCGCGCCTGATCCAGAACATTTTGAGTTTTACCCGTGAGCCGAAGCTGCACATTCAGCCCATTGATCTCAACCCGCTGCTGACGAAGATTGCGCAGACTTTCATGCCGTCATATCAGGCCAAGGGGATGGCGATCTCACTCTCGTTAGGCGAAAGCGTGGTGGTGCAGAGTGATATCGATCGCCTGACGCAGATAATCAATAACCTGCTGAGCAACGCAGAGAAGTACGCCACTACCGGTAAACAGGTCGATATGCTGGTGGCGTGCAGTGCAGATTATGTCGATATTCACGTGCGGGATTATGGTGCCGGTATCGCCGAGAAAGAGCTCAGGATGATTTTCCTGCCCTTCTACCGGGTGAAGTCAGGCATTACCGAGGGCGTTTCGGGCACCGGCATTGGCCTGACGATTGCCCAGCAGCTGGCACACAGTCTGGGCGGGGAGATCCTGGTTGCACCGCAGTCGCCTGGGGTGCGCTTCACCTTGCGGCTGGCGCGCGCAATACCATCGAATAACTAACGACAACAAACGGGCTACTGCACCTGATTCCGGCACCGTACCCGCTCCCTCTCCCTGTGGGAGAGGGTTGGGGTGAGGGGAAAACACACCACCGCAGGCGATAATCGAACATCACCGCTAATAGCATCAACCACAGGGAGTCATGATGAAAATACTGGTCGTTGAAGACGATACGAACATTCGCCAGGGATTGGTAGAAGCACTCTCCCGCGAGGGTTACAGCCTGATCGCTGCAGAGAATGGCAAAGTGGCGCTGGAGATGTATCAGCAGGAAAAACCGGATTTTATCATCCTCGATATCATGATGCCGGAGCTGGATGGTTACGCGGTATGCCGAGAGATCCGCAAACAGGATGAGCAGATCCCGATTATCTTTTTGTCCGCCAAGGATGAAGAGATCGACCGGGTGGTCGGGTTGGAACTGGGAGCAGATGATTACATCAGCAAGCCGTTTGGCATTCACGAGATCCGTGCCAGGATCAAAACTATCGCCAGGCGTTGCCTGCGCAGCAAAACCGCGCAGCCAGATGCCAGTTTTTGCTTTGGTGATTTAACCGTGTACCCCAATGAGCTGTGCGCTCTGCGCCAAGCGGCGCGGCTGGAGCTTTCACTGCGCGAGGTGAAAATCCTGGAGTGTCTCTATCAGCACAAGAATAAGGTCGTCACGCGCGAGATGCTGTTCGATGCTGCCTGGGGTTATGACTTTCTGCCTAACAGCCGCACGTTGGACCAGCATATCTCCAAGCTACGCAAGACCATTGAGCTTGATGCGAATAGTCCGGTGTTGATCCGCACCGTGCATGGGATGGGGTATCGGTATTTGGGGTGAAAGCTGCGTGGGTATTCTCTCATCCCTTAAATGCCTGCCCCCGGTGCCACTCCACAAACCTATCCAAAGGATAATGTTCGGCACTCTTGGGAAGCCAAATCGCCTTGCCGGCAAAATCCCAGAACAGCCGCTTGACCATCTGGCTGCCGTTCACGTCTGCTGAAACCAGTAGTTTCATGCTCGCAAAACGAAAGGGATTCAACAGCTTCTAGGCAAGCATCAGCCGTTCAGCCTCCACCTTACTGACTTTCTTACAGGGGCAGCGGAAGTCTTTATTTCAACGCGTGATCGGTTTGACAAGCTGCCATTCGGCCCTCAGCCTGATGGCATGTCTGGCATTGGTCACCCCCATCTTTTTCACAATATTGCCGATATGGAATTTTATCGTACGGATCTTCACGTCTAAAATAATGGCAATTTCCTGGTAGGTTTTACCCATGCTGGCCCAATAGAGCACTTCGTTCTCCCGCGTTGTCAGGGGATCTTTTTCTACGCTGGAGTTATCGCGATTATTTCGTGAGGTTTCCCGGTGCCGGGTGGTGATCCTTTCGTGGACGTTAGCCAGCAGCATCTGCAAACGGGCTTTGTTAGGGTGTATTTGGCCCTCTATATCGATGGCTTTGTTATCATTAATCGTTAGCGTCAGCATCGCCAAATTATGATCGTGGTCATGCAATACAAAGGTATAGCCAGTGGTAATATTATAGTTCTTTGCATGGCTGAATATATCTGAGGGCTTTAGACTTGGATTTATTGGCGTGCTTTCATCCCAGGGAAATGGCGAGACTCTTTGCAGGGCGCAGAGCACCACGGGATCGATGCATTGGTAGTTCCTTTCTTTATAGATATCAATCCATTGGCTTGGGTAGCTGGAGGTTATCACTGTCTCCATAAGGTCTTTCTTGTTAAGTATCATATAGGCGTATTTGAAATCGCCAAATTCCGCTATTTCTTTATCCAGATGGTTTTTAAATGCATTTTTTTCATCGTGGCTAGCAGAAAATAATGTAGACATCAAATTACCTCAGCCTGAAATAATAACGCTACTAACATAACTTGTGGGACAATAGTCTAGCCTAACCGTTATTGAACACCAGATAATATACTGGCTTGCCGGCGATTTTCGACAAAATAGTAAAAAAAAACCTGACCTCGTTGGGTCAGGTTGCCACATTGGCCAACACCAGGGAAATTTTTACTGCCATTATCTTAAAGCCATTTTCTTGGTTGAGGCAAGCGCTCTATGCTGGATTTTGGCTATCTATCACCATTATCCGGTCTAGGATTAGTATTGCCTTACGTTGATCATTGCAGCGGCATGGTATCTGCATTGATATTCTTGCTGCTAACTCTTGGCATTATCTGAGGGGATACTCAGAGTTGCGTTGGTAACTTACCACCATTTGATCATTATTTGATCAGTCTTGGGCCTGCTTTTATAACGAAAAACGCTTGTAAGACCTCAATATAATCATATTGAGTCCGCATTATTGCCGTTTACAGCCTGCTATAAGACGCTAATCGAGCTGTTGATATCATTGGGTGGAACAGATTCTTCATGCAGGACTTCTCTGGATACATTCTGTATCTACAAAAGCAGGTGGGGCTGGCTCGTGCCGAAGGGGAGCTGTGCTATGCGGCCAGCCGTTGATTTTTCCTTGTTCCCGAGTGGAGGAGGCCTCAGGCATCTCTTGTCGGGTGAGATCATTGTGTTGCTCAATAGATTGTTGTCACGGTAATCCGAAGCTTGATCTTCACCGATAGCTAAAAATTGAGGTCTCAGCAGTGGGCTGGAGGCCTTGAAACCGCTCTCAGACGGGTTCTCATGAGATAAAACGGATTTTTTTCAAAGAAAAAGTGATGAGAATCACAAATAAACACCCTTAAATCGCTCATTAAATGGTCATTCCGTTGCCATTATGTTGCATTGTCGTGTCTGGTAAACGGGAGAGGGTGAGACTATTCTGATTCATGAGCTAAGCAACACGTTATAGCGCTCCTTTTATGGAAATGTTCTTGATCATCCTTGCGTATTATTTGTCCGTTAATACCCTTTATCTACTGCTGTGTCAGCATTTTTTAAGAAAAAGCTTATTTGTGATGCGTGGATTATTGAAGAATATTCTTAGTCCGTTGAGAGCTTCCTAATTAACGTTTTAAACTAAAATATATACTGTTAATCCTAGGAATCTTCAGAATGAATAATAACAACTTGATAGGTATTATCGATGAATATGGTCATTCGCGATCGTTTTAACCGATTTTGAATAATTGTTTTTAGCCATTAATATTGTTTTGGAAATTAAGAAATAACTTAGTTTCAGTAAATGGTATTCTGCTCATCCAACGGCGTAATGGAGTTGGTAAATGATGAAGAAAGGAAGGGAGTCTTATGCTAAAGATATTAGATTGTGGGTATCCACCACAGAGCGGTGCTCGCTCCAAAAGACCTTTAACCTGGCCAGATACCAATAAGTATTTCCGTGAAGGTATCGTAGGCTACTGTGACTCAGTTAATACTTCCCCAGAGCAGCTAAAAGTCGTATTTATTGACTTTCAATTGGCTAACCTGCGCCTTTTTCTGGAGCAGGACTGGCTAATGTATTCTGCTTGTAATCGCATTGTGCTGGTCACCGATAGTTACCTGTTACCCTTGGCAAATTACTATAAGAGCATGTTTCGGCAGGTTGATTCTGTGATCCAGAGAACGGGGGCATCCAGTGACATTTTTGCTAAAATCGATCATGTTATTGCCGGAGAGCGGGTTTCTTCAACATCGCAAGTCAGGCTGTCTTCGCGTGAGATATGTTTATTACGCACTCTGATCCATGGTGTCACCGTGGGCGATCTCGCCAACAGGTTGCGTCTTAGTCCTAAAACAGTTTATGCCCTGCGCCATAATATTTTGGGCAAAATGGGGTTGACTAAAATGAATGATATCTTCACTCGTGCCTATCACTCTGTTAGATAAACTATAACTACCTATTGTCATAGGGTTATCTAAAGGAAATAAAATATGCGGTGATTGTATATCGCAGGATTTTCATTATTTAATTGCCGTAGGACCTTTTCGAAAATGTTGGTTTTCGAATGCGCCCTTGTGTCGCATTTATTGTGCCACGCCAGTAAATATTGGCGGGAAATTAATTGATATAAATAAAGGAAGAAATTTTATGAAGAAGTTAGCTCTGGCTTTGATTGCAGCTTCAGCGTTGGGAACAATTAATCTGGCTAATGCGGACACTCGTACTGCGAACGCGACAGCGTCTTGGGATGCAAAAGCTATTAAAGATACCAGCAGTATGCTGGTTGTTACCCCGATAAAGTCACTGACCTTTAATTACGCAGAAGGTCTGGAGCGTTTTAACTCTCAAGACGGCGCGTTCGATATCACCATCGCTGGCCAGTCTGGCGCGAGTGATTTCAAACTGACCTCTAAAATCATCTCCAACACCCTGAGCCGCGCAAGCGATGACTCTGCACTGACCGTTGGCGTTAAGTGGAACGGCAAAGCACTGTCTGAAAGCAGCGAGATGGTGATGATCGATACTTCTGCAGGTATCAGCGCAGGTCTGTCTGCACTGGCCGTACCAGGCGCTTATGCTGGTGCTAACCGTACCAGCACTCAGGGCGTGTTCGCCTTTGAGATCGCTAAAGCAACCGTTGCCGGTACTGACACTGCATTCAAAGACCTGACCGACGGTTACTGGGATGGCAACGTAAACGTTGAATTCACAGCGACCTGGGACGGTACTTTCTCCACCCTGTAAGCGATTTTGTTGTCTTAACGTAGTCAGGATCGGGGTGAATAGCCCCGGTCCTTATGGAACGCATGATGAACAGATGGTTTCCTACGCTGATGTGCTCAGCACTATTTTATTGTACTCACGCCGGTGCAATTAACGTTGGCGAGATTACATCAATCATTTCCCCTGGCCAGAGCGTTATCGCCAAGGAGGTGATTAATACTGTGGATGATGCCCGTCTGGTCAGCCTGAGGGTCGAGCGTATTTCCTCCCCGATGGAAGGTGGCAAAGTGATCCCAATGGAGAGCAAGCAGGAAATAATGGCCACGCCATCCAACCTGATTTTGCCAGGCAAAGGTAAAGATGTTTTCCGCGTTTTCTATTCCGGGCCGAAGGACGATAAGGAGCGTTATTACCGTTTAATCTGGAATGATAATCCGGTTACCGAAGAGGGGCTGTCAAAGACCAAAAAAGCCGCTTCGGCAACCACCTCGGCAACCATAAGTACCATTATGGTCGTCACACCACGGAGGGACAAGTTCGATTATCAGTACCGAGATGGTGTTGCGTATAACACCGGTAACAGCTCTTTCCGCGTGGTGGCATTTGGCCCCTGTAAGCAGGCACAAACCAGTGAAGAGAAAACGAAAGGATGCCGTGAGCGTTATTACGTCATGCCAGGACTCGGCGTGCATTTGAAATTTGTTGATATCAATAATCAAAAACTCAGCGTTGGCATTTGGCACAACGAAGATTATATCAACGTGAAATAGCCTCTTTACCCATTGCCTGCATCGTACGTGTTTTCCAGGTGTGGAGTAGGGAAGCTATTTGGGGAAGCAAATGGGTAATAATTTCATCTTAAGGACAAGAACCAAGGCCGTAGCGCTATGTATCGCTGCGGCTCTGATGTCTATGCAGGCTAACGCCAGAAACCTACAGGATGTTCGTTTAGGAAATTATCTTATCCCGGGGGTATTTGGTCAGGCGCTGACCGAAGGTATGACCATTCCTGTACTGCTACGTTACAAAGGCGGCGATCAACAAGAAAAACAAAAGGTAGCGGATGCGCTGGTGGTGCTGGAAAAAGGCCGCCTGATGATAAGAGATATTACGCTGGCGGAAGAGTCTGAAGGGGCAACCTTGGCGGAGACGACCCAGACATTGATCCGCGGTCTGAAAGATCGTTTCTTTGATCAAAATACCCATATTGCCGTTTCGTCCGATGCCGATCTGAACCTGAATATCCGTTCATTTGTACTGACGCTGGACGTGAGTGAAAAAAGCTTGGGGACTTCCATTATCCCACGAACGAGTTTGCTGGGGATCTCTTCGGTGCCGCATTTCAGTTCGGTGCTGAATTACGATCTCGGTGTTTACCGCTCGCAGTTAAAAAAGGGTGAGAACACCTCGAATAACTATTTGACCCTGGATAATACCTTTGGCTTCGCGGAGCATCATTTCAATGTGAACGGCTCGTTTTACGGTATTGGGGAGTCTCAACAGGATTCTCAGCTTTACCGTGCCATGTATGAACGGGATATGAGCGGGCGCCGTCTGGCATTTGGCTTGGTTGACACCTGGAACCTGCAATCGTTGGGGAGCCTGTCGGCACTTAACTCCAGCAAGGTGTATGGCGTCACTTATGGCAATAAGTCCGCTACCAAGATCCAGAATACCCAATATTCGCTAACGCCAATTACCGTATTCTTACCTAGCGCGGGTGAAGTCCATATCTACCGGCAGGGGCGTCTGTTGAACATCCAGAACTTCCCGATGGGCAGCTTTGAGGTCGATACCAGCCGCCTGCCGTATGGGATTTATGACGTTGATGTCGAAGTGGTGATCGACGGCAAAACCCAGTCGCGTATGCGCCAGACAATCAACAAAGCCTTTTCTGGCAATAATGGCGTGGCGCAAGAACTGAACTGGCAGCTATATGGCGGATATGTTAATTACGACAACCGCAATAACCGCACCAACGACAGCACCACCAACGAAACCTATCTGGCTGGGGCGTCGGCGGCGATGTCGATCCCGGAAATTCTCAAGATCGCCTCGGTTCCGGCGATATTTGGCCTGGCAGTGCAAACCTCGACCTATACCTTCGACAAGAAGGTGGTGAATGAAACCTCGGTTAACCTCAACGTGAACCAGTTCGCGAGCTTGGGCTGGCAGGGGTTGCTGTCACAGGGCGGGCGTTACCGCAATATTTTAAGCGCCAGCCTGATGCTACCGAAAGGCTTCGGCAGCGTGTGGGCCAACCGGGAAAAGAGCCATATCGGTAAGGGGTTGCCGGTCTATGAGTCGGACAGCTATTCCTATGGCGGCACCCTTAGCCTGAGCCGGTTCTTTGAACGTGGTGGTCAGCTTACGCTGAGCCGCACGGTAGATAAGCGCGATCGCAGCACCTCTAACAACCTGGAATACTCCACGGCGCTGTTCTCCGGGCGTTATGGCACGGTCAACCTACGCGCCGGTATCCAGCGTTATCGCTATGATTACCAGTCCAACAGCACCAACCAGCGCTATATCTCGCTGGACTTCTCGTTGCCGCTGGCCGCCTGGTTAAGCACCGGTGTGTCTTCCAACAATGGCAACGTGCGGGCCAATCTGGCTGCCAACAAGAGCTTCGATGACTCGGCGTTTACCTCTGCCGGTTTCAACCTGGCCAAGCTGGTCAAGGATAAGCACAACGGTGACAGCGCTTATTCGGCCTCTGGCTATGCCGCCTTCGATACCAAATACAGTGTGGGCACGTTGTCGCTCTCACGGCCGGACAACAATCGCCTCAATGGCAACCTGACTGCGCGCGGTGCGGTGGCCTACAGCGATAAGAACTTCGCCGCCAGCGGTATTCAGGAGAAGTCCGGGGTGTTGGTAAAAACCGGCTTCATCGACGATGCGGTGCTGTCGGCTCAGATCGATGGCCGCAGCTATCCGCTGAGCGGTGCGAATAACTTTATCCCGTTGCCGCCGTACTCAAGCTACAAGGTTGAACTGATGAACGACAAAAACTCGATGGACAGCTTTGACATCGTCAAGGGGCGCACCCGCAACGTCACGCTGTATCCGGGCAACGTCGCCGTTTATGAGCCGGAAGTGAAACAGTTAGTGACGGTGTTCGGCCGGATGACCATGGAGAATGGCCGGGCGATCGCCAATGCCGCTGTGCGTAACCACATCGGTAAAACCATTACGGATGCGACGGGCGCCTTCCAGATGGACGTTGATAAACGCTACCCGAGCGTGTCATTGACCATGCCAGATCATGGCATTTGCGAGGTCGATCTGGATTTGGCCAAGGCCAAGGGCGTGAAGTGGGTCGGCGATGTGGTGTGCAACGTGCAGACCATTCTGGCACAACGATGAGGAAAGGGTTTGACATGAAACGGCGTAATATTTGCCAGTTGGCTGGGGTGCTGATGTTGGTTTCCTTCTCTAGCCAGGCGGCCAACGTGAGCAACAGTTATTTCTTTATCGAAAATCAGGTGGATGGAGAATACTTCATCACGCCACAGAGCACCGATCCCCGTTTCAGCGGGGCCAACGCGTTTACCAAATATGCGTCAGGCGACCAACGCAGTTTGGGCTATATGGGCTATACCGGGCTGATCCAGACCAATTCGTTCGCCGATATCTGGCTGGAGGATTCTCCCATCGCTCGGCCATTTATCGGTAACCGCTGTATGAATAATGGTAGCGGTTGCCCCTCGAACGGTTATCTGCCGGGCTATATTGGCGATAATGGCGTTTATCACGTGGCGGTTAACACCAGCAGCGGTGAAGCGCGTTATGGGCGTGGTATTTTCTCTGATTCGGCTTATGAGTATTTTAAAAATGTGTCGGTTGGCTCGACGGAAGTTTATAAATACCGTTTCTGCTCTACCCGCACGGACTACAACCCTGCAGCAGGGCAAAGCTGCGTTAGCGTAGGTGGTTCGCAGACCAGCCATGAGTTCACCATCACCAAAGCGGGTAATTTGCGGTTGGAATCTACCAACGCACTGCAGGAAATTTTTATCGACAGCAATGGCAATCCGGTGATGGGAACGGGTTCTCAGTTCTGCTCTGTGGGCTACATTGGTTCACTGAGTGGCGCGATCTGTAAGCTGGTGTCTTATCAGATGCAGGGGAGCACCCTTTCGCCGATGCGCATGAACATGAAGCTCAACACTGCTGCGCTCGGGTTTACGCCTGCCGCAAATACCATTCGCCTGAGTGCCGATGGTGCCAGTGGTTGGGTGAACTACAGCGCCACCACCAACGCGGCGAATTTGATCAAAGCCGGTAACGGCGGTATTTATGTCTTTTTATCGCAGACCTTCCTGAAGAACCTGATCGATCGGGGGGTGGATCTGAGCCACAGCCAGGATTTCTTCACTTTCCTGTTCACCAGTACGGTGGCGCCGCAGTCCGGATATTACGAATTTTCGCCTTCAAACACTATCTTGCTGGTTCCGCGCGATTATGGCATTAGCATTATCTCCAAAGACCAGGTGCTTAATCCCAAGCGTGAAGGCAAAGTCGGCAGCACAGAACCGCCGATCGTGTTCGACTATATTGTGACTACCTCTGGCCCAAGGCAGGCTGATAGCATTACTGCGCAGGTTTACGGTCCGGCAGGGCAGGTCAATGGGCGCCCGTACTGCGTCTTTTCCTCTACCGACGGTAAGCTTAGGGTACCGTTCTCGGCCTATCTGGCTTATACCGATAACGTCGGGCAAGTGGTCCGCACGCGTGCCAGCTGTGATGATGTTCCTATCAGCCTGAATGCGGCGCGTTGGGTAAGAACCGCCTGGCCGGTTCCCTCACAAAACGACGGCAGCTTTTATCGCACCGAGTTGTCTCTAAGCTTCCCGATGAATGAGGGCAATTCGATGTGGACCCTGGATGGGCGGGATTGGATGGGGATTGTCAGCGCCACCGGTGAGGTAAGGGTCAGGGCGGTCTGGACCGGCCCTGATATCCATTAGGATTGAAAATGACGATAAGACTAGGGTGGTGGCTAGCGGGGCTGATGCTGGCGTTCCCGGCGCAGGCGGTTTATCTCTCTTCCGGCGTATTCACTCTGGAGAGCGATCGCACCTTCTTCTCGCGCCAGTTTGTTAACAACACCAAAGAGACCAATCTGTATGTGATCGGTGCCTATCGGATTGCCAAACCGGGGGTTGACGAACAGCCTCAGCCGCTAGAACAGGGCGAACTGCTCTATACCCCACTGCGCAAAATACTGGAGCCGGGGGCGTGGGAATATTTCAAGATTTTCTATCGCGGCCCGGCGGACGAGCGCGAGCGCTATTATCGCATAGTGATCCAAGAGATCCCGGCCAACTTGATGGAGATGCAGGGGGAAGACAAGACACCGCTGGTATCCCCGACCATGTCGCTAGATACCATCATGGTAGTTCGCCCGCGCAAGATGCGTTTCACTTATCACTATGATCCGCAGGCCGGGGTGTTGAAAAACACCGGCAATACCTATTTCCGGGTGATGATCCATCAAGGCTGCGACGGGCAGGATGACACCGCCAAGGTGTTCAATCTGTTGCCGGGGGAAAGCTACAGAGGTGCCGATCTGCGTGGGCAGAATCGCAAGTTTATTGTTGGCTTTAACAAGTACCTACGGCTGGGGGAGCAGTGCTTCGAACAGGGGCAGGGATAGTACCCCCACCCCAGTTCACCACCAAAGCTAGACTTCCTTGCGGCCCAAATAGCGCTCTTTCATCAAAGAAACGCCAATCGCAATATCCAGCACCGGGGAAGGCGGCAGGTAATTTGCCTTACCGAGTTCCTGCATCGCGCCAATCAGCGGATGGTCGATCCCCAGCGCATAGTCCGCCAATAACGTCCCGGCAATGGTTTGCTTGGACACGCCTGCGCCGTTACAACCTCCGGCGGTATAAATACCTTTCTTCAACTCGCCCCAAACCGGCGCGCCATTGCGGGTGACGCTGATGGTGCCAGACCAGGTACTTGTCAGCGGCACATCCCTCAGCTGCGGGTAAATCTTGTTGAAAATCTGCTGATGTAACAGGGTTGCCTGATAGGTCTGCGCAGCGGTGATCCGGCCGTTCAAGGCTGGCGTCACATGTTGGCGGATCAGGAAACGGTGATCCTGGGTATAGCGTACCGTTGCCCCGGCGATCGCGTTGACCGGCGTTAGCCCCCAACTGCTCATGGTTGGCAGCTTTTGGCGTTGCTCTGCGGTTAATGGCGCGGTGATGCTGGCGAAGGTAGCCATGGCCGCCTGCTGGCTGGTGACCGGAGCCAGCTCCCTGGAGAGGGCGTTGGTGGCTAACATCACGTTGGCCGTTCTAATCGTGCCAAAGGGGGTGACCACCTGCGTCACGCTACCGTGCCGGATTGCCATCACCGGAGTGTGGTTATACATCGTTACGTTGTCCGGCAGATTATTTGCCAGGCCAACGATCAGGCTGGCAGGATTAACCAGGATCGAGCTTGGGGTATAGATGCCCTTATTATAAAAACGAGTGCCCAATTTTCGATACAGCGCTTCCTTATCCATTATTTGATAAGGCTCGTTCATGGCATCGAGATTATCGGTGTACTCTTTGAGCACCCGCTGATTAGCGGCATCAACCTGGCAGTGATATTTTCCGGCATTCTCCCATTCGCATTCGATCCCCTGTTGCTCAATTTGCTGGGTTAATTGATTGATCCCTTCTTGTAATAAAGAACGATACGACTGGGCTTTTTTCAACTCCGCCGTCGAGCTGCCAATATTATGAGGTAAGCCGATAATAAACCCTGAATTTCTGGCCGAAGAACTTTCCGCCGCACAGGCCGCATCAACGATGATGATTTTCAGTTTGGGATCGTGGTTAGCCAGCCTTCTGGCGAAGGAAATCCCGGCGAAACCGCAGCCTACCACGACCCAGTCGGCCTCGGTATCGCCGATCAGCGTTGGGTAAACGGTGGGGCGCAGATCGGGTTTTAACCAACCATTTTGGTTTTGATTTAACGGTACCGATGCATATTTCAAACTCAAGGTCCTTTTCAAAATGTTTGCCACTCAAGGTCACTAAATAGGGTTATAAAACATTTCGCTAGCCTGAACCAGCAGATTCAGCCGTTGGTCATTTACCCCCTTTTATTGACGGTAAGTTATTTATAAGCAACCGTTAAGCATTGAGGCGCCTCATTGGATTGCCGCAGTTTGCCAATTGGCCGGGGAGTACAATCTGGGCGAGCCTCTATGACAGAAATTAAGGTCACTCAGCAGATTTATTTCTGATTTTTTCCTTTATTCCCCTGCCATAGCTGTTTAGTATCGGAATTGGTGAGAATGACCCATTTTCTGAGGTTTTGTTCTGAAAATCGGCTATCCCTTCCCGAAATTGCAGAGTTGTTAACTACATTATCATTGTAACTTAGTGGATTTAACTATCCTAAACGGATTTCTAAAAAATATAAGAACGGAAATATTCTATGTCACAGATGTTAGCGCTTTTGATTGTAATGGTGATTTTATACCTGGGAGATGCGGTATCCGTGCGTACTAAAGCCTGGATCCCTTCTGTATTTGTCTGTGCGGTGTTGTTCCTGTTCGGCTACTGGACGTTTTTCCCGAAGGATATCGTCAGCCTGGCCGGTATCACACCGGCGGTAGCGGTGATGCTGATGTATCTGCTGATCACCAACATGGGGACGCTGCTCTCGGTACCTGAGCTGATGCGGCAATGGAAAACCATTGTGATCTCGCTATCGGGGATCGCTGGCATTATCGCCGCTGTGTTTGCGGCCTGTATGCTGATGTTTGATATGAATACTGCCATCGTGACCATTCCACCATTGGTTGGCGGCATCGTTTCGGCGTTGATCATGTCGAAGGGGGCAGCCAGTGCGGGCCTGGTCGATCTCTCGGTATTCGCTATCCTGATCTACGTAATGCAAGGGTTTGCCGGTTATCCGTTAACTGCCATCATGCTGCAACGGGAAGGTAAACGCGTGCTGCAAAAATATCGCAATGGCGAATGGCACGAGTCTGCCACGCAATTGCCTGCCGATAAAATGCCAACCACGGTCAGCGCGGAAGAAAAAATGCCGCGTATGTTTGGCCTGATCCCGGCCCATTACAACACCAGCTACTTCAAGTTTCTGCGCCTGGCGCTGGTAGGCTATCTGGCTTATCTGGTATCGGACCTGCTGGCCCCGGTGGTCACCATCAGCCCGTTTGTGCTGTGTTTGCTGTTTGGCGTAGTGGCCGCCACGATCGGCTTCCTGGAAAAACAGCCGATGCAGAAGGCCAACGGCTTCGGATTTGCGGTGATGGGGCTGATGCTGTTTATCTTTGACACCCTGAACAGAGCAACCCCGGAAATGCTGCTGCGGCTGGTATTCCCGATGCTGGTGCTGATCGGCGTGGCGGTAGTGGGGATGTTTATCGTCTCGTGGATGGTGGGGAAATTCCTTGGCGTCAGCATGGAGATGGCCTTCGCGATCTCCCTGACGGCGATGTATGGCTTCCCGGCGGATTACATCATCACTAACGAAGCGATAACGGCGCTGACCAAAGACGAAAAAGAGCGTGAGATCCTGACGCACCATATGTTGGCACCGATGCTGGTCGGCGGATTTATTTCCGTGACCATGGTTTCCGTGGTGCTGGCGGGCGTTATGGTCGGTTACATCACCCCAATCGCAGGATAAGTCATGAGCTATGCAAATCAGCTGCGTATTCAGCAGCACCTGGAACAACTGGCCGAGTTCACCGCTACGCCGGGCGAAGGCACGACGCGTATGAGTTACAGCCCACAAGGCCAACAGGCGCGGGCTTATATCAAGGCGCAGATGGAGGCGGCGGGCCTCAGCGTACGTGAGGACGCCATCGGCAATATCTTCGGCAAGAGTCAGGCGCAGGACCCGGCATTGCCGAGCGTGATGATCGGCTCCCACTTTGACTCGGTGCCTAACGGTGGTGCTTTCGATGGCCCTGCCGGAGTGGTGATGGGGTTGGAAGTGGCCAAGCTGTTCCAGGAGCATCGATTATTGCCGCGTTACCCGCTAGAAGTGGTGGCGCTGGTGGAAGAGGAAGGGGCCAGCTTTGGTCGTGGCCTGCTGGCTTCCTGTGCGATTGCAGGTAAGGTGGATGCTGCAGAGTTGCACCGCCTGCGGGATAGCCAGGGGCAATCGGCAGCACAGTGTATGGCCCAGGTGGGGTTTGATGCCGATCGGGTGGCCAGCGTGGTGCGGGAGCCGCAAACCCTCAAGGCGTTTATCGAGCTGCATATTGAGCAAGGGCCGGTGCTGGAACAGGAAGGGTTAGACGTTGGCCTGGTAGACGTGATCGTCGGTATCACTCAGTTGGTTGTCACCATCACCGGTAAGGCCGGGCATGCGGGCACCACGCCGATGGATCGCCGCCACGATGCGCTGGTGGCCGCCAGCCAGGTGATCGCCCGCGTTGGCGATTTTGCCCGTGAGGCCGGTGATGAAACGGTCGCCACTACGGGGAAAATTCAGGTGTTCCCTAATGGAGCGAACGTGATACCGAGCAAGGTGATTTTCACCGTCGACATCCGTTCTAAGCGGCTGGATAAGCTGCAACAGGTGGTCGAGCAGACCAAAGCCTGTATCCAGCAGCAGGCCGGGGCGGGGATCGCCTGCCAGATTGAACAACCGTTGCTGGTAGAGCCTACGCGTCTGCACAGCGGTATCCACAGCCAGCTACAAAAACACAGCGAAGCGCTGGGCCTGAGCCACCGGACCATGGTCAGCGGAGCCGGGCATGATGCAATGATTTTTGCCGGGATCACCGACGTGGGGCTGGTGTTCGTGCCCAGCAAGGACGGCCTGAGCCATCACCCCGATGAGTGGACCGACTATGAGCAAATTCAGAAAGGCATCGACGTTATTTTTCAGACAGTAAAAGAGATCACAGAGGCCAGCAGTTATGACTAATCAAGCTATCGCGCAATCTATAAAAGCCCACGCGGAGGCGATGATTGCGTTCCGTCGCGATCTGCATGCTCACCCTGAACTGCCTTGGGAGGAGGTGCGCACCACTCAGAAGGTGGCGCAAGCGCTGGAGGAGATCGGTATTCCTTATCGCCTGACGACGCCAACGGGCGTGATCGCCGAGATTACGGGTGGGCAGCCAGGCAAGACTGTGGCCTTACGCGCCGATATGGATGCGTTGCCGGTGCAGGAACTCAACGACTCATTAAGTTATAAATCGCAGACCGACGGCAAGATGCACGCCTGTGGCCACGATGCCCACACCGCCATGCTGCTGACGGCGGCGAAAGCCCTGTATGAAAACCGTGAGAGCCTGCGTGGCAACGTGCGGCTGATTTTCCAACCTGCCGAAGAGATTGCTCAAGGCGCGCGTGAAATGGTGAAGCAGGGTGCAATCGAGGGCGTGGATAACGCGTTTGGCATGCATATCTGGACCACCAGCCCGTCGGGCAAGGTGTCATGTAATGTCGGCTCCACTTTTGCGTCTGCGGATTTGCTGAAGGTGAAGTTCAAAGGGCGCGGCGGCCACGGCTCAATGCCAGAGGCCTGTGTGGATGCTGCGGTTGTCGCTTCTGCCTTCGTGATGAACGTGCAGGCGATCGTTTCCCGTGAAACCTCTCCGTTAGAGTCAGCGGTAGTGACCATTGGCAAAATGGAAGTCGGCACCCGGTTTAACGTGATTGCTGAAAATGCGGTACTGGACGGCACGGTGCGCTGCTTTAACGTCGAGGCACGTGAGCGTATCAAGGCGGCGATTGAGCGTTACGCCGAGCATACCGCGGCCATTTATGGCGCGACCGCACAGGTGGAATACACCTACGGCACTTTGCCGGTGATCAACGAGGAGCGCAGCGCGTTGCTGGCACAATCGGTGGTGCGTTCAGCCTTCGGCGACGAGGTGCTGTTTGCCGAAAAACCGACGACCGGCGGTGAGGACTTCAGCTTCTTTATCGAAAATATCCCCGGCTGCTTTGCCCTGTTGGGCTGTGGCAACCCGGAGAAAGGCACCGATTGGGCGCACCATCACGGCTGCTTCAATATCGATGAAGACGTGATGGCGACCGGCGCGGAGCTGTATGCGCAGTATGCCTGGAGTTACTTGCAGCAGGATGCGTTTTAAGCCCGATAGCTTTATTGGGCAACATTGAGTGCGGTGATGCCTCTCACCGCACTTATTTAGTCCTCCGGTCCGCTCATCTCGCCGATAAAGTCCATTCTGTCACTGAGCCAGGTGTTCACTATCGCGTCGGCGGCTTTGGCCGCATCGCTGGCCGAGAAATGCTTCTCGGTTTGCAACCAGCCCATGGTCGCCAGACGTGCCGGTTCAATGGCGACAAGCAACTGCTCGCGTTGTTCTTTCGGCCAAACCTTATCGTCAGACCAACTGCGGATTAGCTGTGCAGGATCGTCCGAGGCTGGCGTGCGCTGGCTTGGCTTAAGGAAATCCTCGGGGGAGATGGTGGCGCGCAGGCGGAACATGGCCCAATCGGCATAGCTGGCAAAGCGGATGGTACCGGAATTCTCACTGGCCTTGCCAATCATCGGTTCTATTGACTTGGTAAGTTGCTGCCAGGCTGGTCGTTCAAACAGATCGCCCTGCGGTGAACAAATGGGGGCCTGTGAATCACGAGACGATCCATATAATGCCCCAAAGGCTTCATAAGCCGCTGCGCCCTGCTGTTTGAAGATGAAGCAATGCACATAGGGGCGGCCATCGGCATTTTCATACCCGGCTCGCTCAATGGCCATGCGTAATAGCGTTAAAACTGCAACATCATGGCCGGTTTTGGGATCGTTTTCGATATCACGTAACACTGATTGGGAGAATGTATCGTCGTTCATTGCCTTGATCACGCTTTGATGCCTGGTTTCTACCTCGGCATCCGTGACCTTGCTGGCGGGCGCAAACTGATGCAGGTAAATCAACCAGGCGGAGGCCAGCGGGCCGCGATACTGCTGCAACTGCTGTGCCGCTGCAGCCGGGTCTGCAGGAATGTTGGCGATGATGTTATCTAGTGCCGAGGCGGCCTGCTTGGCGGTGTTCTGCAACTGGGCGGCGCGTTGGCTAAATAAATCGCTCAGGCAACTTTCCTGACCGTTGCAGGCATCCCGCTGCTTCAACCAGCTACGCTGCTCGGCGCGTAATGCGTCGGCCTGATCCCCTGGCAGGCTTGCCATTGCTAACCGGTAATTTTCGGTCAGTTGGCTGTCGAGGCTGCTCAGGTCTGGGCTATTGCAGATGCTATGCTCGATATCGCTGGTGGCTTTCTCACAATCGAAAGAAGCGGCGTGCGCTGCGGTGCTGGCCCCCAGAGTCAGGCTCAGGCAGAGCAACAAGCGCGATAAAGGATGGCCGGCGAATGTTGTATCACGGAGAGAGTTAGCGCGTTGAAGCCTGGCGATCATGCTGAGTTCCTTTTGGTTGGGTCTTTAACTTTGCTCCATATTACTTTATTGCATTTATACAATATATTAGGTGTGCTTTTATTATGTTTATGCAATAACTCCATGGTAAGAAAGACAGCGTTGGCAGTTCTAACACCCAACACCGCCCCCCAACTCATCAGCCCAGCGCAGCAAACCCAGAGCGGATTTCATCTTCCGGCAAATCGATGCCGATAAACACCATCGTGCTTTTGCACTCTTCTTCCGGCAACCATTCACGGTCCCAGTCGGCGTTATACAGACGCTGCACGCCCTGGAACAGCAGGCGGCGCGGTTCGTCCTTAATCGACAAAATCCCTTTGTAGCGCAGCAGGTTATCGGCGAACTTCAATAATAAGCCTTCCATCACTTCGGAAATTTGCATCAGCTCCAGCGGTTGGTCGTGGTACACCACGATCGACTGGATGTTGTTCTGCGCTTGCGGAATGCGGCGGAAAAGCGGGGTAGGCGCTGCCACGTTGAGCTTGTCGTTAAGCACAAAGCCTTCGATATCAAATAGCACGCTGAGATCGATATCACCGTGCGTCACTTTATATACCGGTGCGCGGGCGTTCATCAGTTGCAAACGCTGGATCAGCGCTTCGTTATCCGTTGCCACATCGGTCTTGGTCAGCAGGATACGGTCGGCATAGCCCACCTGGGCCTGCGAGATAGTGAACTGGTTCAACTGCTGATCGGCATGTACCGCATCCACCAACGTGATAATCCCGTCCAGCAGGAAGCGTTGGCCGATGACTTCATGCGAGAAAAAGGTCTGAGTGATCGGGCCGGGGTCGGCCATGCCGGTGCATTCAATGATCAGCCGGTCGAATTCCAGTTGCCCCTTATCGACGCCGTCCAGCAGATCCAGCAGCGCGTCTGCCAGTTCGTTGGATTTGCTGCAACAGATACAACCGTTGCTGAGGGTAGTGATGCGGCTGGCGCGGTCGCCAATCAGCGCGTTATCAATTGGCACCTCACCGAATTCGTTCTCGATGACGGCAATCTTGTAACCGTGGTTTTCATTCAGAATGTGGCGCAGCAGGGTGGTTTTGCCTGCGCCCAAAAAGCCCGTCAGGATGGTGACTGCAATGGGTTTCATGCCTGGTCCTTGTACTTACTTAACTAGCAACAGCGCATACCGCCTTTGCCATCGCCACCGTAGCGGGCATCCTGGCGTTCGCGGAAAAATTCTTTATAGGTCATCACCGGCTTGTCCGGATGGTTGTCTTTCATATGCTGGACGTAGGTATCGTAGTCAGGCACGCCCACTAACATGCGTGCAGCCTGCCCGAGATATTTACCCGCCTGGCCGAGGTTTCCGAACATGGGTTCACTCCAAAGAAAAATACCCTACATAACGTATTATCATTATGCAGGGTATCCATCAAATCACCATCAGTGGTGCGACGAAACTTTGACGCCACCCTCAGGAACCGGCACGTATGGTGTCTCCTGATCGGTGCGTTTCGGGTTTTTGTGCGCCGCCATGGCGGTTTTAATACCGAAGAAGATGATGCTGTACACCACCAGCAGGAACAGGATGCTCAAACCGGCGTTGGTGTAGTTGTTCACCACGATATGGTTCATGTTGGCAACCTGCTGTACGGTCAGTTCAGCACCGCCCTCGGTGATTTTGTTTCTGTACAGGCTAGCCTGGTAGAAGAAGCCTTCCAGCTGCGGATTGTCGCTGAACAGCTTGAGGCAAATCGCGTAGGTGGTACAGATCAGCAGCCAAACGGCTGGGATCACGGTCACCCAGATGTACTTGGTGCGCTTCATCTTAATCAATACTACGGTGCTCAGTACCAGTGCTACGGCAGCCAACATCTGGTTGGAGATGCCGAACAGCGGCCACAGGCTCTTGACGCCGCCCAATGGATCGACCACGCCTTGATACAGCAGGTAACCCCAAAGCCCAACGCAGCCTGCAGTACCGGCAATACCGGCCACCAGTGAATCGGTTTTCTTCAGGAATGGCACAAAGTTACCCAGCAAATCTTGCAGCATAAAGCGACCGGAACGGGTACCTGCATCCAGAGCGGTCAGGATGAACAGCGCTTCGAACAGAATACCGAAGTGATACCAGAAGCCCATGTTCGCGCCAGGGATGACCTGATGGAACACGTGAGCGATACCGACTGCCAGAGTTGGTGCGCCACCGGCACGGTTCAGTACCGAAGGTTCGCCGATGTCTTTGGCGGTTTGCAGGATCTGCTCTGGGGTAATCACAAAGCCCCAGGAACTGACGGTTGCGGCAGCATGCGCGGAGACATCACGCAGAGAGGCCATGATCATCGGTGCATCTTCGGTGCCCAGACGGTGCAGGTCTGGCATGGTAATGCCCAGTGCTGCCGGTGGGGTGTTCATGGCGAAGTACAGGCCAGGCTCGATGATAGAAGCCGCGACCAGTGCCATGATGGCAACGAAGGATTCCATCAGCATGGCGCCATAACCGATAAAGCGGGAGTCCATTTCGTTGGCCAGCAGTTTCGGTGTGGTACCTGAAGCGATCAGCGCGTGGAAGCCGGAAACGGCACCACAGGCAATGGTAATAAACAGGAACGGGAACAGGGTGCCTTTCCAGACCGGGCCGGTGCCGTCAATGAACTGCGTTACCGCAGGCATTTTCAGCTCTGGGTTGAGGATCACGATACCGATCGCCAGCCCGACGATCACGCCGATTTTCAGGAAGGTGGCCAGATAGTCACGCGGAGCCAGGATCAGCCATACCGGCAGCAGGGCAGAAACGAAGGCATAACCAATCAGCGTATAGGTGATGGTGGTGTCTTTAAAGGTCAGCGCCGGGCCCCAGTATGGGTCGTGGGCAATCACGCCGCCGAACCAGATGGAGGCGATCAACAGCACGATACCGATGACCGACACTTCACCCACCTTGCCAGGGCGCAGGAAGCGCATGTACACGCCCATAAACAGCGCGATTGGCACGGTAGAACAGACGGTGAACACGCCCCATGGGCTTTCGGCCAAGGCTTTCACTACGATCAGAGCCAGCACCGCGAGGATGATGATCATGATCAGGAAGCAGCCAAACAGCGCGATGGTGCCAGGGATTGGGCCCATTTCCTTTTTGATGATCTCGCCCAACGAAGCACCGTTACGGCGTGAGGAGATAAACAGCACCATAAAGTCCTGTACCGCCCCCGCCAGCACCACGCCGCCTAACAGCCACAGCGTACCGGGCAGATAGCCGACCTGTGCTGCCAGCACTGGGCCAACCAACGGACCCGCACCGGCGATTGCCGCAAAGTGGTGGCCGAACAGCACGTTTTTATTGGTGGGGACGTAGTTCAGGCCGTCGTTGTTTACCACCGCCGGTGTAGCGCGGGTGGCGTCCAACTGCATCACCTTGGTGGCGATGTAGAGGCTGTAGTAGCGATAAGCCACCAGGTAGACCGCTACCGAAGCAACGATGATCCACAGTGCACTAATACTTTCGCCACGGCGCAATGCGATGACACCCAGGCAGGAAGCCCCGAGTATCCCCAGCAGCATCCATGGGAGGTGTTTTAAAATCCCCTCGCGTTTCATGAGGTATCCTTATCCTATCTGCAAAAATTGAGTGATAAATCCGATTCTTAGATGTCGGACATTTAGCTGTAGCGTCTTCCCCTGGTTAGGGTCAGGTTTAGGAACAGCTCATCATTGCCAGGCTGGATAGGGAAAGACATCTGAATTTCAGCCAGCGGTTTTATACGCTGGCGAACGGTTGGAATGGCGGGGTGAGTGGTTTAGGCAGAAGTGTGAGTGGCGAAGGCGATCAGGTTTTGCTCCGTTTTGGCATTCGCCAACTGCTGCCCC
Organism: Serratia sp. Res13-Sevr-LER1-36-b; assembly: GCF_015673035.1. Taxonomy (NCBI): domain Bacteria; kingdom Pseudomonadati; phylum Pseudomonadota; class Gammaproteobacteria; order Enterobacterales; family Yersiniaceae; genus Serratia; species Serratia sp. Res13-Sevr-LER1-36-b. The sequence continues at coordinate 407,361 of NZ_JADACK010000020.1, read as the reverse complement.
ATCCAAGGGCTGAAGGCCCAGGGGGCTGCCGTTACCGCAGCGATCAACGCGCGTAAATCAACCCAGTGGAAGTCCATCACTTCATCTGCTCTGGCTGCAACGGCACCCGTAGCCAATGCCGCGTAAACCGGGCAGATTTCGTTTTCCATAATGCCGGAGGCGTCTGTCTCGCAGTAGCGGAAATCGGGGTCGATGGGGGTGATCTGTTCCACGCTCAGGCCCATTTCATACAAACAGCGTTGCTCGATAGCGTGTTCGGTGCTCTCCTGCCACTGCGGATGGCCACAGACCGAGTTAGTCCAAACGCCTGGCCAGGCTTTTTTGCTCAGCGCTCGGCGGGTGATCAGCAACTCGCCCTGCGGGTTGAAGATCCAGGAGGAGAAAGCCAGATGCAGGGGCGTTTGTCGCTGGTGGGCCGCATATTTTTCCATCACGCCGGTGGGTTGACCTTGTTCATCAAGTAAAACGACATGCTGCTGGGTCATGAAAATTCCAATTTAATCGCGATGTACGACTATTACTATAACACCCGTGTCTCAATGTAGGGGGCACTTCATGCTGCGCCCATTCAGCCTCTATTTCGCACCTCATCCCAGCTCAGACCAAAGCGCGCCAGGTATTTACGCAGCCGGTCTGCATCGTTGGGCTGTTTTTTCTGCTGGCGCGAGACGGCAAACAGCTGTCTACCCGCTTCGGAAAGTGATGTGGAAGCTCGGCACACGTCAAGCACCGTTTCCAACTGGCTTTGCTCGAACAGATCGATAGCGGCAAGCTCGACAGGTAATTGCACGCTGGTGTTCCCCTGCCAATGGGATTTCAGCCGGGCGATTTCTTCATCGACCAAAGGCTGGTTGATGCGCCCTTGCTCTGCCAACGTTGCCATGCGTGCGATGGAAGATCCCAGCTCGCGGAAGTTGCCGCGCCAGACCGCCTGCGGGGAACGGGCAAAAGCCAGGTAACGCTGTCTGGCGTCTTTGTCGAAACGGACCTGCGTCTGGTTGCTGCGAGCAAAGCGTTGCAATTCGTAATCGATGTTCGGCTCGATATCTTCGCGGCGTTCAGCCAGGCCGGGCAGTGGGAAGGTCCACATATTGATACGGGCGTATAAATCCTCACGGAAACGGCCTTGAGCTATCCAGTCGCGCATATCACGATGGGTGCCGGCAATCAGCTGGAAGTCGCTGCTGGCTTCTTTATCGGCACCAAAGGGGAAGAAGGTTTTTTCCTCGATGGCTTTCAGCAGCATCGCCTGTTCGTCTAACCCCAGCTCGGCGATCTCATCAAGGAACAGCATGCCGCCGTCGGCTTCACGCAGTAGGCCTGCTCGTGCCTGCAACGCACCGGTAAACGCCCCTTTCACATGGCCGAACAGGGTCGACATGGCGTTATCGCCGCGTAGGGTGGCACAGTTCACCGCGACAAAACGGCCTTTTACCCGATGGCGCGAATGCCGGAGTTGATAGATACGCTCGGCCAAAAAGGATTTCCCGGCTCCGGTGGGGCCGGTGAGCAGTATGGGCGCATTTGAACGCAGGGCGACGCGTTCAATCTGGTCGATCAGCGAGTTAAAGGTGGCGTTGCGCGTTTCAATACCGGCTTTGAGGAACGACACCGAGCGCTGGTGTTCATGTAGGAATCGGCTGGTGAGGGCGCTGTAGCGGCTGAGATCCAGATCGATCACCGAGTAAATCCCTTGGGGGGACGGGCGATCGGCTTTGTCACCGGGGGCGGTTTGCAGCAACTGGGCAGGCAGGTAGTGTGCCTCGGTTAGCAGGAACCAGCAGATTTGTACCACGTGAGTGCCTGTGGTGATATGCACCAGATAGTCTTCGTTCTCGGTATCAAACGGATAGCGGCCGGCGAAATCCAGAAAGGCGCTGTACACCTCTTCCAAATCCCAGGGATCCTTGAGTGCCACTTCCTGTAACACCACCTGAGTGGCTGGAGAAACCGCTACGATATCTTCCGCCACCTGCTGCGCCATGCCTTTATCGCGCGGCTGATGCAGCAGCTCCAGGCGATCGATCGGCAGATCGGGCTGCTGGCACAGACCCACCGTTGGCCGCCATTTGCTCCAGCGGTTTTCCCGTTTGCCACGTTTATCCAGCGTGGTGCCCAGCACACCGATCACGACTCTGCGCTTCATATTATCCCTTTCGATAAAATACTATCCTGAAAGATAAAATACCGGCTTGTTGGCAACATCGCCAGTCATCTGTGATTAATTATTTATTAGTTAAATATCAATCAATTGTATTTTTAATGGGTGTTTTTGACAGAGTTGGCACGCCTTTCGCTATATCCACTACGTCAAAAGAAAAAGGATGACTAAAGAATGAAGAATAATTATGAGTTGATGGCACCGGTTAATAGCGCACCGATCAAAATGTGGACACAGGGCGTGCCCGTAGAGCCAGAAGCGCGTGAGCAGTTGCTGAATACGGCGAAAATGCCGTTTATTTTTAAACACTTGGCGGTGATGCCGGATGTGCATTTGGGTAAGGGTTCCACCATTGGTAGTGTGATCCCTACCCGTGGCGCGATTATTCCGGCGGCCGTTGGCGTGGATATTGGTTGCGGCATGATTGCGGTGCGTACTTCGCTGGTGGCCGCCGATCTGCCGGATAGCCTGGCTGGGCTGCGTAGCGCCATCGAACAGGCGGTGCCGCATGGCCGTACCTCGACCCGTTCAAGAAGAGATAAAGGGGCCTGGGAAACTCCACCGCAAACGGTCGATCAGCATTGGGCCACTTTGCTGCCGCGCTTTAAGCGCTTGACCGACAAATATCCGCAGTTGCTGAAAACCAACAATTATCAGCATCTGGGAACGTTGGGAACGGGTAACCACTTTATCGAAGTCTGCCTGGATGAAACGCAGCAGGTGTGGGTGATGCTGCATAGCGGTTCTCGTGGCGTGGGGAATGCCATCGGTTCACTGTTTATTGCCTTGGCACAGCAGGATATGCAACAGCATATCGCTAACTTGCCGGATCGTAACCTGGCCTATTTCGAGGAAGGTAGCCAGCATTTTGACGATTACATGGAAGCCGTGGGTTGGGCACAGGATTTTGCCCGCCATAACCGGGAAGTGATGATGGAGCACGTGCTGGCGGCGCTGTCGCGTATCGTGACCAAACCGTTCACTACCCAGCAAGAGGCCGTGAACTGCCACCATAACTATGTGCAGCGTGAGACGCACTTTGGTGAGCCGGTGTTGGTGACGCGTAAAGGGGCCGTTTCTGCGCAGAAAGGCCAGATGGGGATCATCCCCGGTTCTATGGGGGCGAAAAGCTTCATCGTGCGCGGATTGGGAAACGAAGAGAGTTTCTGTTCTTGCAGCCATGGCGCAGGCCGCACCATGAGCCGTACGGCGGCAAAAAAACGCTTCACCGTGGCCGATCAGATCCGGGCAACCGAACATGTGGAATGCCGTAAGGACAGCGAGGTGATCGATGAGATCCCAATGGCTTATAAAGATATCGATGCGGTGATGGCGGCACAGTCCTCACTGGTGGAAATCGTCCATACCCTGCGTCAGGTGGTATGCGTAAAAGGATAACGTGATGGAACAGCTAGTAAACGGAGTGGATAGCGCCATGCGGGAAAGAGTCCGGCAGGTGCTGGGCGAGGTGGAAAAACGTTACGACGTGCGGGTGCTTTATGCCTGCGAATCCGGTAGCCGCGGCTGGGGCTTTGCCTCGCCGGACAGCGATTACGACGTGCGCTTTTTGTATGTCCACCCGCCGGAATGGTATTTACGGGTGGAGCCACACCGGGATGTGATCGAACTACCAATCGATCATGAATTGGATGTCTGTGGCTGGGAATGGCGCAAGGCGCTTGGTCTGCTAAAGCGGGCCAACCCAACGTTGATCGAGTGGTTGGATTCACCGGTGGTATATCAGGAAGCCCCTGAGAGCGTTGCGGCGTTGCGAGGTGTAGTGCCTGAATGGTTCTCCGCGCAGCGGGCACGTTGGCACTACCTGTCGATGGCCAGGAAAAACTTCCGTGGCTATTTGCAGGGGGAGCAGGTACGGCTGAAGAAATACTTCTACGTGCTGCGCCCGTTGCTGGCGGTGCGCTGGATAGAAGCGGGCAAGGGCGTGCCGCCGATGCGTTTTGACCAACTGTTGGCTGACACGGTGGAAGATCCGCTGCTGTTGGCGGAAATCCATGAATTACTGGCGGCGAAACGGCGCGCAGGCGAGGCGGAGTACGGCCCGCGTAGGGAAAGGATCCACGCGTTTATCACGCAGGAACTGACGGCGGATGCCCGGCAGGAAGCTTTGCCCGACAGCCCGGCCCGCAGCGACAAATCGCTGGATGAACTGCTTTATCGCACGGTGATGGTGTAATCAACCGGGGAGAAAGAAGGCTCCCCGGTAATGCAAATGATAAGGATAAAAAATGAAAACATGGTTAGCGCGTTTATTTGGCAAGGATATTCCAGCGGTTTTCCCGGCTCCTTGGGCGGCCGATCGTATGGCAATTTATCGTTGGTTGGCACCTTGGCAGCATAGTGCTGAGCCATTGCCCGCTGAAGCGAAAACCTTGCCGGATGAACCCCCGGTCATTGATGGTGAAATCCGTTGGTCGGCAGGGGCGCTTGATGGTGTTTTTGGTCATCATGTGGGGACAACCGATGATGAATCGCCGGTTGAGGCCATCATGGCAGCTCTAAGAAGTGTGTTGCGTAAGCCACAGCAGCAGAATGTCGAACAGCTCTATAATCTGCTGTGTCGGGAAACTCCGCTAGATTATATCGATGCATTGCTGCCTGAGGTTGCGCAGGACCCGAAGTTGCCCGCCAACAAATTGCAGGCTTTGGTGGAATGGTTAGCCACCGGAAGCCCGGATCGTAACGTGGTTAAGGTAGCCATGGCGCTGTTGGTCCTATTTCCGACGCAGAAAAACTGCCAGATACTTAACGTGTTGGGGGCGCACGACGAATTTACGCTTTATGCGATAGTGGCATTCGGGTCAATTTTACCTGCCGATGAGTATGAAAGCGCTTGGCTTGCGCTGGCGAAGCGGGCTGGTGGCTGGGGGCGAGTACAACTGATCGAGCGTTTACCGGCCTCCTTGAAGCAACAAAGCCGCGATTGGTTGCTCTGTGAAGGCTATCGTAACGCGGTGATGTATGAATACACGGCTTGGCATTGTGCTACCCATGGACAACTGCTCCAGGCAATGCAGCAGCAGCCTGATGCGGCGCGGTTATTGGGAGCTGCGGAGATTTTGCAGGCGTTAATTAACGGCGGTCCGGCGCGGGATATGCATGATTATGAGGAGGGTGCACAAGCTTGTGAATGTTATCTGCAATGCTTGCTGGCGGCTCCTCCGGCAGAAATACAGCATTATCTGGCGGCTGGTGATATTGCACGTTTCGCACAGGAACAAAGTGGTGCAGAGAAAGCTACGTGGACTCTTGAGCAGTGTGGACGGTTGCTCGAACTGACCAATGCGGTAATGGCACAGTCGCAATGGCCAGGTATTATCGACAATCACTTGCAGGGTAGTGACAAGTATCTTTTCAATCTGGCCGTTGCCGCTAGCCGGTTGCGTCAGCAGGAGCCGTGGGAGGCCATTTACTCACGGCAGTCAGCGGATCCAACGGATGACAACTGGTATCAGTTAATGCAAACCGACCAGCCAGAACATATTGCCAGAGTGATTTCGCTGGCCGAGCAGCAACTGGATTTAGTGGCTATTGCTTCCGGTCCAGGAATGGCTATGGGGCTAGGGTTGGCTTACCGACAGCATCAGGCGCTGGATTTTGTGCTGCAGGATCTCAACAAGTTTCCCGGCATGGGCTGGTCATTGTTGGCGGTAGGGCTACGTAGTGAGGTGATCCGTAACAGGCATATGACGCTGAACGCTTTGGAAGTATGGCCACAGACTGATTGGTCACCTGAGATGTTACAGATATTGCTGGCGGGCTTACGTAATGAACCCGATGAGCAGGTACGCGAGCGACTGCAAGCGTTGTGCGTAAATCTGAAGATTACGACAGACTGAGTCGACGTAGGCTTGGTCAATTGCCCTGAGAGTTATCCTCAGGGCTTTTCAGTTTTTAGCGATAAAGATGTTCTGCCGATGATAGGCCAACTGGTGGACATCTGGAGGGAAGTCTATTGGCAGCCTTAGCCTGCGACCTTCATATTTGGCAAAGTTCTCTTCGCTGATGGCGCTTTTCAGTTGTTTAAGGCGCGGCGAAAGCACCAGCTCAAGGTGTTCATTAAAGGTGATTAATCCGCGATCGAACGCTTTGTCGTGCAGGTTGGACAGACATAAGCCGTTGTTGGGGTTGAGCCGATGTTCAACGGTATGCTTCCACGGGCGGATATGGCTGGCGACCAGCAGCATCGGTTCTTCCAGTTCGGTCAGGCAACAGCGATTTTCATAAGCATCCAGCACCCGTTTGCGAAACAACTGCTGACCAACACGCGCATTGATGATGGTGGTTCTTTCTCTGCCACTGAAATCTTCTATTGCGCTGTCATGTAAGGCCGTGACCGGTGGCTTTAACTGTGTCATTGCCAATTGGCACTGCCGGTCAAAGGTGTCACTGTCGAGGTTCATTTCCTGCCATAGCGCTTCATCTGCTTTGGATGCCCCTGTCAGTCCACGACGGCCAGAGTTAACGATAAACGGATCCAGACTGGCGATATTCACTAACTTCATTGCCAATGCGGAAGGTGAGCGGCCGATTAACCCAGCATAGTGGATAATGTCGGGGTTTTTGGCGTGCAATTTACCAAAGGGGATTTGGCTGTATAGCGTAAAAGCTACCAGCAACTGTTCCCGTGTCCAGAGATTTACGGCAGCCATCAGGGCCTCGTCGTGGCATAACTTAATGGTGTTAGTTGAGCCACTTACTATGCCAGGCACATTGGTGATTGCCTACTTTCATCGATAACCTTCAGCGCCGCTACGTGGCGAGCCGGTGAATAAATGCCTGCAGCTCAGGAGTCCGTGGATTTTTGCCAGGGATTAACGGCGTCCGGGATGACCTTTTCCATGATCCTTCCCATACCCATGTTTATCACCGCCCTTGTGGTCACCTCTATTACCATGCTCCTTGCGGGGGGGCACTTTATGACCCTTATCGTCGTCACCATCACTTAGCAGTGCCAATGCGACCAGTGCACCTAGCCCGATCACCACACCGGTGATCGCGACCTCATCGTTGGTCATATTGGCACAACCCACCGTCGACAAACACAGCAAACCAATCAGCGGATTTCTCAAAGACTTAACCATGATCATTGATCCTTTTTACGGTCAGTTAGCTATCCATTCAAACTACCGATACCGTAGGACATCGCGATCGCGAGCTCAAGATAAGCTCAGGTAAATTAAGTGATAAGCTTCGTCAAGGAACTTGACGTGGATTGACATTAGCGGGAGAGAAGCGGGAGCCAAAGGGTAAAAAAGCCAGGTTGCCTGGAGACAACATGACACTTTTCTTCCCTCACCCCAGCGGAGTGGCGGTCAAACGCAGGCGTAAACCGTAGCACGTTCGATTCCCTCTCCTTGGGGAGAGGGTTAGGGTGAGGGAGAATAACGCTATTATTTCAACGCAATGCGGATCACGTCATCTGGAGCGGTGGCTTCTTTTTCACGGCTTGAAGCCTGCTTCACGCTCACGTACAGCGTCTTACCATCTGGTGACAGTGCCAGGCTGTTCGGATGCGTTGGCGTCTTGATGGTTTCCAACAGCTTGTAGCTCTTGGCGTCGATCACGCTCACGGTGCCCGCTTGGCGATGAGTAACGTACACTTCATTGCGCGCTGGGTTAAACAACACGGCCAGGGATTCCGGCACGTCGATCTTCTGCAGAATGTTGCCGTTGTTGGTATCAACAACCAGTACCTGCGGCTGCTTGGAATCGGTGATGAACGCACGGTGGGTTGCCGGATCCAGGCTGATATTCAGGAAGAAGTGCTCCTTCGACTCATCCAGCTTCTTACGTGACAGCACCTTGTTGGTTTTGGTATCGATAGTCACCAACTCGCCATCGGCATTGGTCACATACAGGCGGCTTGCCGCTGCATCCAGCGCCAGGCCGGTACCGTATTTACCGGTTTCGGTGATGGTGGTGCGCAGAGTCAGATCCTTGCCATCCACAACCCAAACCACGCTGGACTCGCCCAAGCCGGTGATATAGACGGTGTCTGTGGTCGCGTCTGCCACCAGCTCACGTGGGGCCAATGGTTTTACGGTATCAGAGCGTTTACGCGCATCCAGCACCAGGCGGCCTTTCACTTCGCCGGTTTTGCCGTCGATCGCGGTCAGCGAGTTACTGGTGGTGTTACCAAAATAGAGAGTATCGATCTTGGTGTTGATGGCGGCACCGAACGGTTTGATATCATTATGAATGATCTGCGTGATATCCAGCGTTTGTGGGTCAAGGCGATAGACGATGCCGCCCTTATCCAGCTTGCGGCTCTGTGAAGTTGCCAGATACAGCGCATTCTCGCCCTGGCTGTACACCATCTCGTAAGCGCCTTTACCTACCGGCTTACGCAGCAGTTCCGTTTCTGTCTGTGCCAGTACAGAGGTGGAAAACATCAGGCTGCTGAGAAGCAACAGAGGGTAAACCGCACGTCCGCCAAACTTACGGCTGGTGGTCATCATAGCGTTCATAAAAGCTCCATTTGATCAAAATACAGGCCGCCACCGGGCTGCTGCTCGGTGGCTAAATCGGGCTCAACATTGAATCGAAAGCAAAATCTGGCCGATCATGTCATTGCATGCGGCTCACTATATTTGTGAATGATAATCATTATTCTTACGGAAGGGGAGCACTTTTGTTGCTTGGGGCGATAAGAGTCACGTTTAGGGCAATCAGAGAGAGGAGAATATCCGGCCAGTGTCTACTCTTCGGTCAGGATCAGGCCCAGACGCTCGGCGGTCTTTTGGATAATTTGGCCAATGGCTTTATGGCTGAGGAGACGGCTTGAGGGTTCGGCTATCGAGAGTTCACTATCCATGACCCGTTGGCCGCCAAACAGGATCATGGCAAAATGATCGTCATTTCTTTTTGAGTACCACTTCATTCCGTCAACGTTATGATGCTGTTGATAAATAGCCTGTGACCAGGCTCGGGTTTGCGAGTATTTGAGCTGGGTACTGCCGATCAATTCATCGCGATCGATGCCCATATAGAGACAATCCTGTGCTCGGCAACTGACGACGTTCAGATCCCGCTCTGGTTTCAACTGGATGTAATGCATATGGGTAAATGGGCGTAAATCGAAAAATTCTGTTTTGCCTGTGGCGATCACATCGTGAAAAACCGATTCCGCGATAGCGGCTTCGCAACTGCTGGCCAGGTACATGGTGGGGATCAGATCCAAAGCTGCATCCCTGATAGGGCTGAAACGGGCTCCGTACTCATGGGGAAGCAATATTCTGCCGGGATTAAAACAGTCACCGGGGTACTGCGCATCATGGCAGCGATGTAACACCGTGCCTTTGGGAATGACTTCGATTCTTACCCGCAGGGTCTTGCCAGGGGCGGCTATCTTGCGGCCAAGAAAAACGGGTGAACCAAAATCTTCCTTTTTGGGCTCACCCTTCTGTTTAACTTTGTTCTGCTCCATCGACGATCCTTTTCGCTTCATATTCCGCCGCCGCAATCACATTGGCCGGATATGACTGCAACATTTCCATGGGACGGCGGCCAGCCAACAGGTTGTTTGACGTCGCGAACCACTGGGCAAGCCCCCAGCCGCGTTTCAGGTTTTTAAAGCTGGCGAGCAACACTGCCATCACGGGAAGAGGGCGATAGTTATCATCCAGCGCATAACGGGGAAAGAGTTGTGTTGCCCCTTTCTTCAATGAAAATATGCGGTTATGGCTTTTCCATTTGCTTGGCTGGGCCGAGGGATTCTCGGTAGCAAAGCCTGCCAGATGGGAAATCTGTTCTGCCGTGAGCCATTCGCTGGCCGCCAGGATGTGCTCACGCCCGCGTTCCACCTTGGAAATATCAACCAGGCCACTGTGATTGACGGGCTCTTGCGTATCCCGCGGAAGAATTATCCGGGCAGTGTCATCCGGATTGATTTGTTGCTCCAGGCTATGAAACATGGCTTCAAAACGTGTCTCGTCGATGTGGCAAACGTCGCCAGAATCATTTTCAGCTTCTCTAACCTGGCGGAGAGTTTGCAACATGATTTTCAGGTGTTCTTCAACCACACCGAGAGACGTTGAGTTGTCTATATCAACTTTCAGCTGAAAGAAAGGCTTCTGCGCCTTCATTTTCCTTTTACTGATGACCATCTGCAGCCCATCTTCCCTGATCCTGAGGCCATCTTTGTTGATGTCGATTTCTCGGGCCAGCATTCTTTTCTCCCGTTAGCTAAAGCTAACCGTTTTAACCATTCTAACCAAACTATCCTCAGTTATAGCAGGTTGTGTAAGAATTAACCAGAACAGATGCAGCAACATGATCGGTCGAGGTGTGGGCTTACAGTCTTATCGCACCAGCAAGCGCCTGGTCTGCGGCGGCTTTTTCCGCCAGATAACGGGCCGGAGGCTTACCTACCGCTTTACGGAACATGGTGACAAAACCGCTGGCGCTCTCGTAGCCGAGATCTAACGCCACGGTCTGGACGCTTTCCCCCTGCGTTAAGCGTTGCAGAGCCAGCATCACATGTAATTGCCGCCGCCAGTGGCCAAAGCTCATGCCCATCTGCTGTTGCAGCGTTCGGCTGAGCGAACGTTCGCTCATGCCAATGCGTTGCGCCCACTGACCCAGCGTGGATTTATCGGCCGGGTTGGCCAGCAGTTGCTCGGTCAATTGGCGGATGCGGGCATCATTGGACACCGGCAGGTGCAGGTTCTCCAGCGGCGCGGCGGCCAGTTGATCCAACAAAACCTTCGCAATGCGGCCTTCCGGGCCCTCTTCCGGATAGAGAATATCGAACTGGCTGGCCTGCAACAGCAGTTCTCGCAGTAATGGAGATACCGTCAAGGTGCAGCAGTTTTGTGGCAAACCAGGGATGGCATCCTGCTCAACGAAGAGGCAATAGCACTCGCTTTGGCTGGTAGCTCGCGCGTTGTGGCTGACGTTACTGGGCATCCACAAGGCACATTGTGGCGGTACCAGCCACAGGCCATTTTCAACTTCGCAGCGGATCATACCGCGCACCGTGTAAATCAATTGCGCCTTGCGGTGGCGATGATGGGTGCATTCCCAGTCTTTCTGCACGCTTGATGCCTGAACCGCGAAGATGGCGCGGGGCACGTTATCGATATCGGGTCTGGGATCCTGGCAAGTGGCTTTCATGAGAACAATTATCATATTGGCGTATTTGAGCAATATTATGTCTTGATTGTGCAATGTGGTCTAGCGCCAACGTCGATAGAGTAAGCGCCACTGGCGTGTTTTGTGGTAACACGCTCATGACCGACAACGCAGAGGAGAGGCCATGCATCAGGAAAATGTTATCAGTCAGCTTCTGGCCTGGATTGAGCAAAGCCTGGATCAGCCCTTGACGCTGGACAGCATCGCGGCCAAATCCGGCTATTCCAAATGGCACCTGCAACGGATGTTCAAGCAGCACACCGGCGAAGTGTTGGGGACCTATGCCCGGCGAAGAAGGTTGACTGCGGCGGCACGTGAGTTGCGCCTGACCAGCGCCACGGTGGCCTGTATCGCAGATAAATACCAGTTCGATTCGCAGCAGACTTTCACCCGTGGATTTAAAAAACAGTTTGGTTTGCCACCGGCGGCTTATCGTCGCAGCGTGGACTGGCCTAGTTATGGTTTGCAACCGCCGTTGAATATGACCCATGAGCCAATGCCAGAGGCGCAGATTATTGTGCTGCCTTCGATGAAACTAGTCGGCCATACTCAGCAGGGTAGCTGCACGTTGGGGCAATTGGGGCCCTCGAAAAAGCGGCTACGCCAACACGCCTGGCGGCATTTGCTGCATCCGGAACAGGAATTACCCACCGTCGCGTATGGCCTGATGAGCCTGAAGGCAGACACCCAGCAGCGGGATCGTCAACAGATGGTGTATACGGCGGCACTGCCAGAGGAAGAGGCGGCAGGTGAAACGGTGACGATCGAACCCGGGGAGTATGCCCGCTTTGCCTATCAGGGGCAGGTTGCAGGGCTCCAGAACTTTATCGCCCGGCTGTATGACACGGCCATTCCGCAGATGAATGCGGTACGGCGGCCAGGGCAAGATATTGAGCGTTTTTACCCGGCATTAGGCGTTTGCTACGGTGACGAACAGGCGGCGATCAGCTGTGAATATCTTATCCCGATCCGCCGTAGCGAAGAGGTCAGTGGGTTACGCTAGGGCAGGAATTTACCAAAAGGACACTATTCCCTATATCCGGCTACAAAAAAGTGAGGTATTTGCGTTAGTAATGTTTCCATCTTGGCGGCAAGTGCACATATAATGCGCATCCGGTCAAACCAGGCCGGGCAGAACACATACCATTTTTAGCCAGTGCGGCCACCACTTTACTACGAAGATGAAAATGAGCATTCGCGCGTTATTAACCCTGTTTACCGCTCTGGTTGCATTCAGCCAGGCTGCCTTCGCCGTTGTATACCCTTTGCCCGCCAAAGACAGCCGTCTGGTTGGGGAAAATATTCAGATCACCGTGCCTGCAGACAGCAAACTGCCGCTGGAGAGCTTTGCGGCTCAATACCAGATGGGTTTGAGCAACATGCTGGAGGCTAACCCTGGCGTTGACCCGTTCTTACCGCTGCCAGGCAGCACGCTGACCATCCCACAGCAGCTGATCCTGCCTGACGCTCCGCGTGAAGGCATCATCATCAACAGCGCAGAAATGCGTCTGTACTACTACCCGAAAGGCACCAAGACCGTCGTAGTGCTGCCGATTGGTATCGGCCAGTTGGGTAAAGATACGCCGCTGGACTGGGTCACCACCGTACAACGCAAGAAAGCAGGCCCAACCTGGACGCCAACCGCTAAAATGCGTGAAGAGTACGCTGCCGATGGTGAAATCCTGCCAGCGGTATTCCCGGCGGGCCCTGATAACCCGATGGGTCTGTACGCCCTCTATGTTGGCCGCCTGTATGCGGTCCATGGTACTAACGCCAACTTCGGTATCGGCCTGCGTGTGAGCCACGGCTGTGTGCGTCTGCGTGCTGACGACATCAAATACCTGTTCGACAGCGTGCCAGTAGGCACTCGAGTGCAGTTTATCAACGAGCCAGTGAAGGTTTCCGTAGAGCCAGACGGTTCACGTTACCTGGAAGTACACAACCCGCTGTCTGCCAACGAAGATGAGCTGAAGTCGAAAGAGCCAGTGCCAATCACCATCACCGCGCCGGTTGGCAAAGTGCTGATGGATCCAGCCGTTGACCAGAGCGTCGTGGACGCGGCCATCAAGGCACGTTCCGGTATGCCGGTTAAAGTGAACTGATTTTTGCTATTGCGATAAAAAAGACGCTCTCGGGCGTCTTTTTTTATGGGAAAAACTCAGCGTATCCGCTTGGCCACCAGAGTGAACTTGTAATCTTCGCTTTTAAAGAAGTTGCGGCTGAACTCAAATACCGTACCGTCGTTGAGAAAACCGGTGGAGACCTTCTCCAGGATCGGTTTCTGCGGATCTATTCCTAACGCCTTCACCACATCTTCGCTTGGCATTACTGGGATGATCTCCTGCTCGCTACGGTCAATTACCCGCTTTTTGACCTGTTCGATGTAGTGATATTTGGATTTCTGCATCACCTCATAGCTGAGGTCGGGGAACAGTGCCAGAGGCATCCAGGTCTCTTCCAGCGTCACTGGTTTTTGCTTGATATAGCGCACCCGTTTGACGTAATACACCTTGTCTTCAGTGGTCAGGTGCAATGCTTCGGCGATGGTTGGGCTGGCCTTGGCGACTTCAAAGATCAGCACGTCGCTGTGGGTTTCCACGTTGCGATCCGCCAACTTTTCATAAAAGCTGGTGAGCTGATAGATATCGTAATTCACCTTCTCTTCTTTGACGTACCAGCCGCTGCCCTGAATGCTCTCAATCACCTGTTCTTCGGTCAGTAATTTCAACGCCTGGCGCACCGTTACCCGGCTGACGTTGTATTGTTCGCGCAGTAAAGCCTCGGTCGGTAACGCATCGCCGGGCTTGAGTTCACCATCGGCAACCTGTTGGCGCAGGGTATCCGCAATCTGGCGATAAATAGGCTTTTTGCTCACGCTTTGGTGTCCCCGGCTGGTTGTTGGATCTGCTGCCCGCATTCTAGCCTTAGGCCAGGGATAAACAAACCAATAACGCCATATCTCGTTAAGTTGTTCTTAAATTGAATTAATACAAATTTAATACAAAAATGGCGTTGATTTGAAATTGATCACAAATTGGTGTGGCTTGTCTTGGTATTATCGCCGCCTGTTTATTGACGGAGCCGCCCTGGCTTCAGCGTGAGGATAAAGATGGACCTGAGCAGCCTGACCCACCCCAGCCTGATAAACCTGCAAGTGGCCTTTGCGGGGCGCGATCAGGCGATTCATCAGCTTGCCGACCAACTAGACGTGCAAGGCAAATTGCATGACAAAGCGGCGTTTCTCCGCGAGGTCTTTGCCCGGGAAGCGCAAGGCCCTACCGCGTTGGGGGAAGGGTTGGCGGTGCCCCATGGTAAAAGCGATGCGGTAAAGGAAGCGGCATTTGCCGTTGCCACGCTGAAAACGCCGTTGGAGTGGGAAGGGATCGATGGGCCGGAAAGCGTCAACCTGATCTTCCTGCTGGCGATCCCGCAGGCACAGGCCGGTACCACGCATATGCAATTACTGACCAGCCTGACGACGGCGCTGGTGGATGACGACATCCGCGCGGCAGTTCTAAATGCTCGTACGCCGGAACAGTTGTTGGCCCTGCTGGCTGGAGGGACGCCGGAATTTGCACCCAAACCGCAGGATGATACTCGGCCTACGGTGGTGTGCGTCACCGCGTGCCCGGCCGGTATCGCCCATACCTATATGGCTGCGGAATATCTTGAGAAGGCGGGGCGCAAGCTCGGCATCAACGTGTATGTCGAGAAACAAGGGGCTAACGGGATCGAAGGCCGCCTGACGGCGGAACAGCTAAATAGTGCGACGGCCTGCGTGTTCGCTGCCGAAGTCGCGATTAAAGAAGTGGAGCGCTTCAACGGTATTCCCCGTATCGAAACGCCGGTCGCCGAGCCCATCAAGCACGCAGAGCGCATTTTGCAGCAGGCATTGGCTGTGGGCCAATCCGCTAACGGTGCTGCACGGGTGCAGCAGAGCGAAGTGCCGGTGCAGAAAAATAGCGTGAAGACCGAACTCAAACAGGCGTTACTTAGCGGCATCTCTTTTGCGGTGCCGCTGATTGTGGCGGGGGGCACGGTCTTGGCTGTTTCGGTTTTGCTGGCACAGATCTTTGGCCTGCAGCATCTGTTTGATCAAGAGAACTCCTGGTTGTGGATGTACCGCAAGCTGGGCGGCGGCATGCTGGGTATCTTGATGGTACCGGTGCTGGCGGCCTACACGGCGTATTCGCTGGCGGATAAACCGGCCCTTGGCCCAGGCTTTGCGGCCGGGTTGGCGGCAAACATGATTGGCTCCGGCTTCCTTGGCGGTATTGTGGGCGGCCTGATCGCCGGATATCTGATGCGCTGGGTGAAGAACCATGTGCGCCTCAGCCCCAACTTCAACGGCTTCCTGACGTTTTATCTTTACCCGGTGATTGGCACGCTGGTAGCGGGCAGCCTGATGCTGTTTGTGATCGGGGAGCCGGTGGCCTGGTTGAACAACAGTCTGACCGCCTGGCTTAACAGCCTGTCTGGTACCAACGCGCTGGTGCTGGGAGCGCTCCTCGGTTTTATGTGCTCGTTCGACCTCGGCGGCCCGGTGAACAAGGCGGCCTATGCGTTCTGCCTGGGGGCGATGGCCAACGGCGTGTTCGGCCCCTATGCGATCTTTGGCGCGGTCAAAATGGTTTCGGCCTTTACGGTCACCGCCTCCACCTTGCTGGCTCCACGGCTGTTCCAACAGTTCGAGATTGAAACCGGTAAATCCACCTGGCTGCTTGGCCTGGCAGGCATTACCGAAGGGGCGATCCCGATGGCGATTGAAGATCCCGTGCGGGTGATCGGCTCCTTCCTGGTGGGATCGCTGGTGACCGGCGCGATCGTCGGTGGGATGGGGATTGGCCTTTCGACGCCGGGCGCGGGGATCTTCTCGCTGTTTCTGCTGCACGATAATGGCCTCGGTGGCCTGCTGTCGGCAGCCATTTGGCTGGGGGCGGCGCTGCTTGGCACGGCGATCTCCACATTGGTGCTGATCCTTTGGCGGCGTCAGGCGATGAAGCAGGGCAAATATCCCCTCGTTCAGCCGCAGTAAGTTGATTTCCCCTCACGCTAACCCTCTCCTTTAGTGAGGGGGGACTGATCGAGTGGATCTGAAAATTCGGTGACGCACCCTGGATAAGGGGGCGATCGAGTTTGCTGAAATTACCGCTTTACTGCCAAAAGAGCAGGAGTCATCAGCTCCCTCTCCCTGGGGAGAGGGTTGGGGTGAGGGGCTTGGTTACGTCATCTTAGGAATTGATTATGAAAGCTGTATCACGTGTTCACATTACGCCGCATATGCACTGGGATCGTGAGTGGTATTTCACCACCGAGGAGTCACGCATCCTGCTGATAAACAACATGGAAGAGATCCTGACCCGGTTGGAAACCGATCCCGAGTACCGTTTCTATGTGCTGGATGGGCAAACGGCGGTGCTGGAAGACTACTTTGCCATCAAGCCAGAAAATCACGAGCGGGTGAAAGCGTTGGTGCAGGCTGGCAAGCTGATCGTTGGGCCGTGGTATACCCAAACCGATACCATGGTGGTGTCAGGGGAATCGATCGTGCGCAACCTGATGTATGGCATGCGCGACTGCCTGTCCTTTGGCGAACCGATGAAGATCGGCTATCTGCCGGACTCTTTCAGCATGTCTTCGCAGTTACCGCATATTTTCAACGGGTTCGGTATCACGCGCGCCATGTTCTGGCGCGGTTGCTCCGAGCGCCACGGTACCGACAAGACCGAGTTCCTGTGGCAAAGTAACGACGGCAGCGAAGTTGCGGCACAGGTGCTGCCGCTGGGTTACGCCATTGGTAAATACCTGCCCGAAGATGAAGCAGGGCTGCGCAAACGGCTGGACAGTTATTTCACCGTGCTGGAAAACGCCTCGGTTACCAAAGATATCCTGTTGCCGAACGGCCACGATCAGATGCCGCTGCAACAGAATATCTTCCAGGTGATGGCCAAACTGCGCGAGATTTATCCACAGCGTGAGTTTGTCATGAGCCGTTTTGAAGAGGTCTTCGAGCGGATCGAAGCCAGTCGTGAACGTTTGGCGACGCTGAAGGGCGAATTTAACGACGGTAAATACATGCGCGTGCACCGCACCATCTCGTCAACCCGCATGGATATCAAGATCGCCCACGCCGAGATCGAGAACAAGATCGTTAATATCCTTGAGCCGTTGGCGGCGATCGCCTGGTCACTGGGCTTTGAATACCATCACGGCCTGCTGGAGAAAATGTGGAAAGAGATCCTGAAAAACCACGCCCACGACAGTATCGGCTGTTGCTGTAGCGACAAGGTACATCAGGAGATCATGACGCGCTTTATTCTGGCGGACGACATGGCGGAAAACCTGGTGCGCTTTTACATGCGCAAGATTGTCGACAATATGCCGGTACAGCACGCAGATGCCGACAAACTGACGTTCTTCAACCTGCTGCCTTACCCGCGTGAAGAGGTGATCAACACCACCATTCGTATTCGTGCCCAGCAGTTCTCGCTGATGGATGAACAGGGCCAGCCGGTGGAGTATTTTATCCGCGCCGCGCGGGAGATCGATCCTGGGCTGGTGGATCGCCAGATTGTGCATTACGGCAACTACGATCCCTTTATGGAGTACGACATTCAGCTCTGTCGCCCATTGCCCGCGATGGGATATTGCACCCTGCATATTCATGCCAATCACGCAGGTCAGCAACGCCAAGCTGCGGCGCAACCGGCAGAACTGTTGGAAAACGAGTATTACCGCATTGCCCTGAATGCCAACGGTACGTTGGATATTACCGATAAACAGAGCGGCTATCTCTATCAGCAGGTGTTGCAACTGGAAGATGGCTCCGACGATGGCGATGAGTATGACTATTCGCCTTCCCGTGAAGAGTGGTTGATCTATTCCACGCAAAGCGCAGTGGCTACCGCCATCAAACATGAGGCTTGGCAGAGTATCGCCACACTGGAACTGCGCATGGCATTGCCAGCCAATCTGCAACAGCGGGCGGAGCGGCTTAGCGACGGTTACCTGGATGTACAGTGCCAGGTGACGTTGGCGCACAACAGCCGCCGCATCGACATTGAGATGTGGCTGGATAACCAGGCCGACGATCACCGCGTGCGGGTATTGATCCCAACGCCGTTCGCCAGTGAAAACGTGCTGGCGGATAACCAGTTTGGCTGCATTACTCGCCCGGTGGACGATCCGGCCATGGCCGTTTGGCAGCAAGAGGGCTGGAAAGAGGCGCCGATCCCGGTGTGGCAACTGATGAACTTTGCCGCCTTGTATGACGATCTGCATGGCATGGCATTGTTTACCGAGGGGTTGCGTGAGTTCGAGATTGTTGGTGAGCGCCGCGATACCTTTGCCCTGACGCTGTTCCGCTCGGTAGGCGTGCTGGGTAAAGAGGAATTGCTGTTGCGGCCGGGTCGCCCTTCCGGCATCAAACTGCCAACGCCAGATTCCCAGATGCGTGGCAAATTGCATTGCCGGTTCAGCCTGTTCAGTTTTGCAGGAGATCCGCACCAGGCGGGCGTGATGCAGCAGGCCCGGGCCTACGTCACTCCGGTGCGCTGTTACAACAAAATCCCGTTTGATGCGATGAAGCTCAATCTGGCGGCCTTCCGCACGCCGCTGCACTTTAGCCTGCTTTCGATGCCAGAATCAGGCCCAGTATTGAGCGTGTTGAAGAAGGCTGAGGATGCCGATGCTTTGATTATTCGCGTGTATAACCCTTCGGAGCAGGTGTCGATCGGCGGAGCGTTAACGTTGGCGGCTCCAGCGCAGGAATGGCTGGAAACCGGTATGGACGAGCAACCGTTGCCACAGCAAGGCATAGCAAAAGGGGATTTCACTACCTTGGCGCCTTGCCAGTCGAAAACCTTCCGTTTTATCCGATAAGTACTGGCCAGAGGCGTGGATTGCCACGCCTCTGAATGTAACTATAAATTCAATTGGCGTGCTAGCTGGTCGATAGCGGCGCGCTGGAACTGGTTGAAGGCCTCGCGGGGTTGCTGTTGCTGAATGAATTCCAGCATTGGGTCCTGCACCTCGGTGCGTATGCCGCTCAATTCTTCCATTACCGCCAGGCCGCAGAACGGCACATAAGCTTCGGCATAGCCCCCTTCGTGCACCATCACCAGCTTGCCACCGCAGAGCCGATCCGCAGCGCTTTGCACCTGGGCGGTCATGGCTCGGAAGCTGTCGCTGTGTAACTGCATCCGCGCCAGAGGATCGATGGCGTTAGCATCGTAACCGCAGGCGATGATGATCATCTCTGGCTTAAACTGCTCTAGCGCTGGAATGACGATTTGCTGCATGGCGTATTGATAGCCGTCGTCACCGGCCCCGGCCAGCAGCGGAATATTGATGTTGTAACCCGCCCCGGCTCCCTCACCGCGATCTTGTTCACCGGCGTAGCCCGCCGGGAAACAGCCGTCTTGATGCAACGAGATGGTCAGCACGTCGTCGCGCTGCCAGTAAATGTGCTGGGTGCCGTTGCCGTGGTGCACGTCCCAGTCGATCACTGCCACCTTGCCTAGCCCGAAGCGGTCTTTGGCGCGTTCGATGGCAATGGGAATATTAGCCAGGAAGCAGAACCCCATCGATTGATCCGGCAGGCAGTGATGGCCCGGCGGGCGTGAGAGGGAATAGGCGTTGTCCAGTTCCCCTTTCAGCACCGCCTCTACCGCAGCACAGGCCAGCCCAGCGGAAAGTTTGGCAATTTCATAGCTGCCTGGCCCCAGCGGAGCCTCTTCCCCCAACATGCCGCCGCCGTTATCGCTCAGCTGTTTGAAGCGTTGCAGGTAATGTGCCGGATGGATGCGCAGTAAATCTTCCTCATCGGCCAGCTCGGCGCTCAGCAGCTTGAGCTGGCGCGACAGGCCGGAAACGTCCATCAGGTTTTTCATCCGCCGCTTGGTTTCCGGCGACTCGGCATGCCCGGCTCCAGATGGCGGTTGCACCCAGCCGCCCACCGGCAGCGTGGTGGCATGTAAGCCGGTGCTATGCCAGAAACAGCGCTCATCGAAGAAAAAACCGGTTGTTCTTTTCACCTTATGACTCCTGTTAAACGGCGCGGCGCGCGCGGTGAAGCCAGCGAGATCAGCAGCAGGGACAGCAGCGCACAGCTCAATGCGCCGATCAGCAATGCGTTGATCCCGCCGGAAGATTCGATCAGGTAACCCGCCAACGTAGGGCCAATGGCCATGCCGCCGCCAATCACCAGATTGATGCTGTTCATCAGCTTGCCGTTGTTATCCAGCACCGAAACGCGCGCCAGAATAAAGGGCAGCACAAAGGTCCAGGTGAACTTGAACATCACGGCGGCGAGGGTGAAGCGAATGAGTAGCGGGTTGCGGCTCAGCAGCAGGACGCTGGCAATCAGCAGGCCGTAGCCGATCCACAACAACGGCTTGTGGCTGCGTCTTGCGCCAACCAGTGCCGCCCCGCCAGCCCCGATGATGCCAAACAGGGTGGCGGCCGCCAGCACCTGCCCGCTGTGCACCGGTGAAAGGCCCGCGGCTTCGGCGATAGTGCCGATAAAGGTCCAGACCGCACTCAGGCTGATGTAAAAGGCCAATACCGCCAGCACGGCAAACAGCTTGTAAATGGGCAGGCTTGGGGGCATCTGGCTGGCCGCGCTGTGGCTATGGCGGAAGCCGCTGGGGAATGCACTTAGTAACGGCAGGCAACACAGCATGATCGCCGCCAGGATAAGGTAAACCGCCATCAGGCCGAAATGAGCAAACAGCGGGGGCAATGCCAGCAAGCCGAACACGCCTAGCAGCAGTTGGCCCAGCACCCAAAAGGCATAGACTCGGCTGGGGTTGGCGGTACCTGCCGCACAAGAAATGCAGAGGATCATCAGTGTGCCACCGGCCAGTGAAGCGATAAATCGCAATACCAATAGCAAGCTGAAATCGGTGGCCATGGCCGAGGCCAGATTGCCGATCAGGAACACCATCGCTGCTAGCGTAGCGACTTTGCGCCAGTTGATCCGGCTGATCCACCACCAGGCGGGCAGCGTGGCGATGCTCATGGCTCCCAGTTCGGTGGAAAACAGATGGCCGATCTGGCCAGGTGTGAGGTGCCACTGGCTGGCTAACTGGGCAGCGACGGCGGGAGCGGTCATCAGGATCCCCGGCGCGATGGCGGCAAACACGATAATCGCCGTTAACAGCCTGGGTGGGCAGGGGAGCAAGGCCCCGGTAGAAGGCACAGAAACTGCATCACTGGACATCGTCGTTATCCTTGAGTTTCGTCAATCGTTACCCTCCACGCTTTTTAAGCATGGGGAAGCCGCGCCAGCATTGGCGGATGGTTGAGTGTTACTGCTTTAGTCAGGATCAGCCGTAGGCAATAAACCCGCTGGAGACCAGTTCGGTGCGGTTGACCACGGCGGTTTTGGCAAAGATATTGCGCATATGGGTTTTCACCGTCGATAGAGAAATGCCGAGCTTCAAGGCGATACGCTTATTACTGGCCCCTTCACGCACCATATTGACGATCTCCTGCTCTTTGGCGGTGAGCAACTGGGCTTCACTGTCTGGCAGCAGATCGCGGGTGGCCAACTCGATCAACGGCAGCACCGCACGTAAGCGGCTGCGTTCCAATTCGGTGAACGGCGTATCGCGGATCAGAGAAACCCCGGCAATAATCCGCTTACGCTGGCGGATAAAAATCTCCGTCATGTCTCGCATGCGATTGGGCAGCATAAAGTCGTGATAATAGTGGCGGTTATTGGCGATCGCCGCTGGCGTCATGTTCACCATCTGGATGTCTTGCTGGTGGAAGTTGGCCGGTTTTAACGGGTCCAGCTGTTGAAAATGGTCCAGATATTGCTGATGGGTATCATCGCTAATGCCATGAAGAATGTAGTGATCTGGCCGCAGGTCCGGGTCCACCAGATAAAAAACCCCGGCTGAAACTGGGATCAGATGCGCAATGGTATTCAGACAGCTCGAGATAAAAGCGTCGTTACGCATGAAGGATGATGTGGTGGTCATAATGCATTTTCCTCCGTTGATCGCTCAGTACCCTGAAGGACACCTGCAAAGGTATCTGGACAATATGTGAACGATACAAGCATAGGTGTAGCAATTATGCAACACAACGAAAACATATTAACAACGTGAGCCGGATTGCAATAAAATACATTAATAACAACATCCCCATGTTGAGTGGTGGAGTATCCAACAGCCGATGAGTAGTGTTTTCATTAACACATTAATGAAATGGGCCAAGCGGTTACTACTGAATTTAAAGTAATTTCTCGTTGATAGAGTTTTTGCCCAGTAACTCAACTCCCCCATTAACTCCTCTGCCTCTCTCGTCCTTAAGGACGATAGCCAGCCTTTTGCTTTCCTTCCTATAGTGAGATTACCGCCCTTGGCGGCTACAACACCGGGTAAAAACCACTATAAGAGGAAATACCATGAACCTGTCGTCGCGGCTCAATGCCCAGCTAGAACGGGGCAAGGTCGGGTTCCCCACCACGTTAGCCAGTTCGGTTGGGGTGATCATGGCCAGCCCGGTGATCCTCACCGTTACCAGCGGTTTTGGTATCGGCGGTGACACCTTCGCGCTGGCGATGCTGATCGCCTTTATCATGATGCAAGCCCAGCTCACTACCTTCTCTGAAGCGGCGGCGATCCTGCCCACCACCGGCTCGGTGTATGACTATATCTCCTGCGGTATGGGGCGCTTTTTTGCCATTACCGGCACCCTGTCTGCCTATCTGATCGTCCATATCTTTGCTGGCACTGCCGAAACCATTCTTTCCGGCATCATGGCGCTGGTGAACTTTGAACACCTCAACACCCTGATGGAGAGTAATAACAGCTCATGGATGATCGGCGTAGGTTTGGTGATCATTTTCGGTATTCTGAATGCGTTTGGCATCGAAGCCTTTGGCAAGGCTGAGGTCGTGCTGACGTTCTGCATGTGGAGCACCTTGATGATCTTTTCGATCGCCGGGCTGTTGCTGCCGCATGCCGTACCGCTAGAAGGCTGGTTTGGCACCACGCTGGATGTCGGCGATCCCTTTGCGGTGTTCAGCCTGGTCGGCATGGCGATGTTTATGTTCGTCGGCTGTGAGTTGGTAACGCCGATGGCGCCGGAGATTAAACGTTCGCACCGGGTGATCCCACGGGCCATGTCCCTGGGGTTGTGCGGTGTGGCGCTGTGCATGGCGTTATACGGTGCGGCACTGAGCCACCAGGTGGAAAACGTGGTGGTGGATGCGGCCAATAACGTGCACCTGTTGGATACGCCAATGGCTATCCCGGCATTTGCTGGCCAGATTATGGGTAACTTTGGCAAATACTGGCTGGGCGTCGGGCTGCTGCTGGCCGGTGCTGCGACGATTAATACCTTGATGGCAGCGGTGCCACGGATTATCTACGGCATGGTGTTGGATGGCGCTATGCCACGTATCTTCGCCTATCTGCACCCGCGCTTTAAAACTCCGGTAGTCGCGATTGCCGCTGCGGTGCTGATCCCCTGCGTTCATGCTTTTGCCATTCAGGGCAATCTGGACCGCATTATGCCGATGGTGCTGGCCGCCGTATGTGCTTGGGGCGTGGCTTACCTGCTGGTGACCTGCTCGGTGGTGATCCTGCGTATCCGCCGTCCGGATCTGCCACGCGCCTATAAATCGCCTTGGTTCCCGTTGCCACAGATTGTCTCCAGCGTCGGTATCGTGCTGGCGATTTTCTACATCACGCCACCGGGCATGAACCCACGCGATGTCTACATCCCCTTTGGCATCATGATCGGCCTGACTTCCGCCTATGCGCTGTTCTGGACCCTGTGCGTACAGAAGGTGAATCCGTTTAAACCGGTGCCGGTGGAAGAGGTGCTGGAAAGTGCCTTCAACAAGGCAGAAGCTGCGGAGGTGGAATTTGATCGGCTTACTTCCCTCACTTAATCGTTATTGGCACCGCGATCCTTCTGGCTATCAGCCGGGAACGACGATGGATCGCCTGGCCAATAACCTGCGGCCTTACGCCTGTGAACGCGTTGCTGTTAATCAGTTGCGGCTCACGCTACCACAGGGACCGGTGATCGAGGTGGCTGAACAGGTGCAGTCGCTGTTTCTGGCGCATATCGTCACTCACCGTTTCCGCTTGCAGGGCAGCGTACGCTTTACCGAGCCGCAGGTGCTCAACATCATCACCGGTGGCTGGCTGCGCCGTAATGGCGTGATTTATCGCACCAAAGCCAAACATGATGGTGCTCGGCAGTTGATCGCCGCGTTGCAGCAATACCCACAAATCGGCGACACGCTGGCCAAGCTCGATTTTCGCCGCGCCACGCTCACGATAACAGAGGGCCGCTGGCAGTTGGATATTGAGCATTTTGCCGCTTCCGAAGTGGTCAGCCGCCTACCCGCCAGCCGTCGCTATCTGCGCTTGGAGGCCGAGCAGCGGCGCTTGCTACTGAGTAGTTTCCTGATGATCGGCCAGTTGATGGAGAAATGTAATGAGTAGAGTGGTGGTCATTACCGGCGGCGGAACCGGCATTGGCGCTGCTTGTGCGCGTTTGCTGGTGCAGGAGGGGGACCAGGTGTTTATCGTTGGCCGCCGCCGCGAACCCTTGAACGCCTTGGCTGCGGAGATTGGAGCACATGCCGTAATTGGGGACGCCGCCAGCGGAGCCAGTTGGCACACCGACATTCTGCCTGCGATTTTACAGCAGGCCGGACGTATCGACTGCCTGATCGCCAGCGCTGGCGGGATGGGGTTGGGCCGTATCACCGAAGTCACCGATGCCCAGTGGCAGCAAGCGCTGGACAGCAACCTCAACAGCGCGTTTGCCAGTGCCCGGGCCTGTTTGCCGGAGTTGGTGAAAAGCTGCGGTAATCTGCTGTTTGTCGCATCGATCGCCTCGTTGGCCGCCGGGCCGGAGGTGTGTGGCTATGTCACCGCCAAACATGCGCTGATCGGCCTGATGCGTTCTATCGCCCGCGATTATGGCCCACAGGGCGTACGTGCCAACGCCGTTTGCCCCGGCTGGGTGACCACGCCGATGGCCGATGAAGAAATGCAGCCGTTGATGGCGGCACATAACTTAACGCTCGAGCAGGCCTATCAACATGTCTGTCGCGATGTGCCGCTGCGCCGCCCGGCCAGTGCGCAAGAGATTGCCCAAGTGTGTCGTTTTCTCTGCTCAACGCAGGCGTCAATTATTACCGGCGCGACGCTGGTGGCCGATGGCGGTTCCACCATTGTCGATGTGCCGACCTTAGCTTTCACTTCCCTGTAAGGAGATTGTCATGAGTTCAGAAGCGGTATTTATTCAGGTTGGCGCATTGGCGGAAGGTTTCGCTCCTCACAGTCATACGCTGGCACAGCAGGATTTAGCCGGTACTACGCTGGCGTTCCATTTTGCCGAAGGGGAAACGGTGCAGTGCAGCTTTAACGACGATCAAACCCTGCAGTGGGGAGATCAACGGGTTGACTACCGAGCCACCGGCATTCGTCCGGGGATCCTGTTTATCGATTTCCTCGATCCGCAGCGGCCCAGCGGCAGCGTTACGCTGGTGTGCGATCGTCAGCAGGGTAACTTTACCGCCGTCTATGGTCAGTTACCGGATGAGTCACAGGCGCGGCTGGATGCCTTTAGCCGGGTGGAGCAGGGCTTGCCGCTGACTGCGGTGAATGCTGAATTCCGCTTTGGCCGCCTGGACAACAGCGATGCACCGTTGCCGCAGTTTACCGACGAACTGATCGGGATGCGTAATATGTATACCTACAGCCCGACGGAGCGCTATGAGCATATTTATCTGAACAATAATTTCTACGCCTGGCAGTGTTTGGACGGGGTCGAGAAAGGGCTGGCGGATGTTGATCGCTGCCATTACGTCAAAGTGGCGGAGAAGCTTTATCTGTTCGTCTGGCGCGAGAAAATTATCCCAACGCTGGGCGTGGTGATGATCGATCTGCAAGAGATGCGCACCGATGGCAAGATCCTCGGCTATCAGGGCAGTGATTTCAGCAGCCTGAGTAACTTTGCCGTGGGCGCTCACGCGCAGATCCTTAACACCACGCATTACCCAAAGGCCTGAGCCGATGACGGCGATTTATGCCAGTGATGCGTTTACCGGGCAGGTGGTGCTGGTGACCGGCGGTGCGCAGGGCATTGGGCTGGCGATCGTCAGCGCCTTTGCTCGTTTGGGGGCCAAGGTGGTGATGGCCGATCTACAACGGCAAAAGGCGCAGGAGGCGGCTGAAAGCTTGTGCCAGCTGGGTTGGCAAGTGCAGGCGGCTGCCTGCGATATGGCCGATGCAGGGCAGATTGCCGAGCTGGTAGAGCAGATAGCGCAGCAGCATCAGCGGCTGGACGTGGTGATCCACAACGCCGCTTATTTTCCGCTAAGGCCGTTTAGCCAGATTGATGCTGAACTGCTGCAACGTACGTTAAGCGTCAATTTGATGGCACCGTTTTTTCTGGCTCAGGCGGCACAGCCGTGGATGAAGCGCCAGGGAGGCGGACGCATTCTGGTGACCTCGTCGGTCACAGGGCCAAGGGTGGCCTACCCGGGGTTGGCGCACTATGCGGCTTCCAAGGCGGGAGTTAACGGCTTTATTCGTGCCGCCGCATTGGAACTGGCATCTGACAATATCACGGTGAACGGCGTGGAGCCGGGGATGATCCGCACGCCCGCGATGGCAAATCTGGGCGGGGACGCGGTGAACCAGGCGATTGCCTCTGCGGTGCCGTTAGGCAGGTTGGGGGAGCCGGAGGATATCGCTGCCGCAATGGTCTTTTTAGCCTCACCGGCTGCGAGCTATATCACCGGCCAGACGCTGGTGGTGGATGGTGGTGCGCTGTTGCCGGAAGCTCAACCTGCTAGTCTCTGAGGATACCCTCACCCTAACCTTCTCCCACAGGGCGAGGGGACCGATCGAGTGGGTTTGAAAATTCGGTGACGCACCTTGTATTAAGGGGCGATCGAGTTTGCTGAGATTACCCTCTTTCTCCCAACAGAGCAGGGACTGTCAGCTCCCTGGGTTGGGAGGCTGGGCTATTTGTGAGCAACTACGTTGTTGGCATGTTGATCCCCTAAGCGGATCAGCTCGTCGAGTAGCTCCATCAACTGTTCCATCTTCTGCTTCGAGAATGCCGCTTCTATCTCCCCATATCCCTGTTCCACCTGGTGGCGTGCCAGTTCATACAGCTCCTGTCCCTGCTGAGTCAAGGACACGTACAGCTTGCGCTGATCGTTAACCGGCTTGAGGCGAAAGATCAGCTTATCCCGCTCCATGCGCGACAGGATGCCGGTCAGGCTGGGGCGCAGGATGCAGGTTTCTGCGGCCAACTCGTGAAACTCAATGGAACGGTTATCGGCCAATACGCGAATGATGCGCCATTGCTGCTCTGTCAGATTGTGGCTTTTCAGGATCGGGCGGAAGAACCCCATGGCGGTTTCACGCGCCTGCAACAGGGCGATGGTTAACGATTCATGCATGTCGATGGCCTTGGCTTAATTTTATTAACAACTTAATAGTAGCCAATTTTTGACCGGCGGAGAACGGCAAAACGCGATCCGTCACGTAAAAATCCGGCGAAAAAGGTTAATTTGCTGATTAATAAAGCTAATGTGCATAATTTGTGAATATTTCGTTATCACGATCACAAATTAAATTAACAACGTTGCGTAAATGCTGAACAGCGTATAAAAGTATTCATTAACATATTAATGATTGGCGATCCGTAGAAGGAGTCTGCATGAAAGGCACCGTATTTTCCGTAGCACTTAACCACCGCAGCCAGCTTGATGCCTGGGATCAGGCGTTTCGCTCCGCCCCTTACCAAACGCCGCCCAAGACGCCGGTGTGGTTTATCAAACCGCGCAATACCTATCTTGCCAACGGCGGCAGCATTCCGTTCCCGGCCGGTGAAACCGTGCAAAGTGGCGCAACGCTGGCAGTCGTGATTGGTAGCACCGCACGCAAGGTGGCGGCGGATAAGGTGGCCGATTATGTGGCCGGTTATGCCTTGGCTAACGACGTCAGCCTGCCGGAAACCAGCTTCTATCGACCGGCGATCAAGGCCAAATGCCGTGACGGCTTCTGCCCGCTGGGAGAGGTGGCTTCATTGGCTAGCACCAGCAACCTGGAAATTATCACCGAAATCAACGGCGTGGAGCAGGATCGCTGGTCAACGGCCGATCTGGTGCGTTCGGTGCCGGAACTGATCGCCGCTATCAGCGATTTTATTACCCTGCAACCGGGGGATGCTGTGCTGATTGGCACGCCACACCAGCGGGTTGAGATCAAGCCGGGTGATCAAGTGACGGTGCGGGCCGCAGGTTTGTCAACCCTTACCAACCCAGTGACGCAGGCAGGAGAATAACCATGAGACATGCTCGTATCCGCCATCATGGCCAGATTGTTAACGTCACCGTAGACGACCAGTTAAGCGTTACCCTGCCCGATGGCAGCAAGCTCGATGAGCACGATGTGGAATGGCTGCCACCGGCGCAGGGCACGATATTTGCCCTCGGCCTGAACTATGCCGATCACGCCAGTGAGCTGGAGTTTAAAGCGCCGGAAGAGCCTTTGGTGTTCCTCAAAGGGCCAAACAGCCTGACCGGCCACCGCCAGGTTTCCGTGCGACCGGCGCAGGTGGAATACATGCACTACGAAGCCGAGCTGGTGGCGGTGATCGGTAAAACTGCGCGCAACGTCAGCCGCGAACAGGCGATGGATTACGTGGCCGGTTATACCCTGTGCAACGACTACGCCATCCGCGACTACCTGGAAAACTACTACCGCCCCAACCTGCGGGTGAAAAGCCGCGACACCCTGACGCCTATCGGCCCCTACATTGTCGATCGTGACGATGTCGCAGATCCGCATAACCTGACGCTCAGCACCTACGTTAACGGTGAACTGCGCCAGCGCGGCACCACCGCTGACATGATTTTCGACATCCCGTTCCTGATCGAATACCTGAGTGAATTTATGACGTTGCAGCCTGGCGACATGATCGCCACCGGCACGCCGAAAGGGCTGGCCGACGTGCAGCCTGGGGATGAAATTGTGGTTGAGATCGAAGGCATTGGCCGTTTGGTTAACCACATCATCAGTGAAAAAGATTACGAGGAGAGCAAGGGATGAAAACCATCAACCATTGGATCAACGGCAAGAACGTCGCCAGCAAAGAGTATTTCACCACCACCAACCCGGCTAACGGCGAAGTGCTGGCGGAAGTGGCGTCCGGTGGCCAGCTCGAAATCGACCAGGCAGTCGCTGCGGCAAAAGAAGCCTTCCCGAAATGGGCCAATACGCCGATGAAAGAGCGGGCACGCCTGATGCGTCGCCTGGGTGAACTGATCGACCAGAACGTGCCGCAGATTGCCGAGATGGAAACCGCAGATACAGGGTTGCCGATCCACCAGACCAAAAACGTGCTGATCCCACGCGCCTCGCACAACTTTGAGTTCTTTGCCGAGATCTGCCAGCAGATGAATGGCCGCACCTACCCGGTGGACGACAAGATGCTCAACTACACGCTGATCCAACCGGTGGGCGTGTGTGCGCTGGTGTCGCCGTGGAACGTGCCGTTTATGACCGCCACCTGGAAAACAGCACCTTGCCTGGCGTTAGGTAATACCGCAGTGCTGAAAATGTCCGAACTGTCGCCACTGACGGCGGATCGCCTGGGTGAACTGGCGCTGGAAGCCGGTATTCCTGCCGGGGTGCTGAACGTGGTGCAAGGCTATGGCGCAACGGCGGGGGATGCTCTGGTACGCCATAAGGACGTGCGTGCGGTGTCCTTCACCGGGGGGACCTCAACCGGCCGCCGCATTATTGAAAGCGCCGGGCTGAAGAAATTCTCGATGGAGCTGGGCGGCAAATCACCGGTGCTGATCTTTGAGGATGCCGATATCGAGCGGGCGCTGGATGCTGCGCTGTTCACCATCTTCTCGATTAACGGTGAACGCTGCACCGCAGGTTCACGCATCTTTATTCAGGAAAGTATTTACCCGGAATTCGTCAAACGCTTTGCCGAGCGTGCCAACCGCCTGCGCGTAGGCGATCCGATGGATCCCAATACTCAGGTCGGTGCGTTAATCAGCCCGCAGCACTGGGAAAAAGTCTCCGGCTATATTCGCTTGGGCATCGAAGAAGGGGCCACTTTGTTGGCAGGTGGCCCGGATAAACCGGCCGGTTTGAGCCACGGCAATTTCCTGCGCCCAACGGTGCTGGCCGATGTTAACAACAATATGCGTGTCGCGCAGGAAGAGATCTTCGGGCCGGTGGCCTGCCTCCTGCCGTTCAAATCAGAAGAAGACGGCCTGCGCATGGCCAACGATGTGGAGTACGGCCTGGCGTCGTACATCTGGACGCAGGACGTGAGCAAAGTCCTGCGTCTGGCCCGCAATATTGAAGCGGGTATGGTTTTCGTCAACACCCAGAACGTACGCGATCTGCGCCAGCCGTTTGGCGGGGTGAAATCCTCTGGCACCGGCCGTGAAGGCGGTGAGTACAGCTTCGAAGTGTTTGCCGAGATGAAAAACGTTTGTATCTCCATGGGGGATCACCCGATCCCACGTTGGGGAGTGTGAGATAGCTCCGTGCCCTTTAAAACAACAACCAAGGACTAGACCCGATAGATATCAGCCTGCGGCCTGCCGTGCTGCAGGCTGAAAGATAAAGGGGATAGGAGGACATATGGGTAAATTAGCATTAGCCGCAAAGATTACACACGTTCCTTCGATGTACCTGTCTGAATTGCCAGGAGAACACCATGGCTGCCGTCAAGCCGCCATTGATGGTCACAAAGAGATCAGCGCCCGCTGTCGTGAAATGGGCGTCGACACCATTATCGTATTCGACACCCACTGGTTGGTGAACAGCGCCTACCACATCAACTGTAACTCGCATTTCAAAGGGCTTTACACCAGCAACGAGCTGCCGCACTTCATTCGTGACATGACCTATGAATACGACGGCAACCCAGAGCTGGGGCAGATGATTGCCGATGAAGCCCGCAAGCTTGGCGTACGTGCCAAGGCCCATGAGATCCCAAGCCTGGAGCTGGAATACGGTACGCTGGTGCCAATGCGCTACATGAACAGCGACCGCCACTTCAAGGTGATCTCCATTTCTGCCTTCTGCACCGTGCATGACTTTGCCGATAGCCGCCGCCTGGGCGAAGCGATCAAAACTGCGATTGAGAAATACGACGGCACCGTGGCGGTATTGGCTAGCGGCTCGCTGTCACACCGCTTTATCGACGATCAACGTGCCGAGCAGGGCATGAACAGCTACACCCGCCAGTTCGACCAGCAGATGGACGAACGGGTAGTGAAACTGTGGGAAGAAGGGCGCTTCCGCGAGTTTTGCGAAATGCTGCCGGAGTACGCCGATTACTGCTATGGCGAAGGCAATATGCACGACACCGTGATGTTGCTGGGCCTGCTGGGCTGGGACAAGTACCAGGGCAAGGTGGAGTTCGTTACCCCGCTGTTTGCCAGTTCCGGAACCGGCCAGGTCAACGGCATATTCCCGCTTCCCGCTCAAGCCTGAGGATACCCAATGCCCCATTTTTACGCTGAATGTACCGACAACATCCGCCGGGAGGCGGATTTGCCAGCGCTGTTCGACAAGGTTAATCACGCGCTGGCGGAAACCGGCATCTTCCCGCTGGCTGGCATCCGGAGCCGCGCCATCTGGCTGGATACCTGGCAGATGGCCGACGGCAAGCAGAACTATGCCTTTGTACATATGACGCTGAAGATTGGCCACGGCCGCAGTCTGGAGAGCCGCCAACAGGTGGGCGAAATGCTGTTCATCCTGATCAAGGATCACTTTGCAGCGCTGATGGCCAAGCGCTATCTGGCCCTCTCTTTCACCATGGAAGAGCTGGATCCGGTGCTGAATTACAAGCAAAACAACGTCCATGCGCTGTTTAGCAAGGACTGAACAAGGGGTGGTAAATGCTGGATAAAGACGTACTGAGCCGAGCCGTGCAGCGCCTGCATCAGGCCGAGCAGAGCCGGGAACAGATCCGCGCGTTATCGCTGGATCACCCGGAGATCACTATAGAAGATGCCTATGCTATCCAGCGCCAATGGGTTGAGCTGAAGATCGCCGAAGGGCGCACGCTGAAGGGGCATAAGATCGGGCTGACCTCGCGCGCTATGCAGGTCAGCTCGCAGATCACCGAGCCGGACTACGGCGCGCTGCTGGACGACATGTTCTTTAACGATGGCAGCGACATCCCGATCGATCGCTTTATCGTGCCACGCGTCGAAGTCGAACTGGCGTTTGTGCTGGCGAAGCCGCTGCGCGGGCCGAACTGCACGCTATTTGATGTCTATAACGCTACCGACTATGTGATCCCGGCGCTGGAGATCATCGACGCCCGCAGCCATAACGTCGATCCGCAAACCCAGCGGCCACGCAAGGTGTTCGACACCATTTCCGACAATGCTGCCAACGCCGGAGTGGTGATGGGCGGCAGGCCGATCAAGCCTGATGCGCTGGATCTTCGCTGGATCAGTGCCTTGCTGTATCGCAATGGCGTGATTGAAGAATCTGGCGTGGCGGCGGCGGTGCTCAATCATCCGGCCAACGGCGTGGCCTGGCTGGCTAATAAGCTGTCCCCGTATGACGTGGAGCTGGAGGCCGGGCAAATCATCCTTGGCGGTTCCTTCACCCGCCCGGTGGCGGCACGGCGCGGCGATACCTTCCATGCCGACTATGGTCCGATGGGCTGCATCAGCTGCCGGTTTGTCTAAGGAGCAACACGATGATAACTAACCATTTCAAACAGGCCTTGCAGGAAAAACGCCCGCAGATCGGCCTGTGGCTGGGGCTGTGCAGCAGCTACAGCGCGGAACTGCTGGCCGGCGCCGGGTTCGACTGGCTGCTGATCGATGGCGAACATGCGCCTAACAATGTGCAAACGGTATTGGGGCAGTTGCAGGCGGTGGCGCCTTATCCCAGCCATCCGGTGGTGCGTCCGGCCTGGAACGATCCGGTGCTGATCAAACAACTGCTGGACGTTGGTGCGCAAACCCTGTTGATCCCGATGATCCAAAACGCCGAACAGGCGCAGGAGGCGGTGCGGGCGACCCGCTATCCACCAAACGGCATTCGCGGGGTTGGCAGTGCGCTGGCTCGCGCCTCGCGCTGGAACCGGGTGCCGAATTACCTGCATCTTGCCGACAGCCAGATGTGTGTGTTGGTACAGATCGAAACCCGAGAGGCGGTGAAAAATCTGGATGCCATCCTGGAGGTGGAAGGGGTCGACGGCGTCTTTATCGGCCCGGCGGATCTGAGTGCCGACATGGGCTTTGCCGGTAATCCGCAGCATCCCGAAGTGCAGCGCACTATTGACGATGCCATTGCCCGCATCAGTGCCGCAGGCAAGGCACCGGGCATCCTGATGGCACAGCAGGAACTGGCGCAGCACTATCTGGCATCCGGCGCGTTGTTTGTTGCCGTTGGCGTGGATACCACTCTGCTGGTACGGGCGGCAGACTCCCTGCTCAGCAGTTTCAAACAGGATAAAGCGGCGGAGCCACCTCCATCCCAGAGCGTTTACTAATCGGAGTCATCATGAGCAACGTCGATTCGCTCAAGCCACTGAACCCGGCAGAGCAACATAAAGCGTTAACCGCCACCGAGCAGTCGGTGATTAAAAAGTTATTTCGGCGCCTGATTATTTTCTTATTTGTGTTGTTTGTTTTCTCGTTCCTTGACCGCATCAACATCGGGTTTGCCGGTTTGACCATGAAGCAGGACCTCGGTCTTAGCTCCACCATGTTCGGCCTGGCCGCAACGCTGTTTTACGTCACCTACGTGATCTTCGGCATCCCCAGCAACATGATGCTGAGCAGGGTGGGGGCACGGCGTTGGATCGCCACCATCATGGTGCTATGGGGCATTGCTTCTACCTGCACCATGTTCGCCACTGGGCCAACCAGTCTGTACGTGCTGCGGATGATCGTCGGTATTACCGAGGCGGGCTTCCTGCCAGGGATCCTGGTGTATCTCACCTACTGGTTCCCGGCGTTCTACCGCGCTCGGGCCAACGCTTTGTTTATGATTGCCATGCCCGTCACGATGGCGGTGGGTTCGTTGGTATCCGGCTATATTCTGGCGCTGGACGGCATGATGAACCTGAAAGGTTGGCAATGGCTGTTCCTGCTGGAAGGCATTCCTTCGGTGATCCTCGGCGTGGTGGTGTGGTTCTACCTGGACGACACGCCGGCCAAGGCCAAGTGGCTGACCAGCGAAGAGAAGGCCAGCCTGAAGGCGATGATGGAAGCCGACAAACTGCAACTGGTGCAGCCGGAAGGGCCTAGCAGCCACCGTGCATTGCAACAGCGCAGCCTGTGGCGTGAAGTGCTGACGCCGGTGGTGCTGATGTATACGCTGGCCTATTTCTGCCTCACCAATACCCTGAGCGCCATCAATATCTGGACGCCGCAGATCTTGCAGAGCTTCAACCAGAGCAGCAGTAACATCATGATCGGTTTTCTGGCGGCGATCCCACAAATCTGTACTATCGCCGGTATGATCTGGTGGAGTAAACGTTCGGATCGCCTGCAAGAGCGTAAGTTCCACACCGCACTGCCTTATCTGTTTGCCGCGGCGGGTTGGCTGCTGGCTTCGGCGACCAATCACAGTATGGTCCAACTGTTAGGGATCGTGATGGCGTCGGTCGGCTCCTTTACCGCGATGGCGATCTTCTGGACCACGCCGGATCAGTCGATCAGCTTTGAAGCTCGAGCGGTGGGGATCGCGGTGATCAACGCCACCGGTAACATCGGCTCGGCGGTCAGCCCACTGTTGATCGGCTGGTTCAAGGATGTGACCGGCAGCTTTAACTCCGGGCTCTATTTTGTCTCGGCGTTGTTGATTATCGGGGCCGTGCTGGTATGGCGTATCCCGATGAAGGATTCACGCCCACGGGCCACGCCATAAACAATATTGGCGATGGGGGCCGCATGTGGCTAAACGGGCGCAGCATGCGGCGCCCCTACAATTAGTTGTAGGGGATCGGCATTTATTTTCACCGGAGGACAGCGTGCAGAAAAGTACCGGCTTTATCGCCAATATCGATATTGGCAAAGAGTATGACGCGCGTTACGCCGCTGATGAGGTGCACTACGAAACCTTTGCCGGACTGGCGGCGTTTTTTGGCCGGGATATGCAGGTGCACTGGCACGATCGCTTCTTCCAACTGCATTATCTGGCCACCGGCAGGATAGAGCTGCAGCTGGACGATCAACACTATTCGGTGCAGGCTCCGCTGTTTATCCTCACCCCGCCTTCGGTGCCACACGCCTTTTTCACCGAACCAGACAGCGACGGCCACGTGTTAACGGTGCGCCAGGAACTGATCTGGCCGTTGCTGGAGCGCCTGTATCCGGGCAGCAATCTGGCGCTGGATATGCCGGGGATTTGCCTTTCGCTGGCCGCAGTGCCGCAGGAGTTGGCGGCGCTTGGGCATTATTGGGAACTGATCGCCCGCGAGTTTAGCCAAAAGATGGCCGGGCGCGAGCAGACGTTGGCATTGCTGGCCCAGGCGGTCTTCACGCTGATGCTGCGCAATGCCTCATTGGATGATAAGGCCGCCAGCGGTGTACGCGGTGAACTGAAGCTGTTCCAGCGTTTTAACAAGATGGTGGACGAGCGTTTTCGCGATCACCTGTCGGTGCCGGAATATGCCCAGTCGCTGGGGGTGACGGAATCACGCCTCAACGACCTGTGCCGCCGCTTTGCCAACCGGCCACCCAAAAGGCTGATCTTCGATCGCCTGTTGCGTGAAGCCAAACGGCTGCTGCTGTTCAGCGCCTGCACGGTGCATGAAACGGCCTACAGCCTGGGGTTTAAAGATCCCGCCTATTTCGCTCGCTTCTTCAATCGGCTGGAAGGCTGTTCGCCTTCCGCCTATCGCGCTACGCAACACGTTCTGTCGTAAACAGGTGCGGGTCAGCCTTTGTTCGCCACCAAATCCGCGACCAGCCGGTTGACCGGATCGCTCATGTTGGTGAACTTGGTCAACTCCGAGCGGGTAACGACCACAAACACGCCGATATTTTGCTGCGGCACCATCGCCATATAGGTGATGAAGCCGCCGCCGCCGCCGGTTTTCTGGATGATCCCTGGCAGGCCATCTTTCGGCGCCATGTATACCCAGCCCAATCCCAAAGCAGAGGCTTCACCCGGTACATCCATCCCTTTCAATGACACCAGGTCCTGGCGCTGGAAATACATGGTTTGTTCAGTTAACGCGGTTGGCTTGCGCGAGCCGCTTACGTTGGAGGACAGGAACTGCTGCATCCAGCGCTGCATATCGCGCGGGGTCGAGTAAACGCCACCGCTGCCACTGGCGGCCGTGGTATCGCGGCAGGCGCTTGGCCCAGAGGCTGCAACCATCAGGCGTGAGCACTGCTCTGCGCTTGGCGTCAGCGTGGTATCAACCATCCCCAGTGGACCCGTGATTTTCTCACGCAACAAGACGTTATAAGGCTTACCAGCGGCACGTGACAATGCATCGGCCAATAGGTCGTAGGCCAGGTTGGAGTAGGCCGCTCGCACGCCCGGCGGCACGGTTATGTTGGCATGAGACAACCACTGCCAGCGCTGTGCCTTGGTGGGCCAGGTAAACACCGGCGTTTTTGGCGGTTTCTTGCCGGGTTGTTCACGCGGCAGGGCGCTGGTGTGCGTTGCCAGGTTCAGCAAGGTAATCGGCTGGCGTGAATTGTAGGCAGGGACGACGGCCCCTTTGGGTGCATATTTGCGCAGGGGATCGGTGAGTTTGACCTTACCTTCCGCCGCCATTTTGACCATCACTTCGCTGGTCATCAGTTTGGTGATGGAGGCGATGCGGATCAGGGAATCTGGCCGTGGACGTAGATCGTTGCCCGGTTTGGTATCGCCAAAACTGCGGTTAACCACCTGATTATTATCGATAACCACCAGCGCCATACCGGTTGCGCCGCTGTTATAGAAGATATGTTCAGCATACTGATCGACAATCTGTGAGGTGAGCTGCGCGTCGGTCGCCTGGCTGGCCAAGGGTGTGGCACACAGGCCAAGCGCCAGCAATAACGTGGAGAGTGAGGTCTTCAACGGTCGTGTTCCATTTAAAAATGTGGCAGGGAAGGCGTAAGTTGTCCGCTAGTGTAATGCGCTACGACGCGATTGGCATGTGGTAAAAGTGGCGACAGGTAAAAGTTTTTCACCTTTCCCCTTCCGGCGAAGGGGAAAGGATCAGGTGACTGGCTGCGGGTGTGAGGCTAGCTGAATATTGTTGCGGCCACTGTTTTTGGCCCGGTACAGCGCGGCGTCGGCCGCACAGATCGCAGAGTCGATATCCAGTTTATCCAGCGCAGAAATCCCGGCGCTTAACGTCACCTTGGTTGTCTCCTGCGCGTGGAAACGATGGGTGATGGTTAATTCCTGCACGCATTGGCGCACCTTCTCCGCCAGATAAGCCGCGTAGTCTTCACCGACGTTGGTCAGCAGAACTAAAAACTCTTCTCCGCCGTAACGCACCACGATATCCCGTGAGCGTACCGCATCCCGGATGGTCGCTGCCACTTGGACTAGTGCTTGGTCGCCCAGAGTGTGGCCGTAGCGATCGTTGTAGACCTTGAAATGGTCGATATCGAGTAGCAGCACAAAGTGGTTGCCTGAGGTCGGCGAGAGCAACTGATCCAGTTTGCTCTCCAGCCCACGGCGGTTATACAGGCCGGTTAGCGGATCGATCATGCTCAGATCGCTGAACTTATCCCGTTCGTGATACAGGTTGGCCACCAGATGTTGGGTAAACATCTCACTGCGCTTCAACAGCAAATGATGCACCGAGAAGGCGACGATCGGCAGCAGGGTGGTGAACAGAATACGCATGGTGTTATGCATGCCGTCCAGCCACAGGATTATCAGCGCCGAGGGAACAGCGTGCAGGCAGAAGGCCAGCAGGTTATCCGTCAGCGAAATCGCGCTGATAAAGAAAATACTGAACAGGCTGATCAGCAAGAAGCCGTGGTTGTCACTGGCGGTAAGCTGGCTCTTGCAATAGATGTGCGCCGCCCATAGCAGCCCAAGGATGATGGCGAGCAGGTTGAGCCTTTGGACGTAGTGGCGGGGCGAATACAGCGTAAATAGCATGGCCGCCAGGCAAATCGCCGGAATGCAGATTAGCGGCAGCGTGAAGGCCGGGGTCTCTTTAAAGGGCACGAATAAAGTAAAAATGGCAGAGGCGGCATTCATCAACAAGAAAAGAAACAGGGATAAGCGCTGTTTGCTGGTTTGCAGTTGCTGATAAGAACGCGAGTTCATACGGGGATCACTCTTTACCAATGGGGCCGGTCGAAGGAAAAATGTTAGACAATGCCTGTTGAATAATTCCAATTGGTTATTATTAACAGACTATAAATGTTAAGAATTTTCTTATATGAAACTAACATTTTTCGCGCAGGCTGTCATCCGCGTTCAGCCGGATCTTGAAAAGAGTGCGGGTCGAAAAAAAGTGTTATATGATATTGGTTATCATTATCACTTAAAGGGTGGGGTTATCATGTTAGCAGCCATGGTTACCGCTTGTGGATTGTGGGGCATCAGTTGGTGCTTGGGGAATCGGCTTGCCAGCGCCTGGGGCGTGTTGCTGCCCTGTGCTCTGATGCCATTTCTGGCGCTGATAGACCTGGATATGATGCAACTGCGTACTCTGATCGTGGTTGCCATGCTGGCTACGCTGGTGATGCTGTTTAACAGCCGCTGGCGTCATTACCTGCTGCTCCCTTCCTGCATGGCTCTAGCAGGTGGACTGGCCGCAATCAGCCTGCATTTCAGCTTTAACTGAAACGACAAAACCACGCCTGGGCGTGTTGGTTTTTTTCAATGAGTTTTAATGCAGGAACAGCTGGAAGATAACTCATCAAGTGGTGCGAAGAGAGGGACTTGAACCCTCACGTCCGTAAGAACACTAACACCTGAAGCTAGCGCGTCTACCAATTCCGCCACCTTCGCACAGTTTGATGTGTTGCTTTGATGTCGATTTATATCACCAGCTTGGTGCGAAGAGAGGGACTTGAACCCTCACGTCCGTAAGAACACTAACACCTGAAGCTAGCGCGTCTACCAATTCCGCCACCTTCGCATTCGATGCTGTGCAATATAAATCATGTGGTTATTTGGTGCGAAGAGAGGGACTTGAACCCTCACGTCCGTAAGGACACTAACACCTGAAGCTAGCGCGTCTACCAATTCCGCCACCTTCGCGTACCAGATACGCTACCGGAGTAACGCTACCACGGAGGCGAATTCTAGAGATTTTGGCGGGGACGTCAATAGTTATTTCCCGGATTAGCGGCGTTTGCTGTAAAAAACGGCATATCAGCGCTTTTATGGCCCTCGAACAACGTAATCAGCCAATCAATCAATACCCTGACACGCGGGGCGAGGAAACGGCCAGGCGGATACATGATGTAGATCGGCATCGGCGGTGGTGGCGTATCGGCCAGCACTTCCACCAGTTCGCCGCTTTGCAACCAGGGAGAGAGCGTATAACGCGCCCCCTGGATGAGGCCCAATCCGGCACGGCAGGCACTGGTGTAGGCATCGGCCCCGCTAACGCTCAATCTGCTTGGCAATTCGCGCAGCTCAAGGCGGCCATCACGGCAAAATTCCAGCGGGTAGTTGCGGTTATTCACCAAGGAGAAATAGCCCACCGCCCGATGGTGTTGCAGCTCGTCGATCGACTGCGGGGTACCAAACGCCTGTAAATAGCCGGGTGAGGTGCAGGTGAGCTGGGGCAGTTGGGCAATCCGCCGGGCAACCAGCGTATCGTCTGCGGTTTCCCAAGCCCGCAGCACGCAGTCCACACCTTCGCGCAGCAGATCGACATGGGTGTCGTTGGCCCCCAGCGCAATTTCTATCTCTGGATAGCGCTGATAGAACTCATCCAGCGCTGGGATGACGATTTCCCGCGCCAGCGAATGGGGCATATCGATCCGCACCTTACCGGTGGGTTGCAGCTTGTGGTGGCTGAACAGGGTATCTGCTTCCTCCAGGGCGTCCAGCAGGTGCAGACAACGTTGGTAGTACAGCGTTCCCTCGGCGGTGACCTGTACCTGACGCGTGGTGCGCACCAATAATCTGACGCCAAGCCGTTGCTCAAGGCGTTTGAGTACGTTGCTTACCGTGGCTCGAGGCAGCTGCAACCGTTCGGCCGCGCGGCTGAAGCTGCCTAGTTCCACGATCCGGGTAAAGATGCGCATAGCCTGAACCTGATCCATTTTGCCGCCCGCATTGTTGGTGATTTATGAACAGTGATGTGCAATCTGCATTATTTATCTTTGTGGCATAAACAACCAGACTTTGTTTCGACATCCATGTTCAATAAGGACCACACAATGCAACAGCGCAAATTAGGTACTAATGGCCCCCTCGTCTCTGCCCTGGGTTTAGGTTGCATGGGGATGAGCGATTTCTACTCCACGGGTTATGATGAGCAGGAAGCCATCGCCACGCTGCATCGGGCTCTGGAACTGGGGGTGACTCTACTGGACACAGCAGATATGTACGGCCCGCACACCAATGAACAACTGATCGGCAAGGCGATCAAAGGCAAACGCGACCAGGTATTTCTGGCCACCAAATTCGGTATTGTGCGCGATCCGGCCGATCCCACTGCGCGGGGCGTGAGCAGTGAACCGGACTATATCCGTCGCTCGGTAGAAGGCAGCTTGCAGCGGCTAGGGGTAGAAACCATCGATCTTTACTACCAGCACCGGGTCGATCCGAAGGTACCGATCGAAGAGGTGGTTGGCACCCTGGCGGATCTGATCAAAGAGGGCAAGATCCGCCATATTGGCCTGAGTGAAACCTCCGTTGCAACGTTGGAACGCGCTCATCAGGTGCATCCGATCACCGCGTTGCAGACTGAATATTCCTTGTGGAGCAGAGACGCTGAGCAGGGGCAACTGGCCGCTTGCCAACGTTTGGGCATTGGTTTTGTCGCCTATAGCCCGCTTGGGCGTGGCTTTCTGACCGGGGCGATCCAGAGTCTAGAGGACTTGGCGGCAGATGATTTCCGCCGCGATAATCCACGTTTTCAGGGGGAAAACTTTGCTCGCAATCTGGAACTAGTCACCAAGGTCAGTGAATTGGCCAGGCAGAAAGGTGTGACCCCGTCGCAACTGGCGTTGGCTTGGGTGATGGCGCAGGGGGAACATATTGTTCCAATTCCTGGTACCAAACGTCGGCGCTATCTGGAAGAGAACGTGGCGGCAGCGGAGATCACGTTGAGCGAGCAGGAATTGGCGGCTATCGAGGCGGTATTCCCTCTGGCAGGCGTGGCGGGTGCACGCTATACAACGGTGGGAATGGAGTTGATTAACGGCTGATGGCATACCTTAGGGATAAATGTTCGTCAGGCGAGCAATCTCCCCTCACACCAACCCTCTCCCGATGAACAAATCGGAGGCGTCAGGAACACTTGTGTGAGGGAGAGGGGGCGGGTACGGAGCTGTGGTCAGGTACAGAAGTTATTCAGTCGCATGGCTGAATTTATAGGTAGGGTGCTGTAGTCAAATGGTGGCACGATCGATCCCCTCTCCCTGTGGGAGAGGGTTAGGGTGAGGGGCTTGTTACCTTTTCTTCTTCGCATCGCGTGGCTGGCGTGCCACGGTGGCTTTGTACACCTTGAAGCGGCCGTTCTGTGCCAACACTTCATGGCTGCCGAAGGTGGCATCCAGAATGTCCGGGTAAGGCAGGAAGGCGTTGGCGACGATGCGCAGTTGGCCACCGATTGGCAGGTGTTTTAACGCTCCGCGGATCAGCGTTTCTGCGGCGGTCAGGCTGGTGGCCAGGCCGTCATGGAACGGTGGGTTGGAGATGATCAGGTCAAAGCGGCCGGTAATGTCGGAGTAGACGTTACTGACGATCACTTCCCCTTCAATACCGTTGGCAGCCAATGTCGCCCGGCTGGATTCTACGGCTGCGGCGTTGACGTCGCTGAGGGTCAGCTTCATTTTCGGCGACAGTTTAGACAGCACCGAAGCCATTACGCCAGCGCCACAACCCACGTCCAGCACTTTGCCTTTCATGTGTTTTTCCAGCGTGGAGAGCAGCAGTGAACTGCCAACGTCCAGGCCATCACGGCTGAACACGCCAGGTAGCGTCTTCACTTCCAGATCGTGCAACTGATAGCTTTCCCACCAGTCGGCCAGATCAAACTGGGTCTGCACATCGATGCGGCCATGATACAACCCGCAGCGGCGAGCGCTGTCGATCTTGGCAAGCGTGGCATGGCCTTCCAGCGTTTGTTCCGCGCTGCGTACGCCACTGCGGTTTTCACCGACGACAAAAATTTCTGCGCCAACCGGCAGCAGGGCCAGGATATTGCACAGTTGGAACTGCGCTTCCTGCTTGCTCTTTGGCCAGTAATACACCAGCGTATCACACTCGGCGACGAAGGCAGGATCGACCGTCAGACCGAACTGTGCATGCTCTCCCATCGTCCGGTTCAGTAACTGCCAGTGATGGTATTGCTGGGTATGGACACGCACATCCGCGGCCTCTAATTGGGCCGGCAGGGTATCCTGCAGATCGCCGGCAAACAACACGCGGCGTTCCATAAATTCATCACTGTGGCGCAGCATGACTTCACTGGCGGGGGTTAATGCAGACATCAGTTTTCGGCTCCTCAAGATTTAGCCGGAGATTATAGAGCTTTGTGGCCAGATGTTCGACGGGTTTGTTGGCGCAGGCTGCGTGGGTTTGTTAGCATAGCGCGGCATAGGGCAGGTAGGGTGCGTCACACACGGGGATCGGCATGGCATCAAAACGCGACTGGTTGTT
The DNA here is from genome assembly GCF_015673035.1 of Serratia sp. Res13-Sevr-LER1-36-b. NCBI lineage: Bacteria > Pseudomonadati > Pseudomonadota > Gammaproteobacteria > Enterobacterales > Yersiniaceae > Serratia > Serratia sp. Res13-Sevr-LER1-36-b. Next base: position 364,227 of record NZ_JADACK010000020.1, on the reverse strand, counting down.
ACAACAGCTGGGGATTACGCAGTGGACATTACGCCGCCCTGGAGTGTTGCAGGGAGAGGTGGCGGTAAGCGTGCCCCCGAACGTGCGCCTGCTGGTGGTGGCACAGGCATTGCCAGACCAGCACGACCCGTTGTTTTGTGACGTGCTGCGCAGCCTGGGGCTGACAGCGTCACAAACCTATGGCCTGACACCGGATCAGGTAGCGATGCTGCCACAAGATACCGAGTGCAACAGTTGGCGGTTGGGCGTCACGGAACCGCTAGCGGTGGCCGGCGCGCAGCTACATAGCCCGGCGCTGGCCGAGCTTTCTCAAGATGCGGGTGCGAAACGCGCACTCTGGCAGCAGATTTGTCATCATGAACAGCATTTCTACCCTGACAGCGGCCGATCTGGCCACAGCCTTCAAGATTGAACAAGCCAGCCATGCGTTTCCCTGGACGGAGGCGACGCTAGCCAGCAATCAGGGCGAACGTTACCTTAATCTGAAATTGACAACCGAAGGGCAAATGGCGGGTTTTGCCATTACCCAAATCGTGCTGGACGAAGCCACGCTGTTTAATATTGCTATTCATCCAAGCTGGCAGCGCCGGGGCTTTGGCCGCATGCTGCTGACTGCCGTGATCGAGCAATTGGAAGCGCGTGGTGTGGTCACTCTGTGGCTGGAAGTTCGAGCCTCTAACCGCGGTGCGATAGCGCTCTACGAAGACCTTGGCTTCAATGAAGTGACGGTGCGCCGCAACTATTACCCCGCAGCCAGTGGCCGCGAAGACGCGATCGTTATGGCGCTGCCGCTGGGGTAGCGACTTATAGTCCTCCCTTTGTGCAGCCGGTTTGGCTTGCCATTATCTTATGCCGAAGAAACCATTGATTGTCACCGGTTGGTAAATCAGCGAAAATACTCGGCTACTATCTTTTTATTACCGCTTTGCCTGGCGCCGCGATCGGCGCGTTGTGATGATGAGCAGGGCGGACTAACCATAGAAACGTGAAAAACATGTCTCCTAGTGAATTCGCCCGCGAAGTTGCGAAAAGAAGAACTTTCGCCATTATCTCGCACCCCGATGCGGGTAAAACCACCATCACCGAGAAGGTGCTGTTATTCGGACACGCTATCCAGACCGCTGGTACGGTAAAGGGTCGTGGCTCCAGCCAGCACGCCAAATCCGACTGGATGGAGATGGAAAAACAACGTGGTATCTCGATCACCACCTCGGTGATGCAGTTCCCGTACCGCGACTGTCTGGTTAACCTGCTCGATACCCCGGGGCACGAAGACTTCTCCGAAGATACCTATCGTACCCTGACGGCGGTGGACTGCTGCCTGATGGTGATCGATGCCGCAAAAGGCGTTGAAGATCGTACCCGCAAGCTGATGGAAGTTACCCGCCTGCGCGATACGCCGATCCTGACCTTCATGAACAAACTTGACCGTGACATCCGCGATCCGATGGAAGTGATGGACGAAGTTGAGCGCGAACTGAAAATCGCTTGCTCGCCGATCACTTGGCCGATCGGCTGCGGCAAGCTGTTCAAAGGGGTTTACCATCTCTATAAAGATGAAACCTATCTGTACCAGACCGGTAAAGGCCACACCATTCAGGAAGTGCGCATCGTGAAAGGGTTGAACAACCCGGAGCTCGATGCTGCCGTAGGCGAAGATCTGGCCGCCCAGTTGCGTGATGAGCTGGAACTGGTGCAAGGGGCTTCCCATGAGTTTGAGCAGGAAGCCTTCCTGGCAGGCGAATTGACCCCGGTGTTCTTCGGTACCGCTTTGGGTAACTTCGGTGTCGATCATATGCTTGATGGGCTGGTGGCCTGGGCGCCTGCGCCAATGCCACGTAAAACCGATACCCGTGAAGTGGTCGCCGCCGAAGAGAAATTCACCGGCTTCGTGTTCAAGATCCAGGCTAACATGGATCCTAAACACCGCGACCGTGTGGCGTTTATGCGCGTGGTGTCTGGCCGCTATGAGAAAGGCATGAAACTGCGCCAGGTTCGTACCGGCAAAGACGTGGTGATCTCCGATGCGCTGACCTTTATGGCCGGTGACCGCTCGCACGTTGAAGAAGCCTACCCAGGCGACATCATTGGCTTGCATAACCACGGCACCATTCAGATCGGCGACACCTTCACCCAGGGTGAGGATATGAAGTTCACCGGTATTCCGAACTTTGCGCCAGAACTGTTCCGCCGTATCCGCCTGCGCGATCCGCTCAAGCAGAAACAGCTGCTGAAGGGGCTGGTCCAACTATCTGAAGAGGGTGCGGTGCAGGTGTTCCGCCCAATCGCCAACAACGATCTGATCGTGGGTGCGGTGGGCGTGCTGCAGTTTGACGTGGTGGTTGCCCGTCTGAAAAGCGAATACAACGTGGAAGCGCTGTATGAATCGGTTAACGTCTCCACAGCCCGTTGGGTAGAGTGCGACGACGTGAAGAAATTCGAAGAGTTCAAGCGTAAGAACGAGCTGAACCTGGCGCTGGACGGCGGCAACAACCTGTCGTATATCGCACCAACCATGGTTAACCTCAACCTGACGCAGGAACGCTACCCAGAAGTGGTGTTCCGCAAAACTCGCGAGCATTAATCTCGTCAACAGGGCGCTTCTAAGCGCCCTGTGTTTTCCTTCTTCAGCCCCCCATCCTGCTAATTATTAAACCCTTCTCACTAATTATTTCGTCTAAACCGAACAAGATTTTCCGCGATCTGGCGGCAAATTTTCGCTTATGGTCTATATTTATCAGGGCGCATAGCGGCATCTGAGCGTAAAATACTATTGTACCCACATATTTTAGAGAGTTATTCGGTAGTGTTGCCGATAGGAGACAGTCCTATCTTAGCAATATCAATAAGATAGTGATGTGGATCCCAAATCAACTGCTATATGTCTCCAATAGACGACAGTTTTACGCTTAATTGTTGCTCATTTGTTTTGTTGTTGTTGATTTTTAACGGCGTTTTTAACTTGGCACGGGCATTGCAGGTATGTTTACCGTAGAGCAATAGTCCGGTCGTGAACGTTTGATTGTATAGAGATCGTGAAGTATTCATTTGAGTTAGCCGCACTCTGGCGGCACCAGAGCCCACAGCAGTTTGGGGTTCTACAACAAGAAGGAAGAGATCGATGAAAAATACCAAGTTTGCACATTCGCTGATGGCAGTCGTTTTGGGTTCGGTACTGGTTAGTGGTTCGGCCCTGGCTGAAGAGACCATGATGAACAAAGCATCAGGCGTAGTTGATAGTACTGGTGCCAAAATCGATAGCTCCATGAAAAAAGTCGACAACTATATGGATGACAGCGGCATAACGGCTAAAGTTAAAACTGCGCTGGTTGACGATAAAGCCATAAAAAGCACCGACATCTCGGTGGAAACCGAAAAAGGTGTGGTGACGTTGAGCGGTTTTGTCGCTACTCAAGCTCAGGCTGAGAAAGCGGTAGACGTTGCAGGTCGGGTAGAAGGGGTCAAATCCGTCAGCGATAAGCTGCACGTGAAAGATCAAGCGACCCAGTCGGTGAAGTCCTATGCCGGTGACACCGCAACTACCAGCGAACTGAAAGCTAAACTGCTGGCCGATGACATCGTGCCTTCACGCAACGTGAAAGTAGAAACCACAGATGGTGTGGTGCAGCTTTCCGGTGAGGTGAAAACCCAGGCGCAGTCTGATCGTGCAGAAAGTATTGCCAAAGCCATTGATGGCGTGAAAAGCGTCAAGAACGATCTGGCGGTAAAACCTTAATCGTCAGTAACAGTAAGCAATAACTCCCAGGCTAACGCCTGGGATGTACTACCAGAAATAGAATAATCCGCAGTTTTAAGCCGCACCCAGCAGGGGCGAGCCAAACGCGAAATTTTTATCACCATGGTAAGGAGAGGCTTATGTTTCGATGGGGCATTATATTTTTAGTGATTGCATTGATCGCCGCAGCACTGGGTTTTGGTTCGTTGGCAGGTACTGCCGCCTGGGCCGCCAAAGTAGTGTTCGTGGTAGGGATCATTCTGTTCCTGGTCAGCCTGTTTACCGGCCGTCGGCGTCCTTAGCGTCTCTCTAAACTGTAACAAAGCTTGATTCTTTTTCTCTGCGCCAGGAGGCAGGTCATGAATAGCGACATCATTGTTGGCCGTTGGAAACAGCTGAAAGGCCAGGTTTGGCAGGCATGGGCGGAGTTTTCCGGCAATGACGGCCTGTGGCTGGCAGGGAGCAATGACTGCCTCTCTGGCGTATTACAAGAAGATTACGGAAGAGAGCAAGAAGAGGTATCCTCGGGAAAACGGCCACATTGAGGATACGGGGTTGGGATACAGAATACCCATCACGCTCGGTAATATAGAACCCCTGGCGTATAAACCATACCGGCCCGGTAAAATGGCGCTGGTGTGTGAGGGCGGCGGACAGCGCGGTATCTTTACCGCCGGCGTACTGGATGAATTCCAGCGCGCACGCTTTAACCCTTTTGATCTGATGATTGGCACCTCTGCCGGTGCGCAGAACCTCTCGGCATTTATTTGTGGCCAGATGGGCTACGCACGGCGGGTGATCACCCGCTACACCACCTCTGCCAATTTCTTTAACCCGCTGCGCTTTGTGCGTGGCGGGCATCTTATCGATCTCGACTGGTTATTGGATATCACCTCGCAACAGTTGCCGTTGGCTTTTGACGTGGCGGAAAAGCAGCTGATTAATGGCCGTGAATTTCTGATGTGTGCCTGTCGCAGCGATGACTTTACGCCGGTTTATCTCCCTGCGGCACGGGATAGCTGGTTACCGGCTATCAAGGCCTCCAGCGCCATCCCCGGGTTTTATCGTATGGGCGTAGAGCTGGATGGCATCAGCTATCAGGATGGCGGCATCAGCGATGCCATCCCGGTCGAAGAGGCCTATCGCCGTGGGGCGGATACCATCGTGGTGATCCGCACCGTGCCTTCACAGATGGCCTATACGCCGAAGTGGATGAAACGCATGGAGCAATGGCTGGGTGAAAGCAGCCTGCAGCAAATGGTGCGGCTGTTGCAGCATCATGAGCAGAGCTATTTGCGCATCCAGCAATTTATTGAAAAACCCCCCGGTAAACTGCGCATCTTCGAAATATTCCCGCCTAAGCCGCTGGCGAGCAATGCGCTCGGCAGCCGTTTGCCTGCGCTGAATCGCGATTATCATCTGGGCCGCCGTTGTGGGCGCTATTTCCTGGCGACGGTAGGCCACTGGCTGCTGGAGCAGGAAAAGAACGATGGCATGACGGTAACAACATCACTTTCCCGTCGTCTGATCCAGCCGGAAACCGTGCGGATGCCTTCGCCGATTATTACCGATGTGCTTAACCCGCAGGGCCATGCCGTGCAGCCTGAAGCGCCACCAAAAATCATCCTGCCAGGTGACGGAGATGTGCTGTGAGTTACGCCTTTACGGATACTCATTGCCACTTTGATTTCCCGCCTTTCAGCGGGGATGAGCAGGCGAGCCTGGCATTGGCCGCGCAAGTCGGGGTGCAGCAAATTATTGTGCCAGCGGTCACGGCCGATCGCTTTGTGCGTATTCTCAAGCTGGCGCGCGAACATACTCCTTTGTTTGCCGCGCTGGGGTTACACCCGCTGTATATCGCTCAGCACCATGATGAGCAGCTTGAACAACTGGCAAGTTACCTGGCAAGCAAGCCGCATAAGCTGGTGGCGGTGGGGGAGATTGGGTTGGATCTGTATATGGCCGAGCCGCAGTTTGAACGCCAACAGGCGTTGCTCAAGGCACAACTGAAGCTGGCAAAACAGTATGATTTGCCGGTGATCCTGCACTCCCGCCGTAGCCACGATCAGTTGGCTGCCGCATTGCGTCGTACCGAGGTACCGCGCCGTGGCGTAGTGCATGGTTTTGCTGGCAGTCTGGCTCAGGCGCAGGCCTTTATTCGCCTGGGTTATTACATTGGCGTTGGCGGCACGATCAGCTACGAGCGGGCGCAGAAAACCCGTCAGGTGATGGCGCAGTTGCCGTTGACCTCGCTGTTGCTGGAAACCGATGCACCGGACATGCCGTTGGCGGGTTATCAAGGGCAGCCGAACCGGCCTGAACGGGCTGCGGAGGTGTTTCAGGTGCTTTGCCAACTACGGCCTGAATCTGCCGATGAGATTGCCGAACAGCTACAACAAAATAGCCAATCCCTGTTTGCATTGGATCCACACCTCTCACTTTAAATGTGACTTGAATCACGTTGTGTGATTTTCAGTTGCTTCTACTTGTATATATTTGTGACATAAAACGAGTCTCATCCCGCCTCGCTCAGTATAATTGCGTCCCATTATCGCCCTTGGGCAACCCGTTTTATCCAGCGGGCCGGGGGTATTTCTTCTTCGCAACAGGGACATACTCGTATGCAACTCTTCATGAGCCTGGTCGGTATGGTGGTCTTGATCGCCATTGCGGTGCTGCTTTCCAGCAACCGGCGCGCTATTAAACTGCGTACCGTACTCGGCGCGTTTATCATCCAGATTGGCATTGGCGCGCTGGTGCTCTATGTCCCGATCGGGCGCCGTATTCTTGGTGGCATGTCGGAAGGGGTGGCAAACGTCATCGCTTACGGTAACGAGGGCATCTCTTTCATCTTTGGTGGCCTGGTTTCCGACAAAATGTTTGAAGTGTTCGGCGGTGGCGGCTTCGTGTTCGCCCTGCGTGTGTTACCGGTAATTGTGTTCTTCTCCTCGTTGATTGCGGTGCTCTATTACCTGGGCATCATGCAGGTGGTGATCAAGCTCTTGGGCGGTGGTTTGCATAAGCTGTTGGGTACCTCGCGGACCGAATCGCTGTCAGCCACGGCCAATATTTTTGTGGGGCAGACCGAAGCGCCGCTGGTGGTGCGCCCTTATATCGCCACCATGACCCAGTCGGAGCTGTTTGCCGTAATGTGCGGCGGCCTGGCTTCGGTAGCCGGTTCCGTGCTGGCGGGCTATGCCCAGATGGGCGTACCGTTGGAATACCTGATCGCCGCTTCCTTTATGGCCGCACCGGGTGGATTGCTGTTTGCCAAACTGATGGTGCCGGAAACCGAAAATACCCAAGACCGAGCCGATGCGATGAAGCTGATCGCCGAAGACGAGCGCCCGGCAAACGTCATCGATGCCGCTGCCTCTGGTGCGGCCTCTGGCATGCAACTGGCACTGAACGTGGGGGCGATGCTGTTGGCATTTATCGCTCTGATCGCGCTGCTTAACGGTATTCTTGGCGGTATTGGTGGCTGGTTCGATTTCCCACAGCTGTCACTGGAACTGATCCTGGGCTGGGTGTTCTCGCCGATCGCCTTCCTGATTGGTGTGCCTTGGAGTGAAGCGATGGTGGCGGGTTCGTTTATCGGCCAGAAGGTGATCGTTAACGAATTCGTGGCCTACATGAACTTTGGTGCTTACCTGCGTCCGGATGACGTGGTGGCTGCTGAGGGGCTACAGGTGCTGTCACAGCACACCAAGGCGATCATCTCCTTTGCGCTGTGTGGGTTTGCCAACCTGTCTTCCGTAGCGATCCTGCTGGGTGGTCTAGGCAGCATGGCTCCAGGTCGTCGTCACGACATTGCTCGTTTCGGGTTAAAAGCGGTGGCCGCCGGTACCTTATCCAACCTGATGAGCGCCACCATCGCCGGATTCTTCCTGGCGTTGTAAGCTATACTTGATATCAACAACCAGGTTCCTGAAGGGGCCTGGTTGCCTGCAAAAAGGGCATTCGCCTAATGACCGCCGTCTCTTTAGTGAATTTGTGAACAATATCGCGTTATTTTGTGATGATCTTCACATATAATTCAGTCCTGTTACAGTGCTATCCTGTGTAGTGTGAATCAGAACACAAATATGCCAGAGTGGTCGTGTTCAAATAGCGATTGCTGGCTATGCGAAAATCGAAGGGCTATGTGCGGTGAGAAGGATCTCAGTTGCTGGCGTGGGAAGACTATCCCGCGCGCTATCTTCAAGGAACCAAGTCCGCTCGCCAACATCAGAATGCTCAGTTGGAGAGTTTTATGACCGAATTAACCGCAGCAGCGCAACGCGCGCTGAACCTGATGGATTTAACCACGCTGAACGAAGATGACACCGACGAGAAAGTGATCGCGTTGTGTCGTCAGGCGAACAGCCCGGCAGGCCATACTGCCGCCATCTGCATCTATCCGCGTTTTATCCCGATTGCCCGCAAAACGCTGCGTGAGCAGGGGACGCCAGATATCCGTATCGCCACCGTCACCAACTTCCCGCATGGCAATGATGATATCGACATCGCTGTGGCAGAAACCCGTGCAGCCATCGCCTACGGTGCCGATGAAGTTGACGTGGTATTCCCTTATCGTGCCCTGATGGCCGGTAACGAGGAAGTCGGGTTTGAACTGGTCAAACAGTGCAAGCAAGCCTGTGCTGCTGCCAACGTGCTGCTGAAAGTGATCATCGAAACCGGTGAGCTGAAGCAGGCGGAACTGATCCGTAAAGCCTCCGAGATCTCCATCAAGGCCGGGGCTGATTTTATCAAGACTTCTACCGGTAAAGTGCCGGTCAACGCCACGCTGGAAAGCGCTGAGCTGATGATGACCGTGATCCGTGATATGGGCGTAGGCAAAACCGTTGGCTTCAAGCCAGCCGGTGGCGTGCGTACCGCAGAAGATGCTCAACAGTATCTGCAACTTGCCGGGCGTCTGCTGGGAGAAGACTGGGCCGATGCGCGCCACTTCCGCTTTGGTGCGTCGAGCCTGTTAGCCAGCCTGCTGACCACGCTGGGGCATAGCACCCAAGCCGCTGGTAACGGTTACTGATTTTCACTCACGTCTTGTTGCGTTGGGGCTGCCAAGCGGCCCCGTTAACGCAGCGCGCAGGCGTATCGAATGACTCTATTTAGCTAAAACAGGGGGCTACTTTGTTCTTGGCACAAGAAATAATCCGTAAAAAACGTGACGGGCAACCGTTGAGCGAAGCCGAGATCCGCTTCTTCATTAACGGCATTCGCGATAACGTGGTGTCAGAAGGGCAGATTGCTGCACTGGCGATGACCATCTATTTCCACGACATGACCATGCCAGAGCGCGTGGCGCTGACCATGGCAATGCGTGATTCCGGCACGGTGTTGGACTGGAAAAGCCTGTCGCTGAACGGCCCGATTGTGGATAAACACTCCACCGGCGGTGTGGGCGATGTGACTTCGCTGATGCTTGGCCCGATGGTGGCAGCCTGTGGCGGCTACGTGCCAATGATTTCAGGCCGTGGTCTGGGTCATACCGGCGGTACGCTGGACAAGCTGGAAGCGATCCCTGGCTTTGATATTTTCCCGGACGACAACGCGTTCCGTAAGATCATCAAAGACGTTGGCGTGGCGATTATCGGCCAGACCAGCTCACTGGCTCCGGCAGACAAGCGTTTCTACGCGACGCGTGATATCACTGCTACCGTCGACTCCATTCCGCTGATCACCGGTTCTATTCTGGCGAAAAAACTGGCCGAAGGGCTGGATGCGCTGGTTATGGACGTGAAAGTTGGCAGCGGTGCTTTCATGCCGACCTATCAGCTTTCTGACGATCTGGCGCAGGCGATTGTGGGCGTTGCCAACGGAGCCGGTTGCAAGACGACCGCGCTGCTGACTGATATGAACCAGGTGCTGGCTTCCAGCGCTGGTAATGCGGTCGAAGTGCGTGAAGCGGTACGCTTCCTGACCGGGGAATATCGCAATCCGCGTCTGCTGGAAGTGACCATGGCGTTGAGCGTGGAAATGCTGCTGTCTGGTGGCCTGGCTACCGACGATGCTGACGCGCGCGCCAAACTGCAGGCGGTGCTGGATAACGGCAAAGCGGCGGAAATCTTTGGCCGCATGGTGGCGGCACAGAAAGGCCCAAGCGATTTTATCGAGCGTTACGACAGCTATCTGCCAGCCGCGACGTTAACCAAGCCGGTTTATGCCGAGAAACCAGGTATCATTACCGCGATGGATACCCGTGCACTGGGTATGGCGGTGGTGTCACTGGGCGGTGGCCGCCGTCGCGCGACCGACAGCATCGACTACAGCGTGGGCCTGACCGATGTGGCTCGCCTGGGCGACACTGTCGATACCCAGCGTCCATTGGCGGTGATCCATGCCAACGACGAAGAGAGCTGGCAGCAGGCAGCAGATGCGGTACGCGGCGCGATGGTTCTGGGCGACAAAGCGCCAGAAGTCACGCCGGTGGTTTACAAACGCATCACCGAATAACCTCTGTCTAAAGAATCAGGAGTGGCAGCGGCCTTTTCGCTGTCGCCCTCAGCGTGAATACGCAGGAGAGTATGATGAAACGTACATTTATTATGGTATTAGACTCATTCGGCATTGGCGCGAGTGAAGATGCCAAAAGCTTTGGCGATGAAGGCTCCGATACCCTTGGCCATATTGCTGCTGCCTGTGCACGTGGCGAAGCCAACGTGGGCCGTAGCGGCCCGCTAACCCTGCCAAACCTGAGCCGTCTGGGCCTGGGCAAAGCAGCGGAAGAATCCACTGGCAAGTTCCCGGAAGGGTTGGATAAAGACGCTGAAATCATCGGTGCTTACGGCCATGCCAGCGAGCTTTCCTCCGGTAAAGATACGCCATCAGGCCACTGGGAAATTGCCGGTGTGCCAGTCTTGTTCGACTGGGGCTACTTCTCAGACGAGCACAACAGCTTCCCGCAGGAATTGCTGGACAAGCTGGTGGCGCGTGCCAACCTGCCGGGTTACCTCGGTAACTGCCATTCATCCGGTACCGTGATCCTGGATCAACTGGGCGAAGAGCATATGAAAACCGGCAAGCCGATTTTCTACACCTCTGCGGACTCGGTTTTCCAGATTGCCTGCCATGAAGAAACTTTCGGCCTGGATCGCCTGTACGAGCTGTGTGAGATCGCTCGTGAAGAGTTGACCGAAGGTGGCTACAACATCGGCCGTGTGATTGCCCGTCCGTTCCTGGGGAATAAGCCGGGTGAGTTCCAGCGTACCGGTAACCGTCACGATCTGGCCGTGGAACCCCCAGCTCCGACCGTGCTGAAAAAGCTGGTTGATGAGAAGGGCGGCGAAGTGGTTTCCATCGGCAAGATTGCCGATATCTATGCCAACGTGGGGATCACCAAGAAGGTGAAAGCTACCGGGATCGACGCCCTGTTCGACGCCACTTTGGTCGAGATGGAAAAAGCCGGTGACAACACCATCGTATTCACCAACTTTGTTGATTTCGACTCCTCCTACGGCCATCGCCGTGACGTAGCGGGTTATGCAGCCGCGCTGGAGCTGTTCGACCGCCGCCTGCCAGAGCTGCTGAAGCTGGTGAAAGGGGATGACATCATCATCTTCACCGCTGACCACGGCTGCGACCCGACCTGGCCAGGCACCGACCACACCCGTGAGCATATCCCGGTTCTGGTCTATGGCCCGAAAGTCAAACCAGGCTCGCTGGGGCATCGCGAAACCTTCGCCGACATCGGCCAGACCGTCGCCAGCTATTTTGGCGTGTCACCGATGGATTACGGCAAATCCATGCTTTAATACCGCTTTTAATGACGCTGGCCTTCACGCCAACGTCTTTATTTCAATGAATTGAGGGAAGTGATTATGGCAACGCCACATATTAACGCTGAGATGGGTGATTTCGCTGACGTAGTGCTGATGCCGGGGGATCCGCTGCGGGCAAAATACATCGCAGAAACCTTCCTGGAAGGCGCTGTGGAAGTGAACAACGTGCGTGGCATGTTGGGTTTCACCGGCACTTATAAAGGTCGTAAAATCTCGGTAATGGGCCACGGCATGGGCATCCCATCCTGCTCTATCTATGCGCGTGAACTGATTGCCGAGTTTGGCGTGAAGAAAATCATCCGTGTCGGCTCTTGTGGCGCGGTGCGTGATGACGTCAAACTGCGTGATGTGGTGATCGGCATGGGGGCTTGCACCGATTCCCAGGTTAACCGTATGCGCTTCAAAGGCCACGACTATGCGGCCATTGCGGATTTTGACATGGTGCGTAATGCGGTAGACGCTGCGGCTGCTCAGGGCATCCCTGCACGCGTGGGTAACATCTTCTCCGCCGATCTGTTCTACACGCCAGATCCGGATATGTTCCAGGTGATGAAGAAGTACGGCATCCTGGGCGTAGAGATGGAAGCGGCAGGTATCTACGGCGTGGCCGCAGAGCTGTATGAAGAGTTCGGTAGCACGGCGTTGACCATCTGCACCGTTTCCGACCATATCCTGCGTCATGAGCAGACCACCGCTGCCGAGCGTCAGACCACCTTTAACGAGATGATCGTTATCGCGCTGGAATCTGTCCTGCTGGGCGACAAAGCGTAATGACCTCGCGGGCGCAGCACGCTGCGCCCCATTTTATCTATTCACGAATCTATTCATTTTGCCGTAAAATAATACCAATATTTGTTATTTTTCATATTGTTACTGATTTTTTATTCTATTCACCAGCCAACTCGCCACCTTGCCAATTCATGGGGCATCTGAACGGGCGCAGCATGCAACGCCTCTACGCTCGAGCATGAGATTCAGCAACATTGCCACTTTGGCATCAATCTCAGAATGCCATCAGCTTTTCTTCGTTTCTTCCTGCTCTGCCGGTTTCTCGTCATCACCATCGTCTACCGTATTACCTTCTGCCAGCGGCGTGTTGGCGGTTAGCAGGTACGGAGACTGCTGCCAGCGGCTGCGGCGGCCTTGCAGCAGGGTACGGGCCAGAATAATGCCGATGGCCAGCGCCAGCAGGATCATCAGGCGTAGCAGGTTGGTGGTGTTATCCACCTGTTTGGATTCGGTGGCCAGCACGTGGGTATCCAGCGTCACCCGGATAAAGCCCAGTGGGCCATCTTTGCCCTGGATTGACTCGACGAGCTGGTGGTTAAAGTAGCTGCCCGCGCGTTTGCCATCCAGCGCCAGGCGATCGCGTACGCTAATCTGCTCGCCGGAGTGGGCGATCAGGGTGCCGTCCAACTGGTAGACGCTAGCATCCAGAATACGACTGTGATTGGTCAACTGCGTGAGAATGCGCTCAACCTGCTGATTGTCTATGTCGCTGTCGCCATCCATCAGCGGAGTCAGGCTAAAAGCCACCTGCTTGGTCAAGGTTTGTGCCAATTCTTCGACCTGTTCCGATCGCGCCATTTGGTGGCTCAGGCTAAAATAGGAGGCACCTTGCATCAACAGCACCAGCAACGCCAGGCAAATCAGGATAATAGCGGTGCGATGCAGGCGGAATTTCAGTTTAGCTTTAGCCATTAGGCTTCCTTTAGGGCGGTCATCCGGGAGTCACGATTGACCACCTGGCTGTGCGGTACCGGGATGTACCAATACCGCGAGCGCATGGATGCGCTAGAGCGGCCAACTAGAGATTCATAGGGTAATATGTTGCCAGAAGCAATGGCGATAGGATAGCTTGATGCGTCGTTTTATCATGCAGTGTTATTCAGGAGTTAAGGATGCCAAATAGTCTGACCTATTGCGATCTCCCTGCCGAGATCTCTCAATGGCCGGGGTTGCCTCTTTCGTTGAGCGGTGACGAAGTCATGCCGCTGGATTATCGGGCGGGCCACACCGGTTGGCTACTATATGGCAGAGAACTGGATAAAGAGCGTATTACTCATTTCCAGCGCAAGCTCGGGGCCGCGATGGTGATCGTGACGGCCTGGGCGGTGGAAGATTATCAGGTGGTTCGCCTGGCGGGGACGCTAACTGCGCGCGCCAAACTGTTGGCGAACGAAAGCGGGCTAGACGTTGCGCCACTTGGCAAAATTCCTAACCTGCGCAAGCCGGGCCTGTTGGTGATGGATATGGACTCAACGGCGATCCAGATTGAGTGCATCGACGAAATCGCCAAGTTGGCCGGGGTAGGCGAGCAGGTCAGTGAAGTGACCGAACGCGCGATGCGTGGCGAACTCGATTTCACCGCCAGCCTGCGCCAACGCGTGGGGACGCTGAAAGGGGCCGATGCCAATATCCTCAAACAGGTGCGTGACGAATTGCCGTTGATGCCTGGGTTGACCAGTCTTGTGCGCAAGCTGCAGGCGCTGGACTGGCATGTCGCTATTGCCTCCGGCGGCTTTACCTATTATGCCGAGTACCTGCGTGACAAGCTCAAGCTGGTGGCCGTGGCAGCCAATGAGCTGGAGATCCGCGACGGTAAGCTGACCGGCGAGGTGCTGGGGCCGATCGTGGATGCGCAATTCAAGGCCGATACTCTGGTGGCGCTGGCAGAGAAGCTGGGGATCCCACCGCAGCAAACCGTAGCGATCGGCGACGGTGCCAACGATTTGAAAATGATGCAGGTGGCCGGGCTGGGTATCGCCTATCACGCGAAGCCTAAGGTCTATGAGAAGGCGCAGGTCTCGATCCGCCATGCCGATCTGCTGGGAGTGCTCTGTGTGCTCTGCGGCAGTTTGAAACACGATGTGAGGTAAGCTGTGGCAAAAGCAGTAAAACGGGCATTTGTCTGTAATGAATGCGGCGCTGATTATCCGCGCTGGCAGGGGCAATGCAGTGCCTGTCAGGCCTGGAACACCATTACAGAAGTGCGTCTGGCTTCAGTCTCCTCTTCCGCTGCCCGTAGCGAGCGTTTAAGCGGCTATGCGGGCGATGCCGGTATCAGCAAGGTGCAGAAGCTTTCGGACATCAGCTTGCAAGAGCTGCCGCGTTTCTCTACCGGCTTTCTGGAATTTGACCGCGTACTGGGCGGCGGCGTGGTGCCGGGCAGTGCGATCCTGATCGGTGGTAACCCCGGCGCGGGGAAAAGTACGCTGCTGTTGCAGGTGCTGTGCAAACTCGCCGAGCAGATGAAAACCCTGTACGTCACAGGTGAAGAGTCGCTGCAACAGGTCGCGATGCGTGCCCATCGTCTTGGATTGCCCACTGGCGGCCTGAACATGCTGTCGGAAACCAGCATCGAGCAGATCTGCCTGATCGCCGAGCAGGAGCAACCCCGGCTGATGGTGATCGACTCGATCCAGGTCATGCATATGACGGATATCCAGTCATCGCCAGGCAGCGTGGCACAGGTGCGCGAAACGGCGGCTTATCTCACCCGCTTTGCCAAAACTCGCGGCGTAGCGATCGTAATGGTTGGTCACGTTACTAAAGATGGCTCACTGGCCGGGCCGAAAGTCCTCGAACACTGTATCGACTGTTCCGTGTTGCTGGATGGCGATGCCGATTCCCGGTTCCGTACGCTGCGCAGCCATAAAAACCGTTTTGGTGCGGTCAACGAGCTGGGAGTGTTCGCCATGACCGAGCAGGGGTTGCGTGAGGTGAGTAACCCTTCCGCGATCTTCCTCAGCCGGGGTGATGAAGTGACTTCCGGCAGTTCGGTGATGGTAGTTTGGGAAGGCACCCGACCACTGCTGGTTGAGATCCAGGCGCTGGTCGATCATTCGATGATGTCTAACCCACGCCGCGTTGCCGTAGGCCTGGAACAGAATCGTTTGGCGATCCTGCTGGCGGTGCTGCATCGTCACGGTGGCTTGCAGATGTCCGACCAAGACGTTTTTGTCAACGTAGTAGGCGGCGTCAAGGTTAGCGAAACCAGTGCCGATCTGGCGTTGCTGCTGGCGTTGGTCTCCAGCCTGCGCGACCGCCCATTGCCTAACGATCTGGTGGTGTTTGGCGAAGTGGGCCTTGCAGGGGAGATCCGCCCGGTGCCTAGCGGCCAGGAGCGTATTTCTGAAGCGGCCAAACACGGTTTCAAGCGGGCGATCGTGCCACATGCCAACGTGCCGAAGAAACCACCGGCCAATATGCAGGTGTTCGGCGTCAAGAAGCTGGCGGATGCGCTGGACGTACTGGAACAGTTTTATTAATTGCCGCCCGCTGCGCGGAATATGCTATTTTGTTTAGCATAATAAACGGGAGGGTTTATGCGGCAGTTCGATTACCTCAAGGCAGCGATTAAGCAACAGGGATGTACCTTACAGCAGGTAGCTGATGCCAGTAGCATGACCAAGGGCTACCTCAGCCAGCTGTTGAACGACAAAATCAAAAGCCCGAGCGCGCAGAAGCTGGAAGCCCTGCACCGTTTCCTGGGGCTGGAATTCCCACGCCGTGAGAAGAAAGTCGGCGTGGTGTTTGGTAAATTTTACCCGCTGCATACCGGCCATATCTATCTGATCCAGCGCGCTTGTAGCCAGGTTGACGAGCTGCATGTGATCCTGTGCCACGATGAGCCGCGCGATCTGTTGCTGTTCGAGAACAGCTCTATGTCACAGCAGCCAACGGTCAGCGATCGCCTGCGCTGGCTGTTACAGACCTTTAAATACCAGAAAAATATCCATATTCACTCTTTCGACGAAAAGGGCATTGAACCTTACCCGCACGGCTGGGACGTGTGGAGCAACGGCGTGAAGAGCTTTATGGAGCAAAAGGGCATCGTCCCGAGCTATATCTATTCCAGCGAAGAACTTGATGCTCCCCGTTACCGTGAACACTTGGGGATTGAAACCATCCTGGTTGATCCTGAACGTTCCTTTATGAATATCAGCGGCAGTCAGATCCGTCAGGATCCGTTCCGCTATTGGGACTACATCCCCACTGAAGTGAAGCCGTTCTTTGTTCGTACGGTGGCGATCCTAGGCGGTGAATCCAGCGGTAAGTCAACGCTGGTCAACAAGCTGGCGAACATCTTCAACACCACCAGCGCCTGGGAATATGGCCGTGACTACGTCTTTTCCCACCTTGGGGGTGACGAGATGGCGTTGCAGTATTCCGACTATGACAAGATCGCGCTTGGGCAGGCCCAGTACGTGGATTTTGCGGTGAAATACGCCAATAAAGTGGCGTTTATCGACACCGACTTTGTCACCACGCAGGCGTTCTGTAAAAAGTATGAAGGGCGGGAGCATCCGTTCGTTCAGGCGTTGATCGACGAATACCGTTTCGATCTGGTGATCCTGCTGGAGAATAATACCCCTTGGGTGGCCGACGGATTGCGCAGCTTGGGTAGCCCGGTCGATCGCAAGGCGTTTCAGTATTTGTTGGAAG
Organism: Serratia sp. Res13-Sevr-LER1-36-b; assembly: GCF_015673035.1. Lineage (NCBI taxonomy): Bacteria > Pseudomonadati > Pseudomonadota > Gammaproteobacteria > Enterobacterales > Yersiniaceae > Serratia > Serratia sp. Res13-Sevr-LER1-36-b. Next base: position 347,262 of record NZ_JADACK010000020.1, on the reverse strand, counting down.
AGATGCTGCACGCCAATAACATCGAATATGCTCACGTAGAGTCGAGTGATTACGAGGAACGCTTCTTGCGCTGTGTCGATCTGGTGCAGCAACTGCTGGCGGCGGATGCCAGCCGCTTGGTGAAGTTTTAGGGACGTTTTAGGCGGGTAAATGTCGGTGTAGTGGTGATGTAGTACCCCTCACCCTAACCCTCTCTCACAGGGAGAGGGCACCGATCGAGTGTGTTTGAAATTGTCGTGACTCACCTTGGATGAGGAGGCGATCGAGTTTGCCAAGATGTTCTCTTCACTGCCAAACGAGCAGAGGCTATCAGCTCCCTCTCCCTGTGGGAGAGGGTTGGGGTGAGGGGGCCATAGCAATTTATTAATACCTGACACATCGATAACCCCACTAACTTAGTAAGTTATCACCAACTTACCCTGCATATGCCCATCCAACAGCTTGGCATGCGCGGCGGTCAACGTGTCCACCGTCAGCCCCTGTAGCGTTTCGCTCAGCGTGGTGGTCAATTTACCTTCATCAATCAATTGCGCCACCTGTTTGAGGATCTCCCCTTGCTGGGCAATATCCGGCGTGGTGAACATGCTGCGGGTGAACATGAATTCCCAATGCAGCGCCGCGCTTTTCAGCTTCAACGCATTTTGATCCAGCGGTTGGCTGTTCTCGACGATGGTGCAGATATGGCCGAGCGGGGCGATCAAATCGCTGATGGCTTGCCAGTGGCCGTCGGTATCGTTCAGGCACAGGATATAATCCACGCTCTCAATCCCTTCCTTAGCCAGGTTGCCTTTCAGGTCGCGGTAATCCACCACCAGTTCAGCACCCCGTTCGCGGCACCAGGCGGCCGATTCCGGGCGAGAGGCCGTAGCGATGACTTTCACCTTGCTACGCTGTGCTGCCAGGGGGATCGCTAGCGAGCCTACGCCACCAGCACCGCCGATGATCAACAGCGTTTTACCGGCAGCCGCATGCTGAATATTCAGATGTTCAAACAGGGCTTCCCACGCGGTGAGTGCTGTCAGCGGCATCGCGGCGGCTTGCGCCCAGTCCTGGCTGGCCGGTTTATGCGCCACGATACGTGAGTCAATCAGCTGATGGGTGCTGTTGCTGCCCGGACGGGTAATATCCCCGGCATACCATACCTCATCGCCGGGTTTGAACCCGCTAACGCTGCTGCCCACTTCGAGCACCACGCCGCTGGCATCCCAGCCGAGAATACGTGGCTGCTGCAAACCATTCTTTTGCAGGCCAGCATGAACCTTGGTATCGACCGGGTTAACGGAAACGGCTTTCACTTCCACCAGCAGATCGTATTGACCCGGTGCGGGTTTTTCTGGAGCGATCTCGATAAAACCGGCTGGATTTTTCGGATCGACGGCAATGGCTTTGATTAACATAATTGTGCTCCTTCGCATGAATAGTCCCAGTGTAGACCCTGAGGAGTAGAGTGATAAGATGGACAATAACTAACTAAGTGTTCGTCTGAGGTGAACAATCATGTTCAAGCAGTTGCAAGATATGGCGTTGTTTGCGTTGGTGGCGGAGTGCGGCAGTTTTACTGCGGCAGCCAAACGGGCCGGGCTGCCTAAATCCAGCGTCAGCCAGCGTGTCAGCCAGTTGGAACAAAAGCTCGGCTTGCGCTTGCTCAACCGCACCACCCGGCAGTTAAATTTGACCTTTGCCGGTGAGCGCTATCTTGAACATTGCCAGGAGATGCTCTCTGCTGCCGAACGGGCCGATCTGGCCTTGCAGCGCTTACGCGATAACCCCAGTGGCCGCCTACGTATCTCCACGCCTGCCGGGCTGGGGGCGACGTTGCTTCCGCGTCTGGCGGCAGATTTCCAGCGCCAATATCCGGATGTCTCGTTGGAAGTGTCAGTGTCAGATGCCATGGTGGATATGGTGCAGGAGGGGTTTGATGCGGCATTGCGTACCGGCAGGCCGCAGGATTCCTCGTTGATTGGCCGCCGTCTGGGGCATGCTCCCCGTTATTTGTTGGCTGCACCGGACTATCTGGCCCAACACCCGCCATTGCTGCATCCGCAGCAGTTGCAGCAGCATCTTTGCATCGCTCACCGTGCCTGGCCTGCCTGGATATTACGCCGGGGGGAAGAGTATTACCGTTGGCAGCTGCCGCTGCGGCATACTACCGATAATCTGTTATACGCGCGCGAATGTGCCATTTTGGGGGCGGGTATTACGCTGTTGCCCGCGTTTCTCAGCCGCGAAGTGGTCGCACAAAAGCAATTGGTGGAAGTGTTGCCGCAGTGGCAGGCCGAAGGCAATGAACTGTATCTGGTTTACCCGAGCCGCAAACTCAATTCTCCGGCGCTGGCCTGTTTTATTGATGTGGTGATCCAGCATCCGGTCTTTGTGGATTATGCGCAGGCACTGGATTGGGGATAACAAAAAGCCCGCAAAATGCGGGCTTGAGAGTATAGATAGCCAACCGGATGTTACTTGGTGACTTTCTTGTACTTGATACGGCGAGGTTCCAGCGCATCGGCACCCAGAGTACGCTTTTTGTACTCTTCGTATTCGGTAAAGTTACCTTCGAAGAACTCCACCTTGCCTTCATCCTGATAGTCCAGAATGTGGGTGGCAATACGGTCGAGGAACCAACGGTCGTGCGAGATCACCATCGCACAGCCCGGGAACTCCAGCAGGGCGTTTTCTAACGCGCGCAGGGTTTCGATATCCAGGTCGTTGGTTGGTTCGTCGAGCAGCAGTACGTTGCCGCCAACCTGCAGCAGCTTGGCCAGATGCAGACGGCCACGCTCACCACCGGACAGTTCGCCCACGCGTTTGCCCTGATCGACGCCCTTGAAGTTAAAGCGGCCAACGTAGGCACGGCTTGGCATTTCGGTGTTGCCCACGCGCATGATGTCCTGGCCGCCGGAAACTTCTTCCCATACGGTTTTGGAGTTATCCATGCTGTCGCGGAACTGATCGACCGAAGCCAGCTTGACGGTATCACCCAGCACGATGCTGCCGGAGTCAGGCTGTTCCTGGCCGGACATCATGCGGAACAGCGTGGATTTACCCGCGCCGTTCGGGCCGATGATGCCAACGATGGCACCCTTAGGTACCGCGAAGGTGAGATCTTCGATCAGTAGGCGGTCGCCGTAGGATTTACGCAGATTGTTAACTTCAACCACTTTATCGCCCAGGCGTGTGCCAGGTGGGATAAACAGTTCGTTGGTCTCGTTACGTTTCTGGTATTCGGTGCTGTTAAGCTCTTCAAAGCGTGCCAGACGGGCTTTGCCCTTAGACTGGCGGCCTTTGGCCCCCTGACGTACCCACTCCAGCTCTTTCTCGATCGACTTGCGGCGAGCGGCTTCGGTTGAGGCTTCTTGCGCCAGACGAGCGTCTTTCTGCTCCAGCCAGGAAGAGTAGTTACCTTCCCACGGAATACCTTCGCCACGGTCCAGCTCCAGGATCCAGCCAGCCACGTTATCGAGGAAGTAACGGTCGTGGGTGATCGCCACCACGGTGCCTTCGAAGTCGTGCAGGAAGCGTTCCAGCCAGGCCACGGATTCGGCATCCAGGTGGTTGGTCGGTTCGTCCAGCAGCAGCATGTCTGGCTTTTCCAGCAGCAGGCGGCACAGCGCTACGCGGCGGCGCTCACCACCGGAAAGGTTGGCGATTTTTGCGTCCCACTCCGGCAGGCGCAGTGCATCGGCGGCGCGCTCCAGCTGGGTGTTGAGGTTGTGACCATCGTGAGCCTGAATGATCTCTTCCAGGCGGCCTTGTTCAGCGGCCAGCTTGTCGAAGTCGGCCCCTTCTTCAGCGTACAGTGCGTACACTTCATCAAGGCGCTTGAGGGCACCGACCACTTCTGCCATCGCTTCTTCAACCGATTCGCGAACGCTGTGCTCCATATTGAGCTGCGGTTCCTGCGGCAGGTAGCCGATCTTGATGCCCGGCTGCGGGCGAGCTTCCCCTTCGATATCGGTATCGATGCCGGCCATAATGCGCAGCAGGGTAGACTTACCGGAACCGTTCAGGCCCAGTACGCCAATTTTGGCCCCAGGGAAGAAACTCAGGGAAATGTTTTTCAGAATATGACGCTTCGGCGGAACCACTTTGCCGACGCGGTGCATGGTATAGACGTATTGAGCCACGTTGCTCCGAGCCTCTCTATCAGTTTTTATAGGATGTCTGGCGGCCTGAGTGTAGCCCGTTTCAGCACCGGTTCCCAGATCCCCTATGACGATCGCCAAGTATAACCGCTAATGCTCACCATTAGGTGAACTTTGCTGTTTCTTAAGGGGTGACGACGATCGCCACGCGACGGTTTTCAGCGCGCCCGCTGGAAGTGGCGTTACTGGCTACCGGCTGGCGTTTGCCCATTCCGCGAGTTTCTATATTGGCACGCGGGATGCCGACACCGGCCAGGACATCGGCCACGGCGTTGGCGCGGCGCAGTGAAAGCTGGTCGTTGTAGCTGTCTTCACCGTAGTTATCGGTATGACCATCCAGGCGGAATTGCACGATGTTAACGCTCTTCAGCGCCTTGCCCATCTTCTCGACGATCTCGGTGCTTTGAGGGCTCAATTTACCGACGTTGTTACCGAACAGCACCTTGTCGGAAAAGCCAAACTCCCAGCCGTTATCCGTCAGTTTGAACCCTTGCGCCTGCAGTAAGGCGATCTGTTCCGCCGTCAGCCCCTGTGGTTTGCTCTGGCAGCCTGCCAGCGTGAGCAAGGTGATAAACACTAACGCCAGTAGGGAATAAGTCCGTTTAAAATTTTGCTGTAACATTGATTTTTCTCTTTTTGGTTGTTGAGGCCCGGTGCTGGCGCTATTTGCGCATCGCTAACCGCCAGCCTCCGTGGGACAGGTGTTTTGCCCGGTACATTGCGTCATCCGCTTCGTTGAGCAGTTCCTGAGTGGTAGAGGCATGTTCAGGGTAAAACGCGATGCCGATACTCAGTGCGGCGATCACTCTTTCCTTGTTGGGCAACACAATGGGTTGTTGCATACACTCGATGATGATGTCGGCAATCGGCAACACATCGTTGGTGTCTTTGAGCGGTGCCAGCAGGATGGCGAATTCATCGCCCCCCATCCGGGCGACCAGATCGTGCTTGCGCAACCTGCTACGCAGGCGCTCTGCGATGGTGATCAAGACGGTATCACCGGCAGCATGGCCATGGTTATCGTTCACCTCCTTGAAACGATTGCCGTCGATAAACAGTACCGCCAGCTTTTCATCGGGTTCGAGCTCTGACAGCGCGCGGCCCAACTGAGCTTCAAAGAAGGCCCGGTTTGGCAACCCGGTCAGGCTGTCGTGGGTGGCTTGGTGGGTTAATGCGTCATTCTCTTGTTGCAGGTGCTGTTGCCAGGCTTCGATTTCATCCAGCAGGCCGTTAAAATCACAGCTCAGTTCGTGCAGCTCGGCAATCGGTGCTGAAGGCACCCGCAGTTCGAAAGTCCGATCGCGGCGTACCGTATGGGCAACGTTGGTGATATCGTCCAAGGAGGTCACGATCCCTCTGAGCATTCTGCGGGAAAGTACCAGGGCGCACAACGTACTGAGCATCAGGCAGGCAATCATGCCTACCATGCCGCGCAGCAAGAATTTCAACAGACTGCTGCCGTTGCCGGTCAGCCAGACCAGGCCGATCTGTTTGCCTTCACGGGCGATGGGCAAAACCACCGCTTCCGGCAAGATCCAGCGGGCCACCATCTGTTCCAACCCATGCAATGGACTGTCCGCTGGGTGGCTCCAACTGGCCAAGGCGACCCCCCGCATATCCAGGATCTTGGCCTCCGACACTTCCTCGTTGGAAGCGATCAGCATCAACGCTTCGCGAGCGGCGGGACGGTCTTCAAACACCACGGCGGCCTCAGCGGTATAACTGATCGAGCGGGCAATCAGATGCAGGTTATGGTTGGCATAGGCTCGCAGGGCAAACAGCGCTAGCAACGTCAGGAAGATCCCCGCAGCGCTGACGGCGATCAGCGCCAGCCCCAGGTTCATCCGTTGCAGCACTTGGCCCAGCGTAGGGCGAGATGTAGCCGAACCTTTTTGACCTAACAGTTTCATTGCGGCGGCACCTTTTTACGCGCCAACTGCAGCACGTTGGGGTGAACACGCACGCCACTGCGCGCCAGTGAGTCCAGATTCACTTTAAAACCCGCCTGATCGTTGCTGATTTGCAAACAAAAGGCACTGCCAACAGCACATTCCATATCCTTTTCGCTGATGCTGAGGATCGAGTGACCCGAAATCCGGTGGAAAAAATCTTGTTTCTGAGCAGCATTAACGTCGCCCAAGTACACTACATCGCAGCTAGTTGCCAACTGCGGATTATCTATCTCGATCCGCAGGGTTTTGATTGGCTGCGGTGCCGTCAGCAATACCGGGTCGAACAGACCTTCGGCATACTGCACAGGCGCAGTCACGCACAAGCGGATCGGATCAGGTTTGGCGGGCCAGCGAGCATAGCTGATAATCCCCACCACCACGGTGGTGACGGTATGAATACGTTTTTGGTAGGGATCTTGTGTATCAGCCCCGGCCAAGCTGGGAAACGTCAACATAGCCAGCAGCAGGATCGGTAACATGCGACGCGATCGGACCGGGTTGCTATATAAACCCTGTGTCCTAGCAGCCAACCTTCTGGCCTTTATCGACATCTTCATTTGCCATTCCTGCCTACGGCCGGCTTGGTGGCGCGGCAGTCTGATACTAAATAATTGAGCCTAGTCGAAAAGGGTAAAACTTTGCCACGTACAATCAATCACACTACCCAAAAAGCATAACCTGACCGTCTTGGGGGCGGATTGTATTATAAGAGCCGTTTGTTGTGCGCTTTATGCTCGGTTTTATGAGATTTTTCCTAGGTATTTTTAACGTTATAAAACGCCCGGCAGGGTTTGCCAGGCGTTTTAGTGAAAGTAGTGTTTCCTTACGCGCTTATAATAGCGTTTTTCGGCTCGCTTTGATGCGGTTAATCACCCATTTTTCTACTTCTACGATAAGAAATAGCCCAATGGCTATCATCAACGTCACTCCCCAATAGAACAGCGGCAGCGGCGCGGTGCCAAACAGCGCGTTCATAAACGGCAGATAAATGATGGCCATCTGCAGCAGTAACAGTACGCCACTCACCAACCACAGGCCCTTATTGAGGAACAACTGGCGGTTTAGCGGGAAGCGGTCTGCGGTGCGGCAGTTGAACATGTAAACCCACTGCGCGGTGACCAGGGTTTGCAGTAACACGGTGCGGATCAACTCGCTGCTGTAGCCGCGTGGCGCCATCCAGGCTTCCAGGGCGAAGGCGCTGAGAGCGATCAGCACGCCGACGAAGCCGATGCGCCAGATAGCGTGCAGATCCAACACGTTGCTGCCCGGCACCCTCGGTTTACGGTGCATCAGCCCTTTTTCGGCGGGTTCATAGGCCAGGCCGAAGGACAGGGTGGTGGAGGTGGCCATGTTCATCCACAGGATCTGGATGGGCGTCAGCGGCAGCATGGCACCGGCCAGAATGGCGATGATGATCAGCAGGCCCTGTGCCAGGTTGGTCGGCAGCACGAACAGGATGGTTTTCTTCAGGTTGTCGTAAACGCGGCGGCCTTCTTTTACCGCGCTGGCGATGGTGGCGAAGTTATCGTCGGTCAGCACCATATCGGCGGCTTCTTTAGTGACCTCGGTGCCTTTGATCCCCATGGCGATACCGACGTCAGCCTGTTTCAACGCTGGCGCATCGTTGACGCCGTCGCCGGTCATCCCTACCACGCCGCCTTTATCCTGCAGCGCTTTTACCAGACGCAGCTTATGTTCCGGGCTGGTACGGGCAAAGATATCGTAACGCACGGCGGCTTCTGCCAACGCCTGGTCATCCATATGTTCCAGTTGGGAACCGGTGATGGAATCCTGACTGTTACCAATACCCAGCATGGCCCCGATGGCCATGGCCGTTTTTTGGTGATCGCCGGTGATCATCTTCACGCGGATCCCCGCTTGCTGGCATTCGGCGATAGCAGCGACCGCTTCAGGACGCGGTGGGTCCATCACACCAGCGATGCCGATAAACACCATCTGCTGGCGGATATCACCGTGATCCAGCGCCACCTCGCCGTCTGGTGTGGTTTTACTGGCGGCGGCTACCATACGTAAACCTTGCTCGGCAAAGCGCGACATCTCCGCTTCCCAGTAGCCGCGGCGGAAGGGCTTGATACCAGAATCGGTCAGTTCGAATTCGCACAGTGCGAACAGCACGTCCGGCGCGCCGGTAAGGAACACCTGATTCTTGCCTGCTACCTGGCTTCGTACCGCCATATATTTGTAACTGGAGTCGAACGGGATTTTAGCCAGTTGGCGGGCTTCACCTATTTCCAATCCGGCCTTCATCGCCAGCACTTTCAGTGCACCTTCCGTCGGGCTGCCTGTGATCGCCCAGCGGCCGCTGTCATCCTGCTTTACCTGGCTGTCGTTACACAGGGTGATCGCGGTAATGAACTGCGCTAACGGTGGGATATCTTGAACTTGCGCCGGTTTGTTACTGTCGGCAAAGAAAATGCCGCCAACCGGTTCATAGCTTTCCCCTTCCACACGGTAGGCATGGTCAGCCATGATGACGTTTTTTGCCGTCATTTCGTTCATGGTCAGCGTGCCGGTCTTGTCCGAGCAGATCACTGTCATCGAGCCCAAGGTTTCTACCGTAGGCAGTTTGCGGATAATTGCGCGGTTACGTGCCATCGACTGCACGCCCAGGGACAAGATAATGGAAATAATGGCTGGCAGACCTTCGGGTACCGAGGCCACCGCCAGGCTGATCAACGCTACCAGCAGCTCACCGAGCGGCATATCACGCATCGTGAAGGCAAACAAGAACAGCAACACCATCATTACCAGGATCAGGATGAAGATGTTTTTGCCCAGGCGATCCATCTGTTGCAGTAACGGGGTGCGCTGGGTTTTAACGGTCGAGATCATCTCGCTGATGTGGCCGAGTTCGGTATAGCCGCCAGTTGCGATAACTACGCCCTTGGCATTCCCGGCGCTGATGGTGGTGCCGGAGAACAACAGGTTGGTGCGATCGCCAATCATCACTTCATCAGGGATAGCGTCGGTTTGTTTCGAGACCACGGTAGATTCGCCGGTCAAGATGGCCTCTTCAACCTGAAGGTTGTGAGATTCCAGTAACCGCAGGTCGGCGGGAATTTTATCGCCAGGGCGCAATAATACGATATCTCCCGGGACCAAATCTTCCGCATTCACGGTGTGGTTAATTCCGTCACGCACCACAATAGCCTGGCTGGAAAGCATATTCTTAATGCCTTTCAGCGATTTCTCTGCGCTGTTTTCCTGCACAAATCCGATAAGGGCATTGATCACGGCAACGCAAAGAATAACCACCGTATCGATCCAATGCCCCATAATGCCTTTGAGGAAGGCGGCGGCCAGCAAAATATAAATCAGCACATCGTTAAAGTGGGCAATAAAGCGCATAAAGGCGCTTTTGCCTGCCTGCTCCGGCAGGGCGTTGGGGCCAAACTTCTTCAGCCGCTCGGCGGCTTCCTGCTCGCTCAGGCCTTGTTGCTGGCCGTTCAAGTGCTGAAGCGTTTGTTCAATATCATATTGATACCAGGCTTTTTCCGGCTTGGGCGGCTCTTGGTATGCAGTGGGGGAATGTTTTGGCATGGAGTGCCTCTCCTTAAAGTCGTTCGAATCTAAGTCCCCATCTGTGTCGGCAGCCCTTTTGCCGGGTTGATATTCCATTGTTTTCTGTCACACAGACGTGAATGGTAATAATTTCAGTTAGTGGATGGTCAATTATCTGCCGCGTGATAGTAAATAATCGCAAACTTGAGTTTTTGATCTGAGATAATAAAAACAAAGTAATAGGAATTGTTTTAATCAGTGAGAAAATGTTTCTCTATTAATGTCTCTGTAACGTCATTTTTTGTATAGAAAAACTCGTGTCTGCATAGAAAACTATAGAACACTGGCGTTATTGTGTGATGAAAAAATTTCCCATAATCCCATGATTTTTCAAAACGTCGTCTTGCTGTTCTGCCTGATGCGATAGTCTGACAGCGTGGTTTTCATCTACGCTGATAAACTTGTTATAAAGTAATGAATGGATACACGTTTTTGCTGTCTATGATTAATACCTGATGCCAGCCAATGGTGGCGGCACAGTTTTGTTCCCAGCGTGGCTTCACACGGTGGGGCGTGAGACACTCGCAGAGCAGGATCCACTGGCCCGTTGGCTGCTGACGCGTCGCGGCAGCGGGGTGGATCGGTTCTGGCAAGCTAACCCAGCGAGGAAAGAGTAAGTATGGTCAAGGTGGACAAATGGCGGTTGTGGGCTGTAGGCCTGTGCCTGACGGCATTTTCTGGTGCAACATTGGCAGACTCCCTGGACGGCGAACGCCAGCGTTATCTGCAAATCAAGCAGGCCTGGGACAGTAAACAGATGGACGTGGTGGCGCGACTGATGCCAACGCTGCAGGATTACCCCCTGTATCCTTATCTGGAATATCGCCAGTTGACGCAGGATCTCAGCACGGCCAGTGCGGCTCAGGTCCAGCAGTTTTTGCGGTCGCATCCTACGTTGCCACCCGCAAAATCGCTCTCTGCCCGTTTCGTGAACGAGCTGGCGAGCCGTCAGGATTGGACTACCCTGCTGGCCTTCAGCCCGCAAGAGCCGAAACCGGTCGCGGCGCGCTGTAATTTCTATTACGCCAAGTGGGCCACCGGCGATCAGCAGGCGGCTTGGGCCGGTGCCGATGATATCTGGATGAGCGGTAAAACCTTGCCTGGCTCCTGCGATAAGCTGTTCAGCGTCTGGCAGGCTGCCGGTAAGCAAACGCCGTTGAACACGCTGGCGCGGATGAAACTGGCGCTGAAAGAGGGCAACAGCGGCCTGGTGAACTACCTGTACCGCCAACTGCCAAGCGATTATCAGACCATGGGGGATGCACTGGTACGGTTGCAAAACGATCCCGCCACGCTGGAAGCCTTTGCCCGTAGCGTCGGCCCCACAGATTTTACCCGTTCGGCTACCACCATCGTATTCGCCCGTCTTGCCCGTCAGGACGTAGAAAATGCTCGAGCCATGATCCCAACGCTGGCCCGCCTGCAGAAAATGAGCGAAAGCGAGAAGTTGGCAATGGAGGAAGAGGTAGCCTGGCGGTTGATGGGCAATGATGCCACCTTTGAGCAGACCCAATGGCGTGATCGGGTGATCCTGCGCAGCCAACAGCCAGCCTTGCTGGAGCGCCGCGTGCGTATGGCGCTGGGCGTGGGCGATCGTCAGGGGCTGAAAACCTGGCTGGCACGTCTGCCTGAAGAATCGCGTAACAAGGACGAATGGCGCTACTGGCGTGCCAGTGTAATGATCGATGAAGGTAAACGCAGCGAAGGGGAAGCGATACTGCGTAGCCTGATGAATGAACGCGGCTTCTACCCGATGGTGGCGGCGCAAAAACTGCAGGTGCCTTATCCGGTTATGGTCGCCGTGGCGGCAAAACCGCGCGCCGATCTGGTGAGTGGCCCAGAGATTGCCCGGGTGCGTGAACTGATGTACTGGAATATGGATAACCTGGCGCGCAGCGAGTGGAGCTCATTCGTCGCCAGCCGCAGCCGCCCGGAGCAGGAAGCGCTGGCCCGCTATGCCTTTGAGCAGAAATGGGCCGATCTAAGCGTACAGGCGACCATTGTTGGCAAACTGTGGGATCATCTTGAAGAACGTTTCCCGATGGCTTGGCCGCAGGAATTCCGCCGTGCTACCGAAGATAAAGGCATTACGCCGAGCTATGCCATGGCGATAGCCCGCCAGGAGAGCGCCTGGAACCCGAAAGCGCAGTCGCCGGTCGGGGCCGCAGGTTTGATGCAGGTCATGCCGCGCACCGCGAAACATACGGTGGATCTGTTCGGCATCCCAGGCTATAGCAGCCCGAGCCAGCTGTTTGATCCGCAAACCAATATCACCATTGGTACCAGCTATCTGGAGTCGGTGTATCAGCAATTTGGTCGTAACCGTATTCTTGCGTCTGCGGCCTATAACGCTGGCCCATCACGGGTGAATACCTGGTTAGGCAATACCGATGGCCGGGTGGATGCCGTGGCGTTTGTGGAAAGCATTCCGTTCTCGGAAACCCGTTCTTACGTGAAGAACGTGTTGGCTTATGACGCATTTTATCGTTACTTCATGCATCGACCAGCGAAGGTATTGACGGATGCCGAGTGGCAAAGACGCTACTAATTCTCGATAAGATAGTTACCTAAGTAACTGTGTTTAATACCGCACCACGAAAGTCAGAGGCAGGTGGGGGCCAGGCAGGTTAGCCGAACGTTGAGCGCAAGGATGCGCGATTCGAGCCCTCAGGGATGAGTTTACGGCGTGTCGGCGTTCTGCATGGCCCCACCTGTTGCACCAATACATGCAGCTATTTAGCTTAGCGTTAGCGGCATTTTGACGGCTACCTGGTCTATGCTATGCTGCTGTACTAGTTAAATAGTATGGTGGCTGGCATGACGCAATTATCGCTAAACGACCCCGCTCTTTCAGAACAAGGCAATGAAGATTGGCTGCGCTTTGTCGCACTGCTGCAGAGCTCGTTCGATCAGGATCTGCACCAACAGTTGATGCAACTGCTGCTGACGCCGGATGAGCGTACTGCGCTGGGGACACGGGTGCGGATTATTCAGGAACTGATGCGTGGCGAAATGAGCCAGCGCGAGCTGAAGAATGAGCTCGGGGCAGGTATCGCAACCATCACCAGAGGGTCAAACAGCCTGAAGATGGCGACGCCAGCGCTGAAACAGTGGCTGGAACAGCAACTACTGGGGTGACGCCATCACCCCGGTGGCTTATTGCTGCGGCGTATTATTGCTGTTGTGGCTGCGGTAGATCGGATTGTGGAACGGCACCAGTGCCAGCAGCAGCGCCTGATGGTAAACGCTGGTGCGGCTCAGCCGACCGTCGGTAAAGATACCGATCGCTCCCCCCTGACGTTTGACTTCGCTATTGCCAGTGATCAAGGTCATTTCATCGCCTAACTCGCGACCAGCCCGAATACCCTGTAAAATTGATTCTGGCAGCATCAGGCTGGCAGAACGCGATTCGCCACGGGTCGTCGGGTTTTCTACCGTCATCCAGGCGAACGTCATATTTTCTTCGATCCCGGCTTCTACTCCGACCCAAAAGTCGGCTTCTGGCCGCACCTGCCGGGCTTCCATCACGCGCTGGCGTGCGCCGGTACGGGTTTCGGTATTGCCAATGGGTTGCAGTGAAACGCCGCTGGCGACGTCAACCGATTCTATGCGGCATTGGTCTGCGCCAAAGGTATCTTCAAAAGCCAGTTGAATAGCCCTGATCTTTGCCGGGTTGGTAGTTGCAGCGATAACATGATACATAACGGCTTTAGCTTCCTTAAAGTGGGGCTGTGTCTTGCCATGATTTTTGATGGCGGCAAGTTATGCGTAGTGCAAGGCACGAGCCACAGATAAACTCAAGTTTCACGCAGTATAACGGAAAAGCATAATGTTACAGGTATACCTCGTTCGCCACGGCGAAACGGAATGGAACGCAGCACGCCGCATTCAGGGCCAATCCGACAGCCCATTAACCGCCACTGGCGTTCACCAGGCTCATCTGGTTGGCAAACGCGTTAGCCGCGAGGGCGTGACGCACGTGATTTCCAGCGATCTGGGCCGCACCCGTCAGACCGCGCAAATCATTGCGGACGCTTGCGGTTGCGACGTTATGGTAGATGCCCGGCTGCGTGAACTGCATATGGGCGTTCTGGAAGAACGTTTGATCGACAGCCTGACACCGCAGGAAGAGCTGTGGCGTAAACAGATGGTCGATGGTACTGCTGACGGCCGTATCCCTCAAGGTGAATCTATGACGGAGTTGGCCACGCGGATGCATGCGGCGCTGACAGAGTGCCTGAAACTGCCGCAGGGCAGCAAGCCATTGATTGTCAGCCACGGCATCGCGCTGGGGTGCCTGATCGGGACAGTATTAGGGTTACCGGCCTATGCAGAGCGCCGTCTGCGTTTGCGCAACTGCTCGTTGTCACGCGTCGACTATCAGCAAAGCCCCTGGTTGGCTCCAGGCTGGATTGTGGAAAGCGCGGGCGATATCTCGCATCTGGACATGCCCGCGTTGGATGAGCTACAGCGCTAACGGCGGATCGGGATCAGATAGTCGCAACGGATCTCGCTGGGTGGCTGAGGCGGACGCCGGTCACCTTGCGGATAGAAGCGCTCAATATCGTGCCCTTTGCGGCGGGTCAGTTCCAATGCTGGCAGGCAAGTGCCGTACAGTATCAGGATAAAGTCCTGCAGGCCGGATGCTGGCCCCTGATAGCTGAACATGGCATATTCACCGCCTTGCAGCGTGATCGGCTGGCCTTCCTGCACCTTGGTCGGAACGTGTTGCGCCTCCAGGGCAGTGGTATACAGCACTTCCTGCTCGTCGTCTTTTTCCTGGCTTGGCCGCGAGTGGTGCAGGCCGTAAAGCACCGGTGGCAGGGTTTCTATCTGCCCCAGGTACTGTTGCCAGAATTGGGTACGCAGCTCGGAGCGGAAGTTGGAGATTTGCTCTAACGTACAGGAGTAGCTCTGCGTCAGGCCGATCAGGTCCAGCTCTGGTAGCGTGACAAACTCTGGATGTGGCAGCGTAAAGGCGCCCAGACGTATTGGCGGGCACATGCCGAAGGCGTTCCAGTCTTCTGAACGGCGATACAGCGCCGGGGTTTGCGCAAACTGTTTTTTGAATGCGCGAGTGAAGGTCTGCTGTGAGTCGAAACGATACTGCAAAGCAATATCCAGAATAGGCCGACTGGTGAGGCGCAATGCGACGGCGGCTTTGGACAATCTTCTTGCCCGAATATAGGCGCCGATGGCGTTCCCAGTGATATCCTTAAACATCCGTTGCAGATGCCATTTAGAGTAACCCGCTTTTGCCGCCACGTTATCCAGTGACAAAGGTTGGTCCAAATGGCTTTCCAGCCAGCTAAGCAGATCACGAATGATACCGGCTTGATCCATAGATCTTCCTCGTAGAGCTTCAGGTTCGGAACCCGAACTGTTTGATTTGTCATGCTGATACCTGATGCTCACTGACTTATTGATCAATCAGTTGCATTACATACGGCGCTTTTGCGATATGCGTTGCGGGAAGCGGGGGAAAACTGGTGTTAACAGGCATTAAGCGATGACGATGCCGCATAATAGCAACTTTTTTCCTCCACGACTCCCAAAGATTTTTTTCGCTCTCTGTGCTAAAAAGAGCTGCCTGGGCCGAGGAAAACCCATTTCTATGACCTGAAGCATCGGCGTTCTTATTAGCAGCCCTGTGATTTAACACGCTGTTCTATTGGAGTTAAGTGAATGAAAAAAGGATGGATATTTTTGTTCGGTCTGGTTTGCGCAACGGTTAATAGCGCGCAGGCGGAACAGGTAGGATCGGTCGATACGGTGTTCAAACTGTTTGGTCCAGATCATAAAATTGTGGTGGAAGCGTTCGACGATCCCGATGTGAAAAATGTAACTTGTTATATCAGTCGGGCTAAAACCGGTGGGATAAAGGGTGGATTAGGGCTGGCAGAGGATACCTCGGATGCCGCCATTTCTTGCCAGCAGGTTGGGCCGATCGAGCTGAGCGACAAGATTAAAAAGGGCAAGGCGGAGGGAACCGTGGTGTTCCAGAAGCGCACCTCTTTGGTGTTCAAAAAGCTGCAGGTAGTGCGTTTTTATGATGCCAATCGCAATGCGCTGATCTACCTGAGCTATTCCGATCGGGTGGTAGATGGTTCACCGAAAAATGCCCTGAGCGCGGTGCCAATCATCCCTTGGGGTGAAGCCAAATAATCCAGACGGGCGCAGTAAACAGCGCCCCCTACGTTGTGAGCCCATTCAGATGGCATCGCGTCTGGTCTCAATAAAAAAGGGTTCAGCAAGCTGAACCCTTTTTAACCTGTGACGTTAAGACAGGCTTATTCTTCCAGATCGCCGCAGAAGCGGTAACCTTCACCATGAATGGTGGCAATGATTTCCGGCGTGTCCGGCGTGGATTCGAAGTGCTTACGAATACGACGGATGGTCACGTCTACGGTACGGTCATGCGGCTTCAACTCACGGCCAGTCATTTTCTTCAGCAACTCACCACGGGACTGGATCTTGCCCGGGTTTTCACAGAAGTGCAGCATGGCGCGGAATTCGCTGCGTGGCAGTTTGTACTGCTCGCCAGCAGGGCCGATCAGAGAACGGCTGTTGATGTCCAGCTCCCAACCGTTGAACTTGTAGCTCTCAACCAGCTTGCGCTCTTCGCCGACGCTACCCAGATTCATGGTGCGTGACAGCAGGTTGCGCGCACGGATGGTCAGTTCGCGTGGGTTGAACGGTTTGGTGATATAGTCATCGGCGCCGATTTCCAGGCCAAGGATTTTATCGACTTCATTATCACGACCGGTCAGGAACATCAGCGCGACGCTGGCTTGTTCGCGTAGTTCACGCGCCAGCAACAGGCCGTTCTTGCCTGGCAGGTTGATATCCATGATAACCAGGTTGATATCATTTTCGGACAGGATGTTGTGCATTTCTGCACCGTCATTGGCTTCATGAACAATGTAGCCTTCCGCCTCGAAAATGCTCTTCAGGGTGTTACGAGTGACTAACTCGTCTTCGACAATCAGAATGTGCGGGGTCTGCATATTTGCTACCTAAAATTGCCAACAAAATAGAAAATAGGAAGTACAGCAGTCTCGGTGTTCTTCCATGGAGGGCAGAGATACCGCTCACGTTCCCTCAATTACCAAACGACTACAGTACGTAAACTCGTTCTTGATGCGCTTTCCATCAATGTCAACAAGATCGCTAGCTGGGTGGGGGGGCTATTTTTTACCACCCCGAATGATGCCAAAACGGCGCATATCCTAACCCTATTAACAGCAATATAACAGTGTGTGCCGAATTCATCACCTAACAAAACTACGCTTTGTTGACATATATCAAATTCAATTGTAGCACGTTAACAGTTTTGTGAAAAACACTTACAGAACTGCCAAGTTAAGTCACAGATCGTCAAATTCTGTGAACGATTCAGCTTTGTTGGGGCTGATGCGTTACAATTGAAAGCTAACTGTTTAGGGTGAAAATACAGTGCTTTGTTTTTAATGAAAATTAAAACTTAACCTGTGGTTATGAATGTTTCGTCTGCTTTATAGGTTGAAGTGCCTATTTAATAATATTATAGCAAGAGACCATTTACGATGTTAATCGTTTGTAAATATAATCAGACAAATCCCAACAGTCAAAGAACTATTCTCTTTATTTTTCTGGAGTCTTGATGCAGCTTCATATCGTGTTAGTCGCGCCCGCTCGGGCGGAAAATGTTGGCGCAGCGGCGCGGGCGATGAAAACCATGGGCTTCACCTCGTTGCGCATCGTCGACAGCGAGGCCCATCTGCAGCCCGCCGCCCGCTGGGTCGCCCACGGCGCTGGCGATATTCTGGATGCGGTGCAGACGTTTTCTACCCTGCAAGAGGCATTGGCAGACGTGGACTTTACCGTTGCGACCACCGCTCGCAGCCGCGCACGCTTCCATTACTACTGTACCCCTCAGCAACTGACGGAGCAGTTGGCGGAACGCCAGCAATGGGTGCATCAGGCTGCACTGGTGTTTGGCCGCGAAGACTCGGGCCTGACCAATGAAGAGCTGGAGTTGGCCGATCTGCTGACCGGCGTCCCGATGGTGGCCGATTATCCTTCGCTGAACCTCGGTCAGGCGGTGATGGTGTATTGCTATCAACTGGCGCAGTTAATGTCAGTCAGCGCGCAGCAGGAACCCCTAGCCGATGCCGGGCAGCTCAACGCGTTGCGGCAACGGGCAGATCGCCTGTTACAGGCGCTGGACGTGACAGATGACCAAAAATTGCGCGATTGGTTACACCAGCGGCTCGGGGTGTTGCAGCAGCGCGATACTGTCATGCTGCACCGGTTGATGCATGATATTGAAAAAAAACTGACGAAGTGATGTAGGCGTTTTCTGTTGCTTGTCTGGTGTTATTCACTATTTAATCGGCTTCATTGTGATTTTTTGTTCTGCAATTCCGTTTTTTTATCGGCTTCATCGCGCAGATCCCGCTGTGGCCAGTAAATAGGCAAAATAAAGAAATAATTTGACTTGGCCAGACGATTGCTTTAACCAATAGAGGGGACAGAGATTCTAATGAGACAGACAGACAAAATGCGAAACATCAGCCTGAATACGACAATTATTACCACCACCGATACCACAGGTAACGGGGCGGGCTGACGCGTACAGGAAACAGAAGAAAAAAGCCCGCACCTAACCAGTGCGGGCTTTTTTTTCGGCATAAATTCAGGAGATAACAGAAATGCGAGTGCTTAAATTTGGTGGAACCTCGGTAGCGAATGCGGAACGTTTTCTGCGCGTTGCCGATATCGTGGAGAACAATGCACGCCAGGGACAGGTAGCCACGGTATTGTCCGCACCGGCCAAGATCACCAATCACCTGGTGGCGATGATTGAAAAAACGGTAGCCGGCCAGGATATTCTGCCAACCATGAGCGACGCCGAGCGCATCTTTGCCGACCTGCTCAGCGGTTTGGCCAAGGCGCTGCCTGGCTTTGAGTACGATCGCCTCAAGGCACTGGTCGAGCAGGAGTTCGCGCAACTCAAACAGGTACTGCATGGCGTGGCGTTGTTGGGGCAGTGCCCGGATAGCGTCAATGCGGCCATCATCTGCCGGGGTGAAAAGCTCTCTATTGCCATCATGGAAGGCGTCTTCAAAGCCAAGGGCTACCCGGTGACGGTGATTAACCCTGTAGAGAAGCTGCTGGCTCAGGGCCACTATCTGGAGTCGACCGTTGATATTGCCGAGTCCACTCTCCGTATCGCTGCAGCGGCCATTCCTTCTGACCATATCGTCCTGATGGCGGGCTTTACTGCCGGTAACGACAAAGGCGAACTGGTCGTGCTGGGGCGCAACGGCTCCGATTATTCCGCCGCCGTGCTGGCCGC
Organism: Serratia sp. Res13-Sevr-LER1-36-b; assembly: GCF_015673035.1. NCBI lineage: Bacteria > Pseudomonadati > Pseudomonadota > Gammaproteobacteria > Enterobacterales > Yersiniaceae > Serratia > Serratia sp. Res13-Sevr-LER1-36-b. The sequence goes on along the minus strand of NZ_JADACK010000020.1, from coordinate 328,246 downwards.
TTGCCTGCGTGCCGACTGTTGCGAGATCTGGACCGATGTGGACGGGGTTTATACCTGCGATCCGCGTACCGTGCCGGATGCCCGATTATTGAAGTCGATGTCCTACCGCGAGGCGATGGAGCTCTCCTACTTCGGCGCCAAAGTTCTCCACCCGCGTACCATCACCCCGATTGCCCAGTTCCAAATCCCTTGCCTGATTAAAAACACCGCCAACCCACAAGCTCCCGGCACCCTGATCGGTGGCGAAAGCGTGGCTGATGATACGCCGGTAAAGGGCATCACCAATCTGAACAATATGGCGATGATCAACGTGTCCGGCCCAGGTATGAAAGGCATGGTCGGCATGGCGGCACGTGTGTTTGCCGTGATGTCACGCGCCGGGATCTCGGTGGTGTTGATCACCCAATCCTCTTCTGAATACAGCATCAGCTTCTGTGTGCCCCAGAGCGAGCTGCAACGCGCTCGTCGTGCCCTGGAGGACGAATTCTACCTGGAGTTGAAAGACGGCGTGCTGGAGCCGCTGGACGTGATGGAGCGCCTGGCAATCATCTCGGTCGTCGGCGACGGTATGCGCACCCTGCGTGGCATCTCTGCGCGCTTCTTCTCTGCTTTGGCTCGCGCCAACATCAATATCGTGGCGATCGCTCAAGGCTCTTCCGAGCGTTCAATCTCCGTGGTGGTCGATAATGATTCCGCCACCACCGGTGTGCGCGTCAGCCATCAGATGCTGTTCAACACCGATCAGGTGATCGAAGTGTTTGTGATTGGCGTCGGCGGCGTCGGCGGGGCGCTGATCGAGCAGGTTTATCGCCAGCAGCCTTGGCTGAAGCAAAAACACATCGATCTGCGCATCTGTGGCATTGCCAACTCAAGGGCGATGTTGACCAACGTACACGGCATCTCGCTGGAAAGCTGGCGGGACGAACTGGCCGAAGCCAAAGAGCCTTTCAATCTGGGCCGCCTGATCCGCCTGGTGAAAGAGTGCCACCTGCTCAATCCGGTGATCGTCGACTGTACCTCCAGCCAGGCAGTGGCCGATCAGTATGCCGATTTCCTGGCCGATGGTTTCCACGTGGTAACGCCAAACAAGAAGGCCAACACCTCGTCGATGAATTATTACCAGCAACTGCGCACCGCAGCAGCCGGTTCTCGCCGCAAATTCCTGTATGACACCAACGTGGGGGCGGGCCTGCCGGTGATTGAAAACCTGCAGAACCTGCTCAATGCGGGCGATGAGTTGGTGCGTTTCACCGGTATCCTGTCGGGGTCACTGTCCTTTATCTTCGGTAAACTGGATGAGGGGATGTCGCTGTCAGAGGCCACCTTGCAGGCCAAGGCCCTCGGTTACACCGAGCCAGATCCGCGTGATGACCTCTCGGGGATGGATGTCGCTCGCAAGCTGTTGATCCTGGCGCGTGAAGCGGGCTATGCGCTTGAACTGAGCGATATTGAAGTCGAATCGGTGCTACCGCCGTCGTTTGATGCCAGCGGTGATGTGGAGAACTTTATTGCCCGCCTGCCGGAGTTGGATGCTGAATTTAACCGCCGTGTGGCCGCTGCTGCCGCGGAAGGTAAGGTGCTGCGTTATGTGGGTGCCATCGAAGAAGGCCGCTGCCTGGTACGTATTGATGCGGTAGACGGCAACGATCCGTTGTATAAAGTGAAGAACGGTGAGAACGCCCTGGCCTTCTACAGCCGTTACTATCAGCCATTACCGCTGGTGCTGCGCGGTTATGGTGCCGGTAATGATGTGACGGCGGCCGGGGTATTTGCCGATCTGTTGCGCACACTGTCATGGAAGTTGGGAGTCTAATATGGTTAAGGTGTATGCACCGGCCTCAATTGGTAACGTCAGCGTCGGGTTCGATGTGCTGGGAGCTGCGGTTTCCCCTATCGACGGCACGCTGCTGGGGGATTGCGTCAGTGTAGAAGCGGCCAGCCGCTTCAGCCTGGAGAATGGCGGGCGTTTTGTCAGCAAGCTGCCGAACGATCCTAAAGAGAACATTGTTTACCAGTGCTGGGAGCGTTTCTGTCAGGCGATTGGCCGTGAAGTGCCGGTAGCGATGCGGCTGGAGAAGAACATGCCGATCGGCTCTGGGCTGGGATCCAGCGCTTGCTCGGTGGTGGCCGGTCTGATGGCGATGAACGAATTTTGCGATCGCCCGCTCAACGAGACGCAACTGTTGGCCCTGATGGGCGAACTGGAAGGGCGTATTTCCGGCAGCGTGCATTACGATAACGTTGCGCCGTGCTATCTGGGCGGCCTGCAGCTGATGCTGGAAGAAGAAGGGATCATCAGCCAGGAAGTGCCTGGCTTTAAAGACTGGCTGTGGGTGATGGCCTATCCGGGCATCAAGGTATCCACCGCAGAGGCGCGTGCCATTCTGCCCGCGCAATACCGCCGCCAGGACTGTATCAGCCATGGCCGTTATCTGGCGGGCTTTATTCACGCTTGTCACACTCAGCAACCGCGTCTGGCGGCCAAGCTGATGCAGGACGTGATTGCCGAGCCTTATCGCACCCGCCTGTTGCCAGGCTTTGCTGAAGCGCGTAAAGCCTCACAGGATATCGGTGCCTTGGCCTGCGGCATTTCCGGCTCCGGCCCGACGCTGTTTGCGGTCTGTGATGACGGCGCAACGGCGCAACGCATGGCTGATTGGCTGACCAACCATTACCTGCAAAACGACGAAGGTTTTGTTCATATTTGCCGCCTGGATACCGCTGGCGCTCGACTATTGGGATAACGCATGAAACTGTACAATCTGAAAGATCATAACGAACAGGTCAGCTTCGCGCAGGCTATCAAACAGGGCCTGGGTAAGCAGCAAGGGCTGTTTTTCCCGCTGGAACTGCCAGAATTCGAACTGACCGAGATTGATAAGTTGCTGGAGATGGACTTTGTCACTCGCAGCAGCAAGATCCTGTCCGCTTTTATTGGCGACGAGATCGCCGAAGAGGCGCTGTACAAGCGGGTGAAGGCCGCGTTTGAATTCCCGGCCCCGGTGGCACAGGTGGAGAGCGATGTCGCCTGCCTGGAGCTGTTCCACGGCCCGACGCTGGCGTTTAAAGACTTCGGCGGCCGCTTTATGGCGCAGATGCTGGCGGAAGTTGCGGGCGATCAGCCAGTGACCATCTTGACTGCAACCTCCGGTGATACCGGCGCTGCCGTTGCTCATGCCTTCTATGGCCTGAAAAACGTGCGCGTGGTGATCCTCTATCCACAGGGCAAGATCAGTTCGCTCCAGGAAAAGCTGTTCTGCACGTTGGGTGGCAACATCCACACCATCGCTATCGATGGCGACTTTGACGCCTGCCAGGCGTTGGTGAAGCAGGCGTTTGACGATCAGGAACTGAAAGAGGCTGTTCACCTGAACTCGGCCAACTCGATCAATATCAGCCGCCTGCTGGCGCAAATCTGCTACTACTTTGAAGCCGTGGCGCAACTGCCGCAGGAAGCTCGCAATCAGTTGGTGATTTCCGTGCCAAGCGGCAACTTTGGCGACTTGACCGCCGGGCTGCTGGCGAAATCCCTGGGGCTGCCGGTGAAACGCTTTATCGCCGCCACCAATGCTAACGACACCGTGCCACGCTTCCTGACCACTGGTGAATGGCAACCAAACGCCACCGTGGCGACGTTATCCAATGCGATGGACGTCAGCCAGCCTAACAACTGGCCGCGTGTGGAAGAGCTGTTCCGCCGTAAAATCTGGCAGTTGAAGGAGTTGGCACATGGCGCGGTGAGTGATGAAACTACCAAAGAAACCATGAAGGAGTTGGCTGCCTTGGGCTACCTTTCAGAGCCTCATGCGGCGATCGCCTATCGCGTTCTGCGCGATCAATTGCAGGCAGGGGAGTTTGGTCTGTTCCTGGGCACGGCACATCCGGCCAAGTTCAAGGAAAGCGTTGAAGAGATCCTCGGCCAGGAGTTGCCGTTACCACAGGCCTTGGCAGTGCGCGCACAGTTGCCGCTGTTGTCGCATAACATGGCGGCGGATTTTGCCGCGCTGCGTCAATTCATGATGACGTTGCCAGTCTGATAAAACCCGTTCCCTCTCCTAATTGGGAGAGGGAACGGATTTCTCACTGCTCCGGGCGTTTGAACACCAGCTCATTACCTGCCGAAGCCGCCTCATCGAAGGCATACCCTTCCAGATTGAAATCAACCAGCTGTTCTCTGCGCTCCAAGCGATTCTTGATGATAAAGCGGCTCATCAGCCCACGCGCTTTCTTGGCGTAGAAGCTGATGACTTTGTACTTGCCGTTTTTCTCGTCCAGGAATACCGGCTTGATCAGCGTACCGCGCAACTTGGCCGGTTTTACCGATTTGAAGTATTCATCCGAAGCCAGGTTCACCACCACATCATCGCCTTGCTGCTCCAGGGCCTGATTCAGCTTTTCGGTGATTCGATCGCCCCAGAAACTGTATAGGTCTTTGCCCTGCGGGTTCTCCAGCTTGATCCCCATCTCCAGGCGGTAAGGCATCATCAGGTCCAGCGGGCGCAGCACCCCGTACAGGCCAGAGAGCATCCGCAGATGCTGCTGTGCGAAGTCGAAATCCTCTTCGCTGAAGTCTTGCGCCTGTAAGCCGGTATAAACGTCGCCTTTAAACGCCAACAGCGCCTGACGAGCATTGTCCGGGGTGAAGTCAGGTTGCCATTCGCCAAAGCGTGCGGCATTCAGGCCCGCGAGCTTATCGCTGATGCTCATCAGGCCCGAAATTTGTGCCGGGGTCAGCTTACGGCAGATTTTGATCAGCTCTTGCGACTGATCCAACAATTCGGGCTGAGTAAAGCGCTCGGTGGCTAATGGGCTTGCATAATCCAGGGTTTTGGCAGGTGAAATAATAATGAGCATGGTCACATCCTGTTTATCAACATGTGGCTACTGTAGCAAAAAGCGCGCAAGACCAGGAGGTATGGCTGTGATAGGGCGCACTTTACGCGCCCTGGAGGGTTATCTCTGCCTGCTCGGCTTCCAGATCCCCGGTTCGAGTTGGGATCCCAGCTCCGGGTAGTGGTTGATGTCAAAGGTGGGCAGCTTGCCGAGTGAACGCTGGTGGTTGTAATCCTTGGCCAATTTGAAGGCCACGTCGGACAGTAACAAGATAGCGGTCAGATTGGTGATCGCCATCAGCGCCATCGAGATGTCGGCCATTTTCCACACCGTGGATAATTCTGCCATAGAGCCAAACATCACCATCCCCAAGGCAAAGCAGCGGAAAATCGTCAGCTTGGTTGGATGGTGGTGCTTAAGGAAGATCAGGTTGTTCTCGGCATAGGCATAATTGGCAATGATAGAGGTAAAGGCAAACAGGAAAATGGCAATCGCGACAAAGGGCGCGCCCCAGGAGCCGACGGCGCTGGCCATGGCCCGCTGGGTCAGATCGATGCCGCTGATGTCGGACGGGGGATTATCCAGTGCACCAGAGGCCAAGATTATCGCCGCCGTTGCGCTACAGATGACGATGGTATCGACAAATGCGCCAAGCATCTGCACATAGCCCTGTGAGGCAGGGTGTGGCGGATAAGGGGTAGCGGAAGCGGCCACATTGGGAGCCGAGCCCATCCCGCCTTCGTTAGAAAACAGCCCGCGTTGTATACCCTGAGTCATGGCCTGGGAGATCCCGTAGCCGAGGGTACCGGCAGCGACTTCCTGCACGCCAAAAGCGCTTTTGAAGATCAACGCCAGGATGGCTGGCATATGCTCAATATTCAGGCCGATGATCCACAGCGCCAGCAGGAGGTAAGCCAAGGCCATAAACGGTACGATTTTTTCTGCGACCCGGGCGATGGCGCGGATACCGCCAAAGATCACCATGGCGCTCAGCACCACCAACACTATGCCGACGTACATGGGGTCGATGTTAAAGGCCACGGAACTGGCCAGGGCGATGGAGTTGGCCTGTACCGCATTGAACACCAGGCCGAATGCGATCAGCAGGAAAATGGAGAACATCACGCCCATCCAGCGCATACCCAAGCCTTTTTCCATATAGTAGGCCGGGCCACCACGGTAGTGGCCGTTATCGTCTTTGGTTTTGTAGAGCTGCGCCAGGGTACTCTCAATGAAAGAGGTCGCCATGCCGATAAACGCGATCACCCACATCCAGAAGATGGCGCCGGGGCCGCCAGCCGTAAGCGCTATCGCCACGCCGGTAAGGTTGTTGGTGCCGACACGAGCGGCTAATGAAGTGCATAGTGCCTGGAAGGATGAAATACCCGCACCGTCGCTTTTGGTGCTGTTCTTCAGCACGGAAAACATATGGTTGAAGTGACGAATTTGAATAAAGCGGGTACGTAAGGTGAAGTAGATGCCGGCCCCCAACAGCAAATAGATCAGTACTGAACTCCACAGGATGTTATTGATAAAGTTAATCAGATCCGTCACATGTTTCTCCTTGTTAAGATTACTGCTGCTCTGGTTCTTCGACCTTGGTTCGGAAAACTTGAGTCAGTTATCTACAAGAACTTGGCTAAAATCATCCCATTGACGGGAATTACAGCCTTCTTCTGGATTTTTGCGGTGAATAAAAAAGTTGGCGGGAATTTAACATAATTTTCAGGGGGGACTGCGCGTTAATGCCGTGGCATTGCTTCGGTAATTGCGAATTATCGGTGCGTAACCGGTTGCTCGCACAAGGATAAAACAACCGCCGCCAGCGCGTGATTTTCCTGCCTTGCGCCGGGCTACGTGCATGTTATTATCAGGACAAGGCATGGTTGAACGATGCCAAAAGTTCATGCACAAACGATGAGATAATGCCAACATGACCGATAAATTAACGTCCCTACGCCAGCTGACTACGGTAGTTGCGGATACGGGTGATATCGCTGCAATGAAGCTATATCAACCGCAAGATGCCACCACCAACCCTTCGCTGATCCTCAATGCAGCGCAAATTCCTGAATACCGCAAACTGATCGATGAAGCCATTGCGTGGGCTCGCGAGCAGAGCAGCGATCGCGATCAGCAGGTTGCCGATGCCGCAGACAAGCTGGCCGTCAACATTGGTCTGGAGATCCTGAAACTGGTCCCGGGCCGCATTTCCACCGAAGTAGACGCGCGTCTGTCTTATGATACCGAAGCCAGCGTTGCCAAAGCCAAGCGCCTGATCAAACTGTATAACGAAGCGGGCATCAGCAACGATCGCATCCTGATCAAACTGGCCTCCACCTGGCAGGGCATCCGTGCGGCCGAGCGCCTGGAAAAAGAAGGCATCAACTGTAACCTGACGCTGCTGTTCTCCTTCGCTCAGGCACGTGCCTGCGCCGAAGCTGGCGTGTACCTGATCTCGCCGTTCGTTGGCCGTATCCTTGACTGGTACAAAGCCAATGGCGACAAGAAAGAGTTTGCCCCGCACGAAGATCCGGGCGTGGTTTCAGTGTCTGAAATTTATCAGTACTACAAGCAGCACGGCTATGAAACCGTGGTGATGGGCGCCAGCTTCCGTAACGTGGGTGAAATCATCGAACTGGCGGGCTGCGATCGTCTGACCATTGCCCCTGCACTGCTGAAAGAGCTGGCGGAGAGCGAAGGCGCACTGGAGCGTAAACTGTCTTATACCGGCGAAGTGAAAGCGCGTCCGGCACCGCTGACCGAGCCTGAGTTCTACTGGCAGCACAACCAGGATCCAATGGCGGTTGAGAAACTGACCGACGGTATCCGCAAGTTTGCAGTAGACCAGGGCAAGCTGGAAAAAATGATCGCCGACTTGCTGTAATTACGAAAAGTCGTGCAGAAGGTGGCCTCGGCCACCTTTTTTTATACCTGAATATCCACCTCATCGGGCAAACCCCCTATACTCCCGTCATTCATCTCCCTTCGGTAACCGGGGCATAAGACAGAGGTAAAACATGGATACATTACGCATTGGTTTGGTTTCTATTTCGGACCGCGCTTCAGGGGGCGTTTATCAGGATAAAGGGATCCCGGCGCTGGAAGAGTGGCTGGGCAGCGCTTTGGCGACGCCGTTCACCCTGGAAACCCGGCTGATCCCCGACGAGCAGACGCTGATTGAGCATACGTTGTGTGAGCTGGTTGATGAAATGGGCTGCCATCTGGTGCTGACTACCGGCGGCACCGGGCCGTCCCGGCGTGACGTTACTCCCGACGCTACGCTGGCGATTGCTGATCGGGTAATGCCGGGTTTTGGCGAGCAAATGCGCCAAATCAGCCTACACTATGTGCCAACGGCAATTCTTTCACGTCAGGTTGGGGCGATCCGTAAACAGGCGTTGATCATCAATCTGCCGGGGCAACCCAAATCGATTAAAGAAACGCTGGAAGGGGTGAAGGACGAGGCAGGCAAGGTGGTAGTGCACGGTATTTTTGCCAGCGTGCCTTATTGCATCCAACTGCTCGAAGGCCCTTATGTAGAGACTCACGAGGCCGTGGTAGCAGCATTTCGTCCCAAGAATGCGCGGCGCGAGATAAATCTCTAAATTTCAGCAATCTGCGGGATAACCTTCAGCGCATCTGGTGTGAAATTATTTTGCCGTTATAGTAAGAAACTTTTTACAGTCAGCCGTTATGCTTTCTGTGTCTTTCCTGTTTCCTCTAACGGTATCTTATGCATCACGATAATAATCGCCGGCTCAACCGGCAAGATTATAAAACTCTGACGTTGGCTGCCCTGGGCGGTGCGTTGGAGTTTTATGACTTCATCATTTTTGTTTTCTTTGCCGCGGTAATGGGCGATCTGTTCTTCCCGGCGGATATGCCTGAGTGGCTGCGTCAGGTGCAGACCTTCGGTATCTTTGCGGCGGGCTATCTGGCTCGGCCATTGGGCGGCATTATCATGGCGCACTTCGGCGATCTGGTGGGCCGTAAAAAGATGTTCAGCCTGAGCATCCTGCTGATGGCGTTACCGACGTTGGCGATGGGGATGCTGCCCACCTATGCCAATATCGGCATCGCCGCACCGTTGCTGCTGCTGTTGATGCGGGTTATGCAAGGCGCGGCGATCGGTGGTGAAGTCCCTGGTGCCTGGGTGTTTGTGGCGGAGCATGTGCCGCGCAAACGCGTTGGTTTTGCCTGTGGCACGCTCACTGCTGGCCTGACGGCCGGTATCCTGCTCGGCTCGCTGGTGGCCACCGTTATCAATACCACGCTCAGCCAACAGGCTATTCATGACGGTGGCTGGCGTATCCCGTTCTTCCTGGGGGGCATCTTTGGTCTGTTCGCCATGTATCTGCGCCGTTGGTTGCAGGAAACGCCAATCTTTATCGAGATGCAGGCGCGTAAGGCGCTGGCAGAAGAGCTGCCGCTGAAATCGGTGGTGATGAATCACCGTAGAGAGATCGCGGTCTCGATGTTGCTGACCTGGTTGTTGTCGGCAGGTATTGTGGTGGTGATCCTGATGACGCCAACCTACCTGCAAAAACAGTTTGGCATAGCCCCGGCGCTGTCACTGCAGGCCAACAGCATCGCGATCGTCATGCTGTTTGCGGGCTGTATCGTCTCTGGTTCGGCGGCTGATCGCTTTGGTGCCAGCAAAACCTTTATCGTCGGCAGTTTGCTGTTGGCAGGGTGCAGTTGGCTGTTCTATCAGTCGGTGGCAACCCATCCAGAAATGCTGTTTGCCACCTACGCATTGGTTGGCTTCAGCGTGGGGATCGTCGGCGCGGTGCCTTACGTCCTGGTGCGGGCTTTTCCGGCGGAAGTGCGATTTAGCGGGATTTCGTTCTCCTACAATGTGGCATACGCGATTTTTGGTGGTTTAACCCCGGTATTTGTCACGCTGATCATGAAGTTAACCCCGTTAGCGCCCGCTTACTATATGCTGGCGTTATCGACGCTCGGCCTGCTGCTGGGGATCTACCTGCGTCGCGACCTGAACAGTGAAAAGCCACTCTTGAACTAAGGGATTTTCGCCCAATAAAAAACCCTGCGAGTGAACACCGCAGGGTTTTTTTATAATCACGTTAGTACGGATTTATGCAGTAACAGCGGCAAGCGTGGCCTGCTGAACTTTCACCGGGCCGATTGGCAGAACGGTGCGGCCCAACTGTTCGTTGATCACCTCAGCCATTGCCAGATAGATCGCGCTGGCACCACAGATAATGCCTTCGTAACCGGCGAACGTCAGGATCGCGTGGTTACCGGTGATGTTGCCGACGGCCAGCAGTGCGAACAGCACGGTCAGGCTGGCAAACACGAACTGCAACCCACGGTTGGTGCGCAGCGTGCCGAAGAACATGAACAGAGTGAAGACGCCCCACAGTGCAAGGTAGATGCCGAGGACGTTCGCGTCGGTCGGTTCTGCCAGGCCCATGCGTGGCAGCAGCAGGATGCCTACCAGGCTCAGCCAGAAGCAGCCGTAAGAGGTGAAGGCGGTCAAGCCGAAGGTGTTGCCTTTCTTGAACTCAAGAATACCGGCAAAAATCTGAGCCATGCCACCGAAGAAAATCCCCATACTGATGATGACGGAAGTCAGTGGGAAAAAGCCCGCGTTGTGCAGGTTCAGCAAGACGGTAGTCATCCCGAAGCCCATCAGACCCAGGGGGCCGGGATTTGCCAACTTGTTGGAGTGCATATGTCCTCTGCGATAACAGAATTGTAACGAAAATGGATAGGTAATTTAATAATTGGTCTGAATGGCCGAAAAACCCATAACTTCCATCAGAGCGCGCGGCATCATAATGATCCCCACGTCAGGAAACAATGATCTGGCTGCGGATAAAAACGAAATTTTTTTTGCCCTGCCCCTTGATGCTGGTGTGGATGGCCCCATCTTATTGGCAACCGCAGTTGCTGACCGCGGGTAACACTGAGATGCCGGGCAGTTGAAAAGCAAAAAAACGCCCGCATATAGTTAGCAACCTGACCGATTATGAATTTATTAGTGGAGATGTTTAGATGGGCAAAATTATTGGTATCGACCTGGGTACAACCAACTCTTGTGTAGCAATTATGGATGGTGGCAAGGCGCGCGTGCTGGAGAATGCCGAAGGCGATCGCACCACTCCTTCAATCATCGCATATACCCAGGATGGTGAAATTCTGGTTGGCCAGCCTGCTAAGCGTCAGGCTGTTACCAACCCACAAAACACCCTGTTTGCGATCAAGCGCCTGATTGGCCGTCGCTTCCAGGATGAAGAAGCACAGCGTGACAAGGCTATCATGCCTTACAACATCGTCGCTGCCGATAACGGTGACGCCTGGCTGGAAGTGAAGGGCCAGAGAATGGCACCACCGCAGATCTCTGCGGAAGTCCTGAAGAAAATGAAGAAAACGGCGGAAGATTACCTGGGTGAACCGGTAACTGAAGCGGTTATCACCGTTCCTGCCTACTTCAACGATGCTCAGCGTCAGGCGACCAAAGATGCTGGCCGTATCGCAGGTCTGGAAGTGAAACGTATCATCAACGAACCTACTGCTGCGGCCCTGGCTTATGGCCTGGACAAAGAAGTGGGCAACCGTACCATCGCGGTTTATGACCTGGGTGGCGGTACTTTCGATATCTCAATCATTGAGATCGACGACGTTGACGGTGAAAAAACCTTCGAAGTTCTGGCGACCAACGGTGATACCCACCTGGGTGGTGAAGACTTCGATAGCCGCCTGATCAACTATCTGGTGGAAGAGTTCAAGAAAGAGCAGGGCATGGATCTGCGCAACGATCCGTTGGCGATGCAGCGTCTGAAAGAAGCCGCTGAAAAAGCCAAGATCGAGCTGTCTTCTGCTCAACAGACCGACGTCAACCTGCCGTACATCACTGCAGATGGCAGCGGTCCAAAACACATGAACATCAAAGTGACCCGTGCAAAACTCGAGTCGCTGGTAGAAGATCTGGTTGCTCGCTCTATCGAGCCGCTGAAAGTGGCACTGAAAGACGCAGGCCTGTCGGTTTCTGACATTCAGGACGTGATCCTGGTCGGTGGCCAGACCCGTATGCCTATGGTTCAGAAGAAAGTTGCTGACTTCTTCGGTAAAGAGCCACGTAAAGACGTTAACCCGGACGAAGCGGTTGCCGTTGGTGCTGCGGTTCAGGGCGGTGTGTTGGCCGGTGATGTGAAAGACGTATTGCTGCTGGACGTTACCCCACTGTCACTGGGTATCGAAACCATGGGCAGCGTAATGACGCCGCTGATCACCAAAAACACCACTATCCCGACCAAGCACAGCCAGGTGTTCTCTACTGCCGAAGACAACCAGGCAGCGGTGACCATCCATGTGCTGCAGGGTGAGCGTAAACGTGCCAATGACAACAAGTCACTGGGCCAGTTCAACCTGGACGGCATCCAGCCGGCACCACGCGGTATGGCACAGATCGAAGTGACCTTCGATATCGATGCCGACGGTATTCTGCACGTGTCTGCGAAAGACAAGAACACCGGTCGTGAGCAGAAGATCACCATCAAGGCTTCTTCTGGTCTGAACGAAGAAGAAATCCAGAAAATGGTGCGCGATGCCGAAGTGAACGCTGAAGCTGACCGTAAGTTCGAAGAACTGGTGCAAACTCGTAACCAGGCGGATCACCTGATCCACGGTACCCGTAAGCAGTTGGAAGAAGCGGGCGAGCAATTGCCAACTGAAGACAAAACCGCTATCGAGAGCGCGCTGAAAGATCTGGAAGCGGCGGTGAAAGGCGAAGATAAAGCCGAAATCGAAGCGAAAACCCAGGCTCTGGTGCAGGTTTCCGGCAAGCTGATGGAAATGGCCCAGGCTCAAGCGCAGCAGGCACAGGGTGCTGATGCCGGTGCAGACAACGCGGCGCAGAAAGACGACGACGTGGTTGACGCCGAGTTTGAAGAAGTTAAAGACAAAAAATAATCGCCCTTAAGCGGGCACGGTACGGCCACAGGCCGTAACCGGAAACCAGCACGGGCGTCGAGGCAACTCTACGCCCGTGCACGCATGTTAAGGGTAAGAGAAATAATGGCGAAGAGAGATTATTACGAGGTGCTCGGCGTTGCCAAGACGGCAGACGAGCGCGAAATCAAAAAGGCGTATAAGCGCCTGGCGATGAAGTATCACCCTGATCGTAATCAGGAAAAAGACGCCGAAAGCCAGTTTAAAGAGGTCAAGGAAGCCTACGAGATCCTGACCGACGATCAAAAACGTGCTGCCTACGATCAATACGGCCATGCGGCCTTTGAGCAAGGTGGTATGGGCGGTGGTGGTGGCTTTGGTGGCGGCGGTGCCGACTTCAGTGACATCTTTGGTGACGTGTTTGGCGATATCTTTGGCGGCGGACGCCGTCAACGTGCCAGCCGTGGATCCGATTTGCGTTACAACATGGATCTGACGCTCGAAGAAGCCGTGCGTGGCGTGACCAAAGAGATCCGTATTCCAACGCTGGAAGAGTGCGATGTCTGCCATGGCAACGGTGCCAAGCCGGGCAGTTCACCGGCAACCTGTCCGACCTGTCATGGTCAGGGCCAGGTGCAGATGCGCCAAGGGTTCTTCACCGTGCAGCAGGCTTGTCCGCACTGCCACGGGCGTGGTCAGATCATCAAGGATCCGTGCAACAAATGTCATGGCCACGGTCGCGTAGAGAAATCCAAAACCCTGTCGGTGAAAATCCCGGCGGGCGTAGATACTGGCGACCGCATCCGCTTGGCGGGTGAAGGTGAAGCTGGTGAACACGGTGCACCAGCAGGGGATCTGTACGTTCAGGTTCAGGTGAGTGCTCACCCGATCTTCGAGCGTGAAGGCAATAACCTCTATTGTGAAGTGCCGATCAACTTTGCTATGGCTGCCTTGGGTGGCGAGATTGAAGTGCCAACGCTGGATGGCCGCGTCAAGCTGAAAGTCCCGGCGGAAACTCAGACCGGTAAACTGTTCCGCATGCGTGGTAAAGGGGTGAAATCGGTACGGGGTGGCAGCCAGGGTGACCTGCTGTGCCGCGTGGTGGTAGAAACGCCGGTGAGTCTGAACGAGAAGCAGAAGCAGCTGCTCAAAGAGTTGGAAGAGAGTCTGGGTGGCCCTTCTGGGGATAAAAACAGCCCGCGTTCGAAAAGCTTCTTCGACGGCGTGAAAAAGTTTTTTGACGACCTGACTCGTTAATCAACTTTCTCTGCGCATCACTCCTCAAACCCCGGTTTAAGCAAACCGGGGTTTTTTTATCTTTGCTGTCTGAATGCCCCTATAAAAAGTGTGATATATAGCTCAAACAGATCGGTTTTATCGAGTTATTTTGCATTTATAAACTGATTTTTTCGAGGTGATTACTCGACTATACTCGTTTCATTGTCTGGAAACCGGGGCGCTTTGCCTCTTTATCTTTGCCCTATGGATTTCGAGTTGCAGCTTGAAACACGACGGGCATTTTGGAGCGACGTACTGTGACTACTATTATTCGTCAATTTCTGCGTCAAGAAGCCGCTGGCGGCATTATTCTGATCGCTGCTGCCGTGGTGGCTTTGATCATGGCCAATACCCCCGTACAGGGGCTGTATCAGGCCTTCCTCAATTTACCCGTGGCGGTCAGCATCGCCTCGCTGGAAATTGCCAAACCGCTGCTGCTGTGGATTAACGACGGTTTAATGGCCATCTTCTTCCTGGTGGTGGGGCTTGAAGTCAAACGTGAACTGCTGCAAGGTTCCCTGGCTGGGCGTGAGAAGGCTATCTTCCCGGCGATTGCCGCGTTAGGCGGCATGCTGGCTCCGGCGCTGATCTATCTGCTGTTCAACGGTGCCGATGAAGTGACCCGCCAGGGCTGGGCGATCCCGGCGGCAACGGATATTGCCTTTGCCTTGGGCGTGATGGCCTTGCTGGGCAACCGGGTGCCGACCAGCCTGAAGGTATTCCTGCTAGCCTTGGCGATTATCGATGACCTTGGGGTCATTATCATTATCGCGTTGTTCTATACCCATCAGGTCTCGATGGTGGCGCTGGGCGTTGCGGCTGCGGCGATCGTGGTATTGGCGCTAATGAACTGGCGGGGAGTGGGTAAGACCTCGCTGTATATGATGGTCGGATTGGTGCTGTGGGTAGCGATCCTCAAGTCAGGCGTTCACGCTACGCTGGCCGGGGTGATTGTCGGCTTCATGATCCCGCTGAATGCCAAGAGTGAGCCTTCACCCTCTGAAACCTTGGAACATGAGCTGCACCCTTGGGTCGCCTTCCTGATCCTGCCGCTGTTTGCCTTTGCCAACGCGGGTGTATCGTTGCAAGGGGTGTCCTTGAGCGGGTTGACTTCACTGTTGCCGCTGGGAATTGCTGCCGGGCTGTTTATCGGCAAGCCGCTGGGGATTTTCGTCTTCTGCTGGCTGGCGGTGAAGCTGGGGATTGCCCGTTTGCCGCAGGATATCGGCTTTAAACAGGTGTTTGCCGTGGCCGTGCTCTGTGGTATTGGTTTCACCATGTCGATTTTTATTGCCTCATTGGCCTTCGCCGATGCGGATGTGGCTCTCAGTACCTATGCCAAATTAGGCATACTATTGGGATCGACCAGTGCTGCGGTAGTGGGTTACGGCCTGCTGCGTTTGAGCTTGCCTCGCAGCCGATGACCTTTGTATTTACCCCTCGTTGCTGAAGGGCTATTACAATAGTAGAGGTAGCGTGGCTTTGTCAGCCACGCTGCACTTGGGATTAAAGATAACTTTGCGTTGTCCGAAATTAACGATAGGGAGTTTGTCGCTCATCACGGCAGACCGTTTGCCGATGAGAAACCTAAGGAGAGAACGTTTTGAGAATGTCTCATATCAACTTTAACCACCTGTATTACTTCTGGCAGGTGTGCAAGGAGGGGTCGGTCGTGGGAGCGGCAGAAGCCCTGTTCCTCACGCCGCAGACCATCACCGGCCAAATCAAGGCACTGGAAGAACGGCTCAACGGTAAGCTGTTCAAACGCCAGGGGCGTGGGCTGGTCCCCTCCGAGCTAGGCCAACTGGTGTTCCGCTATGCCGACAAGATGTTTATGCTCAGCCAGGAAATGCTGGATATCGTCAACTACCGCAAGGAGTCCAACCTGCTGTTTGACGTGGGCGTAGCGGATGCGCTATCCAAACGTCTGGTCAGCCAGGTCTTGGAAACGGCGGTGGTGGTGGACAACGAGCAAATCCACCTGCGCTGTTTTGAATCAACCCATGAGATGCTGTTGGAGCAACTGAGCCAGCATAAGCTGGATATGATCCTGTCGGATTGCCCGGTTGACTCTAGCCAGCAGGAAGGTTTGTTTTCGCTTAAGCTGGGCGAGTGTGGGGTCAGTTTCTTCTGTCGTCAGCCGATACCCGACTTACCGTTCCCTGCCTGTCTGGAACAGCGCCGCTTGCTGATCCCGGGAAGGCGTTCAATGCTGGGGCGCAAGCTGCTCAACTGGTTCAACACGCAAGGTATCAAGGTCGAAATACTGGGGGAGTTTGACGATGCGGCCCTGATGAAGGCTTTCGGCCTGTACCACAATGCGATCTTCGTGGCGCCAACGCTGTATGCGCTGGATACCTATAGCGATGATGACGTGGTGGAGATCGGGCGTGTCGATAGCGTGCAGGAAGAGTATTACATCATTTTTGCCGAGCGAATGATCCAGCACCCGGCGGTACAGCGGGTATGCAACAAGGACTTCTCGGCGCTGTTTGCGCTGTAGGCTTGAACGTCAGGCGTAAAAAAACCGGCCGAGGCCGGTTTTTTTAACAAGCACACAACGTAATGCTTATTGCATTGCGTTGATACGCGCCGTCAGGTTTGACTTATGACGCGCTGCTTTGTTTTTGTGGATCAGGCCTTTAGCTGCCTGGCGATCCACAAGTGGTTGCATTACGAGGAATGCGTTTTGTGCTGCGTCTTTGTCGCCAGCTGCGATAGCTGCGTCAACCTTCTTAATGAAGGTACGCACCATTGAGCGACGGCTAGCGTTATGCTTGCGACGTTTCTCAGACTGTATGGCGCGTTTCTTAGCTGATTTGATATTAGCCAAGGTCCAACTCCCAAATATATATATTGAGGACAATTCAAAGGCCGAGGAATATGCCCTTTTAGCCTTCGTTTGTCAATGGATTTGTGCAAATAAGCGCCGTTTGTACGGGCGGCACTTGCTACGTTGTGATGGCGCAGGATTTTACCAGCTTCAGCCATGGGAATACAGTGTTTCACGAGAAAAATCGCCATGTGATTTGCATCACAGTCTGCAAGCTGTTGGTCCTGGTGGGTTATCCCCCGTCTTTCAAGCGTCGGCCAGAAGCCAAGCTCGCTATCAGCGCGCTAATATAGCACGCATTGGGCCAGATAAACGGTGGTTAAGGCGATTATCCTCCGGTATGGTATGACTATTACATCAAAGGAACCAATCGCGGGTTAACCTTGACCGCTGTACAAGGTATAATCCGCCGATTTCCACTGTGTTGGGCCAGCTATGCAGCTAATTCGCGGCATCCATAATATCCGGGCACGCCACCGTGGCTGTGTGCTCACCATCGGCAACTTTGACGGCGTCCATCGCGGTCACAAGGCGCTGTTGGGGCAGTTGAAGCAGGAAGGGCGACGCCTGGGGTTACCCGTCATTGTCATGATCTTTGAGCCACAGCCGCTGGAACTGTTTGCCGCGGACAAGGCTCCGGCCCGCCTCACGCGTTTGCGTGACAAAGCCAAATACCTGGCGCAGGCCGGGGTTGATTACCTGTTATGCGTCAAGTTTGATCCCCGCTTTGCTGCCCATACCGCTCAGGCATTCGTTGCCGAGCTGCTGGTCGAAAAGCTGGGGGTAAAATTCCTGATGGTGGGGGATGATTTCCGCTTTGGTGCTGGTCGCCAGGGGGACTTCCCGCTGTTAGAGCTTGCCGGGCAAGAGTTCGGCTTTGAGGTGGTCAGCACGCCAAGCTTCCGTGAAGGCGACCTGCGCATCAGCAGCACCGCTATCCGCAATGCGCTGCGTGATGATGATTTGCCGCTGGCAGAAACCCTGCTGGGGCATCCTTACAGTATTTCCGGGCGCGTAGTGCATGGCGATGAACTGGGGCGAACCATTGGTTTCCCCACCGCCAACCTGCCGCTCAAACGCCTGGTTGCCCCGGTGAAAGGGGTGTATGCCGTCGATGTTTATGGCCTGGGCCCCGAGCCTTTGCCTGGCGTGGCCAATATCGGCACCCGCCCTACGGTGGCAGGCGTACGTCAGCAGTTGGAAGTGCATCTGCTGGACGTAACCATGGATCTTTACGGGCGCCACTTGGATGTGGTGCTGCGCGCAAAATTGCGCAATGAACAGCGTTTTGCTTCGCTCGATGCGCTAAAGCAGCAAATCGCCAATGATGTGGTGACGGCCCGGACGTTCTTCGGGCTACAGACACCGGCTTAATCTACGAACCGAAACGAGATCGAGAATCTAATGAGTGACTACAAGAATACCCTGAACTTGCCGGAAACAGGGTTCCCGATGCGTGGCGATCTCGCCAAGCGTGAACCTGGCATGCTCGCACGTTGGTATGAACAGGATCTGTACGGGATCATTCGTGCCGCCAAAAAGGGCAAGAAATCCTTCATTCTGCATGACGGCCCTCCGTATGCGAATGGCAGCATTCACATTGGTCACTCGGTAAACAAGATCCTCAAAGACATTATTATCAAGTCAAAAGGGATGGCTGGCTTTGATTCGCCTTATGTTCCAGGCTGGGACTGTCACGGTCTGCCTATCGAACTGAAGGTTGAGCAACTGTATGGCAAACCGGGTGAGAAACTGACACCGGCAGAGTTCCGCCAGAAATGTCGTGAATATGCCGCCGAGCAGGTAGAAGGCCAGAAGAAAGACTTTATCCGTCTGGGGGTGCTGGGTGACTGGGATCATCCGTACCTGACCATGAATTTTAAAACCGAAGCCAACATCATCCGTGCGTTGGGCAAGATCATCAGCAATGGTCATCTGCTCAAAGGCGCCAAGCCGGTGCACTGGTGTACGGACTGTGGTTCTTCCCTGGCGGAAGCGGAAGTTGAATATTACGACAAAACCTCGCCATCCATCGACGTCGCGTTCCACGCGGTTGATGCGGCGGCTGTGGCCAGCAAATTTGGCGTAACCCGCGTTAATGGCCCTGTGTCACTGGTGATCTGGACGACCACACCGTGGACGCTGCCTGCCAACCGTGCGATCTCGCTGAATGCAGAGTTCACCTACCATCTGGTCCAGGTTGAAGGCCAGTGCCTGATCCTGGCAGCTGACCTGGTAGAAAGCGTGATGAAACGTGCAGGCATCAGCCATTGGGAAGTGCTGGGTAGCTGCAAGGGCAGCGATCTGGAACTGATGCGCTTTACCCATCCGTTTATGGGCTTTGACGTGCCGGCGATCCTGGGCGATCACGTTACGCTGGATGCCGGTACCGGTGCCGTACATACCGCTCCTGGCCACGGCCCGGATGACTTCGTGATCGGCCAGAAATACGGCCTGGAAGTCGCCAACCCGGTTGGCCCGAACGGCTGCTACCTGACCGGCACCTATCCAACGCTGGACGGCAAGTTCGTGTTCAAGGCCAACGATCTGATCGTTGAGCTGCTGCGTGAGAAGGGTGCTCTGCTGCATGTGGAAAAACTGCAACACAGCTACCCGTGCTGCTGGCGCCATAAAACGCCGATCATCTTCCGCGCCACGCCGCAATGGTTTATCAGCATGGATCAAAAGGGTCTGCGCAAGCAGTCGCTGGAAGAGATCAAAGGCGTGCAATGGATCCCGGATTGGGGCCAGGCGCGTATCGAAACCATGGTTGCTAACCGCCCAGACTGGTGTATCTCACGCCAGCGTACCTGGGGCGTTCCCATGTCCCTGTTCGTACATAAAGACACCGAGCAACTTCACCCACGCAGCGTAGAGCTGATGGAAGAAGTGGCCAAGCGTGTTGAGCAAGACGGGATCCAGGCCTGGTGGGATCTGGACGCTGCCGATATCCTCGGTGACGAAGCGGCCGATTATGTGAAAGTGCCAGATACGCTGGACGTCTGGTTCGACTCGGGTTCAACCCATTCTTCCGTAGTTGACGTGCGCCCAGAATTCAACGGCCACTCTGCCGACATGTATCTGGAAGGTTCCGACCAACATCGTGGCTGGTTCATGTCATCGCTGATGATTTCAACCGCCATGAAGGGTAAAGCGCCTTACAAAGAAGTGCTGACCCACGGCTTTACCGTCGATGGTCAGGGCCGCAAAATGTCCAAATCAATCGGCAACACCGTCAGCCCGCAGGACGTGATGAACAAGCTGGGTGGCGACATTCTGCGCCTGTGGGTCGCCTCTACCGATTACACCGGCGAGATTGCGGTTTCCGACGAAATCCTCAAGCGTGCTGCCGATTCTTATCGCCGCATCCGTAATACCGCGCGTTTCCTGCTGGCCAACCTGAACGGGTTTGATCCAAGCACTGACTGCGTGGCACCGGAAGAGATGGTGGTACTGGATCGCTGGGCCGTAGGTCGTGCAATGGCCGCGCAGCAGGATATCGAGCAGGCCTATGCCAACTACGATTTCCATGAAGTGGTGCAGCGCCTGATGCAGTTCTGCTCGGTAGAAATGGGGTCCTTCTATCTGGACATCATTAAAGACCGTCAGTACACCGCGAAAAGCGACAGCGTTGCCCGTCGCAGCTGCCAGACCGCTCTGTTCCACATTGCGGAAGCGCTGGTACGTTGGATGGCGCCGATCATGTCGTTTACCGCCGATGAAATCTGGGCCTTCCTACCAGGTGAGCGCCCGCAGTACGTGTTTACCGAAGAGTGGTACGACGGTCTGTTCGGGCTGGCGGCAGGCGAAGGCATGAACGATGCGTTCTGGGCCGATCTGCTGAAAGTGCGTGGTGAAGTGAACAAGGTGCTGGAGCAGGCACGTGCGGACAAGCACATTGGCGGTTCGTTGGAGGCGGCGGTTACGCTGTACGCCGATAGCGATCTGGCAGCACGTCTGAACAGCCTGCAGGACGAACTGCGCTTTGTGTTGCTGACTTCATCGGCCAGCGTAGCACCGTTTGCAGATGCTCCTGCCGATGCGCAGCAAAGCGAACTGTTGAAAGGGCTGAAAATTGCATTCAGCAAAGCGGATGGTGAGAAGTGCCCGCGCTGCTGGCATTACACCACCGATGTCGGCCAGGTGGCGGAGCATGCAGAACTCTGCGGCCGCTGTGTGACCAACGTAGCCGGTGACGGCGAAAAACGTAACTTTGCCTGAGATCAAGCGCCTGATGAGTAGACCGATAAGTTCGACCGGCTTGCGCTGGCTATGGCTGGTAGTGGTGGTGCTGGCGCTGGATTTTTTCAGCAAACAGTGGATCCTGAGTAACTTCGTGCTGGGCCAGACCCAGCCGTTGTTCCCGTCTATCAACCTGTACTACGCCCGTAACTACGGTGCGGCGTTCAGTTTCCTGGCGGATCACGGTGGCTGGCAGCGCTGGTTCTTTGCCGGTATTGCGGTCGCCATCGTGGTGGTGCTGCTGGTGATGATGTATCGCAGCAGTGCCCAGCAGAAGCTGAACAATATCGCCTATGCCTTTATTATCGGCGGTGCGCTCGGCAACCTGTTTGATCGTCTGTGGCATGGCTTTGTGGTCGATTTCATCGACTTTTATATCGGCAACTGGCATTACCCGACCTTCAATCTGGCGGACAGCTTTATCTGCGTCGGTGCCGCCATGATCGTGCTGGAAGGGTTCTTGCCGGCGAAGAAAAGCGTCAACAGCGAAGGTAAGTGATATGACGGCTCAGGTTAACGGCAACAGCGCAGTGCTGGTGCATTTCACGCTGAAACTGGCAGATGGAACGACCGCGGAATCAACCCAGGGTAACGGCAAACCAGCGCTGTTCCGCCTGGGCGATGGCAGCCTGTCTGCTCCGCTGGAACAGCAGCTGATCGGCCTGCGGGCAGGGGACAAATGTGCGTTTACCCTGCAACCGGAAGCCGCGTTCGGTGCGGAGAACCCGGATCTGATCCAGTTCTTCTCACGCCGCGATTTTAACGAAACCGGCGTGCCGGATGTTGGCACCATCATGCTGTTTACCGCCATCGACGGCAGTGAAATGCCTGGTGTGGTGCGTGAAGTGGCGGAAGATTCGATCACCGTTGATTTCAACCATCCGTTGGCGGGGCATCCGGTGACCTTCGATATCGAAGTGCTGGAGATCGACCCGCAGCAGGAGGAAGCGCATGCAAATATTGCTGGCTAACCCGCGTGGCTTCTGCGCCGGGGTCGATCGTGCGATCAGCATCGTAGAACGTGCGCTGGAGATTTATGGTGCGCCGATTTACGTGCGTCACGAAGTGGTGCATAACCGCTATGTGGTCGAAAGCCTGCGCGAGCGTGGTGCGGTATTTATCGAAGAGATCGCGGAAGTGCCGGACGGCTCAATCCTGATCTTCTCTGCCCACGGTGTGTCGCAGGCTGTTCGGGCCGAAGCTAAGGCCCGCGATCTGACCATGCTGTTTGATGCCACCTGCCCATTGGTGACCAAGGTGCATATGGAAGTGGCTCGGGCCAGCCGTAAGGGCACCGAAGCGATCCTGATTGGCCATGCCGGGCATCCGGAAGTGGAAGGCACCATGGGCCAGTACAGTAACCCTGAGGGGGGCATGTACCTGGTTGAGTCGCCGGAAGATGTCTGGCAATTGCAGGTGAAGAACGAGCATAACCTGTGCTTTATGACCCAGACGACCTTATCGGTGGATGATACCTCCGATGTGATCGATGCGTTGCGTAAGCGCTTCCCGGATATTATCGGGCCGCGCAAGGACGATATCTGCTATGCCACCACCAACCGTCAGGAAGCGGTGCGCAGCTTGGCAGGTGATGCCGACGTGGTGCTGGTGGTGGGGTCGAAGAACTCGTCCAACTCCAACCGCCTGGCGGAACTTGCCCAGCGTGTGGGTAAACCAGCCTATCTGATCGACTCGGCGGCGGACATTCAGGAATCCTGGTTGAAAGACGCCAGCAACATTGGCGTCACCGCCGGAGCCTCTGCGCCGGACGTGCTGGTTCAGGACGTCATCAGCCGCTTGAAAGCATTGGGCGGCAAAGACGTGCAGGAGCTCAGCGGCCGCGAAGAGAACATCGTGTTTGAAGTACCGAAAGAACTGCGCATGGATATCAAGCAGATCGACTGATCGTTGCCAATATCATTAAGTAACGGGAAGCCTTGGCTTCCCGTTTTGCGTTTTAACTCGCTGTAATTAATCGTGTAACAGGTGGGAGCCATAATGAAGAACCCGTCCCTGGGGCTCGAATCGGGCATCCATGCGCTCAACAGTCGGCTAACCTGTATGTCTCCCACCTGCCTTGGGCTTTATGTGTTGCAGTATTAAGCTCGTCCTTTAGCGTGCAGAATGAGCAAAAATCGACTTTATCGCCATTCATCGTAATGCATAAATAGTGCATGATTATGTAGCACCAGACGGTTGACGCTAATCGGGTAATTGTTAATCAATTGACAGCGTTACTGATAACATACCGGGCATATCATAATTTTCTAATCCGTAAGCAAATCCTCTGGTAGTGATAGGGTAGGGAAGTTACCCTGAACCCATAGCCGAGGAGTGGCTTTTGACCATAAAAGAGAGCGAAGTATGACTGATTCACAAATCCGCATCGCGATTGCGGGTTCCGGTGGCCGCATGGGGCGCCAATTGATCCAGGCCGTGCAGCAGGCACAGGGCGTGGTATTGGGGGCGGCACTGGAGCGTCCGGGGTCTAGCCTGGTTGGCACAGATGCCGGTGAACTGGCTGGCGTTGGTGCATTGGGTGTCACCGTCAGCGATAACCTGGAAAAGGTTGTCAACGATTTCGATATCCTGATCGACTTCACCCGCCCGGAAGGCACCCTGGCTCATCTGGCGTTTTGCGTGGCCCACGGCAAAGCCATGGTGATCGGCACCACCGGTTTTGATGATGCAGGTAAAGCGGCGATCCAGGCCGCGGCACAGCAGATTGGCATCGTGTTTGCCGCCAACTTCAGCGTGGGCGTCAACGTGGTGCTCAAGCTGCTGGAGAAAGCGGCCAAGGTAATGGGCGATTATACCGATATCGAAATTGTGGAAGCTCACCACCGCCACAAGGTAGATGCTCCTTCAGGAACGGCGTTAGCTATGGGCGAGGCGATTGCCGGTGCCTTGGGACGCGATCTGAAAGAGTGCGCGGTTTACGAGCGCGTGGGCTATACCGGCGAGCGCGATCCAAAGAGCATCGGCTTTGCCACCATTCGTGCCGGGGATATTGTGGGTGAACATACCGCCATGTTTGCCGATATTGGCGAGCGGGTAGAAATTACCCATAAAGCCTCAAGCCGGATGACGTTTGCCAATGGCGCGGTGCGTGCCGCGTCATGGATATCAAACCAGCATAATGGGCTGTTTGATATGCGTGATGTGCTCGGTTTAGACCAGTTATAATTTTAATGAACACCATCGTGATGTGGTTGTGTTGATCATAATGATATGATAATCGGACAATAATTTTATTGTCCTTTTTTTTAACATTGAAAATGATGGTTAAGATCATTTTTAATGATGTAGCTATTGTTTTTATATGTTATCTAGTCTTATTCCTGTTTTTTCCGTCATCTTTATTGCTCCCTACGCAGATTTAAGCTGTTTTAAGCCATTTTTTCTGTCACTGTGTCTCGCAACCGTTTACCCGGTCAAGTTTGCTGGTGTTTTTGTGCCTGTGACCCCCTTTAAACCCTGAAGGCTGCAAAAATAATGAAAAAAATGGCGCTTTATCTAGACAAGCGGGACGCTCATCATTAAAATGCGCCCAATTTGCCAAAAATTGGCCTTGAGGGCGGTTTTTGCATTGATTTAGGGCGTGAAATCTGAATTAATATGCAAATATTGTGATTGATTATTCCTCGGAGGGTGTTTTGATTAAGTCAGCGCTATTGGTTCTGGAAGACGGAACCCAATTCCACGGTCGGGCCATCGGGGCAGAAGGTACGGCAGTGGGGGAAGTGGTCTTCAATACCTCGATGACCGGTTATCAAGAAATCCTCACTGATCCTTCCTACTCCCGCCAGATCGTTACTCTTACTTATCCTCATATCGGCAATGTCGGCACCAATGATTCCGACGCAGAATCCTCCGCTGTTCATGCTCAAGGCCTTGTCATCCGCGACCTGCCCCTGATTGCCAGCAACTACCGCAACGAAATGGGCCTGGCCGATTACCTCAAGCGTCATAATATTGTGGCGATTGCCGATATCGATACCCGCAAGCTGACTCGTCTGCTGCGTGAGAAAGGCGCACAGAACGGCTGCATCATCGCGGGCGACCTCACCGATGCCGATCTGGCGCTGCAAAAAGCCAAGGCTTTCCCTGGCCTGAAAGGCATGGACCTGGCAAAAGAGGTCACCACCAAAGAAGCTTACGCCTGGCAACAGGGGAGCTGGACGCTGGAAGGCGATTTGCCGGAGGCTAAACCTGCGGGCGAACTGCCTTACCATGTAGTGGCCTACGATTACGGCGCCAAGCGTAATATCCTGCGTATGCTGGTGGATCGCGGCTGCCGCCTCACCGTGGTGCCAGCGCAAACCCCTGCGGAAGAGGTGCTGAAAATGAATCCGGACGGCATCTTCCTGTCCAACGGCCCTGGTGACCCGGAGCCTTGCGATTACGCCATCACCGCCATCAAACGTTTCCTGGAAACCGATATCCCGGTATTTGGTATCTGCCTGGGCCACCAACTGTTGGCGCTGGCCAGCGGTGCCAAAACCATGAAGATGAAGCTTGGCCACCACGGCGGTAACCACCCGGTGAAGGATCTGGATAACAATACCGTGATGATCACCGCGCAGAACCACGGCTTTGCCGTCGATGAAAATAATCTGCCGAACACATTGCGGGTCACGCATAAATCCCTGTTCGACCACACGGTGCAGGGCATCCATCGTACCGATAAAGCCGCGTTCAGCTTCCAGGGCCACCCAGAAGCCAGCCCAGGCCCGCACGATGCCGCGCCGCTGTTCGATCACTTTATCGAACTGATTGAGACTTACCGTACCAACGCCAAATAATCAGGAGCCAGAAAAGCCATGCCAAAACGTACAGATATAAAAAGCATCCTGATCCTCGGCGCTGGCCCGATCGTTATCGGCCAGGCGTGTGAATTTGACTACTCTGGTGCCCAGGCGTGTAAGGCGCTGCGTGAAGAAGGTTATCGCGTCGTACTGGTCAACTCGAACCCGGCCACCATCATGACCGACCCGGAAATGGCCGATGCCACCTACATCGAGCCGATCCACTGGGAAGTGGTGCGTAAAATCATCGAGAAAGAGCGCCCGGATGCAGTGCTGCCAACCATGGGTGGGCAAACCGCGCTGAACTGTGCGTTGGAGTTGGAACGTCAGGGCGTACTGGCCGAGTTTGGCGTCACCATGATCGGCGCTACCGCCGATGCCATCGACAAAGCCGAAGACCGCCGCCGTTTCGATATCGCCATGAAGAAAATTGGCCTGGACACGGCGCGTTCCGGCATCGCCCATAATATGGAAGAAGCGTTGGCGGTGGCCGCTGATGTGGGCTTCCCATGCATTATCCGCCCGTCATTCACCATGGGCGGCACCGGTGGCGGCATCGCCTATAACCGCGAAGAGTTTGAAGAGATCTGCGAGCGCGGTCTGGATCTGTCCCCGACCAAAGAGCTGCTGATTGACGAATCGCTGATCGGCTGGAAAGAGTACGAGATGGAGGTGGTGCGCGATAAGAATGACAACTGCATCATCGTCTGCTCGATCGAAAACATCGATGCTATGGGTATCCATACCGGTGACTCCATCACGGTGGCTCCAGCGCAAACGCTGACCGACAAAGAATACCAAATCATGCGTAACGCCTCGATGGCGGTGCTGCGTGAGATCGGGGTGGAAACCGGCGGCTCCAACGTGCAGTTCTCGGTGAACCCGAAAACTGGCCGCCTGATCGTGATTGAAATGAACCCACGCGTATCCCGTTCATCGGCGCTGGCCTCGAAAGCGACTGGCTTCCCGATTGCCAAGATCGCCGCCAAGCTGGCGGTGGGTTACACCCTCGATGAGCTGATGAATGACATCACCGGTGGCCGTACGCCAGCCTCCTTTGAGCCGTCCATCGACTATGTCGTCACCAAGATCCCGCGCTTCAACTTCGAGAAGTTTGCCGGTGCCAACGATCGCCTGACCACCCAGATGAAGTCGGTCGGCGAAGTGATGGCGATTGGCCGCACTCAGCAGGAGTCATTGCAGAAAGCGCTGCGCGGCCTGGAAGTGGGCGCGACCGGGTTCGATCCGAAAGTGAGCCTGGACGATCCGGAAGCCTTGACCAAGATCCGCCGTGAGCTGAAGGATGCGGGTTCCGATCGCATTTGGTATATCGCCGATGCTTTCCGCGCCGGTCTGTCCGTCGATGGCGTGTTCAACCTGACCAATATCGACCGCTGGTTCCTGGTGCAGATTGAAGAGCTGGTGCGTCTGGAAGAGCAGGTTGCCGAAGCGGGCATCAACGGCCTGAACGCTGATTTCCTGCGTACGCTCAAGCGTAAAGGCTTTGCCGATGCGCGCCTGGCCAAGCTGGCTGGCGTTGCGGAAAGCGAAATCCGCAAGCTGCGCCACAGCTTCAACATGCACCCGGTCTACAAGCGTGTGGACACCTGTGCGGCAGAGTTTGCGACCGACACCGCCTACATGTATTCCACCTATGAAGACGAGTGTGAATCCAACCCGACCAACGATCGTCCGAAAATCATGATCCTGGGCGGTGGCCCGAACCGTATCGGCCAGGGCATCGAGTTCGACTATTGCTGCGTACACGCCTCGCTGGCGCTGCGCGAAGACGGCTACGAGACCATCATGGTCAACTGCAACCCGGAAACCGTCTCTACCGACTACGACACCTCGGATCGCTTGTACTTCGAACCGGTGACGCTGGAAGACGTGCTGGAAATCGTCCGTATCGAGAAGCCAAAAGGCGTGATCGTGCAGTATGGCGGGCAAACCCCGTTGAAACTGGCGCGTGAGTTGGAAGCGGCAGGCGTGCCGATTATTGGCACCAGCCCTGATGCGATTGACCGTGCCGAAGACCGTGAACGTTTCCAGCAGGCGGTTAACCGCTTGGGCCTGAAGCAGCCGGCCAACGCCACCGTGGCAACCATCGAGCAGGCGGTTGAGAAAGCGGCCGGCATCGGTTATCCGCTGGTGGTGCGCCCCTCCTACGTACTGGGTGGCCGTGCGATGGAGATCGTTTACGACGACATCGACCTGCGTCGTTACTTCCAGAACGCGGTCAGCGTATCCAACGATGCGCCAGTGCTGCTGGACCGCTTCCTGGACGACGCGGTAGAAGTGGATGTGGATGCTATCTGTGACGGCGAGCGCGTGCTGATCGGTGGCATCATGGAGCATATCGAACAGGCTGGCGTCCACTCCGGTGACTCCGCTTGTTCACTGCCAGCCTACACGCTGAGCAAAGAGATCCAGGACGTGATGCGCCAGCAGGTAGAAAAACTGGCGTTTGAGCTGCAGGTTCGTGGTCTGATGAACGTGCAGTTTGCGGTGAAGAACAACGAAGTCTACCTGATCGAAGTGAACCCACGTGCCGCACGTACCGTGCCGTTCGTTTCCAAGGCTACCGGCGTAGCGTTGGCAAAAGTGGCGGCGCGCGTGATGGCCGGTAAATCACTGGCCGAACAGGGCGTGACTGAAGAGGTCATCCCGCCGTACTACTCGGTCAAGGAAGTGGTGCTGCCGTTCAACAAGTTCCCAGGCGTTGACCCGATCCTCGGGCCAGAAATGCGCTCGACCGGTGAAGTGATGGGCGTTGGCCGTACCTTCGCCGAAGCCTTCTCCAAGGCGATGTTGGGCAGTAACTCCGGCATGAAGAAAGGCCGTGCGCTGCTGTCAGTTCGCAGTGGGGACAAGGCTCGCGTGGTGGATTTGGCTGCCAGCCTGCTCAAGCAGGGCTTTGAACTGGATGCTACCCACGGCACCGCAGTGGTGCTGGGCGAAGCGGGGATTAACCCACGCCTGGTCAACAAGGTGCATGAAGGGCGTCCGCACATTCAGGACCGCATCAAGAACGGCGAATACACCTACATCGTGAATACCACTGCGGGGCGTCAGGCGATTGAAGACTCCAAGCTGATCCGCCGCAGTGCGCTGCAGTATAAAGTGCACTACGACACCACGATGAACGGCGGCTTTGCTACCTCAATGGCGATGAAGGCCGATCCAACCGAGCAGGTCACGTCGGTACAGGAACTGCACGCACGTATCACCAAGTAAGTTAATAAGTTGGCTACCACTGAGGCGCTGCTTTTGCAGCGCCTTTTTTGTGCACAGAAAACCTCCAGCTAGGCTGGAGGTTCCGTAAAGCTTTCAGCTTTGAGCCAGTTATAAAAACCCCTTTTGATTTGTTAAAACAGTTTGCGGTCTGGCAACTGCAAAGGTTCAACAAGAAATCAAAAGGGGGTCCCTATGAGGGACGAAAAGAGCTTAGCGCACACGCGATGGAACTGTAAATATCACATAGTATTTGCGCCGAAGTACCGAAGAAAGGTGTTCTACGGGGAAAAGCGTAAAGCGATTGGCAGTATCTTAAGAAAGCTGTGCGAATGGAAAAACGTGAATATTCTGGAAGCGGAATGTTGTGTGGATCACATCCATATGCTTCTGGAAATCCCGCCCAAGATGAGTGTGTCGGGCTTTATGGGATACCTGAAGGGAAAGAGTAGCCTGATGCTTTATGAGCAGTTTGGCGATTTGAAGTTCAAATACCGTAACAGGGAGTTCTGGTGCCGAGGGTATTACGTTGATACGGTTGGTAAAAATACAGCCAGGATACAAGAATACATAAAGCACCAACTGGAAGAGGATAAAATGGGTGAGCAGTTGTCGATCCCCTATCCGGGTAGCCCGTTTACGGGCAGTAAGTAATCCATAAATGCAAATGTCAGATCGCAATGCGCCTGTTAGGGCGCGGCTGGCAACAGAGCCTTATAGGCGCATATGAAAAACCTCCGGCTATGCCGGAGGATATTTATTATTGCTGGAGCAACCCAAAAGTGATGATTTGCGGCTTGTGCTGATTTTGTGGGCGTACGTCATATTTTTGTGATGATAAATTTGATATCCCATTATCTTTATCTATTTTTAATGATGATTACTGTTATTTTCTGTTGTAAAACGGGCCTGTTCAATAAGGTGTCATCATGCTAAACAAACACGAGAATATCCTGCAGATCACCCATCTTAGCCAGGAGGGGATTGCTCAACTGGCTCCTTCATTCAACACGCTTCCCCACACTCAGCATGCGGATGGCAAGTACCGCCTGCGGCGTTATTCCGTCATGCGTTTTCAGGATGGAAAGGTGGTAGAGACGGGCAAACATGAGTTTGTACAATCTGAGGATATCAACCATTTTCAGGGCAATATTGTCCGCCAGTTTGAACCGCTCCTGGCCACGACCTGGCAAAATGAGGGGATGCGCGAAATGTGTGGGCTCTTTGTTGAAAGCAATGCTCTACCGAACAACCAGGAAATCGAGATCCACCAAATCCGCATTACCACCACCTATGATGAAACTCAGGTGGCACCAGAAGGCATCCATCGTGATGGTTTTGATCATATCGCGATAGTCGGTATCGACAGGCATAACATTGTCGGGGGAGATATCCTGCTCTATAACAGCAATCGCGAAGAGCCATTTTTCCGTAAGGTGTTGGAAAATGGGGAAGTTGCCATGATCGCTGATAGTAAGCTGTGGCATAACGCCTGCCCAATCCGTGCCGTCGTGACCGATAAAGAAGGGCATATGGATGTTTTTGTTCTGACAGCGAGGGTGGCATGAAATTTACGCCTGAACAAAGCCGGACGCAATTCAGCGCTCTGGGTCAGCGGTATCAAGGAAAAAGCGTGGTGTTCTTTGATGGCCCCGGTGGCTCACAGGTCCCGCGCACGGTGTTAGACAAGATGGTCGATTATTTGGGCCACCATAATGCCAACCTGGGGGGGCACTATTTTTCCAGCAAAGCCACTGAGCGAGTGATGTTACAAGCCAGAGAGTCCGTTCGGGCGTTCTTGAATGCCAGCTCGGCCGACAACATTGTCTTTGGCGCCAACATGACCTCACTGACTTTTCAGCTGAGCCGCGCTATCAGCCGGGATTGGCAAGCCGGGGATGAGGTGATCGTCACCGCTCTGGATCACTATGCGAACGTTTCGAGCTGGCAACAGGCCGCTGCCGATAAACAGATCGTTGTCCATCAGGTTCCTGTTAATACGCAGGATTGTACGTTAGACGTCGATAAACTTTGTGCGCTCATGAACGCCAGAACCCGGTTGGTGGCTGTCACCTATGCGTCAAATACCACAGGCTCGATCGTGGATATAAAGCGTATCGTCGAGGCGGCACACCAGGTTGGCGCTTTGGTGTATGTAGATGCAGTGCACTATGCTCCACACCGTCTTATTGATGTTCAGGCGTTGGGTTGCGACATACTCCTGTGTTCCGCGTATAAATTTTTTGGTCCACACGTCGGGATTGCCTATCTGGCTACGCCGTGGTTACAAACGTTACGTCCTTACAAGGTCGAACCGGCCACCGATCTTGGTCCTGGGCGTTTCGAAACGGGAACTCAGAGTTTTGAAGGGCTTGCGGGGGTGACTGCTGCGATCGAATATCTGGCTCAGTGGGGAGAACCCGGAGCGCCCTTGCGCCAGCGCTTGCAAGACAGCTTTAGCCAACTCAGCCAGCATGAAGAAGCGCTCAGCGCTTATTTCTTGGAAAAACTACGGCAAGTGAAGGGGGCGCGTTTGTACGGAATCGATCGGCCTGATGCTAATTGCCGAACCCCGACTTTCGCCGTGACGTTTGAGCACGGGCTGCCTGAATCGGTTGCCAGAGCCCTGGGAGAGCACAATATTTGTGTCGGCAACGGGCATTTTTATGCGCTGGGGTTAATCCGCCAACTGGGTCTGGAGCAACGTGGCGGTGTCGTGCGGATCGGTTTGATGCATTACAACACTCGCCAGGAAATTGACCATTTGTTTGAGATTATCAACACGTTAAATCAATAATTGCCGTAAGCCAGTGATGTCATATTGCCCCCATATCCTGATGATCAGGGGATGGGGGCATCGTGGGCTAGCAAGCTTTCAAGTCATTAATGGCGGCACGGTGACTGGTATATACTCGTTGTATGAAACGCAACAACGAGAAGCGCATGATCCTGATTATTTACGCCCATCCCTATCCCCGGCATTCCCATGCCAACCAACGGTTGCTACAGGCGGTAAAAGACATTCCCGGCGTGGAGGTCCGTGCGCTGTATGAACTGTATCCGGATTTTAATATCGATATCAACGCCGAGCAGCGGGCGCTGGAACGGGCCGATATGGTGGTTTTACAGCATCCGATGCAGTGGTACAGCTTGCCGCCGTTGCTGAAACTGTGGATCGACAAAGTGCTGGAGCATGGCTGGGCCTATGGCCACGAGGGCAACGCCCTGGTGGGGAAAGACTGCCTGTGGGCGGTCACCAGCGGCGGAGATGAGCAGCATTTCGCTTTGGGCGATTACCCCAACTTTGCCGCACTGGGTCAGCCGCTACAGGCCACGGCGATTTACTGCGGTATGAAGTGGCAACCGTATTTTGCCGTGCACAACACCTTTACCTGTAACGAACCGGCTTTGATCGCCGCCGGGGAAGCCTATCGTCAGCGGCTGGTGCAGTATCTGATGGAACACAACGAGCCAGCAGCAGAGCAGGAGTCAGTGAATGGATAATCACTCGATGATGATTGAAGGGCTGATCTATCTGGGATCAGCCGGGCTTTTGGTGCCAATTGCCGTACGCCTGGGGTTGGGATCGGTACTCGGCTATCTGATTGCGGGCTGTGTCATTGGCCCTTGGGGGCTGAAACTGGTTTCCGATCCCGAGTCGATACTGACCTTTGCCGAAATCGGCGTGGTGTTGATGCTGTTTATCATCGGGTTGGAGCTGGATCCCCGGCGGTTGTGGACGCTGCGTGCAGCGGTATTTGGTGGTGGCAGCATCCAGATGGTGGGATGCGGCCTGGTGCTAAGCGCCTTCTGCTATTTCCTCGGCCTGAATTGGCAGGTCGCCTTGCTGATTGGCTTGACGTTGGCACTCTCCTCAACGGCAATTGCCATGCAGGCGATGAGTGAGCGTAACCTGACGCCTTCGCCGATTGGCCGCAGCTCGTTTGCGGTGCTGTTGTTCCAGGATATTGCCGCTATTCCCTTGGTGGCGATGATCCCACTGCTTGCCAGCAGCGGCGCGGCTACCACGCTGGGGGCCTTTGTGTTTTCTGCCGCCAAAGTGGTGGGGGCGCTGGCGGTCGTGGTGCTGTTAGGGCGCTATGTGACCCGGCCCTTACTGCACTTTGTGGCGCGTTCCGGCATGCGTGAAGTCTTCAGCGCCGTGGCGCTGTTCCTGGTGTTTGGTTTTGGCATTCTGCTGGAAATGGCCGGGCTATCGATGGCGATGGGGGCCTTTCTGGCTGGCGTGTTGCTGGCCAGTTCCGAATACCGCCATGCGCTGGAAAGCGATATTCAGCCATTTAAAGGCCTGTTGCTTGGGTTGTTCTTTATCGGCGTGGGGATGTCGATCGACTTTGGCACGCTGTTCCATCACCCGTTGCTGATTGCTTCGCTGTTGCTGGGCTTTATGCTGTTGAAGGCGGCACTGCTGTGGCTGGTTGCGCCGATGCTTGGGGTACCCAAGCGCCAGCGCGGGCTGTTCGCCATTTTGCTGGGGCAGGGCAGTGAGTTTGCCTTTGTGATCTTTGCTGCGGCACAGATGGCTGGTGTGTTACCACTCGAATGGGCTAAATCGCTGACGTTGGCCGTTGCACTTTCGATGGCCGCCACGCCATTGCTGCTGGTGGTTGCCGCTCGCCTGGCCAAAAATGCCCCGCAGGACGAACGCCCGGCAGATGTGATCGACGAAGAGAATGCCAGCGTGATCATCGCCGGTTTTGGCCGTTTTGGCCAGATCGCAGGCCGTATGCTGCTGGCCAACGGCGTGCATACCGTGGTGCTGGATCACGATCCGGACCATATCGAAACGCTGCGCAAATTTGGCACCAAGGTGTTTTATGGCGATGCGACGCGGGCCGATCTGTTGGAAGCGGCAGGAGCGGAACATGCCAAAATCCTGATTAACGCCATCGACGACGTGGAGGCTAACCTGCAACTGACGGCGCTGGTCAAACGCCATTTCCCGCACCTGAAAGTGGTGGCGCGTGCCCGCGATGTGGACCACTGGTATCAACTGCGGCAGTTGGGGGTTGAAAAACCTGCGCGGGAAACCTTTGAAAGCTCGTTACTGATCGGCAGAGAAACTCTCGAACTGCTGGGGCTGGACGCCTACGAAGCCCGTGAAAAGGCGGATACCTTCCGGCGGTATAACCTGAAGATGCTGGAGGATACGCTGGAGAACTACGAAGATACCGAGTTCCGTGTCGCCAGCCTGCAACGGGCTAAAGAAATGCTGTCGTCGGCCATCGAGCAAGATCAGATGCGCCTATCTCACGTGCAGCAAAACGGCTGGC
Organism: Serratia sp. Res13-Sevr-LER1-36-b; assembly: GCF_015673035.1. Classification (NCBI taxonomy): domain Bacteria; kingdom Pseudomonadati; phylum Pseudomonadota; class Gammaproteobacteria; order Enterobacterales; family Yersiniaceae; genus Serratia; species Serratia sp. Res13-Sevr-LER1-36-b. The sequence goes on along the minus strand of NZ_JADACK010000020.1, from coordinate 293,804 downwards.
GCGGCAGTATTGATGGCAAAGCGCCTGAGGAAGAGGTAGTGGAAGCGAAAGGGTAATTGGCTGGCGAGGGTTTGCCCCTCGCCGGTTTTTCAGCTCAGCGCGACCTTGATGCCCAAGGCGATTAACATCCCACCCAGCAGCTTATCGACCACCTTCTGGGTTTTCTCCAGCCCACGGCGTACCGGCCCGCTTTGGATTAAAAACACCAGCACCGGCCACCAAACGGCGGAAAGACCGAAAATAATCCCGGCATACCACAGTTTTTCACCCAGGCCGGAGTTGATTTGCAATACCTGGGTAAACACCGCGAGGAAGAACAGCGTGGCTTTCGGGTTGAGCAGATTACACAGGTAACCTTGTACAAAGGCGCTTTTCAGGCTGACCTGCTGTTGAGGCAGGCTGCTGACGTTCATCTTGCTGCCACCGCGTGACAACAAGGCTTGAATACCGACCCAAATCAGGTACACCGCACCGGCGTATTTCAGCACGTTGAACAACCACGGCGTGGTGGTGATCACTACCGCCAGACCCGCGACACAGTAAGACATATGAGTTGCCACGCCGCAGATCACGCCGAACGCGGTCATCATTGCTGCCAGGCGCGGATAGCGCGCTGCGTTTTTAATCACCAGAAAAAAGTCTGGCCCGGGGGAAAGCATGCCGAGCGTGGCAATGCCGGCGACAAACAATGAGGTTTCAAGCATGAGCGAGTCTCTGAAAAAGGCCTAATTCTGCTGATAATAACGCCACTCCTCCTGACGTGCATCAACCTATTACATCAATCTCTGGTTATATGATGGGTCTTCATTAAGAGGATGTGATTGAGCGACATGAAAAAGGAATTAACCGCAGAGATACCCGGTGTAAACCAGCAACAGCGTGAGATCACCCGTCTGTGTATTCAGTGTGCGTTGCTGTTGCTACAGCACGGGGCGGAAAGCATGGTGGTGGAACAACTTTCGACTCGCTTGGGCCTGGCGCTTGGCATGGATAGTGTAGAAAGCTCCATCTCGGCCAACGCCGTGGTACTTACCACCATCAGCAATGATGCCTGCCTGACCACCACGCGAAAGAACGTCGATCGTGGGATCAACATGCAAATGGTGACCGAGGTGCAGCACATTGTGATCCTGGCAGAACACCATTTGGCCGACGTCCATGACGTGGCGCGGCGCTTTGAAAAGATCCGTCCGCTGCGCTATCCGCGTTGGCTGGTGGTGCTGATGGTGGGGCTGTCCTGTGGCTGTTTCAGCATGCTCAACGGCGGCGGGCCAGATGCTTTTGCGGTCACCTTTATGGCCAGTGGTCTGGCGATGTTTGTGCGCCAGATGCTGACCGCTCGCCATATGAATCCGCTGATCAACTTTTGCCTGACGGCCTTTGTCGCCACGTCGGTCTCCGGCCTGCTGTTACGTGTGCCGTTTTTCCACCAAACCTCCAGCGTAGCGATGGCGGCCAGCGTGCTGTTGCTGGTGCCCGGTTTCCCGCTGATCAACGCGGTAGCCGATATGTTTAAAGGCCACGTGAATACCGGCCTGGCCCGCTGGGCGATGGCCAGTTTACTGACGCTGGCAACCTGCATCGGCGTGGTGATGGCGATGTCGCTGTGGGATTTACGGGGGTGGTCATGAGCCTGCTGTGGGCGCTGTTACAGGACATGCTGCTGGCGGCGGTACCCGCGCTCGGCTTTGCCATGGTGTTCAACGTGCCGCTACGAGCGCTGCGCTACTGTGCCTTGCTTGGGGCTCTGGGGCACGGTTCGCGGATGCTGATGATGCATTTCGGCATGAATATCGAGTGGGGCTCGTTCCTGGCCGCCATCCTGATCGGTATCATCGGCATTTACTGGTCACGCTGGCTGCTGGCACATCCCAAGGTGTTTACCGTTGCGGCGGTGATCCCGATGTTCCCCGGTATTTCAGCCTATACCGCGATGATCAGCGTGGTGGAGATTTCACATTTGGGCTACAGCGAAGCCCTGATGTCGGTGATGATCTCCAACTTCCTCAAAGCCTGTTTTATCGTGGGAGCCTTGTCGATTGGCCTGTCGGTACCGGGTCTGTGGCTGTATCGTAAACGTCCCGGCGTTTAGGGCTTTTTTCTAAGGATCTGGGATTACTGGAGTTTATCTTCAGAGCCGTCCGATATATGACTATCGCTCGATTCGTCTATCGACGGTGGCCGGGGCTTTACGTATAGTGTGAACAATTTTGCTGCCTATACAGGGTTAAACAATGATTATCAGCCTGATTGCTGCTTTGGCGGCGGATCGCGTTATTGGTATGGAAAATGCCATGCCGTGGCACCTGCCGGAGGATTTGGCGTGGTTTAAACGTAACACGTTAAATAAACCGGTGATTATGGGCCGTAAGACCTTTGAGTCGATTGGCCGCCCATTACCGGGCCGCCATAATATCGTGTTAAGCAGCCAGCCGGGTAAAGAACCTGGCGTGACCTGGGTGACTTCGCTGGAGGAGGCCTTGGCTGCGGCTGGCGAGGTGGAAGAAGTGATGGTGATGGGCGGTGGCAGCATTTATAGCCAGTTCCTGCCACGGGCTTCCCGGATGTATCTAACGCATATCGATGCCGAAGTGGGTGGCGATACCTACTTCCCGGATTACGAGCCGGACGAATGGGAAACCTCGTTCAGCGCCTTCCACGATGCGGATGCACTGAACTCGCATGGCTACTGTTTTGAGATTTTGGAACGCCGCTAAGGCGGGTTAGCTATCAAATGGGCACCCTTGGGTGCCCATTGTCGTTTTAAGACGCTGCCAGCGTATCCGCGCCGTCTATTGCATCACGGCGGTTGCTTGGCTGGGTAAAGTAGCGCTTGTCTTCCCAACGTAGCAGGGTTAAATCCCCGCCCCAACAGCAGCCGGTATCCAGGCCGATGATCCCTTCCGGCGTGCCTCTGCCTTCGAGTGATGCCCAGTGGCCGAAGATGATGCTGTATTCGGGATCGACCAGACGTTGCAGATCAAACCAGGGTTTCAGCGGAGCGGGAGCGGTGCCCGGCGCATCTTTGCAGATCATGTCCAACTGGCCATTAGGGAAGCAATAGCGCATGCGGGTCAAGGCATTGGTGCTAAAGCGCAGGCGTGCCAACCCGCTCAGTTCCGGGCTCCAGTTGTTGGGCATGTCGCCGTACATCGCATCCAGAAATAACGGATAACTGTCGCTGCTGAGTACCGCTTCCACTTCACGGGCACACATCTGTGCGGTCTCGATATCCCACTGTGGGGTAATGCCGGCGTGGCCCATGATCAGTTTGCGTTCATCATCCACCTGTAGCACCGGCTGGCGACGCAGCCAGTTGATCAACTCGTCAGCATCAGGTGCTTCGAGCAAGGGGGTAATGCGGTCTTTGGGTTTGTTACGGCTGATACCGGCGTACACCGCCAGCAGGTGCAGGTCGTGGTTACCCAGAACCATTCGCAATGCCGGGCCGAGAGAGCGGACGTAGCGCAGCACTTCGAGCGAGCCGGGGCCACGGGCGACCAGGTCGCCAGTCAGCCACAGTTGGTCTTGCAGGGGATCGAAATTAACCTGCGCTAATAGCGACTGCAGTTCATCGAAACAGCCATGAACGTCGCCGATAAGATATGTCGACATATTAGTGGATCAGCGTAGGGATGGCTAAACGGAACACCGGAATAGCGGTACGGAATGGCTGACCCTGTTGATCAACCATTTCATAGTGGCCTTCCATGGTGCCCAGCGGCGTTTCGAGTATCGCACCGCTGGTATATTGGAACTCGCTGCCGGGCTGGATAATGGGCTGTTCACCGATCACTCCCTCGCCCTGAACTTCAGTTTGCCGACCGTTACTGTTGGTTATCAGCCAGTAACGGCCCAGCAGTTGCACGTCAAAGCGCCCCAGATTACGGATGGTAACGGTATACGCGAAGACGTAACGTTCTTCCTCAGGTATCGATTGTGATTCCACATACACACTCTGTACCTGCACACATACACGGGGCGAATCAATCATGACAACTGCTCCTTTATTGCTGCTGCGCCTGCTGTTGTGAAAGCCAGTTTGCCAGCTTACAGTACTGCGCTACAGAAATATTCTCTGCTCTGAGCGTCGGATCGACGCCGAGTTCCGTCAACTGTTCCGGGGTGAAAAGATCGCCCAGGCTGTTGCGGATGGTTTTTCTGCGTTGGTTAAACGCCTGGGTGGTCACGCGGCTGAGCATACGCACATCGCCGACAATATTTGGCATCACCAGATGCGGTACCAGACGAACCACGGCAGAATCGACTTTAGGCGGTGGCGCGAACGCAGTCGGCGGCACTTCCAACACGGGAATAACGTTGCAGTAATACTGCGCCATCACGGTCAAGCGCCCGTATGCCTTGCTGTTTGGGCCGGCAACCAGACGGTTGACCACCTCTTTTTGCAGCATAAAGTGCATGTCGCGGATAGCTGAAGTATAGCTGAAAAGGTGGAACATCAGCGGCGTCGAGATGTTATACGGCAGGTTGCCAAACACGCGCAACGATTGGCCTTCCACGGCTGCCAGCTCGGCGAAGTTCACCGTCATGGCATCTTGCTGATGAATGGTCAGCTTGTCTTTCAGCTGTGGGTGATTGGCCAGGCGGGCTGCCAGATCGCGGTCAAGTTCAATCACCGTCATGCGATCCATACGCGCGCCAACCGGCTCGGTCAAGGCTCCTAGGCCAGGGCCGATTTCGACGACCGCTTCGCCCGGCTGTGGGTGAATGGCTGAGACAATGCTATCGATGACAAACTGATCGGTTAAAAAGTTCTGTCCAAAACGTTTGCGGGCAAAGTGCCCTTGGTGGACTCTATTATTCATTGCTGTTAATTATCATTTTAATGGCGAGAGCCAAGGCCGTTTTGAAGCTGCCTGCATCGGCAGTGCCGCTGCCAGCCAGTTCCAACGCGGTACCATGGTCGACCGAGGTACGGATAAAAGGCAAACCGAGGGTGATATTCACCGCCCGACCAAACCCCTGGTATTTTAGTACAGGCAAGCCCTGATCGTGATACATCGCCAGCACCACATCTGCATGTTGCAGATATTTGGGCTGGAACAGCGTATCCGCCGGGAGCGGGCCAATCAGCTGGATGCCGCGGCTACGCAGCACCTCCAAAGCCGGAATAATCACATCCAACTCTTCACGCCCCATATGGCCGCCTTCCCCCGCGTGTGGGTTTAGCCCACAGACGTAAATCAACGGGTGCGGAATGCCAAACTGGTTTTTCAGATCCCGATCGAGAATGGTGATCACTTCGAACAGGCTCTGTTGGGTAATGGCGCCCGGGACTGCCAGTAACGGCAGATGGGTCGTTGCCAGAGCGACGCGAAGCTCCTCGGTAGCCAGCATCATCACCACGCGTTCACAATGGCTGCGATCGGCAAAGAACTCGGTGTGGCCGGTAAAGGCCACGCCAGCGTCGTTGATGATGCTTTTATGGACCGGGCCAGTGACCAGCGCGGCGAACTCACCGTTCAGGCAACCGTCACAGGCACGTGCCAGAGTCTCTACCACATAGGCGCTGTTGGCGACGTTAAGTTCGCCAGCGACCACGGCCGCCGGAGCTGCAACGGGCAATACCGTTAAGGTCCCGGCACGCTGTGGCTGTGCAGGTTGGCCTGGCTGGTAGTCGCGCAGCGTGAGCGGTAACGCCAACTGGCGGGCGCGCTCAAGCAACAAGGCCGGATCGGCGCACACCACCAGCTCAACAGGCCAATCCTGTTGTGCCAGTACGGTGACCAAATCCGGCCCAACCCCGGCAGGCTCGCCGGGGGTGATGACGATACGGTTATTGCGGTGCATTGCTTCCATCGAGGATCTTCACGTAAGCAGCGGCACGTTGTTCCTGCATCCAGGTTTGCGCTTCTTCGGCAAACTTGCGGTTAAACAGCATGCGGTAGGCACGATCTTTCTGCGCCGCATCGGTTTTATCCACCTGGCGGGTATCCAGCAACTGGATCAGGTGCCAGCCAAAGGAAGAATGTACCGGCTCGCTGATCTGGCCTTTTTGCAGTTTCAGCAGCGCATCGCGGAAGGCAGGATCGTACATGTCTGGCGAAGCCCAACCCAGATCGCCGCCCTGCAGGGCAGAGCCTGGATCTTGTGACAGCTGTTTGGCCTCGTCTTCAAACTTCGCTTTGCCGCTCTTGATGGCCGCAGCCACTTCCTGCAGCTTGGCGCGTGCCTGATCGTCGGTCATCACTACTGAAGGTTTCAGCAGAATATGACGGGCATGCACTTCTGTCACTGAAATCGACTGGGTACCGCCACGGATATCGTTGACCTTCAGGATATGGAAGCCGACGCCGGAGCGGATCGGCCCAACCACGTCACCTTTTTTGGAGCTGGACAGACGCTCTGCGAACAGCGTTGGCATTTCCTGCAGTTTACCCCAACCCATCTGGCCGCCTTTCAGCGCCTGTGAGTCGGCGGAGTAGGTGATCGCCAGCTTGCCGAAATCGGCACCGCCGGTTGCTTCACCCGCCAGGCGTTTCGCCAGCGCTTCGGCTTCATCAACCTGCTTCTGCGATGGGTTTTCTGGCAGCGGGATCAGGATGTGGCTGATGTTGATGTCGGTTTCACCGCCGTTCTGCGCGCCGACCTGCTTGGCCAACGCGTCAACTTCCTGCGGCAGGATGGTGACACGGCGACGCACTTCGTTGTTACGCACTTCTGAGGTCAGCATTTCCTTGCGGATCTGCGCACGGTAAGTGTTGTAGTTCAGACCTTCATACGCCAAGCGGCTACGCAGTTGATCCAGGCTCATCTTGTTCTGGGCGGCGATATTGCCTATCGCCTTGTCCAGATCGGCATCGCTGACGGTGATCCCCATTTTTTGCGCCATCTGCAGCAGGATATTATCCATAATCAGACGTTCAATGATCTGGTGACGCAACGTATTGTCGTCTGGCAATTGCTGGCCAGCCTGCTGTGCGTTGAGTTTCACCGATTGCATCAGGCCGTTCACGTCGCTCTCGAGTACTACGCCGTTATCGACGACGGCGGCGACTTTATCCATTTGTTGCGGTGCTGCGAACGCGGTATTGGCACAAACCACCAATCCGAGAAGAAGCGTTCTCCAGTTCTTCATACATTTCCCGTTATCTGTTTCCGCAAATGCGGGTGAAAGTTGTTTTTTTTCAATTCGTTAATCAATATCAGAAGGCGCGTTGGTAAGGCAGAATACCCGAACGCAGCATTTCATTGGTGCCAAGGCTGTGATCGCTGCTCAAGCCACGCAGTTCGACGTTGAATGAAACTTTGTTATCGTACTTGCTGACCTGATTGCCGTAGTCCCAATCGGTGATCTTGCGCTCATAACCCACGTTAACCGCCCAGCAGCAGGTGTTATAGCGCAGGCCGACCAACTGGTTAGCAGTTTGTTTCGCACGGGTATCGTAGTAATACGCCCCGACGACTGCCCAACGATCGGCAATCGGCCAACTGGCCACCAGACCGACCTGCGAAATACCGTCCTGATAGCCTGGGTTGCTGATATCCGGCAGGGTTGCCGAAATATATTCCGGGCTGGCATAACGGTAGTTCAACTGCACCATACGATTCTGATCCTGACGATATTCCACTACCGCGTCGCCTAACGCGAAGCTGTCAAGACGGGTGTCGTATTGCACACCACCGCGCAGGCCCCAGCGATCGTCAATCTTCCAATAGGTGTCACCAGCCCAGACGACGCTGCCGGTATCATCGCTATTATCAAAGTTGCTACTTTGATCCCCGGTCCGCGAGCGGCTGAGGTAGTAGATTTGACCTACGGAAACGTTAAAACGTTCAACCAGCGCGTCATCATAAATACGCGAAGTGACACCGGCTGCCACACGGTTCTGCGAGGCGATGCGATCCAGGCCGCTGTAGGAGCGGTCGCGGAACAGGCCCGAGTAGTCGGTTTGCAGCAGGGTTGAGTCATAAGTATAGATATCGCTTTGATCGCGATAAGGCACGTACAGGTACTGCATACGTGGCTCGATGGTTTGGGTATAACCTTCTGACCAATCCATTGGGCGATCAAACACCACTTTGCCGTCGGTCTTGAACTGCGGCAGTACGCGGTTGACTGAACCTTCCAGATCGGGAACCGGGCTACCCGGGTTACGGTTGGCATAGTCGGCGGCAAAACCGTTCGGGATGGTCTGCTGGAAATGCGTCGCCATCAGTTTGGCTTCGGTATTCAGGCTGCCCCAACTGTTGACCAGCGGCAGATTGATCGCCGGTTCAATGTGCCAACGGGTGGCCTCCGGGTTATTCGGGTTGACGCTGGTAAAGTTGGCAACCTGGCCGAAGGTGTGGAAATCAAACGGACCGATATCCGATTTATAGTAGTTGAGATCCAACTGCGGCTGTGCACGGTAGGCGTTCTGGTTACCTGCACCGCTGAAGATCTGGAACTGCTTGGAGGCCAGCGTGGCATCCCAGTTCTCGTCAGCATAACCGACGCTGAATTTCTGCGTGGCGTAGCCATCGGTGGTGGAACCGTATTTGGAATCCAGATCGGTGAAGTAATAAGGGTCGCTGACCTTGGTGTAGTCGACGTTGAAACGCCACACCTGATTCATTACGCCGTTATGGCCCCAGTAGAATAGCCAACGCTTACTGTCGTCGACATCTCCGTGATCTTTTTCGTACTGCCTATCGCTTGGCAGCCAGTCGAAGGCCATGGTGCCCAGACCCGGTTGCAACAGATAACGGAATTCGTTCTGCCACTGCAGGCCGCGATTCGTCATGTAGTGCGGGGTGATGGTGGCATCAAAGTTTGGCGCAATGTTCCAGTAATACGGCAGCATGAACTCGAAGCCGTTATTACTGCCATATTTGGCATTGGGGATCAGGAAGCCGGAGCGGCGTTTATTGCCCACTGGCAGCTGCAAATAGGGGCTGTAGAACACCGGCACCTTGCCAATCTTGAAGCGGGCGTTCCACACTTCGGCCACTTCTTCTTCGCGATCGTGGATCACTTCGGAGCCCACAACGCTCCAGCTGTTATCGCCAGGCAGGCACGAGGTGAAGGTACCGTTTTCCAGGATGGTGTAGCGGTTTTGACCGCGCATCTTCATCTTGTCGGCGTCACCACGCCCTTGGCGGCCCACCATCTGATAGTCGCCCTGATAGACGTCGGTGTCTTTGGTGTTCAGGTTTGACCAGGCTTTAGGGCCTTTCAGTTTGATCTGATTATCCGCGTAATTCACGTCACCGGTGGCGGTAACGGTACGGATGGGATCCGGCTGCCCGTCTTTTTGCGTCTGCTTCAGCTCAACCTGCTTCGCCGTCAGGGTGCTGTTGCCCTGTTCGACGTTGACGTTGCCGGTGAACAGCGCGTTGTTCGGATAGTTGGCTTGTGAATCATCGGAAATGATGGTGACCGGCAGGCTGTTGGGGTCGCCGCTGATCACGGGTTTATCATAAACAGGCACACCGAGCATACATTGCTCGGCCAGATCTGCCAGCGCGTGCTGACTATATATCGCCGTCCAAATTAACGTGGCCAGCAGTGTTGGGAAACTTTTTTTCATACGCGGTTTTGGTGTTCCGTCATCAGAGGCGTCATGTCCGGCAAACGGTCAGAGACTATATCACTCATCAGCGTTGCGCTAGTGTTAAATCCTGCCGTTCGATTGCGTCGTCGTTAGGCGCAGAGATAAATGACAGGTATGATAATCGAATTCTTGGAAAAAATCGCCTTAACCCTTGCACGTACCGATGGGGATACACGGCTTATTACGGTTTGATAGTTGGGGAGTATATGCAGTATTGGGGAAAACTGCTCGGAGTGATTGTCGCCATTTGGGCTGGCGGCGGATTCTGGGGTGTCGTGTTGGGGTTGATCGTTGGTCATATGATTGATACCGCACGTAATAACAAGCGTAGTCGGGGCTTCTTTACCGATCAGCAAACGCGGCAGACGTTATTTTTCCGCACTGCCTTTCAGGTTATGGGGCATCTGACCAAATCGAAAGGGCGGGTGACCGAAGCCGATATCCAGATAGCCAGTCTGTTTATGGACCGCCTGCAACTGCATGGCGAGGCCCGTACCGCGGCGCAGCAGGCGTTCCGCGAAGGCAAGCACAGCCAGTTTCCGCTGCGTGAAACCTTGCAGCAGTTACGCAGCATCTGTTTTGGTCGCTTTGACCTGATTCGGATGTTTCTGGAAATTCAGATCCAGGCCGCGTTTGCCGACGGCTCGCTGCATCCGAATGAACGCCAGGTGCTGTATGTGATCGCCGAAGAGTTGGGGATCTCCCGCGCTCAGTTCGATCAGTTCCTCAGCATGATTGAAGGCGGACGTCAGTTCGGTGGCGGCAGTTGGCAGGGGCAGCAAGGGGGATACTCCCAGGGCGGCTACCAGCAGGCGCAACGTGGCCCAACGCTGGAGGATGCTTGCAAGGTGCTGGGCGTGAGCAGCAGCGACGATGCCACCACCATCAAACGTGCCTATCGTAAGCTGATGGGCGAGCATCACCCGGATAAACTGGTCGCCAAGGGATTACCGCCGGAAATGATGGAGATGGCGAAACAGAAAGCGCAGGAGATCCAGGCAGCCTACGACCTGATCAAACGCGAGAAGGGTTTCAAATAGTTAAGGGTGCCGTGTGCGGCGCCCTTAAAACTCAGAAATCCGGCTCTACGCGAAAATGCATCGGTGTCTGGAACGCGGGATGGGTGATACGCAACTCTTGTGCGTGCAGCTGCAGGCGCGGTGCCATCGCCTTGGCCTCTGGCGGGGCGTAGAAGCCATCGCCAAGAATGGGGTGACCCAATGCCAGCATATGCACACGCAATTGGTGTGAGCGCCCGGTGATGGGCAGCAGCTTGACCCGCGTGCTGCCATCCGCGTCCCGGGAAAGCACCACATATTCGGTCTGTGCGGCCTTGCCGGTTTCGAAACAGACTTTCTGCAAGGGCCGGTTAGGCCAGTCGCAAATCAGCGGTAAATCCACCATCCCTTCATCCTGTGCCATATGCCCCCACACGCGGGCGATGTAGCATTTTTTCGGCTCGCGCTCGCGGAACTGGCGTTTTAGCTCACGCTCGGCGGCCTTGTTCAATGCCACCACGATCACCCCGCTGGTAGCCATATCCAGGCGATGCACGGACTCCGCCGCAGGAAAGTCTGCCTGGATACGCGTCATCAGGCTGTCCTTGTTCTCCGGGGCACGGCCAGGCACGGAAAGCAGCCCGCTAGGTTTGTTGACCACGATGATGTGCTCATCCTGATACAGCACGTGCATCGGATCTTGCGGGGGATTGTAAGGTTCCATGTTAGCTCCGCTGAGAAGGGCAAACCGGGAAGCCTTGGCTCCCCGCTGTGTGGATCACTGGTGTGTCACCACTACCAGACGAATAGCATCCAGCCGCCATCCCGCTTCGTTGAGGTTAATCAGCACCTGCTTGCGGTTGAACTCCAGCGCTTCGACTTCGTCATCACGGATATTCGGGTTAACCGCTTTCAGGGCTTCCAGACGTGCCAGCTCGGTACTCAGCTTGTCATCGGCCTCTTGCTTGGCCTGTTCGATCAGGGCGCGGGCCTGTTCTTCCACCAGGCTTTCTGCCTGTTGCAGCATCACGTGCACTTCTTGCTGCACCGCATTGACCAGTTTGCTGGAGGTGTGGCGATTGACCGCGTTCAGTTGGCGGTTAAAGCTTTCGAACTCGACCTGTGCTGCCAGGTTGGTTCCCTTGCGATCCATTAACATGCGGATCGGCGTTGGAGGCAGGAAGCGGGTCAATTGCAGGTGTTTAGGGGCCTGCGCCTCAACCACATACACCAGTTCGACCAGCAGGGTGCCCACCGGCAGTGCCTTGTTTTTCAACAGGGAAACTGCACAGCTCCCGGTGTCGCCGGAGAGGATCAGATCCAGCCCGTTGCGGATAATCGGGTGTTCCCAGCTGACAAACTGGGCATCTTCACGTGACAGCGCCTGCTCGCGATCAAACGTCACGGTGCAGCCATCCTGCGGCAGCCCCGGGAAGTCCGGTACCAGCATATGGTCGGACGGAGTCAGGACGATCAGGTTGTCGCTGCGGTCTTCCTGGTTGATGCCGACGATATCGAACAGGTTGAGCGCAAAGCTCACCAGGTTAACGTCGTTGTCCTGCGCCGCAATGGCTTCCGCCAGCGCCTGCGCTTTGTCACCGCCGTTGGAGTGCATTTCCAGCAGACGGTCACGGCCCTGTTCCAGCTGCGTTTTCAATTGCTTATGCTGCTGGTTACAGGCATGGATAAACTCATCCAGACCTTCCTGCTCGGTAGGGGCGGCCAGGTAGCCAATCAGTTGCTCATAGCAACTGTCATAAATCGGCCGGCCGGTTGGGCAGGTGTGCTCGAAGGCATCCAGCCCTTCATGGAACCAGCGGCCCAGCACGGCCTGAGCGGTGTTTTCCAGGTAAGGCACCATGATCTGGATGTCGTGCATCTGGCCAATACGATCCAGACGGCCAATACGCTGTTCCAGCAGATCCGGGTTAAACGGCAGGTCGAACATCACCATCTGGCTGGCAAACTGGAAGTTACGCCCTTCCGAACCGATTTCGGAGCACAGCAGCACCTGTGCACCCTCTTCCTGTGAAGCGAAGTAGGCGGCGGCGCGATCGCGTTCGATAATGCTCAGCCCTTCGTGGAACACGGCGGCCCGGATCGCTTCGCGCTCACGCAGCACCTGCTCCAGTTGCAGAGCGGTCGCGGCCTGGGCACAAATCACCAGCACTTTCTCATGACGGTTGGCGACCAGATAATCCAGCAGCCACTCAACGCGCGGATCGAAGTTCCACCAGGTCGCATTCTCCCCTTCGAACTCCTGATAAATCTGTTCTGGGTAGAGCATGTCGCGGGCGCGGGCTTCGACGGTTTTCTTGGCGCTCATGATGCCGGACACCTTGATCGCCGTCTGATATTGCGTTGGCAACGGCAGTTTGATCTGGTGCAGGTGGCGGCGTGGGAAGCCTTTTACGCCGTTACGGGTATTACGGAACAGCACGCGGCTGGTGCCGTGGCGATCCATCAGCATGGTGACCAGTTCCTGGCGCGCCTGCTCGCTGTTGTCGGTATCGCTGTTGGCCGCTTTCAGCAGGGGTTCAATGTCCTGCTCGTCGATCAGCTCACCCAGCAGGTTCAGCTTGTCATCCGCCAGGCGCTCGCCGCTCAGCAACAGCGTCACCGCATCGGCTACCGGGCGGTATTTCTGTTGATCGGTGACAAACTCTTGGTAGTCATGGAAACGGCTGGGATCCAGCAGGCGCAAGCGGGCAAAGTGGCTTTGCTGGCCAAGCTGCTCCGGGGTTGCCGTCAGCAGCAGTACGCCCGGGATGTGCTCCGCCAACTGTTCAATCACCTGATATTCACGGCTCGGCGCGTCTTCGCTCCAGGCCAGGTGGTGAGCTTCGTCTACCACCAGCAGATCCCAGTGGGCATCGGCCAACTGCTCAAGGCGCTGTTTGTTGCGACGCACGAAATCCAGCGAGCAGATCACTAACTGTTCGGTTTCGAACGGGTTACTGCTGTCGAGCATCGCTTCGGAATAGCGGCTATCGTCAAACAGGGAGAAATAGAGGTTGAAGCGACGCATCATTTCAACCAGCCACTGGTGTTGCAGGGTTTCCGGCACCACGATCAGCACGCGTTCGGCGCGGCCAGCCAGCAGTTGCTGATGAATAATCATCCCGGCTTCGATGGTTTTACCCAGGCCCACTTCATCAGCCAACAGAACGCGCGGCGCATGGCGCTGGCCGACCTCGTAGGCGATATGCAATTGGTGCGGGATCAGGCTGGCGCGCATACCACGCAGGCCAGCGAACGGCAGGCGATACTGTTCGCTCTGGTATTTGCGGGCGCGGAAACGCAGCGCAAAGCGATCCATGCGGTCAATCTGACCGGCAAACAGGCGGTCTTGCGGTTTACTGAAGGTCAGCTTACTGTCCAGCAGCACTTCACGCATAGCGACGCCGCTTTCCTGGGTGTCCAGACGTGTGCCGATATAGGTCAACAGGCCGTTATCCTCTTTGACTTCCTCCACCTGCAACTGCCAGCCTTCGTGGTTGCTGATGGTGTCGCCCGGGTTAAACATCACGCGGGTGATTGGCGAGTCGTTTCTGGCATAGAGGCGGTTTTCACCGGTTGCGGGGAAAAGCAGGGTCACCATGCGCACGTCCAGTGCTACCACGGTTCCCAGTCCCAATTCGCTTTCCGTATCGCTGATCCAGCGTTGACCAAGTGTAAAAGGCATAGTTTGTCGGCTCGATTCTTATTAAGTAAGTCTTGCTACCCGGCAGATAAGCCCTGGGTAACCTGTTTCAACTGCCTGCTATTCCCGGCATCTTGCCTGCCACCGCGTTGTTACCGGTTGGCGAGCTTTATTTTCATTTAGCGGGTAATAGCCTGTTACGCCAGACGTCTGGTGACGGCATGGCGACAACGATGTTGTGAATAGTGGTTCAGAATTTGGGAAGGGCGCTATGGTAATGGAAGGCGGCGCATTCGTCACCTGTAAAACCCGATGATTTTTTCTTCCCAAATGCCGACTAACACCAGTAAAAAGAAAGGGTTTCCCCATGGGGGGGTATTACCCCCTGCTTTGACCGCTCAGAACAGGCCTATCTGCCTGGTGACTAACGCCGAAAAATCGTCGTACAGGAAGGGAAGTATAGCGTCTGCCACCGGTTGCAGTTGGCGTTCGAGATAATGATCGTAATCGATCGCAGATTGCCGGGTTTCCAGCGGCTCTGGCCCGGCTAGCGTCATTACATAGCTGATCCAGCCACCGTTCTGATATTGCAGTGGCCGCCCCTGTTGATGATTATAGTCATCGGCCAGGCGGGCTGCTCGGGCGTGTGGCGGGACATTGCGTTGATAGTCGTCCAGCTTGCGCCGCAGGCGTTTACGGTACACCAGCCGGTCGTCAAATTCGCCGTTCAGCGTTTTGGCCACGTAATCGCGCACAAAGTCCTGATAGGGCTGGCGCTTGAAGATGCGTTGATAGAGCTGCTGCTGAAACTGCTGCGCCAGCGGGGTCCAGTCGGTGCGTACCGTTTCCAACCCTTTATACACCATCTCTTCACTGCCGTCCGGTTTGCTGATCAACCCGGCGTAGCGTTTTTTGCTGCCCTGCTCGGCACCGCGGATGGTGGGCATTAAAAAGCGGGAATAGTGGGTTTCAAACTCCAGCTCCAGCGCATTTTCCAGCCCATATTGCTGTTGCAGATGCTGCTGCCACCATTGATTGACGTGATCGAGCAGTTCGCGGCCAATCTCGGCGGCCTGCTGTTCACTGTGGGCCTTTTTCAGCCAGACAAAGGTCGAGTCCGTATCGCCATAGATCACCTGGTAACCTTTAGCTTCGATCAACTCCCGCGTCTGGCGCATGATCTCGTGGCCGCGCAGGGTGATCGACGAAGCCAGACGGGGATCGAAGAAGCGACAGCCGCTCGATCCCAGCACGCCGTAGAAGGCATTCATGATGATCTTGAGCGCCTGCGACAGCGGTTTGTTGTTGTGGCGTTTGGCCGCTTCGCGCCCCTGCCAGATCTGTCGAACAATCTCGGGAAGGCAGTGTTTGGTGCGGGAGAAGCGAGCCTGGCGAAAACCCGGCACCGAGTTTTCATCATCCGGGTGCTGCATGCCTTCTACCAGCCCGACGGGATCGATCAGGAAGGTGCGGATGATCGACGGATACAGGCTTTTGTAATCCAGTACCAGCACCGAATCATACAGGCCGGGCTGCGAATCCATCACAAAGCCGCCGGGGCTGTGCTCTTCCGGCAACTCCCCAAGGTTAGGGGCCACATAGCCCTGACGATGCATGCGTGGGATATAAAGATGGTTGAAGGCTGCTACCGAACCGCCGCTGCGATCGGCCGCCAAGCCGGTCACGGTGGCGCGCTCGAGCAGGAAGGTCAACAGTTCGGTTTTGGTGAAAATACGCGTCACCAGCTCGCAGTCTTTTAGGTTATAGCGGGCCAGAGCGGGTTTATCTTCGGCAAAGCGGCGGTCTATTTCCGCCATCCGCTGGTAAGGATTGTCGATCGATTTCCCTTCCCCAAGCAGCGTTTGCGCCACATATTCCAGGCTGAAGGACGGGAAGTTCCAGGTGGCCGATTTCAGCGCCTCGATACCGTCGATAATTAATCGCCCGGAGGCCGAGGCGAAGAAGTGGTTTTGCTTAAAGCCGTGCTCGCGCCATTCCAACAGATTACCGCCACGGCCAAAGCGCAGGGGGATCTGATAACGTTCGGCGTGTTTCTGCAGCACCCGCAGATCGAACTGCACCAGGTTCCAGCCGATAATGGCGTCGGGATCGTGCTGCTCCAGCCATTGGTTCAGGCGTTCCAGCAGCTGTGGGCGGCTGTTGCAGTATTCCAGCTCGAAATCCAGCGCCTCAGTGCCGCCGTTGGCCGGGCCGAGCATATACACTTGGCGCTGGCCACAGCCTTCCAGCGCGATGGAGTAAAGCTCGCCATGGGCGGTAGTTTCGATATCCAGTGATACCAGCTTTAAAGTGGGGCGGTAGTCTGGGGCAGGCTTCATCTGGGCGTTGAGCCACAGGCCGTTACCGTCGGGTTGGCCGTTGAACCACACCGGGGCGGTGATAAAGCGCTCCATCAGATAGCGTTCCGGCGGGCGGATATCGGCCTCAAACACGTTGACGCCACCCTCTTTGAGCAGTTTTTCCAGCTTGATCAACTGACGATGCTGGCGGCAATAAAGGCCCATCACCGGACGGGAATGGAAATCCTGCAGCGGCAAGGGTTTCAGCTCGACATGACGCTCTTCACGCAGCAGCAACTCGGCCCGCTGACGCTGTTCGGCGGGAATGAATGCCACGGAGGTCTGTGGGGCCAGCCGTAGCCGTTGTGGCCCGCTATCGGTTGCCAGCCAGAACTCAACTTCGGTACCGGCGGGCGTATCACGCCAATGGCGGGTGAGTAAGAAACCCTGCTGTAGAGATGTCACTAGTTTCTGAGCATCGGTGATCTATAGATGTTTATAGTATGGGTTTTTATACAGTAATTGTCTATTACTGGCCGGATTGGCTAAATCTACATACAATTCAACGATTGACTCCCCCTGGCCCGCGCCGGACAATCCTTCGCCCATACGTTTAGCTTACCAACAGAGGTTTAATGGAAGCCTATTTACAGCAGTTGATCACCCAGTCATTGGCTTTCACCCTGGTGGTGGTCATGCTGGTGGCGTTCCTGGAGTCGCTGGCGTTGGTCGGTTTGTTATTGCCGGGCACGGTGATGATGGCCAGCATTGGTGCACTGATCGGCAGCGGACAGGTGGACTTTTATATGGCCTGGGGGGCGGGCATCGTCGGTTGTCTGTTGGGGGATTGGATCTCCTACTTTATCGGCCGGGCCTTCAAGGGGCCGCTGCACCGCTGGTCATTCCTGAAAAAGAACAAGGCGATGCTGGATAAAACCGAGCATGCGCTGCATCAGCACAGTATCGTTACCATTTTGATCGGCCGTTTTGTTGGCCCGACGCGCCCGCTGGTGCCGATGGTTGCCGGCATGCTCGATCTGCCTCCCTACAAATTTGCCCTGCCCAATATCATCGGTTGCCTGACCTGGCCGCCGGTCTATTTCTTCCCCGGCATTCTGGCCGGAGTCGCGATCGATATTCCTGCTAGCGCCAACAGCGCGTTATTCAAATGGCTGTTGTTTGGCGTGGTGGTGCTGTTCTGGCTGGCAGCTTGGCTGAGTTGGCGCTGGTGGCGTGAAGGAAAGCGCAGTGCTGATAAGCTGACACGCTGGCTAACGCCGAAGCGGCTGCGGTTGGCCTGTATTGCTAGCTGGGTAGGGGCGCTGGTGTGTTTCTATTATATGCATCAGCAGGCGTTGATGCCGGTATATCGACATTTGCTGTGGAAAGTGCTGGCGGGCTGACGCTAAAATTTGGGCATAAAAAAACCGACTGGTGAGGTCGGTTTTTTTATTTCCCGCTCTAGAGCTGGTAACTCTGACCGGTTGAGACAGTCAGCAACTAACGGGTTAATGCTATATCCGGCTGGATAAAAAAGCAACAATAACAGTAGAAATTTGAAAACCACTGATTATATAATCAGGTCGTTAGCTCTGCTGAGTGTGTAGCTTCGGTGCGCACATGAACGTAATAGTTTTAGTCCTGGCTGAAATGACAGGTGGTGCTGGTTTCAGTGCTCTGGCCGGGGTGAGACAGTCAGTAACTAACATAGGAAGGCAGCTACCGTGACAGGCAGCGTATGGGTAAGCGGTAGTGTCCTCACTCCATGAAATGGAGTAACCGGATGATTGATATCGATAAGGCAATCATCGTTCTTGGGGCGCTGATCGCGTTGCTAGAACTGATCCGTTATGTGATTCAGTTACTGAACTGATAATGGAAACGTAGCTAAGGCCGGGGGCTAACCACTCCCGGCCTTTAACATTCAGCCGCGAAAGTTTACTGGAAGAACGCCTCCAACTGCTCAAACACCCGCATATCTTCGCTATGGCGTTTCACCTGTAACACATCCTCCAGCTTTTCAACCTGGCTGATCATCTGCACCAGGCGCTGATCGTCGGCCACCAATAGCCAAATGCGGCTCTGGGTTCCATCTTTCAGCGGCATACATAAAATACCTTCCACGTTAAAGGCACGGCGGGCAAACAGGCCACAAACGTGGGTCATTACGCCCGGATGGTTCCGTACCGCCAACTCCAGGATCACCTGTGGATTCTTTTGTAGTGATTGCATGGCTTATTCTCCAATCATTTCGATGTTGGCGGCACCCGGTGGCACCATTGGGTAAACTTTTTCGTTGATATCGATCAGCGCGTGGATCAGGCAAGGGCCAGGACGTTGGATGGCCGCCAGCAACGCGGCCTGTGGATCTGCCTCGGCATTCAAATCGCAGGTGTCCAGGCCAAACCCGGCGGCAATCTTCAGGAAATCGGTACGCTTTGGATAGGTGGCGGCAAAGATATGCTGTTGATAGAACAGCGTCTGCTGCTGGTGTACCAATCCCAAGGCCTGGTTGTTCATCAGGATGATTTTCACGTCCAGATTATGCTCAACGGCGGTCGCCATCTCTTGAATATTCATCATCAGGCTGCCGTCACCGGAGAAACACAGCACCTTGCGCTGAGGCTCTGCCAGGGCTGCACCAATCGCAGCAGGCAAACCAAAGCCCATGGTGCCCAAACCGCCGGAGGTCAGCCACTGGCGCGGGCGGCTCAGTGGATAAGCCTGGGCTACCCACATCTGATGCTGGCCTACATCGGTGGTGATAATGGCGCTTTCGTCCACGCAGCGTGCTGCGGCTTTAACCAGCCCGTAATGGCTCAATGGGTCTGCCATATTTGGCATGTTGATCGGGAATTCACGCTTCAGATCGTTAACGGTGTTCATCCATTCGGTACGCGGCTGTGCTTCGATCATCGGTAACAGCTGTTGCAGCACCTGGCCGACATCGGCATGGATGGCAATATTGGCCTGTTTAACCTTGCCCAGTTCGGCACGGTCGATGTCCACGTGGATAATTTTGGCGTTCGGGCAGAATTGCTCGGTTTTACCGATTGCCCGGTCGTCGAAGCGGGCGCCAAGCACGATCAGCAGGTCGGCTTCTTGCAGGATAAAGTTGGTGCTGCGCGCGGCATGCATCCCCAACATGCCTAATGACAGCGGGTGTTCCACCGGCATTGCTCCCAATGCCATCAGCGTCATGGTGGTTGGCAGGTTGGAGCGCTCGGCCATTTCCAGCGCCGGTTTATGGGCTTCTGCGCAGATGATGCCGCCGCCCAGATACAGAATAGGGCGCTTGGCCTGATTGATCATTGCAGCAGCCTGTTCGACCTGCTTGCTATCAAAGGCCGGTGGGGCGTCTGGTACGGCCATTGGCGGTAACAAATCCCACTCAATTTCGGCGGTTTGCACGTCTTTCGGGATGTCGATCCACACCGGGCCTGGGCGGCCGGATTCGGCAATGCGGAATGCGTCGCAGATCACCTGCGGCAGATCGCTGATATCACGGACCAGGTGGTTGTATTTGGTGATGGGAATGGAAATGCCGTAGGTATCCACTTCCTGGAAGGCATCGGTACCGATCATCGAGGAAGATACCTGGCCAGTGATGCACACCAGCGGGATCGAATCGAGCTTGGCGTCGGCAATGGCGGTCACCAGATTGGTGGCTCCCGGGCCGCTGGAAGCGATACAGACCGCCGCCTTGCCGTTGGTACGTGCCATGCCCTGCGCCATAAAACCGGCCCCTTGCTCGTGGCGGGCCAGCACGTGCTGGATGACGGTGCTTTGGCTCAGAGCATCGTACAGCGGCAGCGCTGCGCCACCGGGAATGCCTGCAATAGTGGTGATACCCTGACGCTCCAGCAGATGCACGATCAGCTGTGCGCCGGTAATACGTTGGCCTTGGTGTGGCGTGCCCGAAGTTGCCATGTGCCTATCCTTTTCTCTGGGCCGGTTAGCTTTTCTGGGCAGGGAGACTAAAACAAGAAACCCCGCCCGGTTTGCGCCGGCGGGGTTTGGGAATCGATGCGTTGATTCGGACCCTACGGCGCGTTGCCGACGACCACCACCACACGCACGACGACCACCGCGGCTGGTAGCGCGGTTGTTAGTAGGGTCGAGGTCAGCGAGGATGCGATCACAGGGAGCCTTATCATCAGTAGTAAAAAACAGAATTTTATAAAACCACAGGTGCAAAATTCGCACAACAGGTTTATTGCTTCAGCATAAAAAACGCGTGGTAGATCACGGTTTAACCGGAATACCCAGCACCTTGGCCTCCGGAGCGCTGCCGCTTACCAATGCCTGCGTCGGGCCGTCGTAATAAATCCGCCCATCCACGACCAGCAACGTACGCGGCGCGATGCGGGCGGCATCCTCAAGATTGTGTGAAACCATCAGCAGCGTGAGTTGGCGCTGGTCGCAGACGTTTTGCAGCAGTTGCAGCATCTCACTGCGCAGTGCCGGATCGAGTGCAGAGAAAGGCTCATCGAGCAGCAGGATCGGCTGCTGGCGGATCAGGCAACGCGCCAAGGCTGCCCGCTGCCGCTGCCCGCCGGAAAGCTGTGACGGCAGGCGCTGCAGATGCTCCTCCAACCCGACCTGTTGGGCAATCTGTGCTAGTTGTTCCTGCTGTGCGGCGGTTAGGCGCAGTCCAGGATCCAGCCCCAGGCCGATGTTTTGCTTGACCGTCAGGTGGGCAAACAGGTTGTTTTCCTGAAACAGCATCGACACCGGGCGTTTGGCTGGCGGCGAAGCGGTATGATCGCTGCCGTTGAGCCACAGTTTACCGCTGGCCGCCGGCAGAAAACCGGCGATCAGGCTGAGCAGGGTGCTTTTGCCTGCGCCGCTAGGGCCAAGCACCGCGACGTGTTCTCCCGGCTGAATGCGCAGGTCAAAACGCATCGGCAGGTGTTCGTACAGATAGGTCAGTTTTTCAAGCGTCAGCATGGCGGCCCGGTAAACGTTCAATCAGGGTAAACAGCAGGAAACAGAGCAGCAGTAGCAGCAGGGCAGTCACGGCCCCGTCGTTGCTGCGATATGCGCCAATCTGCTGATAGAGATAAAAAGGCAAGGTACGGAACTGCTCGTTGCCGAACAGTGCTACCACGCCGAAATCGCCAATCGACAGCACACAGGCAAAGGCCAAAGCCTGCGCCAGCGGGCGTTGCAACGCTTTCAGCTCGATCCAGCGCAGCCGCTGCCAGCCGTGGATATCCAGCGACAAGCATAGTGGATTATAACGCTCGGCCAGATCGCGCATTGGATTTTCCAGCACTTTTAGTGCGTAGGGTATCGCCATCAACGCATTGGTGAGGATCACCAGCGCATAAGGCGACTGCGGCAGTCCAGTGGTATCGCTCAGCAACAGAAAGAAACCGGTAGCCAGCACAATACCCGGCATCGCCAGGATCACCATGCCGCTCAGTTCCAGCGTTTGGCCCCAGGCGGCCCGTTGTCGCAGCTTCAGCTCACGGCTGCTCCATAGCAGCATCATGGTCAATACCACGCACAAAATGCCCGCGCCTAGTGCGATGCGTAGTGAGGTGAACAGGGCCTGCCAGAGAATGGGCTGTTGCAGCACGGTGACCAGCGTTTGGTTGGCACCGTCG
Organism: Serratia sp. Res13-Sevr-LER1-36-b; assembly: GCF_015673035.1. Taxonomy (NCBI): domain Bacteria; kingdom Pseudomonadati; phylum Pseudomonadota; class Gammaproteobacteria; order Enterobacterales; family Yersiniaceae; genus Serratia; species Serratia sp. Res13-Sevr-LER1-36-b. Next base: position 271,694 of record NZ_JADACK010000020.1, on the reverse strand, counting down.
ATGATCACCGCCAGCAACGGAGGTAGCAGTAACAGTAGCGCAGCGACAATAAATAGCGTATCGCTAATGCGCCGCCCCAGACTGTCCTGCGGATCGCGCCAGCGCTGGGCGTGGGTATGGCCAACCGGCAGAGCCTGGCTCAAACGCTGGCTGAGCACCACCAGCCCCAGGCAGCAAGCCAGTTGGATCAGCGCCAGCAGCGCCGCGCGGCTGAGATCGTAGTCGTAACTCAAGGCCTGATAGATCGCCAGCTCTATGGTGGTGGCCTGTGGCCCGCCGCCCAACGAAAGCACGGTTGCAAAGCTGGCAAAACACAGCATAAACACCAGTGCGCCGCTGGGGAGGATCTGGCGGCGTAACGCAGGCCATTCCACAAAGCGGAACTGCTGCCAGCCGTTCATCCCCAGCTGTGCGGCCAGTTGGCGCTGCTCGGTGGGGATGTTCTCCAGCGCCTGTAGCAGAAGGCGGGTGGCCAGCGGCATATTAAAGAACAGATGCGCCAGCAGGATGCCTTGCAGGCCATAAGGCGAAAAACTGTAGTTCACGCCCAGCCAACCACAGAGCGTTGCCAGCCAGCCTTGCCTGCCGTAGACGCTCAGCATGCCAAATACAGCCACCAGCACCGGCAGCACCAGCGTCATGGCGCACAGCCGCAGCAGCAGGTTACGGCCAGGGAAGCGCCGCCGGTATAACGCTCGGGCCAGCCAGATGGCAGGCACCACCGAGATCACGGCAGAGAGTAGCGCCTGCCAAAAGGTAAAGCGCACTACATGCCACAGGTAGCTGTCTTGCCACAGGCTGCGCCAATCACTTTCTGGCGCATGACGCCACAGCGAGCCCATGGCCGCCAACGCGATCAGCAGGATCAGACCTGCGGCCATCAGCCCCGGCCATAACCAGCGGGGGATCAGTGGCTGACGGCAGTTTGCCATGCTCGGATCCAGTTACCACGCTGTTGTGCCACTTCCTCGGCGCTGAATTGCAATGCCGTTTGCGGCACGCTCATCTGTTCGAAACCGGCGGGCAGTTCCGTCTTGATCACCGGGTACATCCAGTTGCCTGTGGGAATGGTGTTCTGGAAGGCCGGGGAGACCATAAACTGCATGAAGCGCTCGGCCAGTTCTGGCTGTTTGCTGGCCTTTAGCTTGCCAGCGACTTCGATTTGCAGGTAGTGGCCTTCACTGAAGTTGGCCGCCGCATAGAGGTCTTTTTTCTCTTCGATCAGATGGTAGGCAGGGGAGGTGGTGTAGCTCAGTACCATGTCGCCTTCCCCTTTCAGGAACAGGCCGTAGGCTTCACTCCAGCCTTTGGTAACGGTGACGGTTTTCTTCGCCAACTGTTGCCAGGCAAGCGGTGCCTCGTCTCCATACACTTTCTGCATCCAGAGCAGGAGGCCAAGGCCAGGTGTGCTGGTGCGCGGATCCTGATAGATGATCTTCAGGGGGCGATCGCTGCTCACCAACTCTTTCAGGCTGGTCGGCGGGTTCTTCAGCTTGTCTTTGTTGTAGACGAAAGCAAAGTAGCCATAGTCGTAGGGAACGAAGGTCTGGTTGTGCCAGCCACCGGGAACCGTGAGCTTGCTAGTATCGACTTGGCTGGCGGAGAACAGATCCGTTTGCTGCGCGGCTTGCAGCAGGTTGTTGTCCAGGCCCAAAACCACGTCGGCGGCGCTGTTCTTGCCCTCCATTCTCAGGCGATTGAGTAACGACACGCCGTCTTCCAGCGCCACGAATTTCAATTCGCAGTCACATTCGGCCTCAAAGGCTTTTTTTACCGCCGGGCCAGGGCCCCAGTCGGCAGCGAAAGAGTCGTAGGTGTAGACCGTCAGCGTTGGCTTGGCCAGGACGGGCATCGCCGCTAGCAGTAATAAACAGGGCAGGTATTTTTTGACCACTTTGCACTCCTAATAGTAAAGGGGGCAAAGGTATCTGAGGACTGGGTTAACGAAGGTTAACGCGCCATGCTCAAATCCCTCCGCCGGTATTGACCGGATCAGGTTCGACGGGTGTGCTCTCAGCGGAAAACCGTTGGCCAAAAATTGGCGGGTTCTCCGCACCCCGTTGAGTCGGCGCTATTGTAGAGGCTTAGCGGCGTGGGTGAAAGGCGATTATGCTTCCGGTGGCGCAAACCAGGCAGATTTAAAATCGAACCAGCCGAGGGTATTCATCCGTACCCCACGCATACTGCGTTGACCATGCAGTTGCAGCCAGTGGTGGAATAACGGATGCAACTGATGGCTGCTGACCAGGCGCTGGCAAAACTCGGCCATGGACAGGCTGTTTTCCCGCCACTGAGCGGCATCCTGTGCGATATCTTCCGTCAGACAATGTTGTATCAACGGCAGTTCGTATAGCGTGGCAAACAGCGAAAACTCCAGCGGCAGGGTGAAGTTGGCGCTGCCTAACCACAGATCGCTTTGCGCCTTGCCCTTATGCCAGGCTTCATAATCCACGACCTGTACATTGAGTTTGATGCCCTGCTCGGCCAGCAGAGAGGCGATAGCCTGCTTGATTGCGTGGAACTCGGAGTGTTCGCTGTAGAAGGTCAGGGTCAATTCGGTTAAGCCTGCAGGCTTGGGTTGCTGCCCCAACACACGGTTATGTAACCAGCGCGGGAGAATGCCATAGGCCGGAGCCCAGTAACGCTGGTAGAGCGGCCCGGCGTGGCTCAGCAGTGCGATTGGGTTGATCAGTTCGCTTAGCCAACTGCGGATTTCCGGATCGGCCGCCAGTGCCGAACGCTGATCGAACAATAGAAAATAACAGCCTTCTTCGAGGCGGCTTTCCAGCTCGTTCCTACCGGTATCATCCCCCTGTAACTGGACGCCGGAGTGCGCCAGCTCTTCGGTGATTTCCGGTAATACCCAAATGTTGACCTCATCGATCAGGGCGCGATAGCCAAAGTAGTCGTCAAAGGCATGGATTTTCATCTGGCTTTGGTTGTTGTGTATCACGCGATAGGGGCCGGTGCCGATCGGATGGCGAGCAAAGTCCGGCAGGCTCTGCCATTCGCGCGGCAGGATCATGGCATGTACGCTGCTCAGCAACCAGGGCAGCCAGTAGTCCGGCGTGTGCAGATGTACATCGATGACATAGGGCGTAGGCGAGTCGATCCTGTCGATATGTGAAAATAGCGGCTGTGGGATCAGGCGGTTGAGCGACTGGATCACATCTTCCATTTCCAGCTCACGGCCATGGTGAAAATGGATCGCCGGACGTAGATAAAAACGCCAGTGCAAAGGAGTGATCGTTTGCCAATGATGCGAAAGATCGGGATCCAGTTCCCCGTTTTCCTCGTTTACCCGCGTCAGGCCGTTGAAAATCTGTCTTGCCAGGTGGGTTTCTGAACGGCGTAGTGCCGAGCCGGGCAACAGGTTATAAAGCTGACGATAGTAGAGCACTCGCAGGATATGTTTCCCCTGGCGGAAGCTGCGCCCCAGCTGGGAAAGCAGCATTTGGCGTACCACGTCTTTATCGCCCACCAGTTGGACCAGTTGGTCGATGCGATCCTGTTCCAGTAGTTCCTCGGCGCGTTGTTGTTGCAGTGCCAATCCGGTGTAGTGAAAGCTGAGCTGCGAACGCTTACCCCGGCCGGATTCGGCCTGCCAGGTCAGCCAGCCCTCGTGCTGCATGGCTCCCAGTAGCGAACGAACGTGGCGGCGGGAACAACTGAGCACCTCTGCCAACTCTTGCAGCGTGGTTTCGGTGGTTTGGCCATGGCAGCGTTGCCACAGGCGGATGAACTGTTGTTGCAGGCGTGAGGTGGACATAAAAGAGGAACTCTCTGGCATCAAGTCGTCAATTTATCTTTCCCTATATTACGCCGATAATGAGGGCAGTTGAATCAGCGGAGGGATAACAAATGACGGTTCTGTTAACTAAACAGTTTTATCAGCGTTATTTCACCGCGATCCGCCGCCAGCAGGCAGATTGGCTGCGGGTGGTACCTGAACAGGCGCGGCTGGAGATGCTGGCCCACTTGACCCAGTGGGACATCGCCACGCTGAGCGACAAGCAATACCGTGAGCGTATCTGACGTTCACCGCAAAAGTGTTTCTGAGTAATGGTGCTTTTCACCAGCCAGTGGGGTAACACCCACTGGCATTTTTATCTGCCGTCTTTACTTCCTTCGGCAATTTTCCTTCTGTAGCATAGCCTTCTTTATTTCTGGATAGGGATATCGCCATGAGTTTCAGACGCTGGTTGCCGCGCCGTTTTAATCCCGTTTTTGCCGCCTTCTTGTTGATAGCCTTCCTGACCGGCATTGCCGGAGCGCTGCAAGCCCCCACGCTGAGCCTGTTTTTGACCACCGAGGTAAAGGTGCGCCCGTTATGGGTGGGTATGTTCTATACCGTGAATGCCATCGCCGGGATTGCCGTCAGCTTCCTGTTGGCCAAGCGTTCGGATACCCGTGGCGATCGGCGCAAGTTGATCCTGGTGTGCTGTGCCATGGCGGTGGGCAATAGCCTGTTGTTTGCGTTCAACCGTGATTATCTGACCTTGATCACTGCTGGTGTATTGCTGGCCGCGATTGCCAATACCGCCATGCCGCAGATTTTTGCCTTGGCGCGTGAGTATGCAGACAGCTCGGCACGTGAAGTAGTGATGTTCAGTTCGGTGATGCGCGCTCAGCTTTCACTGGCCTGGGTGATCGGCCCGCCGCTGTCGTTTATGTTGGCACTGAACTACGGCTTTACCGTGATGTTTATAATTGCGGCGGGGATTTTTGTCGTCAGCGTGCTGCTGGTGTGGCTGATATTGCCTTCGGTGCCCCGTGCCAACGTTGAGATCAGCGTAGATTCTCCGCCTATCGCGCCAATCAGCGCCTGGCGCGATCCCGATGTGCGCCTGCTGTTTGTGGCCTCGATGCTGATGTGGACCTGCAACACCATGTATATCATCGATATGCCGCTGTATATCACTGCCGACTTGGGCTTGCCAGAACGGCTGGCAGGTTGGCTGATGGGGACCGCCGCCGGGCTGGAAATTCCGGCTATGCTGCTGGCGGGTTATTACGTCAAACGCTTTGGCAAACGCAATATGATGCTGTTTGCGGTGGCGGCAGGCGTACTGTTTTATGCCGGGCTGGTGCTGTTCAAGTTCCAGTCGGCCCTGATGGTATTGCAGCTGTTCAACGCGGTGTTTATCGGCATCGTTGCCGGGATCGGCATGTTGTATTTTCAGGATCTGATGCCGGGGCGGCCCGGTGCCGCGACCACCATGTTTACCAACAGCATTTCGACGGGGGTGATCCTGGCCGGTGTACTGCAAGGCGCGTTGGTGGAAAACTTCGGGCACTCTGCGGTTTACTACCTGATTACTCTGCTTGCCATCCTGGCGCTGTGGATGTGTGCCAAAGTTCGCGAAGTGTGAGCTGTAACACCCGGTTAGTTGATACATATCATTGAGAAAACCGCTCCATTCTCACTAAGATAAACGGACTCAGAGCGTGAGCTTCACGCTCTTATCCATCTTGCTATTGAGATGCCGATCCCGTTGATTAAAGTGGGTATGTTATGGATAAACTAACGCCGCTCAAACCTGTTCCCTCCCTCTGTGCCGTTATCGCTGCTCTGCTGATTTGGTTTGTGATCCCCGTCCCTGAAGGGGTGGCACCGAATGCCTGGCATTTGCTGGCACTGTTTATTGGTACCATCATTGCCATTATCGGCAAGGCGATGCCGATCGGCGCCGTATCCATCATTGCCATTGCGCTGGTGGCCGTGACCGGAGTGACCAACCCTGGCAAGCCGGGGGCCGCGCTGGACGATGCACTGAGCGGGTTCTCCAACCAACTGATCTGGCTGATCGGTTTCTCGATCATGATCTCCCTGAGCCTGAATAAAACCGGCCTGGGATCGCGCATTGGCTACTACTTTATCTCGCTGTTTGGCAAGAAAACGCTGGGGATTGCCTATGCGTTAACCCTGGCGGAAACCGTGCTGGCCCCGGTGACGCCGAGCAATACCGCCCGTGGCGGCGGGATCATCCACCCGATAATGAAATCGATAGCGGACAGCTTTGGCTCCAAGCCCGAGCTGAATACCTCCGGCAAGATTGGCCGCTATCTCTCACTGGTGAACTACAACATCAACCCGATCACCTCGGCGATGTTTATCACCGCAACTGCGCCTAACCCGCTGATTGTCAATCTGATCGCCAAAGGCGCGGGTTCCGAGTTCGAACTCACCTGGGGCATGTGGGCGATAGCGGCGTTGGTACCGGCAATCTGTTCGCTGATCGTCATGCCACTGGTGGTTTATCTGCTGTATCCACCGGAAATCAAAAGCACCCCGGATGCGCCATTGTTTGCACAAGATAAGCTGCAAACTCTGGGGCGGATAACCCTGCCAGAGAAAATCACGCTGGGTGTGTTTGCCCTGTTGCTGGTGATGTGGGCCGGAGTTCCAGCGATGATTTTTGGCCCCGCACTGGCGGTTAACCCAACGACGGCTGCGGTGATTGGTTTGGCGATCCTGCTGGCAACCGGCGTACTGAGCTGGGACGACGTGCTGAAGCACAAAGGGGCCTGGGATACCGTGGTCTGGTTTGCCGCCTTGGTGATGATGGCGACCTACCTTGGCAAACTGGGTCTGATTGCCTGGCTGTCACAAACGGTAGGTTCGGGTATCGATCATATGGGGATGAGCTGGGTCGGAGGGACCATTCTGCTAACGCTCGTCTATCTCTATTCGCATTACTTCTTTGCCAGTACCACCGCGCACGTGACCGCCATGTTTGCCGCGTTCTTTGCCGCAGGTATTGCCCTTGGTGCGCCTCCGGCTCTGCTTGGCCTGATCCTGGCCTTCTCGTCTTCACTGATGATGTCGTTAACACATTATGCCACCGGCACCGCGCCGATCATCTTTGGGTCGGGCTATGCCACCCTGGGGGAATGGTGGAAAACCGGCTTTATCATGAGCGTGGTCAACCTGCTGATCTGGGCGCTGATTGGTGGGGTATGGTGGAAGTGGTTAGGCTATTGGTGAGTTTGATGAAAGCCTCACCCGCCGGGCGGCGGGTGAGGCTGAGGTTTAGTTCAGAAAGGCCGGTTGCTGCGCTTCGTAGCGGGAAATCTCCGCTTCGTGCTGCAACGTCAGGCCAATGCTGTCCAAACCGTTAATCATGCAGTGGCGGCGGAAGCTGTCGATCTCAAACGGGTAGCTTTTGCCCCCGGCTTTCACCGTCTGGTTTTCCAGATCGACCACGAACTCTGTACCTTCGTGCTCTGCCACCAGCTTAAACAGCGTATCCACATCCTGCTCGCTCAGCGTGACCGGCAGCAGCTGGTTGTTGAACGAGTTGCCGTAGAAGATATCCGCAAAGCTTGGTGCAATCACTACCTTGAAGCCGTAATCAGTCAGTGCCCATGGTGCGTGCTCACGGGATGATCCGCAGCCAAAGTTTTCCCGGGCTAACAGAATGCTGGCCCCTTTGTAGCGCGGAAGGTTCAGCACAAACTCAGGATTTGGCTGCTGACCCGCATCGTCCAGAAAGCGCCAGTCGTTGAACAGGTGCTGGCCGAAACCGGTGCGGGTGACTTTCTGCAGAAACTGTTTCGGGATAATGGCGTCGGTATCGACGTTGGCCGCGTCCAGAGGCACCACTAAGCCGGTATGTTGAGTAAATTTAGCCACGCTGGTGCTCCTTAGTGCAATTCACGGATGTCGGCAAAATGGCCGGTAACGGCAGCTGCGGCGGCCATAGCCGGGCTGACCAGATGGGTACGCCCACCGCGGCCCTGACGCCCTTCGAAGTTACGGTTGCTGGTTGAGGCACAGCGTTCGCCAGGGTTCAGACGGTCGTTGTTCATCGCCAGGCACATGGAGCAGCCTGGCAGGCGCCATTCGAAACCGGCTTCGATAAAGATCTTGTCCAGACCTTCCTCTTCCGCCTGAGCTTTGACCGGGCCGGAGCCAGGCACCACAATCGCCTGCACGCCTGCGGCCACTTTACGGCCTTTGGCAATGGCGGCTGCGGCACGCAGATCTTCGATGCGTGAATTGGTGCAAGAACCGATAAACACTTTGTCGATTGCGACGTCAGTCAGCTTGATGCCGGGTTTCAGATCCATATAGGCCAACGCTTTTTCAGCTGAGGCACGTTCCACCGGATCGCTAAAGGAATCGGGGGTTGGGATTGCCTGATCGACCGCGATAACCTGCCCAGGGTTGGTGCCCCAGGTGACCTGTGGTGCGATATCTTCCGCCCGCAGGGTGATGGTGGTATCGAATTTGGCTTCGGCGTCGGACTTCATGGTGCGCCAGTAGGCCACGGCCTGCTCCCAGTTTTCCCCGGTAGGAGCGAACTGGCGGCCTTTCAGGTAATTGAAGGTGGTGTCGTCTGGCGCAACCAGGCCCGCTTTGGCACCCATCTCAATCGCCATGTTGCACAGCGTCATGCGGCCTTCCATGCTCAACGCTTCGATAGCTTTGCCACAAAATTCAACGACGTGGCCAGTACCGCCAGCGCTGCCGGTTTTGCCGATCACGGCCAGCACGATATCTTTGGCGGTGATACCTTCTGCGGCATCGCCGGTGACTTCAATCTTCATCGTCTTGGCGCGGCCCTGCTTCAGGGTTTGGGTCGCCAGCACGTGTTCCACTTCCGAAGTACCGATACCGAACGCCAGCGAGCCAAAGGCACCGTGCGTGGCGGTATGGGAGTCGCCACAGACGATGGTCATGCCCGGCAGCGTCATGCCTTGCTCAGGGCCGATAACGTGCACAATGCCCTGGAAGGGGTGGTTCAGGTCATACAGTGAGACGCCGAACTCTGCGCAGTTCTTGATCAGCTCCTGCATCTGAATGCGAGCCATCTCGCCGCTGGCGTTGATGTCTTTGGTCTGGGTCGACACGTTGTGATCCATGGTGGCAAAAGTCTTGCCCGGCTGACGCACTTTGCGGCCCATGGCACGCAGGCCGTCGAACGCCTGTGGGGAGGTCACTTCATGCACCAGATGACGATCGATGTACAGCAGCGGTGTCTCGTTTGGCGCTTCATGCACCACGTGGGCATCGTATAATTTCTGATATAAGGTCTTGGCCATGATTTACGCCCCCTCAGCCACGAAGCGGGCAATGATATCGCCCATTTCATTGGTGCCGATGGCTTTGCCGGCACCGGCCAGATCGGCGGTACGGTAGCCCTGTTCCAACGCCTGATTAATGGCGCGCTCGATCGCATCTGCGGCTTCATCGGCACCCAGGCTGTAACGCAGCAGCAGGGTGGCAGACAGAATTTGCGCGATCGGGTTGGCAATGTTTTTGCCCGCGATGTCAGGTGCGGAACCCCCGGCGGGTTCGTACAGGCCAAAACCTTGTTCGTTCAGGCTGGCGGAAGGCAGCATGCCCATCGAGCCGGTGATCATGGCGCATTCGTCCGACAGGATGTCGCCGAACAGGTTGGAGCACAGCAACACGTCAAACTGGGACGGGTCTTTGATTAACTGCATGGTGGCGTTGTCGATATACATGTGCGACAGCGACACATCCGGATAGTCCTTGGCTACCTGAGTCACCACTTCACGCCACAGGATGGAGCTTTGCAACACGTTGGCTTTATCAATCGAGGTGACGATATTGCGGCGTTTGCGGGCAGACTCGAAGGCGATACGGGCGATGCGTTCGATTTCAAAGCGGTGGTAGACCTCGGTATCAAAGGCGCGCTCATGCATGCCCTGGCCTTCACGGCCTTTGGGTTGGCCAAAGTAGATGCCGCCGGTTAACTCACGTACGCACAGAATGTCGAAGCCACGCGCGGCAATATCCGCACGCAGCGGGCAAAAATCTTCCAGCCCTTGGTACAGGCGGGCAGGGCGCAGGTTGCTGAACAGTTTGAAGTGCTTGCGCAGCGGCAGCAGCGCACCGCGCTCCGGCTGCTCTGCCGGTGGCAGGTGCTCCCATTTAGGGCCGCCTACCGAGCCGAACAGGATGGCATCGGCCTGCTCGCAGCCGGCAACGGTCGCTGCGGGTAATGGGGTGCTGTGGCGATCGATGGCAATACCACCGACGTCATATTCACTGGTAGTGATGCGGATACCAAAGCGTTGGCGCACGGCATCTAACACTTTATGGGCCTGGGCCATTACTTCTGGGCCGATCCCGTCTCCGGGCAAGACGGCAATGTGGTAAGTCTTAGTCATGTTCACACCGTTTCCTGATTATTTTGATGTTTGGTTTGCTGCAAGCGCTGCTTTTCTTTTTCTACTTGCTGAGAGCGCCAGATATTGTTCAATACGTGGATCATCGCCTTGGCAGAGGATTCCACAATATCGGTTGCCAGGCCCACGCCATGGAAGCGGCGGCCATTGTAAGACACCACGATATCAACCTGGCCCAGCGCGTCGCGGCCCTGGCCTTTGGCGGTCAGTTGGTATTTCACCAGCTCAATCGGGTAGTCGGTAATACGGTTGATGGCTTGGTAAACCGCATCGACCGGCCCATTGCCTGTGGCGGCTTCGGACTTCTCTTCGTCGCCACATTTCAGTTTGACCGAGGCGGTAGCCATAATGCTGCTGCCAGACTGCACGCTGAAGTATTCCAGACTGAAATGCTCAGGCTCTTCCTGCTGCTTGTTGATAAATGCCAGGGCTTCCAGATCGTAGTCAAACACTTGGCCTTTCTTGTCGGCCAGCTTCAGGAAAGCCGCATACAGCACGTCCAGATTGTAATCCTGCTCCTTGTAGCCCATTTCTTCCATGCGGTGTTTTACCGCCGCGCGGCCGGAACGGGAGGTCAGGTTCAACTGGACATCTTTCAGACCGATGGTCTGCGGCGTCATGATTTCGTAGTTCTCCCGGTTTTTCAGCACGCCGTCCTGGTGGATACCGGAGGAGTGAGCGAAGGCATTGGAACCGACGATGGCCTTGTTGGCCGGGATGGGCATATTGCACAGTTGGCTGACCAACTGGCTGGTACGGTAGATTTCCTGATGATTGATATTGGTGTGCACCTGCATAAAGTCCTGACGCACCTTGATGGCCATGATCACTTCTTCCAGTGAACAGTTACCGGCACGTTCGCCGATGCCGTTCAAGGTGCCTTCTACCTGGCGGGCACCGGCCTGGACGGCAGCGATAGAGTTACCCACGGCCATGCCCAAATCGTCGTGGCAGTGGACGGAGATAATCGCCTTATCAATATTAGGCACGCGGTCGTACAGTGTAGTGATGATGCCGCCGAACTGGTTTGGCGTGGTGTAGCCAACGGTATCAGGGATATTAATGGTAGTGGCACCGGCATTGATGGCGGCTTCTACCACGCGGCACAGGTTATCAATAGGGGTACGGCCAGCGTCTTCACAGGAGAACTCTACGTCATCGGTATAGTTACGGGCGCGTTTGACGGAGCGCACCGCCATTTCCAGCACCTGGTCGAAAGAGCGCTTCAGTTTGGATTCGATATGCAGGGTGGAGGTGGCCAGGAAGACGTGAATACGGAAGGCCTCGGCCACGCGTAATGCTTCGGCAGCGACGTCAATGTCGTTATCAACACAGCGTGCCAGACCACAAACGCGGCTGTTTTTGATCTGGCGGGCAATGGTCTGTACTGACTCGAAGTCCCCAGGAGAGGAGACTGGGAAGCCGACTTCCATTACATCGACACCCATTCTTTCCAGCGCCATGGCGATCTGGATTTTTTCTTTAACGCTCAGGCTCGCCTGCAGCGCCTGTTCACCATCACGCAATGTGGTATCGAAAATAATGACTTGTTGGCTCATCGTGTTGTTCCTTGTCGTGTTTGTTTCACGCTAAGCGGGTAAAAAAAAACCCGCGCAGTAGCGCGGGTTTTGCAGATGATGGGCTGAATCAGCTTTGAACCCCGTCCACCAGCGTACCGCGCACATAAGATGCGTTTAGTAGTAGGCCTAGTAGACGGTGAGTACGGATCATGGCGGTCAGCTTCTCTAAAATTGTTTCGTTGCCTAATTTGATACTTTATTGGCCGGGGCATGTCAACACCTGATTAAAGCAGGGGTATTGAAAAGCGCGGCGCCAGTGGGGATGGCGCTAGTTGGAAACTCGGTAAAACCCCCCAGGGCCAGCGCTAAATCCGCAGGTGATTGGGGTTTTATTAGCATAAATGGTTTGAAAGTGGCGCTGTCGCATTGATTAACAAGACTACTAGGTTAAAATTTTTCGTTGGCGCAAAAAACCAGCAAACGTGGTTTGATAGGATGCTGATGTTTCTGGTTTGGTATTCATGGTGTCAATTTGTTTTTGTTAATCTATTCGTAATTCGTATTTTTAGCGCTGAACTGAGCCGCTACAATCAATTAAGTGATGCTAAAGATACCTATTTTGCTCTGGCATGATTGTCCATTAACTCATTTTATGGTCTGATCCAGAGGTTGATGGGGCCAAACAGGTATCCATAACGCAGGTGTTTTGTCTGCCAATTTTGTTTGTATGCCATCGGCGAGTTGCGAACCGATGTGCCAAGGCTACCTAACGACGAACAATGCCTAATATGCACCCTGTGTCATATTTTTATAGGATGATGCCCGATTGCTATCTTACAAGGGTAGTCAAAAGGGATAACTAATTTCGCTGTGTGGGAATAACGTAGCGTGTCTTTTCCCGTTATTCCCCTGCGCGCTAGCGGGATTATCTACATGGGACTTAGTGGAGTTTGGATATGTCCGAATATAATTCAGGAACTGTCTTGAGGAAAGAAAACGGTGATATTCATTTGCGCAGTGTGGATCTTAATTTACTCACTGTTTTTGATGCAGTTATGCAGATGCAGAATATTACCAAGGCGGCAAATTCCTTAGGGATGTCGCAGCCAGCGGTCAGCAATGCCGTGTCGCGTTTGAAGATCATGTTCAACGACGAGCTGTTTGTCCGCTTCGGCCGTGGCATTCAGCCTACCATGCGCGCCCGCCAACTTTTTGGCCCGGTACGCCAGGCACTGCAGCTGGTACAAAATGAGCTGCCAGGCGCTGGTTTTGATGCCCTGAGCAGTGAACGCCTCTTTATGCTTTCTATCTGCAGCCCGCTAGATATTCGTCTGACTGCCAAAATAATCAACAACGTCAAGAGCATGGCTCCCAACGTGCAGATACAGACCAAGTCTTACATGAGCAATAACATCGAGCATCAGTTACGCTATCAGGAAACCGAGTTTGTTATTGGCTATAGCCGCCTTGAACATCCCGAGTTTCAGGATATTGCCTTATTCGATGATGAATTGACCCTGGTTGCCGCGCAGTCTCACCCACGCCTGGTAGGTACCATTAGCCAGAAACAGATGCTGGCGGAGCATCATGCCGTCATCGCATTGGAGCGCTTTTGCTCCTTTAGCAAACCCTACTATCTGGACGAAACCCTACAGCGCAGTGTCACCCAGCAATGTACCGACCTGTTCAGCGTATTGAATCTGGTCGCCATGACCGAGATGGTGGCAATCGCTCCTCGCTGGTTTGCCCAGCAGCACGCACAAGCCTTGCAGCTAAAATTAATTCCGCTGCCTTGGGAGAGAAAAACCGCCACCTGTTATCTTTCCTGGCATGAGTCTGCCGAGCGTGATGAAGGCCATCAGTGGATGAAGTCCGTACTTAGCCAAGCGGGTGTATTGCGTTAATTAGTGATTTATTGGCCCAGCGCGCTTTCGAGTGCGTCGGGTTGATAATGGACAGCGTGAAAGATTAATAAGAATAGGCTCAAGAAAAACTAAGATAATTCCGTGTAGTGATACCGTGGAAAATATCATTTACCCGCGAGGGTTATTTAATTTAAGTGACCGAAACACTATTCTGCCCCAAACGATACTGCCGTTATTTTAACCTGTCACCTTTCCTTTCTTGTCGTCGATCCCACTTTGTCTGTTTGGCGTAAACCTTTTGCACTCCCTTTTGTCCAAGATCAAGAGAAATGAGCACAAGCGCGTTTTGGCTCACACTTCTACGCTGAAATCCCTTTTCCCACAGCCGGAGACTAGGTAGACTGCGCAAAAAAAGTAAACACGTGTAAGCTGAGATGTGAGAGCTTCCGCTCCAATCGCGGTTAACTGGTTGATTAATTTCAGGCATAGAGCGCTATGACCAATACCTTGCAGCATTACCATCAGGTCGAACGTATACAGCATCACATTGCTAACCGTGCCGAACATACGGCTTTCCGTCAGTGGTCCCCGCAGGGAGAAACACGGCTGACCTGGTCGCAGGTCGGGGCGCATATGCAACATATTGCCTGCGCCTTGCTGGCACTGGGCGTCGAGGTACAGGAACGTATCGCGATTTTTGCCAACAACAGCATGACCTGGTCGTTGGCCGATCTGGCGATCCTCGAACTGCGGGCGGTCAGCGTGCCGCTTTATGCCACCAACACTCCGGCTCAGGCGGCATTTATCATTAACGATGCCGATATCCGCATTCTGTTTGTCGGCGAACAAGAACAGTTGGATGCCGCGATTGCGCTGCGTGGCGTATGCCCGCAACTGACCCACATTATTGTCTTTGATGCTTCAGCCGATTTGCGCGACTGTGAGATTGCTCAACACCTGCATCATTTCGAACGTCTTGCGGATATCGAGCGTTTCGAAGCCCAGCGTCAGCAAAGAATTGCCGAGCGCGATTTGCAGGATTTATTCACCCTTATCTACACCTCAGGCACCACCGGGGAGCCGAAAGGCGTGATGCTTGACTACCGCAATATGGCCGCACAGTTGCAGCTGCATGACGATCGCCTGACGGTGACGGCGGATGACGTTTCCCTCAGCTTCCTGCCACTGTCACACGTGTTTGAACGTGCCTGGAGCTTCTTTATCATGCATTCGGGCGCGCAGAACGTTTATCTGCCCAATACCGACTGGGTGCGGGAAGCGATGGCCGATGTCAAACCGACCCTGATGTGTGCAGTGCCACGCTTTTATGAAAAAATCTTCAGCGCGGTGCATGAAAAGGTCGCTCGTGCGCCTTGGTTACGGCGTGCCTTATTCCACTGGGCCATCGTCTGCGGTGAACGCAAGTTCCTCCAGGAAAGGGCTGGGAAACCGTTAGGCAAGCTGTTCGACCTCTCTCACCGCTGGGCTGACAAGCTGGTGTTAAGCAAGCTGCGGGGGATCCTGGGGGGGCGGGTGCGCTTCTTGCCGGCGGCCGGTGCCAAGCTTGATGACAACGTCATTCTGTTTTTCCAGGCGATGGGCATTAATATCAAATACGGCTACGGCATGACGGAAACCTGTGCCACGGTCTCATGCTGGGAAGAGAACAACTTCCGCTTTGGTTCGATCGGCAAGCCGCTGCCCGGCGTAGAAGTGCGCATTGGCGATGAAAATGAAATCCAGGTGCGTGGGCCAATCGTGATGCGTGGCTATTTCAATAAACCCTTGGAGACGGCCGATAGCTTTACCGCAGACGGTTGGTTGAAAACCGGTGATGCTGGCATGATCGACGATGGCGGCAACTTGTTTATTACCGAACGGCTGAAGGATCTGATGAAGACCTCCGGCGGCAAATACATTGCGCCACAGATGCTGGAAGGTACCCTGGCGCAGGATCGCTTTATTGAACAGGTCGCGATCGTTGCCGATGCACGCAAATTTGTCTCCGCGTTGATCGTCCCGAGCTTCGAATCGTTGGAAGAGTATGCCAAATCGGTCAATCTTAAGTATCAGGATCGGCTCGAGCTGCTGCGCAACAGCCATATTATCGAAATGTTCGAAAAGCGTTTGCGGGAAATGCAAAAAGAGTTGGCTCTGTTTGAGCAGGTGAAGAAATTTACCCTGCTGCCGGCGGCCTTCTCGATGGAATTGGGGGAGCTGACCCCGACGCTGAAGCTGCGTCGCAAGGTGATCCTACAGCGTTATCAGCATGAAATAGAGTCGATGTATCAGGAAAAGTGATGATAGGGGCGGCAGGCGGACGAAAAATCCCCAGTCGCTCTTGCCTGATATAGTTCTGTAATTACCTCCACCCTCGAAACAATGCCTAGCTGAACAACCGCTCAGCTAGTGCATAGTTTTGCCAAGCCCTACATCTTCAGCCTGATGGCAATACCCTTGCCCACGATAAGCCATTTTGCCGTTTGCCTGCCCCATATTCTGACGCTATGTTAAGAGTCCAAAACGTCCATAAGATTTTTGGGGCCATGCCCCAGACAGGACAGGCGCTACGTTCCGGCGTCAGACAAGAACAAGCTATGTAAGCCTGGAGGCAAACCCATGGAAATATTGTCAGGAGCCGAGATGGTCGTCCGATCGCTGATCGATCAGGGCGTTAAGCATGTATTCGGCTATCCGGGCGGGGCGGTACTCGATATCTATGATGCCCTGCACACGGTAGGGGGCATCGATCATATTCTGGTGCGCCACGAGCAAGGGGCGGTGCATATGGCCGATGGCTATGCACGAGCAACCGGCGAAGTGGGTGTCGTGCTGGTCACTTCTGGCCCTGGGGCTACCAACGCCATTACCGGCATCGCCACCGCCTATATGGATTCCATCCCGATGGTGGTGCTATCTGGTCAAGTGCCGAGCTCGCTGATTGGTTACGATGCGTTCCAAGAGTGCGACATGGTGGGTATCTCCCGCCCGGTGGTAAAACACAGCTTCCTGGTCAAGCGTACCGAAGACATTCCTTCCGTGCTGAAAAAGGCGTTTTACCTGGCTTCTACCGGCCGCCCTGGCCCAGTGGTGGTCGATCTGCCGAAGGATATCGTCGGCCCGGCGATAAGAATGCCTTACGCGTATCCGCAGGACGTCAGCCTGCGTTCCTACAACCCGACGGTGCAAGGCCACCGCGGGCAGATCAAACGCGCCCTACAGACCATTCTGGCGGCAAAAAAGCCGATCATGTATGTGGGCGGCGGTGCCATCAATTCGGAGTGTCATGAAGAGTTGCTGCAACTGGCGGAAAAGCTGAACCTGCCGGTCACCTGTACGCTGATGGGGCTGGGGGCGTTCCCTGGGACTCACCGCCAAAGCGTCGGTATGCTGGGCATGCACGGCACCTATGAAGCCAACAAGACCATGCATCATTCCGACGTGATTTTTGCCGTTGGGGTGCGCTTTGACGATCGCACTACCAATAACCTGGCCAAATACTGCCCGGATGCCACGGTGCTGCATATCGATATCGACCCGACTTCCATTTCCAAAACGGTGGATGCCGATATTCCTATCGTTGGCGATGCCAAACAGGTGCTGACGCAGATGCTGGAACTGCTGGCGCATGAGGACAAAGCGCAGGATTTCGATGCGCTGCGTGACTGGTGGCAGTCCATTGAACAGTGGCGCGCGCGTGATTGCCTGGGCTACAACAAAGACAGTGGCACCATCAAACCTCAGGCGGTGATCGAAACGCTGCACCGCCTGACCAAAGGCGATGCCTATGTCACCTCCGACGTTGGCCAGCACCAGATGTTTGCCGCGCTTTATTATCCGTTCGATAAACCGCGCCGTTGGATCAACTCGGGTGGCTTGGGCACTATGGGCTTTGGCCTGCCAGCCGCCCTCGGGGTGAAACTGGCACTGCCAGACGAAACGGTAGTGTGCGTCACCGGTGACGGCAGCATCCAGATGAATATCCAGGAGTTGTCCACGGCTCTGCAGTACAATTTGCCGGTAGTGGTGGTCAACCTGAATAACCGCTACCTGGGCATGGTGAAGCAGTGGCAGGACATGATCTATTCTGGCCGCCATTCTCAGTCCTATATGGATTCCTTGCCGGACTTCGTCAAGCTGGCCGAGGCCTATGGCCATGTTGGTATCGCCATTCGTACCCCGGATGAGCTGGAAAGCAAGCTGGCGCAGGCGCTGGCTGAAAAAGAACGTCTGGTGTTTGTCGATGTGACCGTCGACGAGACCGAACATGTTTATCCAATGCAGATCCGCGGTGGAAGCATGGACGAAATGTGGCTAAGCAAAACGGAGAGAACCTGATGAAGCGCCGTATCTTATCGGTATTACTGGAAAACGAATCCGGTGCGTTGTCGCGCGTCGTCGGGCTGTTCTCTCAGCGTGGCTACAACATCGAAAGCCTGACGGTTGCTCCTACCGATGATCCAACCTTGTCGCGCATGACGATCCAGACGGTGGGTGATGAAAAGGTACTGGAGCAGATAGAGAAGCAGTTGCATAAGCTGGTTGACGTTCTACGCGTCAGTGAGCTGGTGCAGGGGGCTCACGTTGAGCGTGAAATCATGCTGGTGAAGCTGCAGGCTAGCGGCTATGGTCGTGAAGAGGTGAAACGCAGCACGGATATCTTCCGTGGCCAGATTGTGGATGTCACCTCGTCGCTTTACACCGTGCAGTTGGCGGGGACCAGCGACAAGCTGGACGCTTTCCTCAACGCCGTACGTGAAGTAGCGGAAATCGTCGAAGTGGCCCGCTCGGGGATTGTTGGCGTGTCGCGCGGCGACAAGATCATGCGCTGATAGCGGGTTTTCTGCACGGTATCCGGGGCGTGGCAGGTTTGCTGCGCCCTTTCTTTTTAATTTTTTGCCCATTTGCTGGCACCTTTGGGCGAAAGCGGTTGCTCGGCAGTGTTTTCTGCTGTTAGATCGCCATTACGGGTTGAATAACCATAGTGACTATCATGGTTACTCATTACCCTTCCGCTTTCGGTTCGCTGCATGCTTAGCCGTACATTGAAAGCGTGGGGTAAACAACGCCACACGATCCATTGTCATTTTGAGAGTCATTTAAAGGGGTTAACGTGAAACTGGATGAAATCGCGCGTCTCGCAGGCGTTTCGCGCACTACGGCCAGTTATGTCATCAACGGCAAGGCGAAGCAGTATCGTGTCAGCGATAAAACCGTCGAAAAAGTGATGGCCGTGGTCAGGGAGCACAATTATCACCCGAATGCCGTAGCGGCAGGGCTGCGTGCGGGCCGCACTCGTTCTATCGGCCTGGTGATCCCGGATCTGGAAAATACCAGCTATACCCGCATCGCCAACTACCTGGAACGCCAGGCGCGTCAGCGCGGTTATCAACTGTTGATCGCCTGCTCGGAAGATCAGCCGGATAATGAAATGCGCTGCATTGAGCACCTGCTGCAACGCCAGGTTGATGCGATCATCGTCTCCACTGCGTTACCGCCGGAGCATCCTTTCTATCAACGCTGGGCTAACGATCCTTTCCCGATTATCGCGTTGGATCGCGCTCTGGATCGTGAACACTTTATCAGCGTGGTGGGGGCCGATCAGGAAGACGCCTTTGCCTTGGCGCAGGAGTTACGCACTTTCCCCGCCAAGTCGGTGTTGTATCTGGGGGCTTTGCCTGAGCTTTCGGTCAGCTTCTTGCGTGAGCAGGGCTTCCGTCAGGCCTGGCAGGATGATGAGCGGCAGGTGGATTATCTCTATGCCAATAGCTATGAGCGTGAAGCAGCCGGTGTGCTGTTCGCGGAATGGTTGAAAACCCATCCGATGCCACAGGCGTTGTTTACCACCTCATTCTCGCTGTTGCAGGGCGTGATGGACGTTACGCTGAAACAGCGTGGGCGTTTACCGGCGGATCTGGCGATTGCCACCTTTGGTGACCATGAGCTATTGGATTTCCTGGAATGCCCGGTGCTTGCCGTGGCCCAGCGCCACCGTGATGTTGCCGAGCGGGTGCTGGAGCTGGTACTTGCCAGCCTGGATGAACCGCGCAAACCTAAACCGGGTATGACGCGCATTCGCCGTAACCTGTTCCGCCGTGGCAGCCTGAGCCGCAAATAATGCCGTCACCCTAACCCTCTCCCACAGGGAGAGGGGACCGTTCGAGTCACAATTTGCCTACGCCATTCGTTCTGTACACCCGGTGACTGATTAACTCCTGTTCCTGATCACAGCTTCGTATCAGCTCTCCTTGGTGGAGTGGGTCTGAAACTGTAGTGACTCACTTTGGTGCCGAGATTATCTCTTTAGCTCCAGCAGAGCAGGGGCAATCAGCCCCCTCTCGCTGTGGGAGAGGGTTGGGGTGAGGGGACCACGCGAAACAGCCTGCGGCAATATTCCAGAAAATAGCCGTACACCACGCCCATCGCCATTGAGATCACCGCATTGCTGGTCACCGCGGCCAGGATCTGCTGGCCGTCTGCACCCACGCTCCACAGAATGGCAGCATAAACCGGCGATTGAAAACTGACGTAAGCCAACAGATCGGCCAGGTTCCGCAATAAAAATTGCCCGCGGGGGCTGCGGCGTGCGGTGGCGATAAAGAAATCGCGGTAGCGGCCATAGGGCCAGGCGATCAGGATATTGACGGGGATCGACACCACCCGGGAGGAGAGCGATTGGCTAAAGCTCATGCCCGAAATCAATATTTCAATCGCCATCCCGACGATAAAACAGTACACCACCAGCGCAAAAGTATCGGCGGCAGCGCTGCGCCATGGTGAAACGGCTCTAGACATGACACGATCCCTGAATTTATCGGTTAATATGTTGGTTGTTAATGTTAATTAGGTGTTATTAACTGACCTTGCTGCTATTTAGTAGTCTACTTGACTGGATTGATTGTTATAAGTGGCTTAAAATTTTTATTTTTAACATTTGAGTGATTTTTATCCTGACAACAGGGGGGAAAGTGCGTAAAGCAGGAATTTAAAATTGCAGTTGTAGAAATTATCATTATAAACAGTACGTTATGATTATGTGGCGACGGTGAGATGACGGTTTTGCGGCTGATTTAGCGATAGGCTCACTAAATTTACGTATATTCCTAAAGTCGCAAAAAAATCCAGATGAATTGTAAATAGGTGTTTTGAGAATAATCTTACCATTTTGATTTGAATCATAATTAGCGGCTTGAGCCAGTGCTTCGCCATTTATTTTATCTTTGTGTTGTTCTTTGACGGAATAATTGAAGTAAAATAGCGCGCCGTTGGCAGCGAAATACTCGCTGAGTGTTATTAACTCAAGGGCTTATCGCATTTCCCTGCTGGCAGGCGGCTTGCGGCCAAGCCTTGACCGATGCGGGATGCGGTGGGGTTGTCCCCGCCGAGAGCGATGTTGAAAAGTGAGACCTGGATTGCAGAAGGACATAATGAGTTATTTAATCGTCAATTTGTGTTTATTTTAATCACACTCTTTCCGCTTAGAAAATTCTCCTCTTTAATCATGATGTTAATTTATATTCATGCAATAAATAGAGTTCCTTTCGTGAGCCAGCCTCCAGAATATGCCTATAAATATTGCCAAACCGCTCTTGCTCTGGCTTGACAAGGTTTTCATACCCTCCGTAAACTCCCTTATGTGGGAATTTGTGGTGTAAAGTGGTGAAAAGGGTCACGAGGGGGTAGCTCAGGTATGTTTCGTGGGGCAACGATGGTCAACCTCGACAGTAAAGGACGGCTCGCCGTACCAACCCGTTATCGGGATTTACTGAATGAGGAATCGCAAGGCCAAATGGTTTGCACCATTGACCTCCATCAGCCCTGCCTGCTGCTTTATCCATTACCTCAATGGGAAATCATCGAGCAAAAGTTGTCCCGTCTGTCGAGCATGAATCCCGCCGAGCGCCGAGTCCAGCGCTTGCTGTTGGGCCATGCCAGCGAGTGTCAGATGGATAATGCCGGTCGGTTGCTGTTAGCCAATACGCTACGCCAACATGCCGGGCTTACTAAAGAAGTGATGCTGGTCGGGCAGTTTAACAAGTTTGAACTGTGGGATGAACAGACCTGGTATCAACAAGTCAAGGATGATATTGACGCGGAACAATCCACTCAGGAACCGTTGTCTGAGCGGCTACAGGACTTGTCACTATAAGCATGCTGGAAAATTATAAACATACGACCGTATTGCTGGATGAGGCCGTGAAGGGTCTCAATATTCGCAGTAACGGCATCTACATCGACGGTACTTTTGGTCGCGGTGGTCATTCTCGTCTGATCTTGTCCCAACTGGGGCCGGAAGGGCGCTTGTTGGCTATCGATCGCGATCCGCAGGCAATTGCCGCAGCTCAATCTATTGCAGACCCACGTTTTACTATCATCCACGGTCCGTTTTCCGATTTGGCTGACTATGTGCAGCAACGGGAACTGGTGGGCAAGATCGACGGCGTGTTGCTCGACTTAGGTGTTTCCTCCCCGCAACTGGATGACGCAGAACGCGGATTTTCCTTTATGCGTG
The DNA here is from genome assembly GCF_015673035.1 of Serratia sp. Res13-Sevr-LER1-36-b. NCBI lineage: Bacteria > Pseudomonadati > Pseudomonadota > Gammaproteobacteria > Enterobacterales > Yersiniaceae > Serratia > Serratia sp. Res13-Sevr-LER1-36-b. Next base: position 249,636 of record NZ_JADACK010000020.1, on the reverse strand, counting down.
ACGGCCCGCTGGATATGCGTATGGATCCTTCAAGCGGCCAATCCGCCGCCGAATGGTTGATGAAAGCGGAAGCCGACGATATTGCCTGGGTGCTGAAAACCTTCGGTGAAGAACGCTTCGCCAAACGCATTGCCCGCGCCATCGTGGAAAGAAACCAAGTAGAGCCGATGACCCGTACCAAGGAACTGGCCGAGCTGATAGCCCATGCCAGCCCGTTCCGTGATAAGCATAAACACCCGGCAACCCGCAGCTTCCAGGCGATCCGTATCTACATCAACAGCGAGCTGGAAGAGATCGAACGCGCGCTGGACGGTGCATTAGCCGTGTTGGCACCCGAAGGCCGCCTGTCGATCATCAGCTTCCATTCGTTGGAAGACCGTATCGTCAAAAGCTTTATGCGCCACCACAGCCGTGGTGCCCAGGTTCCGGCAGGAATTCCGCTCACTGAAGCGCAGTTGCGTGAAATGGGCGGCCGCACACTGAAAGCCTTGGGCAAAATGAAGCCAGGCGATGTTGAAGTGGCTGAAAACCCACGGGCGCGTAGTTCGGTACTGCGTATTGCCGAGAGGATGCCTGCGTGATTGGTAATGAGCGCCACGGTTTAGTTGGCGTCATTGGTGGCGATCTGCTGCGTAACGCCAAGATCCCGCTGATTTTGATGATTGCCGCGTTGGTTTCCGCCGTGTTTGTGGTGACCACCGCGCACCGTACCCGCCTGCTGACCGCCGAGCGCGAACAGCTGGTGCTGGAGAGAGATGCGCTGGATATCGAATGGCGCAACCTGATCCTGGAAGAGAATGCCCTTGGCGATCACAGCCGCGTAGAGCGTATCGCCACCGAAAAACTGCAGATGCAACACGTTGATCCATCGCAGGAAATTATCATTGTCAAGCCATGAGTGGTTTAGCCGAAGTCACGATACGGAGCAAATAGCTAACGCATGAAAGCAGTACGTCCCGGTAAGAAGTTGAAACGCCAGGAAGATCAGGCCAGCTTTGTCAGCTGGCGTTTTGCGTTGCTGTGCGGCTGTATTCTGTTGGCGCTGGTTGGGCTGATGCTGCGTGTGGCTTATTTGCAGGTGATCAATCCGGATCGGTTGGTGAAAGAAGGCGACATGCGTTCGCTACGTGTGCAGTCGGTTCCCACTGCTCGCGGCATGATCAGTGACCGCTCTGGCCGCCCGTTGGCGGTGAGCGTGCCGGTGAACGCCGTGTGGGCCGATCCGAAAGAGTTGAACGAACGCGGGGGTATTACGCTGGATTCGCGCTGGAAAGCGCTGTCCGACGCGTTGCAAATTCCGCTCGATCAGCTCTCCAATCGTATTAATGCCAATCCGAAGGGGCGCTTTGTCTATCTGGCCCGGCAGGTTAACCCGGCGATTGGTGATTACATCCACAAGCTGAAATTGCCTGGCATCTATCTGCGCCAGGAATCGCGCCGCTACTACCCGTCTGGCCAGGTTACTTCTCATATCATCGGCGTGACCAACATTGACGGCGAAGGGATCGAAGGGGTCGAAAAGAGCTTTGATCGCTGGCTGACCGGCCAACCGGGCGAAAGAACCGTACGTAAAGACCGCTATGGCCGAGTGATCGAGGACATCTCCTCGGTAGACAGCCAGGCGGCGCACAATCTGGCGTTGAGCATCGATGAACGCCTGCAGGCACTGGTTTATCGTGAGTTGAATAACGCCGTCGCCTTCAACAAGGCGGAGTCTGGTACCGCAGTGCTGGTGGACGTGAACACCGGCGAAGTGCTGGCGATGGCCAACAGCCCATCGTACAACCCGAACAATATGGCCGATACGCCGAAAGACACCATGCGTAACCGTGCCATCACCGATATTTTTGAACCTGGTTCTACCGTGAAACCGATGGTGGTAATGACGGCGTTGCAGCGCGGCGTAGTGAAAGAAAATAGCGTGCTCAATACCATTCCTTACCGCGTTAGCGGCCATGAAATCAAAGACGTGGCGCGCTATTCGGAACTGACTGTGACCGGGATCTTGCAGAAGTCGAGTAACGTCGGTGTTTCAAAGCTGGCGTTAGCGATGCCGTCCTCAGCGTTAGTAGATACTTACTCACGTTTTGGGCTGGGAAAAGCGACCAATTTGGGGCTGGTCGGAGAAAGCAGTGGCTTATACCCAAAAAAACAACGGTGGTCTGACATAGAGAGGGCCACCTTCTCTTTCGGCTATGGGCTAATGGTAACCCCGTTACAGTTAGCGCGAGTCTATGCCACGATCGGCAGCCTGGGCGTTTATCGCCCGCTGTCGATCACCAAGGTTGACCCTCCGGTTGCCGGCGAACGCGTCTTCCCTGAGGCTACCGTGCGTACGGTAGTGCACATGATGGAAAGTGTCGCCTTGCCGGGCGGTGGTGGGGTGAAAGCCGCCATCAAGGGTTATCGTATCGCCATTAAAACCGGTACCGCCAAAAAGGTCGGGCCTGATGGTAAATACGTCAACCGATATATCGCTTATACCGCGGGGGTGGCGCCAGCTAGCCAGCCTCGTTTTGCTCTGGTGGTGGTCATCAACGATCCACAGGGTGGGAAATACTACGGTGGTGCGATTTCCGCGCCGGTGTTTGGTGCCATCATGGGGGGCGCGCTGCGGATCATGAACGTTCAGCCAGATGCGTTGCCCACCGGTGACAAAAGCGAATTAGTGATTAATAACAAAGAGGGTTCAGGTGGCCGATCGTAATTTGCGCGATTTACTCGCTCCGTGGGTGCCAACGGCACCCGAGCGTGCGCTGCGGGAAATGATATTAGACAGCCGTATTGCGGCTGCCGGGGATCTGTTTGTCGCCGTAGTTGGCCATCAAACGGATGGACGCCGCTATATTCCGCAAGCCATCGCCCAAGGGGTTGCCGCCGTTATCGCTGAAGCGGAAGGCGAAGCTGAAGACGGTAAAATTTGCGAAATGCACGGCGTGCCGGTGATTTACCTGAGCCAACTTGGCCAGCGCCTGTCGGCGTTAGCCGGGCGTTTCTATCATCAGCCTGCCGAACGTCTGCGTCTGATTGGCGTGACGGGGACTAACGGTAAAACCACCACCACCCAACTGTTAGCCCAGTGGAGCCAACTGTTGGGCGAAACGGCCGCCGTGATGGGCACCGTGGGCAACGGGTTGTTAGGCCAGGTTTGCCCAACGGAAAATACCACCGGTTCTGCCGTCGACGTGCAGCACGTGCTTAACGATCTGGCGCAGCAAGGGGCCACCTTTGCCGCGATGGAAGTCTCCTCTCACGGTCTGGTGCAACACCGTGTGGCGGCTTTACCCTTTGCCGCAGCCGTTTTCACCAACCTGAGCCGCGATCACCTGGATTACCACGGTGACATGGCCAGCTACGAAGCGGCCAAATGGTCACTGTTTGCTGGCCACGACGTTGGTCAGGCGATCATCAATGCCGACGATGAAGTCGGGCAGCGTTGGCTAGCCAAATTGCCAGACGCGGTCGCCGTCACCATGCAGGACAATTTGCAGCCTGGCTGCCATGGCCGCTGGCTGAAAACCACGGCGGTGGACTATCACGACAACGGTGCCACCATCCACTTCAGCTCAAGCTGGGGCAACGGCGAGATCGAAAGCCGCCTGATGGGAGCATTTAACGTCAGTAACCTGATCCTGGCATTGGCGACGCTGCTGTCACTCGGTTACCCGTTTGAGAAATTGGTTAACACGGCCAATCAACTGCAGCCGGTCTGTGGCCGGATGGAAGTCTTCAATGCGCCAGGCAAGCCGACGGTGGTGGTGGATTATGCCCACACTCCGGATGCGCTGGAAAAAGCGCTGGAAGCCGCACGCCTGCATTGCCAAGGGCAACTGTGGTGCGTATTTGGCTGCGGTGGCGATCGTGATAGAGGTAAGCGCCCACTTATGGGTGGCATTGCCGAGCAGTTTGCCGACCGGGTGGTGGTAACGGATGACAATCCGCGCACCGAAGAACCGCAGGCGATCATCAAAGATATTCTGGCCGGGTTATTGGATGCCGGGCATGTACAGGTCATCCACGGGCGCGCCGAAGCCGTGACCAGCGCCATCATGCAGGCTAAAGAGCAGGATGTGGTACTGGTGGCGGGTAAAGGCCACGAGGATTACCAACTGGTGGGTAACCGTCGTCTGGATTACTCCGATCGCACCACCGTCGCACGTTTGCTGGGGGTGTTGGCATGATCCCGGTCTCCCTCCAGACGCTGGCGGCGGTATTGGATGCCGAGCTGATCGGCACCGACTGCATTATTACCGAAGTGACGAGAGATACTCGTCAGGTCACTGCAGGTTGTCTGTTTGTGGCCCTGAAAGGCGAGCGTTTCGATGCTCACGACTTTGCCGCCGATGCTGTCGCCGCTGGCGCAGGCGCTTTGCTGGTAAGTAAGCGCTTATTGGTGGAGGCTCCGCAACTGGTGGTGAAAGATACCAGTCTGGCACTGGGGCAGTTTGCTGCCTGGGTACGTCAGCAAGTACCAGCCAAAGTGGTAGCGCTGACCGGTTCATCGGGCAAAACCTCGGTGAAAGAGATGACCGCGGCCATTTTACGTGAATGTGGCGAAGTGCTGCATACCGCCGGGAATTACAATAACGAGATCGGCGTGCCGCTAACGCTGCTGCGTTTAGAGCCGCAGCATGATTTTGCGGTGATCGAGCTGGGTGCCAACCATATCGGTGAGATTGCCTATACCACCGCCTTGGCGCAACCGCAGAGCGCGCTGGTGAATAATCTGGCCGCAGCCCATCTGGAAGGTTTTGGCTCACTGGCTGGCGTTGCGCAGGCCAAGGGTGAAATCTTTGCCGGTTTGCCGGCGGATGGCGTGGCGATCCTCAACGCCGATAGCAACGACTGGCCGCACTGGCAGGCGCAGTTACAGGGCAAGACGGTCTGGCGTTTCTCCCCCCAGGCTGCGGAATCTGTGGATTTCTTTGCCAGCGATATCCAGGTGAAAGGGAGCGTCACTCATTTCACCCTGCACAGCCCGTTCGGCACGGTAGCGATCGAGTTGCCATTGCCAGGCCGCCATAACGTGGCCAATGCGTTAGCGGCAGCAGCACTGGCGATGTCGGTTGGCGCTTCGCTGGCCGCCGTGAGTGCAGGCTTGCAACAGCTTCAGGCAGTGCCGGGGCGTTTGTTCCCGATCGCCTTGGCGCAAGGCAAGCTGTTGCTCGATGACAGCTATAACGCCAACGTCGGTTCCATGACGGCAGCAGCGCAGGTGCTGGCAGAAATGCCGGGTTATCGCGTAATGGTCGTTGGTGATATGGCCGAGTTGGGCGCAGAGGCCGAAGAGTGTCATCGTCAGGTGGGTGAAGCTGCCCGTCTGGCCGGTATTGATAAAGTCATCAGCGTGGGTGGGCTGAGCCAGGTCTTGAGCTCCGCCGCCGGTAACGGTGAACATTATCAGGATAAAACAGCAGTGACCGCGCGCGTAGCGGAACTACTCTCAGCACATGCGGTAATTACCGTGTTAATCAAAGGTTCACGTAGTGCCGCAATGGAGCAGGTAGTACGCGCGTTACAGGAGAAAGCACCATGTTAGTTTGGCTGGCCGAACATTTGGTCAAGTATTACTCAGGCTTCAACGTCTTTTCTTATCTGACGTTCCGGGCCATTGTCAGCCTGCTGACCGCGCTGTTCCTTTCCCTGTGGATGGGGCCGAAGGTGATCAAACGCCTGCAGGAAATGTCCTTTGGTCAGGTAGTGCGTAACGACGGGCCAGAATCGCACTTTAGCAAGCGCGGTACGCCGACCATGGGCGGCATCATGATCCTGACCTCCATCACCATTTCGGTGCTGATGTGGGCCTATCCGTCCAACCCTTATGTGTGGTGCGTACTGTTCGTACTGGTGGGTTACGGCATCGTCGGCTTTGTCGATGACTATCGCAAAGTAGTGCGCAAAGATACTCGGGGATTGATCGCCCGTTGGAAATATTTCTGGCAATCGGTGATTGCCTTGGTCGTGGCTTTTGCCATGTATGCCGTAGGAAAAGACACGCCAGCCACCGAGCTGGTTGTGCCGTTCTTTAAGGACATCATGCCGCAGCTGGGCTTGCTGTACGTGGCGTTGGCCTACTTTGTGATTGTCGGCACCAGCAACGCGGTCAACCTGACCGATGGGTTGGATGGCCTGGCGATCATGCCAACCGTGTTTGTAGCGGCGGGCTTTGCGCTGGTGGCTTGGGCGACCGGTAACATGAACTTCGCCAACTACCTGCATATTCCGTATCTGCGTCATGCCGGTGAGTTGGTCATCGTCTGCACTGCGATCGTCGGAGCCGGTTTAGGTTTCTTATGGTTTAACACCTATCCGGCTCAGGTGTTTATGGGTGACGTTGGTTCACTGGCACTGGGCGGCGCGTTGGGTACCATCGCCGTGCTGCTGCGCCAGGAGTTCTTGTTGCTGATTATGGGCGGCGTGTTCGTGGTTGAAACGCTGTCGGTGATCCTGCAGGTGGGATCGTTCAAGCTGCGCGGGCAACGTATTTTCCGCATGGCGCCGATCCACCATCACTATGAATTGAAAGGCTGGCCAGAACCACGGGTGATCGTGCGCTTCTGGATTATTTCGCTGATGCTGGTGCTGATTGGCCTGGCGACGCTGAAGGTGCGCTGATTATGGTGGATTATCAGGGTAAAAAAGTGGTCATCATCGGGTTGGGCCTCACCGGCCTGTCCTGCGTTGATTTCTTTATGACCCGTGGCGTGACGCCGCGGGTTATGGATACCCGTATTTCGCCGCCGGGCCAGGATCAACTTCCCGAGAGCGTTGAACGTCATCTGGGCTCCCTGAATCAGGAATGGTTGCTGTCTGCGGATTTGATTGTGGCTAGCCCAGGCATGGCATTAGCGACTCCGGCTTTGAGCGCTGCCGCCGATGCCGGGGTTGAGATCGTCGGTGACGTTGAGCTGTTCTGCCGTGAAGCCCAGGCGCCAATTGTGGCGATCACCGGTTCCAACGGCAAGAGCACCGTCACCACGCTGGTGGGCGAAATGGCCAAGGCCGCCGGTTGGGCCGTGGGCGTCGGGGGCAATATCGGCCTGCCAGCGCTGAGCCTGCTGCGCCAGGAGTGCCAACTGTACGTGCTGGAGCTGTCGAGCTTCCAATTGGAAACCACTTACAGCCTGCATGCCGCAGCGGCCACCATTTTGAACGTGACCGAAGATCATATGGATCGTTATCCATTTGGCCTGCAGCAATACCGTGCCGCCAAATTGCGCGTCTATGAAAATGCCGAAGTCTGCGTAGTGAATGCGGACGACGCGCTGACCATGCCGGTGCGCGGTGCCGATGAGCGCTGTGTCAGCTTTGGTGCCGACGTGGGGGACTACCATCTCAACCGCCAGCAGGGTGAAATCTGGCTGCGGGTGAATGGTGAGAAAGTCCTCAATACCAACGAGATGAAACTCACCGGTCGCCATAACTTTACCAATGCGTTGGCTGCCCTGGCCCTGGCCGATGCCGTCAAGTTGCCGCGTGCGTCCAGCCTGAAAGCGCTGACGACCTTTACCGGCCTGGAGCACCGCTTCCAACTGGTGTGGGAACACAACGGCGTGCGCTGGATTAATGATTCCAAAGCCACCAACGTCGGCAGCACCGAGGCAGCGCTGAACGGCCTGCAGGTTAAGGGTACGCTGCATCTGCTGTTGGGCGGTGATGGCAAGTCTGCGGACTTCTCGCCGCTGGCGCGCTATCTGCAAGGTGACAACGTGCGTTTGTACTGCTTTGGCCGCGATGGCGCACAGCTGGCACAGCTGCGTCCGGAAGTCGCGACCCAGACAGAAACGATGGAGCAGGCGATGCAGGCCATTGCCCGCCAGGTGACATCAGGCGATATGGTGCTGTTGTCACCGGCCTGCGCCAGCCTGGATCAGTTCCGTAATTTTGAAGTGCGTGGCAACGAGTTTGCCCGTCTGGCACAGGAGCTGGGCGGATGAGACTACGGGTGCCGACGTTCGGCCTGACCAACAAGCTGAAAGACTGGGTGATGGGATCGCGTGAAAGCGATACTAGCAGCATGGTGCTGTATGACCGTACCTTGCTGTGGCTGACCTTTGGTCTGGCGATTGTTGGTTTTGTGATGGTGACGTCGGCCTCAATGCCTATCGGCCAGCGCCTGGCTGAGGATCCGTTCCTGTTTGCCAAGCGTGATGCACTTTACCTTGGCCTGGCGTTCGGCCTGTCGCTGGTGACACTGCGTATCCCGATGGCCGTTTGGCAGCGCTATAGCAACGTCATGCTGCTGTTATCGATAGTCTTGTTGCTGGTGGTGCTGGTGGTTGGCAGCTCGGTAAACGGGGCTTCACGCTGGATCTCACTGGGCCCGTTGCGTATTCAGCCCGCTGAGTTATCCAAGCTGTCGCTGTTTTGCTACCTGGCGAGCTATCTGGTGCGCAAGGTAGAGGAAGTCCGCAGCAACTTCTGGGGCTTCTGTAAGCCAATGGGCGTGATGGTGGTGCTGGCGGTGCTGCTGCTGGCCCAGCCGGATTTGGGGACGGTGGTGGTGCTGTTTATCACCACGCTGGCGATGTTGTTCCTGGCCGGGGCAAAGATGTGGCAGTTTCTGGCGATCATCGGTTCGGGCGTGTTTGCCGTGGGGCTGCTGATTATCGCGGAACCTTATCGTATGCGCCGTGTGACTTCGTTCTGGAACCCATGGGCCGATCCGTTTGGCAGTGGTTACCAGCTAACCCAGTCGCTGATGGCGTTTGGCCGTGGCGAGTTCTGGGGGCAAGGGCTGGGCAACTCGGTACAGAAACTCGAGTATTTACCCGAGGCGCACACTGACTTTATCTTCTCCATTTTGGGCGAAGAACTGGGCTATATCGGTGTGGTTTTGGCCCTGTTAATGGTATTCTTCGTCGCTTTTCGCGCCATGTCTATCGGCCGCAGGGCGTTGGAGATAGACCAGCGATTTTCCGGTTTTCTGGCGTGCTCGATCGGTGTCTGGTTCAGTTTCCAGGCGTTGGTGAACGTCGGAGCGGCAGCGGGGATGTTGCCAACCAAAGGCTTGACCTTGCCACTGATAAGCTATGGTGGCTCGAGCCTGATCATTATGTCGACGGCGATCGTGCTGTTGCTGCGAATTGATTATGAAACGCGCCTGACCAAAGCGCAGGCGTTTGTGAAGAGGTAGCGGATGAGCGGTAAAGCTAAGCGTTTAATGGTGATGGCAGGCGGTACCGGTGGACACGTGTTTCCGGGGCTGGCGGTCGCACATCATCTGATGGCGCAGGGCTGGCAGGTTCGCTGGCTCGGTACCGCAGACCGTATGGAAGCCGATCTGGTGCCAAAGCACGGGATCGAGATTGATTTTATCCGCATCTCCGGGTTGCGTGGCAAAGGGCTGAAGGCGCAGTTGACCGCCCCGTTGCGTATCTGGCAGGCGGTGCGTCAGGCGAAAGCGATTATGCGCAGCTATCAGCCGGACGTGGTGCTGGGGATGGGCGGTTACGTTTCTGGCCCTGGCGGTTTGGCTGCCTGGCAGTGTGGTATCCCGGTAGTGCTGCATGAGCAGAACGGCATTGCGGGCCTGACCAACCGCTGGCTCTCAAGGATCGCCAAGAAAGTGTTACAGGCGTTCCCTGGTGCGTTTCCGAATGCGGACGTCGTGGGTAACCCGGTGCGTACCGATGTGTTGGCGCTGCCACTGCCCGCCGAGCGACTGAACGGGCGTGAAGGGCCAATCCGCGTGCTGATTATCGGCGGTAGCCAAGGTGCGCGCGTGCTGAATCAGACAGTTCCTGAAGTCGCCGCGCTGCTGGGCGATAGAATAGTCCTCTGGCATCAGGTTGGTAAGGGCGCATTGCCAACGGTACTGCAAGACTACGAGAGGGTAGGGCAGACCGGGCACAAGGTGACCGAGTTTATTGATGACATGGCAGAGGCTTACGCCTGGGCGGATGTGGTGGTGTGCCGTTCTGGCGCGCTGACCGTCAGCGAAGTGGCGGCGGCGGGATTACCGGCCATTTTTGTGCCGTTCCAGCACAAAGATCGTCAGCAATACTGGAACGCGCGTCCTCTGGAAGAGGCCGGTGCGGCCAAAATTATCGAACAGCCGCAGTTTACTGCCGATGTCGTGGCGGAACTGCTGGCAAGCTGGGATCGCCCAACGCTGTTGAAGATGGCTGAAAAGGCCCGCGCGGTAGCGATCCCGGATGCAACAGAACGCGTGGCGGCAGAAATTATTCGTGCAGCCCTGTAAGGCCGTAGGGGTTACCCCTGTTGAGCTAAATCGAACCTGATAGATAGAGAAGTGATGAATACACAACAATTGGCGAAACTACGTACTTTCGTGCCCGAGATGCGACGCGTCCGGCACATTCACTTTGTTGGCATCGGTGGTGCCGGCATGGGTGGTATCGCCGAGGTGTTGGCCAACGAGGGTTATCAGATCAGCGGTTCCGACCTGGCGCCGAACCCGGTCACCCAGCAGTTGAGCGAGCTTGGGGCAACGATTTACTTCCATCACCGCCCGGAAAACGTGCTGGATGCCAGCGTGGTAGTGGTTTCAACCGCTATCCCGGCAGACAACCCGGAGATCGTCGCAGCCCGCGAGGCGCGCATTCCGGTGATCCAGCGGGCAGAAATGCTGGCCGAGCTGATGCGCTATCGCCATGGCATTGCCATCGCCGGTACGCACGGCAAAACTACCACCACGGCGATGGTGTCCAGCATTTACGCCGAAGCCGGTCTTGACCCAACGTTTGTTAACGGTGGGCTGGTGAAAGCGGCGGGTACCCACGCACGTTTGGGTTCTAGCCGTTACCTGATTGCGGAAGCGGATGAGAGCGACGCGTCGTTCCTGCATTTGCAACCGATGGTGGCGATTGTCACCAACATCGAAGCCGACCATATGGATACCTACCATGGTGACTTCGAGAATTTGAAGCAGACGTTTATCACCTTCCTGCATAACCTGCCGTTCTATGGCCGTGCGGTAATGTGCATTGACGATCCGGTCGTGCGTGAGTTGTTGCCGCGCGTGGGTCGCCATATCACCACCTACGGCTTTAGCGAGGATGCGGATGTGCGTATCGAGAGCTACAGCCAGATCGGGCCGCAGGGGCACTTTACCCTGAGCCGTCAGGATAAGCCGTTGATGACGGTGACCCTGAATGCACCGGGCCGCCATAACGCCTTAAACGCGGCGGCGGCGGTTGCCGTGGCGACGGAAGAAGGCATTGCCGACGAAGCCATTCTGCGTGCGCTGGCCGGTTTCCAGGGGACGGGGCGTCGCTTCGATTTCCTGGGCGAGTTCCCATTGGCGGCGGTGAACGAAAAACAGGGTAGTGCCATGTTGGTGGACGATTATGGCCACCACCCAACGGAAGTGGATGCGACCATCAAGGCCGCGCGTGCCGGTTGGCCAACCAAGCGGGTGGTGATGATCTTCCAGCCGCACCGCTATACCCGTACTCGCGATCTGTATGACGATTTCGCCAATGTGTTGTCGCAGGTTGACGTGTTGCTGATGCTGGATGTCTATCCGGCGGGTGAAGCTCCGATCCCTGGTGCTGATAGCCGTAGCCTGTGCCGTACCATTCGCAATCGCGGCAAATTGGATCCGATCCTGGTGTCCGATGCGGATACCGTGCCAACGCTGTTGGCGCAGTTGTTGCAAGGGGACGACCTGGTGCTGGTGCAAGGGGCTGGCAATGTCGGTAAAATCGCGCGCCGGCTGGCTGAACTAAAACTGCAACCGCAGATCAAAGAGGAGGATCATCATGGCTGATAAAGTCGCCGTATTGCTGGGTGGTACCTCCGCAGAACGTGAAGTTTCACTGCAATCTGGCGCGGCCGTGCTGGCCGGGTTGCGAGAAGCGGGCATTGATGCCCATGGCATCGACACCCGTGACTTCCCTGTCACCGAGCTGAAAGCGCAGGGGTTCACCAAAGTGTTCATCGCGCTGCACGGGCGGGGCGGTGAAGATGGTACATTGCAAGGTCTGCTGGAGTTTTTGCAGTTGCCTTATACCGGCAGCGGCGTGATGGCCTCGGCGCTGACCATGGATAAATGGCGCAGCAAAATGGTGTGGCAGTCGATGGGGCTGCCGGTGGCACCTTACGTGGCGCTGAGCCGCCGCCAGTATCTGGGCAACGATCGGCAAAGCCAACTGGCTGCCATTGACGCTCTGGGATTGCCGCTGATTGTGAAGCCAAGCCGCGAAGGTTCCAGCGTTGGCATGAGCAAAGTGACCGAACGCGCAGCCCTGGAAGGGGCGTTGGAAGAAGCTTTCCGTCATGATGAGGATGTACTGGTAGAGAAATGGCTCAGCGGTCCGGAATACACCGTGGCGATCTTGGGCGATAAGGTGCTGCCTTCCATCCGTATTCAGCCCGCTGGCGTGTTTTACGATTACCAGGCCAAATATATTTCCGACGATACGCAGTATTTTTGCCCGAGCGGCCTGGATACACAGCAGGAAGCCGCTATGGCTGCGCTGGCACTGCGGGCTTACCGTGGGCTGGATTGCAGCGGCTGGGGACGTGTTGATGTCATGCAAGACAGTGATGGTAGCTTCTACCTACTGGAAGCGAACACTTCACCAGGCATGACCAGCCACAGCCTGGTCCCGATGGCGGCCCGGCAGTCCGGATTAACTTTCTCGCAGTTGGTTGCGGGAATTCTGGCATTGGCTGACTGAGATGTCGCAAGCGGCTCTGAATGCACGCGAGCGCGAGGCGGATAACGGCCCACGCCGCAGCAATGGCACCCAACTGGCAGGGATGATTTTCCTGCTGATGGTGTTAGGCACCATCCTGTGGTGCGGCTGGGTAGTGGTGGGTTGGATGCAAGATGCCAGCCGTCTGCCGCTCTCAAGGCTGGTATTGACCGGTGAACGCCATTTCACCACTAACGACGATGTTCGCCAGGCGATCTTGGCTTTGGGAGCACCAGGCACCTTTATGACGCAGGATGTGGACATCATCCAGCAGCAGATCGAGCGTCTGCCGTGGGTCAAGCAGGCCAGCGTACGTAAACAGTGGCCGGATGAGCTGAAAATCCACCTGGTGGAGTATGTCCCGGTGGCGCATTGGAATGATTTGCACATGGTTGATGCCGAGGGCAAGTCGTTCAGCATTCCGGCGCAGCGTTTGGGCAATCAGAAATTACCGTTGCTCTATGGTCCGGAAGGCAGCGAACAGGATGTTCTGGAAGGTTACCGCGCGATGAACGGCGTGCTGGCAGCCAGCAAGTATCAGCTTAAGATGGCGTCCATGACGGCCCGCCATTCGTGGCAGTTGGCTTTGGATAACGATGTTCGGCTGGAACTGGGACGTGACGATCGCATGGGTCGCTTGCAACGCTTCATCGGGCTTTATCCGGTGCTGTTGCAGCAGGCGCAGGCGGAAAACAAGCGCGTCAGCTATGTCGATTTACGCTATGACTCCGGTGCCTCAGTCGGCTGGGCTCCGGCGTTTATCGACCCGCAGGCAGCCGTAGGCGATCGGCCAAACAGTAATCAGCAACAGAATCAGGCACAGGCAAAACAACAATGATCAAGTCGACGGACAGAAAACTGGTAGTTGGACTGGAGATCGGTACCGCAAAAGTCTCCGCATTGGTGGGGGAAGTTTTGCCCGATGGCATGGTCAACATTATCGGGGTGGGCAGTTGCCCGTCTCGCGGTATGGATAAGGGTGGCGTTAACGATCTGGAATCGGTAGTCAAGTGCGTACAGCGCGCTATCGATCAGGCCGAACTGATGGCGGATTGTCAGATTTCCTCGGTTTACCTGGCCTTGTCGGGTAAGCATATCAGCTGTCAGAACGAGATCGGGATGGTGCCGATCTCCGAAGAGGAAGTGACACAGGAAGACGTGGAGAACGTGGTGCATACCGCCAAGTCGGTGCGTGTGCGCGACGAACACCGCATCCTGCACGTTATCCCTCAGGAATACGCCATCGACTATCAGGAAGGCATCAAAAACCCGGTTGGGTTATCCGGCGTGCGTATGCAGGCCAAGGTGCACCTGATCACCTGCCATAACGACATGGCCAAGAACATTGTCAAAGCAGTGGAACGTTGTGGTCTGAAAGTGGACCAACTGATTTTCGCCGGTCTGGCCGCCAGTTATGCGGTGCTGACCGAAGATGAGCGCGAGCTCGGCGTCTGTGTGGTAGATATCGGCGGGGGCACCATGGATATGGCGGTGTATACCGGCGGTGCTCTGCGCCACACCAAAGTGATCCCTTACGCCGGGAACGTGGTCACCAGCGATATCGCCTACGCCTTCGGCACGCCGCCGACCGACGCGGAAGCGATTAAAGTTCGACACGGTTGTGCACTTGGGTCGATTGTTAGCAAGGATGAAAGTGTTGAGGTTCCTAGCGTGGGGGGAAGGCCTCCTCGGAGTCTGCAAAGACAGACATTGGCTGAAGTGATTGAGCCGCGCTACACCGAACTGTTGAATCTGGTTAACGATGAAATATTGCAATTGCAGGAGCAACTGCGTCAGCAAGGGGTGAAGCATCATCTGGCAGCGGGTATTGTGCTGACCGGCGGTGCCGCCCAGATTGATGGCCTGGCAGCCTGTGCGCAACGGGTATTCCATACCCAGGTACGCATCGGCCAACCCTTGAACATCACGGGTCTGACGGATTACGCGCAAGAGCCTTACTATTCTACAGCGGTCGGGCTACTGCACTATGGAAAAGAGTCTCACCTGAGCGGTGAGGCAGAAGTAGAAAAACGCGCCTCGGTGGGCAATTGGTTTAAACGCATCAATAGCTGGCTGAGAAAAGAGTTTTAATGTTTAGACAAAGAGATCATGCTGAGTAATCTTTTTATGATCTCGCAGCGACAGGCACAAAACGGAGAGAAACTATGTTTGAACCAATGGAACTAACCAATGACGCGGTGATTAAAGTCATCGGCGTCGGCGGTGGCGGTGGCAATGCCGTTGAACACATGGTGCGCGAGCGCATCGAAGGTGTTGAATTCTTCGCCGTTAATACAGACGCTCAGGCGCTGCGTAAAACGGCAGTTGGCCAAACCATCCAGATTGGTAGCGGTATTACCAAAGGTCTGGGTGCAGGCGCGAACCCGGAAGTGGGTCGTAATTCAGCGGAAGAAGACCGTGAAGCCCTGCGCGCCGCTCTGGAAGGTGCAGACATGGTCTTCATCGCGGCTGGTATGGGTGGCGGTACCGGTACCGGTGCTGCGCCAGTGGTGGCAGAAGTCGCAAAAGATCTGGGTATTCTGACCGTGGCCGTAGTGACCAAGCCTTTCAACTTTGAAGGCAAGAAGCGCATGGCATTCGCGGAGCAGGGTATCGCCGAGCTGTCCAAGCACGTGGACTCGCTGATCACCATCCCGAACGACAAGTTGCTGAAAGTTCTGGGCCGTGGCATTTCTCTGCTGGACGCATTCGGCGCGGCTAACGACGTGCTGAAAGGCGCGGTGCAGGGTATTGCCGAACTGATCACCCGTCCAGGCCTGATGAACGTCGACTTTGCTGACGTTCGCACCGTGATGTCCGAAATGGGCTACGCGATGATGGGTTCTGGCGTTGCCTGTGGCGAAGACCGTGCCGAAGAAGCGGCGGAAATGGCGATCTCCAGCCCACTGCTGGAAGATATCGACCTGTCCGGCGCCCGTGGCGTGCTGGTCAACATCACCGCTGGCTTCGACCTGCGTCTGGATGAGTTCGAAACCGTGGGTAACACCATTCGTGCTTTCGCTTCCGACAATGCGACCGTGGTAATCGGTACCTCGCTGGATCCGGAAATGAACGACGAACTGCGCGTGACCGTAGTTGCGACCGGTATCGGTATGGACAAACGTCCTGAAATCACCCTGGTAACCAATAAACAGGCCAGCCAGCCAGTGATGGATCACCGTTACCAGCAGCATGGTATGTCACCGCTGCAGCAGGAAGTGAAACCTGCTGCCAAGGTGGTGAACGATCAGAGCGCGCAACCAAACAAAGAGCCTGATTATCTGGATATCCCGGCCTTCCTGCGTAAGCAGGCAGATTAGGAATAAGCTGATAATTTGGAATCTCCGCTCTTTGTGCTAAACTGTCCCACCGGCCTTGCTGTATGCTGGGCTGGTTGGATTGATAACATTGCGAGATAAAACGATGATCAAACAAAGGACATTAAAACGTATTGTTCAGGCGACTGGTGTCGGTTTACATACCGGCAAGAAAGTCACGCTGACAATGCGCCCAGCGTCGGCTAATACCGGGGTCATCTATCGTCGCACTGACTTGAATCCACCGGTTGATTTCCCGGCTGATGCAAAATCCGTGCGTGATACCATGCTCTGTACTTGCCTGGTGAATGAGTCAGACGTGCGTATTTCCACCGTTGAGCATCTTAATGCTGCGTTGGCGGGCTTGGGTATCGACAACATCATTATTGAAGTTGACGCTGCCGAAATCCCGATCATGGACGGTAGTGCCAGCCCGTTTGTCTATCTGTTGCTGGATGCCGGCATTGAAGAGCTGAACTCGGCGAAGAAATTCCTGCGTCTGAAAGACACTGTACGCGTTGAAGATGGCGACAAGTGGGCAGAGCTGTCCCCGCATAACGGGTTCCGCCTGGACTTCACCATCGACTTCAACCACCCGGCGATTGATGCCAGTACCCAACGCTATCGTCTGGATTTCTCAGCCGATTCGTTCGTACGCCAAATCAGCCGTGCGCGTACCTTCGGTTTCATGCGTGATATCGAGTATCTGCAGTCCCGTGGCCTGGCTCTGGGCGGCAGTTTCGATTGCGCGATTGTGGTGGATGACTATCGTGTCCTCAACGAAGACGGCCTGCGCTTCGAAGACGAATTCGTACGCCACAAAATGCTGGATGCCATCGGCGATCTGTTCATGTGCGGCCATAACATCATTGGCGCGTTCACCGCGTACAAATCAGGCCATGCGCTGAACAACAAGTTGCTGCAAGCCGTGTTGGCGAAACAGGAAGCTTGGGAATTCGTGACATTCCAGGATGAAGCCGAAATGCCGTTGGCATTCAAGGCTCCATCAACCGTACTGGCCTAAACTGCCAAGACGTCAATTACTTATCACGACCGGTCGCGTTGGCTCTCTCTCCTGCCAACGAGGCCAGTCGTTCTAATATCTTGCGCAATTTTTCTGGGCTCTGCGCCGCCAATCCCCGTAATGCATCCGCACTTTCCAGGCTCAAATGACGCATAGGTACCTCTGCTTGCTGGCCATTTTCCGTGCTTTTGCCGTGGTTTTGTACCTGGCTGCTGCCTTTTGCCATCAACGAAGGATTAATCCTGATGTCGATTGACGACAAAGATGGTAGAATTTGCGCTCGTAGTGCGGAGAGCAGGCTGGGTTGTTCATAGCGTAAGCGCATCATCCAACTGGCATTGGCGGTTTCCAGCACTAAAATACCCTGTCTGAAGTTGGCGACACGGCACCAAGGGTGCAACTGAGCGGGCAATAACCCCTTCACGGCACGATTGAGTTTCAGTAGCGCGGTAGCGCGTTGCTGAACGTTATGCAGCGGTCCTTTCTCTGTTGCAGACGCGTCGTCAAACAGGATATCTAATAATTGTGGACGGCTATCGCGCATAATGGGCTCCGGCGGATAATAAACACGTGATCGGTATTCTAAATCGTTGGCGACAATTTGGCAGACGTTATTTCTGGCCTCATCTCCTGTTGGGGATGGTAGCGGCTACGCTTGGCGTACCGCAAAATCTGTCCGGCACCGTCGATCAAAGCGCATTACCGAGCACCTCGTCCAGTCTTAACCGGCAAAATTCCGCCAGTCACGCCTTCAACAGCCTGGCGTTACTGCAAGAAGTGCATCGTCGCCCAACGTTTAACGTTGATTACTGGCACCAGCATGCGCTTCGAACCGTCATTCGTCACCTCTCTTTTGCTCTGGCACCTCAGGCCGTCTATGCCCGGGTGCAGGAAACGGAGACCGTTGCGGTTGAACCTCCATTACAGGTGGCTCAGCTTGCCCTGCTCTCCACGCTCAATGCGCTACTGACGCACGAGCCAAAACCACCGACTATCATTCGTGATACCCATCACCCTATCGTTCCTTCTTTGGCGCAGCATCAGGCCGGGCTGTGGCTCGCTCAGGTGCAAGGTATTCGCGCCGGGCCTGCAGCCCTCGGCTAATCTTTGCCCTCAGGGCAGCAAAAAACAAACAACACAACAGCTTGTTGACGGCCATTATGGTGTCGTCGCGTAAGAGATATAAAGAATCATGTTAATCAAACTATTGACCAAAGTTTTTGGTAGCAGCAACGATCGTACCCTGCGCCGTATGCGCAAAGCGGTTGAGATGATCAACCGTATGGAACCAGACATGGAAAAACTGTCTGATAGCGAACTGCAGGCCAAGACCGATGAGTTTCGCGCGCGTCTGAAAAAGGGCGAAGTGCTGGAAAGCCTGATCCCGGAAGCCTTCGCCGTAGTGCGTGAGGCCAGTAAACGAGTCTTCGGCATGCGTCACTTCGACGTGCAGCTGTTGGGCGGGATGGTGCTCAACGACCGCTGTATCGCCGAGATGCGTACCGGTGAAGGTAAAACCCTGACCGCAACCCTGCCTGCCTATCTGAACGCCCTGAGCGGCCGTGGCGTGCACGTGGTTACCGTCAACGACTACCTGGCCCAGCGTGACGCCGAAAACAACCGTCCGCTGTTCGAGTTCCTGGGTTTGAGCGTGGGTATCAACCTGCCTGGCATGCCTGCTCCGGCCAAGCGTGAAGCCTATGCCGCAGATATTACTTACGGTACCAACAACGAATACGGCTTTGACTACCTGCGTGACAACATGGCGTTCAGCCCGGAAGAGCGCGTACAGCGTAAGCTGCACTATGCGCTGGTGGATGAGGTTGACTCCATCCTGATCGACGAAGCGCGTACGCCGCTGATCATCTCCGGCCCGGCCGAAGACAGCTCAGAGATGTATAAGCGTGTTAACAAGCTGATCCCACAGCTGATCCGCCAGGAAAAAGAAGACTCCGACACCTTCCAGGGGGAAGGGCACTTCTCAGTCGATGAAAAAGCGCGCCAGGTTCACCTGACCGAACGCGGCCTGATCATGATCGAAGAGATGCTGATGGAAGCGGGCATCATGGATGAAGGCGAATCGCTGTATTCACCAACCAACATCATGCTGATGCACCACGTCACCGCCGCGCTGCGTGCCCACGTGCTGTTCACCCGCGACGTTGACTATATCGTTAAAGACGGTGAAGTCATTATCGTTGACGAACACACCGGCCGTACCATGCAGGGCCGCCGCTGGTCCGATGGTCTGCACCAGGCGGTAGAAGCTAAAGAAGGCGTAGAGATCCAGAACGAAAACCAGACGCTGGCTTCTATCACCTTCCAGAACTATTTCCGTCTCTATGAGAAGCTGGCCGGTATGACCGGTACGGCGGACACCGAAGCTTTCGAATTCAGCTCCATCTACAAGCTCGATACCATCGTGGTGCCGACCAACCGCCCAATGATCCGTAAAGATATGCCGGATCTGGTCTACATGACCGAAAAAGAGAAGATCGCGGCGATCATCGAAGATATCCGTGAGCGTACCGCCAACGGCCAGCCGGTGCTGGTGGGGACCATCTCGATTGAGAAATCGGAAGTGGTTTCCCGTGAGCTGACCAAGGCAGGGATCGAACACAAGGTTCTGAACGCCAAATTCCACGCCATGGAAGCGGATATTGTGGCCAATGCGGGTCAGACTGCCGCAGTAACCATCGCCACCAACATGGCCGGTCGTGGTACCGATATCGTATTGGGCGGCAGTTGGCAGAGTGAAATCTCCCATCTGGAAGATCCGACTGAAGAGCAGATTGCCGAAATTAAAGCAGCCTGGAAAATTCGTCACGACGCCGTACTGGCCGCCGGTGGCTTACACATTATCGGTACCGAACGTCACGAATCACGCCGTATCGACAACCAGCTGCGTGGCCGTTCCGGCCGTCAGGGTGATGCCGGTTCTTCCCGCTTCTACCTGTCAATGGAAGATGCGTTGATGCGTATTTTCGCCTCGGATCGTGTTTCTGGCATGATGCGTAAACTGGGTATGAAGGATGGCGAAGCTATCGAGCACCCGTGGGTTACCAAAGCCATTGCTAATGCGCAACGCAAGGTTGAAAGCCGTAACTTCGATATTCGTAAGCAACTGCTGGAATACGATGATGTGGCCAACGACCAGCGCCGTGCGATCTATAGCCAGCGTAACGAATTGCTCGACGTGTCTGACGTGAGCGAAACCATCAACAGCATCCGTGAAGACGTGTTCAAAACCACCATCGACAGCTACATTCCGCCGCAGTCGCTGGAAGAAATGTGGGACGTGAAAGGGCTGGAAGAACGCCTGAAAAACGACTTCGATCTGGATATGCCGATCGCCGAGTGGCTGGATAAAGAGCCTGAGCTGCACGAAGAAACGCTGCGTGAACGTATCATGGCGAAGGCGAAGGAAGATTACCTGCGCAAAGAAGAGGTTGTTGGCGCCGAAATGATGCGCAACTTCGAAAAAGGCGTGATGCTGCAGACGCTGGATTCCCTGTGGAAAGAGCACCTGGCGGCGATGGATTACCTGCGTCAGGGTATCCACCTGCGTGGCTATGCGCAAAAAGATCCGAAGCAGGAATACAAGCGTGAGTCCTTCAACATGTTTGCCACCATGCTGGAATCGCTGAAATATGAAGTGATCAGCGTGTTGAGCAAGGTTCAGGTACGCATGCCGGAAGAGGTTGAAGCCCTGGAGCTGCAACGTCGTGAAGAAGCCGAGCGTCTGGCACGCCAGCAACAGCTGAGCCACCAGGAAGAAAACGCCCTGGCGGTCACCGATCCGAACGCTCCGGCAGTCGCCGAACGTAAAGTAGGGCGTAACGATCCTTGCCCATGCGGTTCCGGTAAGAAATACAAGCAGTGCCACGGCCGCCTGCAAAAATAAGCCGAGTGCAGTGAACGGTTAATGGTAAGGGCTCAGCATGCTGAGCCCTTTTTTTAAGTGGTAACATCTGGAGGATGCGATGAAGCACCTGAACATCGCCGTAGGGATTATCCGTAACCCACAGCAGGAGATCTTCATCACACGCCGCGCTGCGGATTCGCACATGGCTGGTTTTTGGGAATTCCCTGGTGGCAAGATTGAGCAGGGCGAAACGCCAGAGCAGGCATTAGGCCGCGAATTGCTGGAAGAAACCGGGATCCACGCCAATCAGGCACGGCTGCTGGAGGTGCTGGAGCACCGCTTTACTGACCGGATCGTAACGCTGAATTTCTATCTGGTGGAAGATTGGGCGGGTGAACCCTATGGCCGTGAAGGCCAGCCGATGCGTTGGGTGAAACAGGCCGACCTGCGCGAGGAAGAGTTCCCCGAAGCCAACGTCAGTATCATCAAACTGTTGGTGGCGCAGGCCAGTGCCGCGTAGTGCATTTTAGGCCTGGGCTACCAGGCCTAATAACACCACTTTAAAGATCCTTATCCTCTTCACTCCAATCTTCGCTTTCATTCAGCTCATTATTGCTGGGAATGCGTTTCTCTTCATCGGCCCATTCACCAAGATCGATCAACTGGCAGCGTTTGCAGCAGAACGGGCGATACGGGCTGACTTCACCCCAAACCACGCCTTTGCCACAGGTTGGGCATTTTACTACGGTCATATTCATTCCTTTCTCCCTCATACCCGTCGCCTTTCAAGCTGCAGCGTTGTTACCTGCACTCACTCACCCCAGTCACTTACAAAAGTAAGCTCCTGAGGATGAGTGAGCTTGGTGCCTAGCTGCAACTTGAAATTCTTAGGGTATAAAAGGTTAATTTCATATGCTAGCAACAGGCCAGCTCAAAGGTAAGACGCTCTGGCACTGTGCCGTTTTCGCTGTCTAGCGGCAGGAAACGGATGGCATAGCGCGTCTTGTGGCCGGAAATCTGCGGGTAAAGCTGGTAAGCCAGGTTAATACGCAAGCGTAACAGATCTGCCCCTTCGGCGTTATCCTGGAAGAAGCCGTTGAGGCTGATCTGATTGCGAAACGGCCCGGCCTGGCGCACCAGATCCAACACGATGGTCAGCGCCTGATTCAAGGGTTCGAGGGTTTGCAACCAGTCTGCCACGTCGGCATCACGTTCATGCTGCGCTACGTGCATCCACATATGCAGCGTAGGTAAATCAAAGCTGCAACAGCCGCCAGGAATGCTCAGACGTTGGCGAACCAGGCTAATCAGCCGGTCTTCACGCAGCGCCTGGCCCATACGCGGGGCAGACATCAGCGCAGAGGCACAGCCCTTCAACTGGCTGCGTAGCTGATTGACCACTGAGATATCGACACCGGGCAATTCTGCCCACTGCAGTAATTTCTGCTGCTGGCGTTCCAGCTCTTTGAGCAGTTCGGTACGTACTTCGCCACGTTCCAATACGTCCAGCAGGTCCGCAACGGTGCGGAAAAAGGTCAGGGCGATAGCGGTTTCGCTCAGCGCTCTTTGGCCATGCAGTTGCTGTAATAAAAACTCGATCCGCAGCCAGGTGCGCATTTTTTCATTTAACGGGTGTTCAAAGAGAACGGTCGGGGAAGCGTCACTCATTCGGTGTGATCCTGTCGGGTCGCTGAGGTTGCCAGCTCAAGATAGTGTTGATGCAATGCGGCGACATGGGATTCAATTCCTTGTGCGCTACCGCTATTGTCAATTACGTCATCCGCCACGGCCAGACGTTGTTCGCGCGTGGCCTGTGCAGACAGAATATTCAGCGCCTGCTGACGGCTGATGCCGTCGCGGGCCATGGTTCTGGCTAATTGTGTTTCGCTGTCGACATCCACCACTAAAACGCGGTCGGCACGATCCTGCAGGCCGTTTTCTACCAGCAAGGGGACTACCCATAGTACGTAACAACTCTGGGCGTTGGCTAGCTGACGCTGCGTTTCCCGCTGGATCTGCGGGTGCAGCAACTGGTTTAGCCAGCGCTTTTCGTCGGGATCGCTGAAGATCCTTTGACGCAAAGCCGCACGGTTGAGGGATCCATCCGCCAGCAACATTTCATTACCAAAATGTGCCGCAATGGCGTCCAATGCCGGGGTTCCAGGCTCAACAACCTGGCGAGCAATGATATCCGCATCCACAATGGCCACGCCAAAACGTGCAAAGGCGTTGGCAACGGTGGACTTGCCGCTGCCGATACCGCCGGTTAATGCCACTAGGTAGGCCATGGTCAAAGGGGATCCTGATATTCTCTAAAAATTATAAACGAATCATAAAGCGATCGCGCAGAAGTGCAAGCGGGTGCGTCTGACTTGCCCTGCGGTTGGCGTTTTGAGAGGGATAATTTGAACGGCAGGATCGAGAAAATGAGGCGGCAATCACATTGGGATGTCACAGGTAAATTTGTGGGATTGTACCGTAAATAAAGGCGAAATCGCAGTCTTGCCGAGCGATTATTAGTGCGTATGATAACACCACTGGAACTGGCAATAACAATACCCGCCGCCTTTCAAGGTAAAACTTGAAATTCATAGGGTAGTGGTTCGAAATCCCCTTGCGATCCGTCGCCAAAAACCAGGAAATCATAAGTCATGCGTATTGAAGAAGATTTGAAGTTAGGCTTTAAAGATGTGTTGATCCGCCCAAAGCGTTCCACGCTGAAAAGCCGCTCGGAAGTTGAACTGGAGCGCCAGTTTACCTTCAAACATTCAGGTTACAACTGGTCCGGTGTGCCGATTATTGCCGCCAATATGGATACGGTTGGCACCTTCCGCATGGCCGAGGCCCTGGCAACCTTCGACGTTCTTACCGCCGTTCATAAACACTACACCGTTGAGCAATGGGCCGAGTTTGTTCAGCGCTCGTCCGAATCTGTATTGCGTCATGTGATGGTGTCTACCGGCACTTCTGAAGCCGACTTCGTCAAGATGAAGCAGATCCTGGCACTTTCCCCGGCGCTGAAATTTATCTGCATCGACGTGGCCAACGGCTACTCCGAACACTTTGTTGCCTTCCTGAAAAAAGCCCGTGAAGCTTGTCCTAGCCATGTGATCTGCGCGGGTAACGTGGTTACCGGTGAAATGGTGGAAGAGCTGGTACTGTCCGGTGCCGACATCGTCAAGGTCGGGATTGGTCCTGGTTCGGTCTGTACCACCCGTGTGAAAACCGGCGTGGGCTATCCGCAGCTTTCCGCGGTCATCGAATGTGCCGATGCCGCACACGGCCTAGGTGGGCAGATTGTCAGCGATGGCGGTTGTTCTGTTCCGGGTGATGTGGCGAAAGCCTTCGGCGGCGGCGCAGACTTTGTCATGCTGGGCGGGATGTTGGCCGGGCACGACGAATGTGAAGGCACCGTGGTGGAAGAAAACGGTGAGAAGTTCATGCTGTTCTACGGTATGAGCTCAGAGTCTGCCATGAAACGCCATGTGGGCGGTGTAGCCGGCTACCGTGCTGCGGAAGGTAAAACCGTCAAGCTGCCGCTGCGTGGTGAAGTCGAGTTTACCGTGCGCGATATCCTCGGCGGCCTGCGTTCTGCTTGTACTTATGTGGGCGCAGAACGTCTGAAAGAGCTGACCAAACGCACCACCTTTATCCGCGTGGCGGAGCAGGAAAACCGCGTTTTCGGCAGCAAATAATTGCCTGACCTTGTACGGGCACAGTATGTGCCCGTATCACACAGCGCGAAAATAGAGAGCGTTACCCCAGCACGTTTCCCAACTGGAATATCGGCAAATACATCGCGATCACCAACGTCCCCACAATCCCGCCAACCACTATCATCAGCAACGGCTCCAGCGTTTGCGCCAGCGTATCGGCGAGTTCATAGGTTTGTTGTTCGTGCCAGACTGCCAGCTTGTCCAACAGAATATCCAACGTGCCGGACTCTTCCCCCACCCGCACTAATTGCTGGCACAAAGAAGGAAACAGCGGCTGTTGAGCTAGTGCGCTGTGGAAGGGATACCCTTGAGAGAGCTGCTGTTCGATCGCCGTCAGCGCCTGGCAATAAAACACAATATTCACCGATAACTTTGCCGTGCCTAGCCCTGCCACCAGCGTCAATCCGGCCTGCTGTGTCATGGCCAGAATACGGAACACCTGGCTCAGGCAATTACCCTTGACCAAAGAGGCAATCAACGGGATACGTAGCAGCATTGCTTGCTCACGTTGCTGCCAATTTGCTAACGGATGCAACCTGCGCCAATAAAATCCTGCCAGCCCAGCCACTGTGAGCAATAGATAAGGCCCGGTAGCGATCAATGCGCCGGACAGTGCCAGTAGCCCTTGAGTAAACCAAGGCAACGGGGCGTCGAATGATTGATAAATCTTGGCAAACTCCGGCAGCACCATCACCAACATCAGAATGGTGACTGAAATGGCCACCAGGCAGATAAACATCGGGTAGCGCAGTGCCTTCAGCACCTTTTTCTGTAGCCTTTGCTGGGCTTCCTGTTGCTGTGCCAACTGCAGGCAGCAGCGATCCAGATTGCCCGTCAATTCACCGATGGCGATCAGTTGGCGGTAGATTAGGGGGAATATGCGATGTTGCTCTGCAATCACTTCGGAAAAGGGCTGCCCCATCGCCACGCTATTGCTGATTTCCAGCAACAGACAGCGCCAGGCTGCCGACTGATGCTCCTGAGCCAGCAACTGTAGGCTGTTGACCAGCGGTAACCCTGCTTGCAACAAGGTAGCCAACTGGCGGGTGAATTGGATCATTGGTTCGCCACGCCATTGACGTGCAGAGACCCGTTTCCCCGCCCCCAGTTGGTAAGGCTGCAATCCTTGCTCCAGCAAATGCTGATAGACCTGATTTTTCTCCTCTGCCAGCAACTCGCCATGGCGAATTCCACCTTGGCTGTCGATGGCTTGCCAAGTGAACAGACGGCGAGTTTTCATGGCGTGCTCTCACCCTGTGCTGTCACCCCGACCACGCGGTACAGTTCCTCCAGCGAGGTTGTCCCCTGGGCGACTAGCCCCAGGCCCGCTTGCAGCAGTGTTGTTTGACCCTGCTGTTGTGCGATATCGGCCAATTGGATCACCGAGGCATTTTGCATCAGGGCATGTTGGATTTCGGGCGTGATCTTCAGCAGTTCGTAAACGCCGATCCGGCCGTAATAACCGCCAAAGCAGTGCTCACAGCCGGCCGCACGCCACGGGATCAGGGGTTCCTGCCAAATGGTGGCCGGGAAGTGCAGGATCTCAACTTGTGGATAGCGGCAATGAGGGCACAAACGCCGCACCAGGCGTTGGGCGATCACCAGTTTCAGGCAGGCAGACAGTAGGTAACCGGGAATGCCCATTTGGGTCAGGCGAGTCAGCGTTTCGCAGGTGGAATTGGTGTGCAGGGTCGACAGCACCAAATGCCCGGTTTGTGCCGCCTTGACGGCAATTTCTGCCGTTTCTTTATCGCGGATCTCGCCGATCATGATGACATCTGGATCCTGGCGTAGCAGGGCCCGTAACACGCGAGCGAAGTCCAGATCGGTTTTACTGTTGATCTGCGTCTGGTTAATACCGAACACCGGGATCTCGATAGGATCTTCAACGCTGCACAGGTTGCTCTGTGCATCGTTCAACTGACGTAACCCGCTGTACAGCGTCACGGTTTTACCGCTGCCGGTCGGGCCGGTCACCAGGATCATGCCTTGTGGGTTGCAGAGGGCATTGGCATAGCATCCAAGCGCTTCCTGGCTCATACCAAGCTGCTCGAGCGGCAATTCCTGGCGATCGGTTTGCAGGATCCTCAGTACCACCTTTTCCCCATGCAGCGTGGGTAAGCTGGATATCCGCATTGAGAAACTGGCATTATCCAGCTGCACGCTGAGTTGGCCGTCCTGTGGCAGGCGGCGCTCGGCGATATCCAGTTGCCCCATGATCTTCAACCTGGCAGTGATCCTGGCCGCCAGCGAAAAGGGGGGAGAGGCAATTGCCTGCAGCACTCCGTCAATCCTTAGTCTGACGCGGAATCGTTGCTGATAAGGTTCAAAATGCACGTCAGAGGCACGCCGTTGAATGGCGCTACGCAGCGTTTGGTTAATAAATTGCACCACCGGCGTGTCGCTGTCGTCGTTAAGCGAAGGGGGCCGCTCCTCGGTATTTTCCGGCGGTGGAACCAGAGCGAGGGATTGCCGCTGGTTCTGCGCCTGTTCCAACCGGGCAACGGGCCATTGCTCAATCCCCACGCTTTTGCCGGTGGCGAAACGCAGAGCGCTCACCAGTGCCGCAGGGATTTCACCATGCAGGGCGATAGTCAGCCGCTGCTCGTCTTCGCTGAGTGCCAGTGCCTGATAGCGCTGGCACAGCGCGTGGATTTCATCGCTGATTTCCATACCGCCCCTCCTTTACTGCGCTGCATCATCAAAACGGAAAACTTCCTGGCAGGTTTCCTGCAGGCTGGTGTTACTACTGCTGCATTGGCGTGCCCAGCGCATGGGGCCGGTGGAGTCCATTGTGGGAGCCAGAGTCACCGTCAGGCCTTGCAGGCTCTGT
Organism: Serratia sp. Res13-Sevr-LER1-36-b; assembly: GCF_015673035.1. Taxonomy (NCBI): domain Bacteria; kingdom Pseudomonadati; phylum Pseudomonadota; class Gammaproteobacteria; order Enterobacterales; family Yersiniaceae; genus Serratia; species Serratia sp. Res13-Sevr-LER1-36-b. Next base: position 222,216 of record NZ_JADACK010000020.1, on the reverse strand, counting down.
GTGCCGATCAGGTTGATGGTTCCCCCGGTGACCTTGATACTGCTGACGTAACGTGTTGTCGCCCCAGCAGGGATCCCTTTGCTGCCCGCATCGCAGCCTGACGGGCCACCGCCTTCCAATGCGCACAATTCAACCGCCATTTTGTACGGCACCATGGCCTGCAACATATCGGTCATGGCGGCCTTCTGGATATAGCGCTGATAGGCAGGAATGCCAATGGCGCTGAGGATGGCGACGATGGCAATCACCACCATTAATTCGATCAGGGTAAAACCGCGTTGTGTTTCCATCTGTTGTTTCCTCCGTGTCATCAGGAGGCAACGTTAAAATGACCAACAGCGGGTGGCGAGGGCGGAATGTGGATTATGCGTGGCTGTTCCACCGCAATACGTCCGTGTTACGCGGCGTTGAAAAACAATGCGTAGTGCTTCACAACCGTGAGGAGATGATGCCTTTTTGATTATACCCCATCGGCTAGGGCCGTTGACTGAGTTGGGGTACGTCCATTTTTTCTCTAAAATTTTCCACCCATGGAATGTGATTATTCTTATCTAATAAGAATGATCCTGTATTTGGCTTTTTTTAACTAATGCGATAACTCTAGGGGTTGGTTCTGATTTTATGGGTAATCACCCTTGTTTTCATAAGAATAATCCTCCATCAATAATTCCGTAATATAATTCTTATATAATATTTATCAATAAAAATACCATTGATCTGTTTTAGAGATCACGGTATCTTTGCCCTCGCCGTAACAAAGAAGTTAATAAATATCATATATTCTGCGCTTTAATAAAGGCATGGGTTATCGTGCCTTTATATTGAGCGTAGATTTGTTCTATCGTTGATGATAGACATAACTAGGGCTATTTATTTCACTTTTATATAAGGATGATGTTGTGAAAAAATTAAACGTTTCTGAAGCTAGCACAATCGTTGGCGGCACTTGCAAAACCTGTAGCGTTGAGTATGTAAACCTGACTCCAACCACTTGTAATGCTGTTACCACTTGTGTAGACAAAGATGGCAAAGTTGTTAGCGTTGACAGCAAGCCAGTTGCGCTGAGCAGCTGCCCTGCGCAGCCATAATGTAAACGTTGGTTTCCTGTCTGACAGGAACTAATGCCAGTGCTGGTGCGGTAGGGTTTATCGCATCAGCCTGTTTGATTCTCGTGCATTTTTAATGGACAGGGATGTGACTGCTGCAAGGATTATTGCAGCCTGCCTGACTAAAACAATCAATATCCCTCCGTTATTAAGTGCTAATCGATTTACCCTTATACATAAAGGTTTGTGATTATTCACACGCAACCTTGAAAGATTTTGGGTATATGTAATTTAGGACGTAGCGCTCATGTTCAAGAAGCCCTTTTATCTTTTCGCCTATACCCTTTTGGTTATTATTATATCTTCGCTGATCACCACGGCTTATTTTCACTATTTTGTGCTGAATCAGAATGCCGGTCCTGAACAACAGGCTCTGACTATGGTCAGCGAGAGCGACGTTAAAACCAGCCCGATAAACACGGATAATACGATTGTCGAGATCTTCTCTTACGGCTGCCACTATTGCGCCTTGAACGAAGAGAATGTTGCCAAGATGGAAGCGCGGATGCCAGCCGGGACTCAACTGGTCCGTGTGCATATCGCCAACCTGAACAATGATGGCCTGGCGAGCTTTGCCCCGTTGTTTGCCACCCTGACGGTGATGGGCATTGAACCACAGCACCGTGAGAGCGCTTATGACGCCATTATCAAAGGCAAAATCGATCTGAGTAATCCAGTCAATCGCGATAAATGGTTAACGAAAAACGGTATCGATCTTGCTGCCTATAACAAGGCCAGCCAGACGCCGCAGGTGGCGGAGCTACTGGACTATATGACCAAAGTTTCCGGGCATTACAAAATCAAGGCGACCCCAACGTTTATCGTCAACAAAAAGTGGATGGCCGTGCAGGATCGCGATTTCCCTGAGTTTGCCGATCATCTGCTGTCACTGTTACAGCACGACAAACCGCTGGAGCAATAATGCGCTTATTTGCCGTGTGGGTGTATCTGGCGTGGAGAGAGGCGCTCACAACCCTGGCACGCGGTTCGTTGCCCTTGCGCAGAGCATACGGCAAGACGGTTTGTTGGCTGCTGCGCCACGGCAACTACCGTTGGTTCCTTGGGCTGGCGGCGCTGAGCCGCTGGCTGCGATTAAATGACCGGGGCGATCGTCGGCGTGCCTTTGTGGCCGAGGCGAATAAGCAATCCCTGCTCGGGGCCGACTACCAAGGGAATTTTGCCCGCACCAGCCAGCGCCGCCGTTTACTGGAGCTGGCCGCAACCTATGGTCAGAGCCCTCAGGTCGCAGCCCAACTGGCTCGCTGCCAGGCAGAGCTTAATGCGGTCGTCGAGCCTTTGCATCAGGCAGGGCACCCGGTGGTGCTGGCACCGCTGCATATGCTCTCTGACGTGCTGGCCGGTATGGTCGGTGCCGGGGTATTTCCGGGACAGGCAACGGCGATTGTCTCCGTGAGCGTGGAGGTGTATCACGCCAGGGCGCGGGAATTAGGGCGCGTTAACCTGTCCTATTGCTCGATCCATGATGATAACCGGGAAATTGCTGGCAATCTGATGGGCGCGATTATGGAAGCGGCCGATCATCAACGCAATATCATGATTTTCCCGGATATCTCTCCGGATTACACCGTCAATACCAATACGGCGCAAACGGCAAAGCTCGGTTGCCGTCTGTTTGATCGCCCGGCTAATCTGCACAGCGGCGTGATCCGCATTGCCCGAGCGCTGTCGGCGCAGGTGGTGTTTTATTACCTGTATTACGACAAAGAGATAAAAATCCACATTGAGCCGCCGATGCCGGCGCGCAGTGTGAAAGCCAGGCTACCGGAAATTGTTGAGAGTTCGATCGTCCGGCACCCCGAGGACTGGCTGTTATGGCACGCACATTCGTTATTTTTTATCAATGAATAAACCGGAAATTGAAGAAGTCAGATCATGGAAAAGATAATCCCGACGCTGGTCTTTCAAGGCGAAACTAACGAATGTGGGCTGGCCTGCATCGCCATGATGGCGGAAACCCAGGGGATTGATGTCTCGCTGGAAAGCCTGCGTGAACGCTATCCGGCCTCGCAGCATGGCACCTCGCTGGCCAGACTGTGCGATATCATGGGCGAAATGGCGATGCCCGCTTATCCCGTGGCTTTTGAGCATGACGAACTGGCAGAACTGCCGCTGCCCGCCATTTTGCATTATGGTGCCAGCCATTACGTGGTGCTGGCCTACCGTAAAGGCAACCATGTCTGCGTGATGAATCCGGGCATTGGTCAGCAACTGTTGCCGATTGATGCGCTGAAACTGGATATCAGCGGCTATGCGCTGGTGCTGGACAATGAAACCCAGCCCGATCCGCAGGCGCTGGCCAACGTGCAGCGCAGTAAACGCTTTCGCATGTTCGACACCATGAGTCTGAAAGAAACGGCACGTATCCCCGGCATTTACCGATTGATGATACTGGCGTTTCTGATCTCGTTAACCCTGTTTATCATGCCGACGATGGTCAGTAGCGCCATCAACCAGGTCTTCTCTTCTGCGGGAAAAACAGATTTCCCCTATTTTTACTTCCTGCTGGCGTTTGTCGTTTCGACCACGCTGGCCTTCGGCGTGCGTTGGATCACCGAGCGATTTATTAAACGTTTCGTGGTGGTCAACAGCGTGGCCGGTTTCTCGCGCTTGCTCAGTAATTCACTGAATTTCTTTGATAAACGTGCACCAGGTGACGTCTTTAGCCGTTTTGCCAGTTGGCAGATGGCCTCGGGCATTAAAATCGAGCTGGATAACGGCCTGCGTACCGACTGGATCATCGGTGCCATCGCGCTAGCGGTGATGTGCTATATGAGCCCGCTGCTGGCCATGGTGTCTGGCATCAGTGTCACCCTGATGGGGCTGGTTAGCGTCTGGGCCATCTATCGTGACCGCTATTTTACCCAGCAAATGCAGGTCAAAACGGCCGATCAGAGCGACTTTATCCTTGAGAGCATTCAAGGGTTCGCCACCATCAAGTCCGCCGGGCTCGATAGCCAACGCAAGGGCCTGTTTGCCAAATATGCCCTGGCGCTGTTTACCTGCCGCCAGCAGCAGAGAATGTACGAGCAGGTCAAAAGCAGCCTGTATCAGCTGATCGGCAGCCTGGAGATGGTGCTGTTTATGTTCCTGGCGCTGCCGTTGTTGAAAAACGAAACTATCACGCTGGGTGAGTTCTTTGCCTATAGCTTTGTGCGTGAAATCTTCACCTCTTACATCACCAAAATTTTCTATTCCATCCTGCAAAAGAATCAGCTGAATGTGATTGATACCCGCGCCCGGGATCTGTTTCCGTCACGTTCTGCACCGGCGCCAGGCAATGATGCGGTCCCTGCGCCCATCCCGTCGTTCACCTCGCAACTGCGTTATAACCATATCGCCTTTGCCTATGACGCCCAGCAACCGGTGCTACACGATCTTTCGCTGTCGCTCAGGCCGGGGCAAAGCATTGCCATTGTCGGTGAGTCTGGCGCGGGTAAAAGCACCTTGCTGAAGGTGATGACCGGCCTGATGCCACCACAGCAAGGGGACGTAATGGTGGATGGTCAGCCGCTCGATTATCAGCAGGTGCACGCGCTGTTCTTCCTGCAAAGCCAGGAGGACATCTTGTTCAATGCCACGGTGCTGGAAAACATCACGCTGTTTGATGAGAACTTTAATGAACAAAAGCATCGGCAGATTGAGCGTTCGCTGGAGGGGCTGAATCTTGCTCCGGTGATCGAGAAATTGCCGGGCGGCCTGAATGCCCTGATCCGTGAAAGCCATGCTGGGCTGTCTCTGGGGCAACGTCAACGCCTGTTGCTGGCACGTGCCATGTACAGCGATCGCCCGGTGCTGGTGTTGGATGAACCCACGGCCAACCTGGATGAGGAAACGGCGCATCAGGTGATGACCACCTTGCTGGCACATTGTCGCGAACGGCATAAAACGTTGATCACCGTAACGCACAGCGAGAGCGTATTACCGATGTTTGATCGGGTGTTCCGCGTGAGCAATGGCCATGTGGCCAGCGTCGAAACACCACCGACACTGACTACGGCGGTGTGCTGATGAAGCTGAAGATGTTTGGCAAGGCTCGCCGTCTGGTAATGCTCGCCTTGCTGTGCCTGGTGGCCTTGATCGGCGCGATCGTCTGGTACGTCTCGACACCCGCGCAGGATCATACCTATGACACCGAAGAGATCACCCGTGGCGATATCGAAAAAACCGTGCTGGCCACCGGCATTCTTAAACCGGCACTGCAGGTCAGCGTTGGTGCCCAGGTTAACGGGCAATTGCAAAAGCTGTATGTGAAGCAGGGCGATCGTGTCACTCGCGGGCAACTGCTGGCGGAAATCGACCCGACCTTGCAACAAAACGCACTGCGTAAATCTGAAGCTGCCCTGCAAAGTGCCGAAGCGCAAAAGCAAGTCACCCTGGCAACACTCAAGCAGTATCAACAGGAGCTGAAGCGTCAGCAAAAGCTGGATCGTGATGGTTCAGGGGTGAAAAGCGAATTGGAAAAGGCGCAGGCGCAGTTCCAAACCCAGGTTGCCCAGTTGAAGGTCAACGACGCGCAGATCGTCCAGGCGCAGATGGAGCTGGAAACGGCCAAGGCCAATCTGGGCTTTACCCGCATCGTTGCGCCGATCGACGGTGAAGTGCTGGGGATTGTCACCAAAGAAGGGCAGACCATCGTGTCGTCACAAACCGTCCCGACCATTCTGGTGCTGGCGGATGTGGATACCATGACGGTACACACCCGTATTTCGGAGACCGATATCCTGAAGGTGCGCGTGGGGCAACCGCTGTGGTTTTACGTGGTGGCCGATCCAAAACAGCGCTACGAAAGCGTGATGGGCTCGATCCAGGAAGCCCCCAATGAGGCTTTGCAGGAAGACAACGCATCAAGTTCCTCCAATCAGCAGGCTTCGGCGGTGTATTACAGCGGCGTATTTGCTATTGCCAACAGTAAGCGCTTGCTGCGAACTTCGATGACCGCCCAGGTATTTATCATTACCGAGCAGGTGAAGAACGCCCTGCGTGTCCCGGTAGCCGCCTTTGGTGAACAACAGGGTAAAGATCGTTATCAGGTACAGGTGATGAACGGTAAACAGCTTGAGTCACGCTGGGTGCGCATCGGCCTGAACGACCGCCAGTTTGCCGAAGTAAAAGAAGGGCTGAAAGAGGGCGACCGCGTGGTATTGGCGGGGAGCGCTAGCAATGGTTAAGCCATCTTCTGCGTTGATCTCACTGAGCGGTATCTCCCGGCATTTTGTTTCTGGGTTGCAGACCGTAGCGGTACTGAAAAATGTCTCCCTCTCCATCCAACCGGGCGAGATGGTGGCGATCGTTGGCGCGTCCGGCTCGGGGAAATCCACGTTGATGAACATCATCGGCTGCCTGGATAAACCCACCGAAGGTGAGATGCAGATCAAAGGCATCTCCACCCAACTCGCCAGCAGTGAGCAGTTGGCCGAGTTACGCAGCCAGTACATCGGGTTTATCTTCCAGCGTTATCATCTGATGCCTTATCTGAGCGCCAGCGAAAACGTCGCCATTCCTGCCCTGTATACCGCGATGCCTGCGGCGGAACGCCAGACGCGGGCCGAATACCTGCTTACCCGGCTTGGGTTGCAACAGCGGATGAACTACAAACCGGCGCAGCTCTCCGGCGGGCAACAGCAGCGCGTCAGTATTGCCCGCGCGTTGATGAATGGGGCCGAAATCATTCTGGCCGATGAACCGACGGGGGCGCTCGATCGCGCCAGTGGGCAGGAGTTGATGGAAATTCTGCACTCTCTGCACCGCTCGGGGCACACCATCATTATCGTCACTCACGATCGGGATGTCGCCAATCAGGCGCAGCGCATTATCGAAATCAGCGACGGTGAAATTATTGACGATCGGCGGAATGAAGCGGTTGCGCCACTGGACACCCGTCCCGTATTGCCGGTGGTTGCTGCTACTGGGCGTAACCCGTTCTGGCAGAGTGTGCAAGAGGCGATCAAGATGGCCTGGCGTGCGCTGATGGGGCACCGTGCCAGAGCCTTCCTGTCGATGTTGGGCATCATTATCGGCGTCTCCTCCGTGGTGTCGTCGATGGCGGTGGGTGAGGGGGCAAGGCAAAATATTCTCAGGGAGATCGGCCAACTGGGCAACAGTACGCTGGAAATCCGCCCTGGTGAAGGGAGAGGGAAAGTGCGGCCTGACTTTGCGCGCGCATTGAAGGTTTCCGATGTAGAGCTGTTGGCTCGCCAGCCTTATGTCGACAGTGTATCGCCAGTGGTCAGCACTGCGGTGACCGCGGTGCGCGGTGGCAAAGAGGTTACGGTGGCGATTTCCGGCATCAGCAATGCCTATTTCCGCGTGCAGGGCCTGCATTTTATCTCTGGTAACGGTTTTACCCAGCGCGATCTGGACGAGCGGGAACCGGTGGTGATTATTGATCCGGAATTACGCGATACGCTGTTTGAAACGGATGAAACACCAGAAGGGGAAATCATCCAGCTTGGCGGTACGCCTTACCGGGTGATCGGCGTTGCCGAGCGTAAAGGCGGCAAATTCAGCGGCATGATGCTGGGCGCCTGGATGCCCTATACCGCGCTGCTGGAGCGCATGTCTGGTGATATGCCGATCGAGTCTATGACCTTGCGTGTACGTGACGGGCTTTCACCGCATGAAGTACAGGGGCTCGTGGAAAAACTATTAGAACAGGCTCATGGCCAGCGTGACTTTTACACCCAGACCAACGATCAGATGACGCAGGCCATCCGCAAGGCATCGGACTCCATGAATCTGCTGATCACCGCCATTGCCGGGATTTCGCTGCTGGTGGGCGGGGTTGGCGTGATGAATATCATGCTGGTGTCGGTCACCGAACGCACCCACGAGATTGGCATTCGTCTTTCGGTCGGCGCACGGCCAGCGGACATCATGCGCCAGTTCCTGATTGAAGCGATGGTGATCTGCTCGCTGGGAGGGCTGATCGGCATTATTGGCTCCGGGTTGGCCGGGGTAATTTTCTCCCAGGTGACTCAAGAGTTCTCGATGATCTTTACCTGGCCACCGTTGGTACTTGCCTGCGGATTCTCTGCACTGATCGGCCTGGGTTTTGGCTTTTTCCCGGCGCGCAATGCGGCACGTCTTCATCCCACGGAGGCGCTGGCGCGCGAATGATGATGAACAAATTCTCTCTAGCCATCTTGTTGCCCCTGCTGCTGGGCGGTTGTGGTTCCTTGACGAAAAGCGATTATCAGCGGCCAATGCTGTCGGTGCCCGCCGAGTGGCGAGTGCAGGATACCGGTTCTGGCTATCTGCAACACACTGACCACTGGTGGGATAACTTCGCGGATCCACAGCTCTCGATGCTGATCGGACGCGCGCTGACCAGCAACAACGATCTGGCCATCGCGGGCATACAGCTCCAGCAGGCCCGATTGGCGGCTGGGTTAACCGATACCAATTTAACGCCTGACGTTTCAGTGACGGGTAGCGCCAACAACAGCAAAAACCTGCGGAATAATACTACTCCGACGGAGTCTTACAGCACGACGTTGTCGCTGAGCTATGAGCTGGATCTGTGGGGGAAATTGGCACGTGCCAGAGAACAGGCGCAGTGGCAGGCTGAAGCCACGGAGCAGGATCGGCAAAACACCGCGCTGACGCTGATCGGCAATACGGCGCAATATTATTGGCAGATTGCCAACCTCAACCAGAAGATAAAACAGCAGCAAGCGGGGCTGGCAATTGGGCAGCAGACGCTGGCTCTGGTGCAGTCACGCTATGCTTCCGGTGCCGCCGGGCAGCTCGATCTGTTACAGGCGCAGCAATCGCTGATCAATCGTGAAAACACCTATCGCACGCTGCAACAGCAGCGGGAAGAGAACCGTAATGCGCTGGCGATCCTGTTTAACCGTTCGCCCACCGATCGTCAGGCAGAGCGCAGCTCGCTGGACATCAATCAGGATGTGCCGATCGCCAAGTTGTTGCCGGTTGAAGTCATTGCCCGTCGCCCTGACGTGAAGGCGGCGGAAGGGCGCCTGCGCGCAGCTCTGGCAGGTTCGGACGTGCAGCGTTTGAGCTTCTACCCATCGCTGTCACTGGCGGCCTCACTCGGTTCTGCCAGCAGCATTTTCTCTCAATGGTTCAGCGATCCGGTCAGGACGCTGGGAGCCAACGCTGCGTTGCCGTTTGTGCAATGGAACACGGTGCAATTGACCATTGAGAAGTCGGATTTGGACGTCAAACAGGCGGCGATCGTCTTTCGCAGCCAGGTCTACAACGCGCTTGCCGATGTGGATAACGCCATGTCGCAACGCCTTAGCTATCAACAGCAAAAAATCAATCAGCAACAGAATCTGCAGCTTAGCCAGCAGCGCCTGGTATTGGCCAGAAGCCAGTACCAGGCGGGGGCCGTCTCATTCCAGAGCCTACTGGATGCTGAGGACGATCTGCTGACCATCGAAACCAATTTGTCAGATCTGCAGTACAACTACCTCAATGCCACCATGAAGCTGTGGCTGGCGTTGGGCGGCGGTGTGGAAAAAGACAGTGATATAACAGGATGAGATCATGAATAAAGATGCTTTGTCACGTCGCGTGGTGGTTACAGGCTTTGGTGCGGTCACGCCATTGGGGATGAATGCCGAGCAAAGCTGGGCGGCGATTATGGATTATCAGTTGGGCTACCGGTATTTCGATCGGTCCGCCGTGGGGATCCAGTCGCGTTTCTTCGGGGTGATCGACGATGAACCCAGCCTGAAGGGCGTTCCTGCAGCGATCCGTCGCCGCCTGCCACGCTTTGCCCGCCTGGCGTTGGGGGCGGCCCGCGAAGCGATGGAGATGGCCTTCCACGGGGAGAGCCCGGCGGCCTATTACGATCTGCTTGAGTGCGGCACCATCATCGGCAGCGGCTGGGCGGGTCAGGATGAAACCCATATTAATTACGAAGGCTATCTGCGCACCGGGTTGGGTTCGCCTTTTGGCTGTTTCCTGTCCATGCCGAATGCCGCAACGGCGGCCTGTAGCCTGTTTTGGGGACTGCGCGGCTATCAGAATAGCCCGATTGCTGCTTGTGCTACCGGGACGATCGCCATCGGCGATGCGTTTGAGGTGATCCGCAGTGGCCGTGCCTCGATGATGCTGGCCGGGGCAGGTGAGTCGTTGTGTACCGATGCTGCCGTGTGGAACATCGATATCCTGCGCGCCTTGGCGAGTGAGCAGGATGATGCCAGCAAGGCCTGCTGCCCATTCAGCCTGGATCGCAACGGCTTTGTCCTTTCCGAAGGTGCTGCCGTGTTGTGCCTGGAAGAGCGCGAAGCCGCACTGGCGCGTGGGGCAACCATCTTGGGGGAAATCAAGGGCTACGGCAATTACTCTGATGCCTTCGACTTTACCGCACCGGCGGAAGACAAGATTGCCCGGGTGAAAACCATCCAGCATGCCTTGCGCCAGGCCGGGGTAACGGCGGAGGAGATTGACTATATCAATGCGCATGGCACCTCTACGCCCCTCAACGATCTGAATGAAACCCAGGCGATCAAGCTGGCCTTCGGCGAGGCGGCCTACAGCACGCCGCTTTCCAGCACCAAGTCTTACTCCGGGCATCTGATTGCGGCGGCAGGCAGCTTTGAATCCATCATCTGTCTGCAAGCGTTGCAGCATCAGCTGATGCCCGCCACCTGTCACCTGAAAAATGCCGATCCGGAGTGCGATCTGGACTATATCAGCGAAGGGCATCGCCCGGCCCGGTTACAGAACATCTTGAATCTGAGCTTTGGTTTCGGTGGCGCTAACGCGGCCTTGGTTATCGGGCAGGCATGAGCATGATCCTCAACTACACCCTGCGTGATGCTGAAGAGTGGGCCGCCTTTTCCGGCGACTACAACCCGATCCATTTTGATCTGCAGCACGTGCGCAAAATGGGGGCCGATCAGCTAAGTGTCCACGGGATGCGTGCGATGCTGGACATGAAACGTCATCTGAGTGAGGTGTTGCTTGCAACTCCGCTGGAGCATGACTTTTATGTTTTCAGCACCCGCATGCGCCGGCCGGTGCTGTGCCAGACGCCGTATCACTTGCAGATTGTGGGCAATGGCAAGCAGATCACCGGCAAGATGCTGGACAGTGTCACGCAGGAAAGCTGTTTCAACAGCAAACTGGCCCCGGTTAAGCCGTTAACGCTGGCAGCTTCTGAACAGGAGCATGTACTGAGCATTAACGAGGTGATGGCACTCAGCCAGACATTCCCGGGGCAGGCATCGGATGCCACTCAAGCGTGGAGTTTCTTTGACGCCCTGCTGTTCCAACTGCTGGTGAAATCACCGGAAACCTTGGCGGCGCTGACGACGGCGCTGCCGGAACTGCAGGTCGCTACGCTGATTGAGGTGTTTGCTCAGATCCCGGTGGTACAGACGCATCATGAAACCCACTTCAGCGCCCGATTATTCAACCCCGAAACGCTATTTGAACCCGAAGATCGGCTGTACTACCGCATTCAGCCGATGCTGGTTATCGGGGACCGAAGCAGCGGATTTGTGTTACGCGCGGTGATCGAGGCCAGAACGCAGCGGCAGCCTCTGCTCGTCACCTCGGTGACCTTAAAAACATGGCCATTGGCCGACAATTAACCACAGGGATATAACCATGGAAAACTACCAACAGGTTTACGACACCGTTACGGAAATGATTTGTGATGCCAAAGATCTCGAGATGGCCGATCTGGCGCCAGAGATGCCCCTGCAGCAGTTGAAGCTGGACAGCCTGGACTATGTGGAGCTGATGGTATTGGCCAAACGTGAGTTCGGAGTCACGCTCAACGCCGAAATGTTCATCAATCAGCCGACTATGACGCTGGGTGAACTCTGTCAAAACCTGGCCGACGCGCAAAAATAACCCTATGACTAAACAATGGGTATTAGTGACTGGCGGTAGCCGGGGGATTGGCCGCGCATTGGTGGAAGAACTGGCCAAGCAATGGAACGTGGTGTTCACCTGCCGTAGCGGCCAGTCGGCCAGCGCGGCGGTGATTGAAGCCTGCGCGGGTTTGCCGGGTTGGGTGGAAAGCTGCGTGTGTGACGGCAGTGACGAGCAGGCGGTGAACCTTGTGGCTCCGCAGTTGCTGGCCCGCCTCGGAGCGCCTTTTGCAGTGATCCACAACGCCGGGATCACGCTGGATGATTTGCATATCCAGCAAACCGGTGAGCGCTGGCGGCAGGTGATCGACACCAACCTTAACGCCATCTTCTACTGGAACCGCCACCTGCTGCCCGCCATGATGGCGCAGGGGGAAGGGGCGATGGTGCTGATGTCTTCGGTGACGGGTATCAAGGGCAACACCGGGCAAACGGCCTATGGGGCCAGTAAGGCGGCGATGATCGGCATGGGGAAATCTCTGGCGCTGGAAGTGGCCCGTTTTGGTATCCGTGTGAACTGCCTGTTGCCCGGGATTATCGAAAGCGAGATGACGCAGGCCATTCCGTCGGAGGCGCTGAAGGCGCTGCGCAAACAAATTCCTCTGCGCCGCCTGGGCAAAGCCAGCGAAGTGGCGCGTACCACCGCGTTTCTTATCGGTGATGACAGCCGTTATATGACGGGCCAAAGCCTGATCCTTGACGGGGGTTTGACCGTCTAAAGCAAGCCTGATTTATTCTTCTATTGGGGTATCTCTGCATACCCCAAGTACTTTCGATAACCCTCTATTGCCTCACCTCAGAGCATCCACGATCTCCCCCTCCTTCTATCAAATGGTGAGTTTAGCTTACGATCTGCGCGGTTAAATAAAGCACCGTTGTTAAAATTGACTGTGCAAAAAACAGACTGTTTCACACGTTATTACCACGGGGTGAAATGAATAAATGGCACTAAATCCGCTGAAATTCGATTTATTCCACAAAGTTATGCTGAGCATCAGGTTGTAGCTTGACCAGAATTTTCTTATGTCGTTAAATCCAATATCTGGAAAAACGTGTATAGGGAAATACCGCATGTCGGCTAACACCAATCGTAAGTTTTTGAGCATGGATGAAGTACAGCGTTTACTTGATGCAATTCCTGATCATAAGAATACCGTCCGCGATAAATGTATGTTGCTGGTTTGCTTCATTCATGGATTGCGCGTCTCCGAACTCTGTAATCTGCGCCTGCAGGATCTGGATTTACTCAGCAAAAAATTGTATGTCAATCGCCTGAAAAATGGTTTTTCCGTGCAACATCCGATCCAGCCGCGTGAGCACTCTGCACTGGTCAGTTGGCTGGCCCTGCGCCCGCAATATCTTGAAGCAGACAGTGATTTTCTGTTTCTGTCACGCCAGGGGGGACGACTTTCTCGCCAGCAGATGCATCGCCTGTTCCGCGAGTATGGTGAACTTGCTGGACTGAATGTCCCCGTGCATCCGCATATGTTACGCCACGCCTGTGGTTATGCGCTGGCTGATGGCGGCATTGATACTCGCTTAATCCAAGATTATCTGGGCCATAAAAATATTCAGAATACGGTAATTTACACGGCCAGTAACGCGGGGCGTTTTCGCTCGATTAGAATATAATTAAAATCTGCTTGAAAAACAGTTTATTTAATTCATCTATAATGGTTAGACTCATCCAATCTTGGTTGAGTTTAACATTAGATATATAACTGCCCCTAATTTATTATGCACTCATGGATAAGGAACTCATGAAGATATAATATATAAATACAATATTGGCTACTGCGCTCATTATTGATAAGGTATTTCATTGCATTGTGATTGAATTGTTTTTTCGGATTTATCTCTCACTTAAGAAAGAATAATCCTTTAATTTATAGGGTATTGGCTTTTCTATGGCGTTTCTTTTTTTTTGTCGGATATCCTTAGCAATTCCATGGCTGTTGTCTTTTTTCCTCTCCGCTATACTGATCTGGGATAGGTTGAAGCTGTAGCAACCCTTGCATCAGCGATCCTATGAATCTTGTAGGTATGTAAAAGGATGAATAGCCCTGCACATTTTTTAGTAAAGTCACAGTGAGGCACTATGAATAATCGCAAGCATCTGACTCCTTCTGAAGTTGCGCGTCTGCTAGGAGCTACTCAGCATGGTAAACACGCTGAACGCGATTACTGTTTGATTTGGATGTGTTTTATCCACGGATGTCGCGTCAGTGAGATAAACCGCTGGCGCCTTTCCGATATCGATTTGGAGGGCAAAAGCATTTATATCCACCGCCTGAAAAACGGCTTTTCCACCATTCATCCTTTATATGCCAAAGAACATAAAGCGTTACGCGCTTGGTTAAAGGTCAGACGCACTTATCGAGGTGCCGACAGCGACTGGTTATTTCTTTCTGAGAAGGGAAACCATCTATCCCGCCAGCGTATCTACTGGTTAATGCGTAATTATAGCGAGTTGGCTGGTCTGGAGGTTAACGCTCATCCTCACATGCTGCGACATGGTTGTGGATTCGCGCTGGCAGACCGCGGGATAGATACTCGGTTGATTCAGGATTTTCTTGGGCATAAGAATATTCAGCACACCGTACTTTATACGGCCAGCAATGCGCGGAGATTTAAAGAAGTCTGGTAAACAAAATGTAATAATTTAATTCACCCGGTACACTTTGAACTAAACTGTCACGCACTCTAAGGATTATCTTTTTGCGAGTCAACAAATTTGTTATGGCAACATTCCTAATTTTTAAATAATGTTTAATATCAATGTGTTAAATTGATTTCTGGACAACTATTCATCATTGCGCTCTCCCCCATTAGTGGCTGTTCAAGCCCACTACTGATAGGTCTAAAAATCCCCCTCGGCACTGTAGATAGTCTTAACGTTTCATGTTTGGTCGTTAATTGTTCACCGGTTGAAGTTTAATGCTGGTGGCTAGGAAATTTCAGCATAAATAATTGGACGGTACACTTTAGTTCAAAATGACTCGTCGGTTAGATAAGGCTTAACGGCTTGATGGGTTATTTAACGGGAGAGGTTCTCGCTTGGAGCTAAATAAACAGGGAACGACATAAGGCTATGTCAAATAATTTTGCTATGCACATGGGTGCATTACATTAAAGGAAAGTGTTGTATGAAAAAGAATCTGATTGCTGTTGCCGTATTGGCCTCCTCTGTGTTTGCCGTTACCGCTGCTGCCGCTGCTGATGGTCAAGTGGATTTCGTAGGTAAAATCACCGATGACGCTTGTGTTGTGACTAACAACCCAGGCAGCCCACTGCAAGTGAATCTGGGTGAAGTCGCTACCACTTCTTTCAACGTGGGTGGCGTTCCGACTGCGGGTGTTAAATCTTCCGCAACCAATTTCACCATCAAATTGACAGGTTGCCCGGCTGCGGCAACTCAAGCTTCAGTCAAATTTGACGGTATCGCTGTGTCTGGTGACAACACCGTTCTGGCACTGACTGCTGGTGGCGCAACAGGTGTTGGTATTCAGCTGAGCGATGACGCTAACGCTGTAGTTCCATTGTTTACCGCATCTAAATCATATCCACTGGTTGTGGGTAATAACGATCTGAACTTCGTTGCACGTTATATCTCTACCTCCTCCACCATCACTTCTGGTGTTGCGAACTCCACCGCTAGCTTCACCCTTAACTACAACTAAGACTTTACCAATTCGACGTAGAGATTAGTTGTTCTGATTTCAGGCCAGCGGCAGTTGAGCTGGCCTTTATGTCTCATTTCACGGGGTGTTTGTATGAAATTTATTCCTGCCACAGTGCTGACGAGCTTGCTGATGATGAGCTGTGTTGCTCAGGCCGGTGTGATTGTGGGCGGTACGCGTCTGATTTATGAAGGCGGTAAAAAGGAGTCTTCACTGAGCGTCAGTAACCCGGACAAGGGGCCGTACCTCATCCAGACCTGGGTAGAGACCACCGCAGGTGGCGCTGAGAAAGCCCCCTTTGTGGTGACCCCGCCGCTGTTCCGCCTGGATGGCGACCAGAAAAACGTCCTGCGCGTGGTGCGTGCAGGGGGCAATCTGTCCTCCGATAAAGAATCGTTGTATTGGATGAACATCAAGTCCATCCCCGCAGCCAGCAAAGCTGAAGTCCGCAATACGCTGCAAATTGCAGTGAAAACGCGCATCAAGCTGATTTACCGCCCGCAGGGCATCAAAGGCACGCCGGAGCAAGTCACAGAGAAACTAACCTGGCAACGCAGTGGTAATAACCTGCAGGTGACCAACCCGACGCCGTTTTATATGAATTTCTATGAAGTGAAGGTTGCAGGCAAGAAATTGAGCGATGTGACCTATGTGGCTCCGATGAGTACGGCAAGCTTTGCACTGCCAACCGGAGTGAGCGGCGGCCCGCTCAGTTGGAAAATTATCAATGATTACGGGGCGGTAAGCAAAGAGCAACTCGCGTCGTTATAGCGTTCAGAGAGCAGGGATCCCCACAGGCTGTGGGGCACAGGACACAGGGGTAGTTTCACCCTGTAGGCAATGGAGTCAAACGGATGAATAATTATAAAAGCCAGGCCGGGCACTCGCCGCGCGTCAGCAGGCTGGCGTATTTGATCGCTGCCCAGCTGGCATTGATGGGAACCCTATCCTTTAGCGTACAGGCGCGTGACTATTTTAACCCTGCACTGCTGCAAATGGATAACCCAAACCAGGGGGCGACAGATTTAACGGTTTTTGAGGAAGGCATAGGTCAGGCACCAGGCACCTATCGGGTCGATATCTATCTCAATAACGAACAGCAGGACACACGGGATGTGACGTTCAGTATGCAAAAAGGGGCTGATGGCAAAGAGCATCTGCAACCTTGTCTGAGCGTAGAGCAACTTAATGCCTTGGGGGTGAAAACCGATTTATTCCCAGGGCTCGGTGATGCCAAGTCACAATGCGCCAACATCAGTGCCATTCCCCAAGCCAGCGCCAAGTTCCGTTTCAGCGAACAGCAATTGCTGATCAGTATTCCTCAGGCAGCCCTCTCACAGAAAGCACGTGGTTACGTTCCTGAAAGCCAGTGGGATCAAGGTATCCCGGCATTGCTGCTCAACTACAGCATGAGCGGTGCCAACACTTATGCACGTAATGGTAATAGCCAAGACAGCAACAGCCAGTACGTCAACCTGCGGCCAGGTGTCAACCTCGGGGCGTGGCGGTTGCGTAATTACACGACCTGGAGCCGAAGCAGTGACGGCCAGGATAAATGGGACACCATCTATACCTATGCCCAGCGTGACATTATCGCGCTGAAAAGTCAGATGACGCTGGGGGATAGCAGTTCGCCTTCGGACGTGTTCGACAGCGTACCGTTCCGTGGTGGGCAGTTGGCCTCGGACGACGAAATGATACCGGACAGCCTGAAGGGCTATGCGCCAATGGTACGGGGTATTGCACGAACCAATGCGCAGGTGATTATCCGCCAGAACGGCTACGTGATTTACCAGACCTACGTGGCGCCAGGTGCCTTTGAAATCAACGATATGTTCCCTACCGGGGGCAGCGGTGACCTGCTGGTGACCATTAAGGAAGCCGACGGTAGCCAACAGCAGATAGTGGTGCCGTTTGCCTCGCTGCCCGTGCTGCAGCGTCAAGGTCGTTTGAAGTACTCGGTCACCAGCGGGCAGTACCGTTCTTATGACAACAGCATAGACAAGACCCTGTTTAGCCAGGGTACAGCGATTTATGGTCTGTCTAATGGCTTTACCGCCTACGGCGGTGGCCAGTTTGCCAGTAAGTACCAGTCTGTGGCCTTGGGGCTGGGCAAGAACATGGGTGACATCGGTGCCATATCGGCAGACGTGACCCAGGCATGGTCTACGATGCAAGACCAACCTAAAACCGATGGCCAATCATGGCGAGTTCGTTACAGCAAGAACCTCGTACAGACGGGTACCAACTTCTCGATTGCCGGATACCGTTACTCAACCGCGGGCTACTACAGTTTGCAGGAAGTATTGGACACCTACCGTGACGGTAGTAGTTACCGGCTCACCGACCGCAAGCGCAACCGCAGCGAGTTGACCATCAGCCAGAACCTGGGAGATGCGGCGGGAACCCTGTCATTAAACTGGGTCAGCGAAGATTACTGGAACAGCGATCGTACCTTACGCTCGATTGGTGCCGGCTATAACAACAGCTGGAACGGTATCAGCTACGGGTTGAGCTACAGCTATAACGAAAACTCGACGGCCAGTGGCAACAGCAGTGGCGCCGTTTATGACCGCGATCAGATCTTTGCGCTTAACGTCAGCATACCGCTGGATCGTTGGTTGAGCAGGACTTATGCCAGCTACAACCTGAACACCAGCCAGAAGGGGTCCACCAACAACTCCGTCGGCCTGAACGGCACGGCGTTAGCGGACAACAACCTGAGTTGGGGCGTACAGCAAAGCTATGGCAACAAGGGCATCGGCAACGGCGGCAACCTGAATGCCGACTATCGCGGTACCTATGGGGAAGTGTTGGCGGGCTATGCCTACGATCGCAACAGTCAACGACTCAACTACGGCCTGCAGGGCGGCATTATAGCGCATCAGGACGGGGTGACCTTCGGCCAGCCGTTGGGGGAAACCATTGCGCTGGTGAAAGCACCAGGAGCCGGTGGCACGGGGGTTAACAACCAGACCGGGGTTAAAACCGACTGGCGTGGTTATGCCATCGTGCCGTACGTCAGCCCTTATCGCAAGAATCAGGTGCAGCTGAATACCGAAACTATGGCGGATAACGTTGAGGTGGAGTTGACCTCTCAGAACGTGGTGCCAACCCGTGGTGCTGTAGTTCGAGCCAACTTCCAGGCCAACGTGGGCCAGCGAATACTGATGACGCTGTTACGCCAGGGCGGCGCACCGGTACCGTTCGGTGCCACGGTGAGCGATCCGGCACAGCAAACAGCACAGGGCTTTATCGTCGGGGACGGTGGCCAGGTTTATCTGACCGGGATGGCAGACAGCGGCAGCCTGAATGTGAAGTGGGGCAGCGGTTCAGACCAACAGTGTCAGGTGAGTTACTCACTGACAAAACAGACAACGGAAAGTGCTGGCATTCAGATGCTGAATGCGCAGTGCCGGTAAGGAACGATGATGAAGTTAATCAGGTTAGTTAAATTAACATTGGGCGGCCTGCTGTGCCTGTTTTCCGTATCAAGCTTTGCTGCAACCGGGTGGTGTACCACGGTAACCGGCACGAAGATATATAACTTCCCCTTTGTCAAACAGTACGACAATCCAGCGGACAACAAGGCTGGCATGTATTTTAATCGAACCTACGAGTGGAATTTAGCGGCGAATTACGCTGCCAACTGTGATTGTACCGCCTCGGCCAACACCTTCTATAAGGCAGAGGTCCCGGGCAATCTGACAGCTACGCGGGACTTTGATGGATTACATTTTTATTCAATAAATAAATATCTGGAAGTGGCAACTGAATTATATGTTGGAGGGAACCTGAGGAAATGGATTGCCACCCCATTCCCTGACGTGGACAATCTATTTCCCAGTGCCTGTTCGGGTGTGACGAACTGGATATCCGGCGCTAATGGCTATGTGTCTTTATACTTTACCCGGCCATTTGTGGGGCAGGTCGTCATCCCAAGCACTAAGATCCTGGACCTTTATGGCACAAAAGTCAGTGGATCCTATGGCGGGATGCCGATGTCGTCTGTCTATATGAGCGGATCGGTAACGGTACCACAATCTTGTGAAATTAATGCCGGGCAGGTCATTAATGTCAAGTTTGGCAATATCATGTCAAATGACATCAAGAATCCCGGTGAAATTGCCAATGGGTTTACCCCCAAAGTCGTTGATATGACGCTGGCCTGTAACAATATTTCTAACGGTGTTGTCGTCAGCTTATCCTTTAGTGGTGAGCCATCGGGGGGGGACCCAACCGCATTGAAGACGGACAATAATGATATCGGGGTTCGGGTACGTGACGCGAACGGTAATATCGTGCCGCCGGTCAATGGAAATCTGCCTGTCACCTTCGACTATTCTTCACAAACTGGGACCAGCTCTATGAGTCTGGCACCGATGAACGTGACTGGCAATCCCCCGGCGATAGGGCAGTTTAATGCTGTGGCCACCATTAATGCAGAAATTAATTAAGTTTTTTTAACTCAAGGAAATCAGGCAGGAATTCCCTGCCTGAATACAGACGGGAACAGTAAGGAAACCTCATGAAAAAACAAACTCAACGTACGCTGCTGGCCTTATTGGTTTTGGGGGCCGGTGTTAATCAGGCAGTGGCAGCTCCAACTCAAGTTAATATTACCGGCGTTGTGGTCGCTTCGCCCTGCACGGTAGATACCACCAACTCAGATTTGAACGTCAATCTGGGGACCAACATTCAGGCGACCAGCCTGTCGACGGCGGGAAATACTTCTACACCGGTGCCCTTCAAGCTGGTAGTGAAGGACTGTCCGACGACAACCAGCAAAGTTACCGCATCATTTAGCGGCACGACGGACGCTGCGGCTGGCGGGCGCTACGCGACGACCAGCGGTACGGGTATGGCAGATAACGTGGCGGTAGAAGTTAAACAGGATGCGGCTCCGAATGCCCTGCAAAACCCAGGATCTACCATGGATATGACGGTGGTAGGAAACTCGGCAACATTTGCATTGAGAGCCAGTGCTTATGCCAAAGGGACGGTTACGCCGGGTAATATCGCTGCGGTAATGTCAGTCGATTTTACCTATAACTGATGAGCAAGGTCAGTTCGCGCGAGGGTAAAACACGGTCAAGTTTTGACGGCCGGCGTTGGTTTCCCTGGCCGCTGTGTGTATTGGCGTAGCAAGCTTTAACATCGGCACCCAAGTCTATTTTGGGTGCCAGCACCTATCAGGACAAGCTGAGTCATTAATAACGGAACTATTATCATGATGACATCAACCGTATGGAACAACACACCCCTACCGAAAATGCAGACGGCATGCCGCATCGACCGGGTATTGCTCATGGACGCTTGCCCGATAACGCGTGCCGGGATCTGCTCTGCATTCCAGCCACCACAGTTTCAGGTCATGGATTGTGTGCACGTAGAAAAGGTGTGCGATCTGCCAGTGGCGATGCAGCAAGGCAAGGTGGATGTGGTGATCACCGAGCTGTGTGGCGAAGGTGAATCGGTATTGGAGGGGTTGCGAATGATTAGCCATTTACGCCAGTACTGGGCACGGGTGCCGCTTATCGTTGCCACCTCTTTGCAGGAACCGCACCTGCTTGCACAGTTGAGAACGTTGAGGGTCAGCGGTATCTACCTTAAACAGGATCCCCTGTCATCACTGACACAAGGCGTTCTCTGCGCGATGGCGGGGTTGTCCAGTCTTAGCCCGTCAGCGGTGAACCTGATTGGCAATGGCGCGCCGTCATTATCGCTAACCGGACGTGAGATGGACGTACTGGAGTGCCTGTTTGCTGGCAGAACCGTGACCGACACGGCGCGGGTGCTAGCTCGGGATGTGCGCACCATCAGCACCCATAAACGCCGCGCCATGATTAAGCTCGGCTTCCATAGTGATAGCGATCTCTATACACGTGGAGATTATCTGGCGCGTAATGGATTACTGATCTAGGAGTCGCTCATGAATACGCCTTTATCGGTTGTCAAACTGGCCGTTGTTGCCCCTATCCCCTTGCTTCAGGCAGGGATGGCACATTTTATTCAGAACCTTGATCCCCCTATGCATCTGGTGGTGATGGTCTCTTCGCTTGAGCAATTGCTGGCGCAATGGGCGCCGCCACAAATTGACCTGTTGGCGGTGGTGCTCAGTGGCTCGCCGCAGGAGATTGCCCGCGACACGCAACAGTTGCTGATGCTCTCTGAACGTGCGCCCGCGCTGCGTATCGTGGTGTGCACCTATTGCCGGGACATTGCGTTGTTGACGCGTTTGAATCTCCGGCCGCACATCAGCCTGCTTGCCCGCCAGGAGTCGCAGGAGCAGACTCGCCGTGATATGGCACAGGCGTTGACCGGTGCCAAGGTTTGTAGCCCCAGTATGGCAATGTACCTGCTGCACAGTGCCACTCCTGCGCAAGTGCAGGACAGCTTGGTGGTGTTGACGCAGGCGGAACATAAGGTACTGGAGTACTTGCAGCAGGGAATGAGCGTTTCTGACGTGGCTGATTTACTGCATCGCAGTGTCAAAACCATCAGCGCACATAAGTGCAATAGCATGCGCAAGTTGGGGGTTCGCAATGATGCGGAACTGTTCCAACATTTACGCAGTCAGGTCACCGACACGCCCTACAACACGCCGAATTCCCCCTGGTATGTAACGACATGATTAACCAGAAGCGGTACCGGGTGGCAGTAGTTTCACCGTGCCGTTTCTTTCAGGCTGGGATCTGGGCGTTGATCAACACCCATTCGCTATTGCGGGTCTGGCACTGCCAGAAAGCCGCTGAAGCACAATGGTATCTGGATGCACAGCCGGCGGATGTGCTGGTTATGTCATTGCACGTTGGGCAACAGGCAGACTTATTGCTAGCCTTGCGCTTTATTCAGCAGGTGCGTATCTCTTTTCCCGGCGTCGCGCTGATGGTTATTCTGGATGACCCCATTCCTTATCTGGTGACTCGGTTGCGCCGTCTGGGGGTGAGACATATCGTGGATCTGGGGCAACCGTTAGTCATGTGGCATGCGCAATTGCGTCAGATTCTGTTGGGAGAGGATAGCCGGGCTGGCTGCACTTTACCGGGGTGTGATGAGGAAACGTTGTCTATGGGTGAGCGGCAGGTGGTCGAGTACCTGATACAGGGGATGACTCCCGCCGAAATTGCCGCGCTGACGAGGCGCAGTATCAAAACCATCTCCACACAGAAGGGCATAGCCATGCACAAGCTGGGGATCCGCCACTATGCCCAGCTTATCGCGGTACAAAGCGTCTTTACCGACAGTTGGCTGCCCCATGACGGAGTCCAGATGGTCGGGGAGCTGACCCCAAGCCTTTGGTATTATTGCTGAGTTTATCAACGTGTTCGCTTAAATCCGCATTGGTAGGTAGGGAGATGCTGTGTGAGTGGCTCTCACATAAGGAACAACGCCCCAGGAAGAGGCGTTGCCAATAACTGGCTCAGTTAAAACGCATTGATAGATCGAGCGCGGTAACGTGTTTGGTCAGCGCCCCGACAGAGATATAATCCACCCCGGTTTCGGCAAACTCGCGCAGGGTCTGATCGGTGACATTGCCGGAAACTTCCAACTGCGTGCGTCCCTGGGCCAGGGCAACGGCATCACGCATCATCTCGACGCTGAAATTATCCAGCATCACAATATCGGCACCGGCATCCAATGCCTGTTGCAACTCATCCAGCGATTCGACCTCCACCTCTACCGGCACGTCGGCGTGCAGCCAGAAGGCTTTCTCTACCGCGTTTTTGATCGAGCCAGAAGCAATGATGTGGTTTTCCTTGATCAGGAAAGCATCCGAGAGACCGAGACGGTGATTGCTGCCACCGCCGCACAGCACGGCATATTTCAGTGCGGTGCGCAAACCGGGCAGTGTCTTGCGGGTATCCAGCAGCCGGGTTTGCGTGCCTTGCAGCAATTCGACATAGCGGTTTACCGCCGAGGCCACGCCGGACAGCGTTTGCACAAAGTTCAGCGCGGTACGTTCGCCCGTCAGCAGGATACGCGCCGGGCCGCTCAGGCGGCATAGCGGCTGGTTGGGTACCAGCTTATCGCCATCTTCCACCAACCACTCGATCTTCACTTGCCCACCCAGTTGGATAAACACCTCTTCCAGCCAGCGGCGGCCACAGAAAACGCCGGGTTCACGGGTGATCACCGTGGCATTGGCCTGTTTATCGGCGGGTAGTAGTTGTGCGGTGATATCGCGCTCGGCATCTACGGTTCCCCCAAGATCTTCACTCAGCGCCTGGGCGACGGTGGCAGGGACATCATTGGCAATACGTTCGAGAAGCGCGGTACGGCGGCTGTCGGCACTGTAGCGACGGGTCGGCATGGCAAACTCCGGAAATGGACGATAGGTCGGTGGATCCACATGCTACTCTGTTTTATAGCCCCGTGCCAGCCGCTAGTTTTACATAATATCAATAGGTTAGTGATGCTGTAATCCCCCTATCCCACAGGGAGAGGGGACTGAATGTGCCACAATTTTACTCCTACATCTGACCTTAACACGGGCGCGGCATGCCGCGCCCCTACGGCGTACCACCTTAGCCATGCTGCAAGTTGTACTACCAACAGCACAACCGCATTGAATATCTCAACCTTCCCTTATTTGACATACTGTTTATCCAGACAGTGTTCTGCTGGGTTAATAAAATCATCAATAGAATTTTTTAATAACTTACACTGCAGGTCTATTACGAGGATTTACTATGAAAAAGCTACCGCTAAATGTTCTCTATCGACTGTATAAATCAGAAGTTGGCGATACCATTGATAATACTTATGTTCGTCTAACAGGCGGTTGGATGACAAACGATCGGCGTGATGTCGATGATAATGGGTTGCTCCAGATAGGTCCTATCTACCAGTTCGCATTTAAGGATTTATCCGATGGGCAATACTATCAGGCAAGTCAAGGTATCAGCGAAATGATCGTTCCCGATTCCAACGGTTTCTCTGTGGTAAGGTATAAAGAGCCATTCAGTGATCGCTCGAATTACCCTCATCCCGTGTATACTTGCCAATACTCAGCAATTAGAGTGAGCGTGGCTGAATATACGGAAGCGTTGCAGCCTTAATATTATTGAAGGCCAATGGTGACGAACGTGTTTTTTAACCTATAACGTTTTCATCATAGGGTAATCAGGCCTATATTCAGTATTAATAAGATGCTGGATATAGGCCATTCACCGCGTTATTTTAGGGCTACCTTTAAGAAACGAAAAAGAGTGTACGTTAAGATAATTTTTTGTACTGACTGACATCAACAGGCCGCGACTGCCGGGGACAGTGCTTGATGTGGCGGCGCAGGTAACAAATCCATTTATTATCAATGCATTAAATTCACTTCTCGGAAACATGCTACTCTGCTGCTGGCACTCGTACCACCGCAAGCATTATGCTGGGGAACAGACAGAAGGAGAGGATTAGCTAATGACGCTGTTTACGCTGTTACTGGTTTTGGCGTGGGAACGCCTGTTTAAACTGGGTGAGCATTGGCAGTTGGATCATCGTTTAGAAGTGGTGTTTCAGCGGCTGCATCGGTTTTCTTTGGCACAAACGTTGGCAATGACCCTGGTCTGGATGTTTATCGTCTGGGGCATCCTGTGGTTGGCCCAGGGCCTGTTCTTCGGCGTTGTGGCGCTACTGTTGTGGATTGTGATTGGTCTGCTGTGCGTTGGGGCCGGGATCACACGCAAACATTATCGGGCCTATTTGCAGGCCGCGCGGCAGGGCGATACCCACGCCAGCGATCAGATGGCGGAAGAGCTGGCGCTGATCCACGGTTTACCGGTGGATTGCAGCGAGGCAGAGCGCTTGCGTGAACTGCAAAACGCTTTGGTGTGGATTAACTATCGTTACTATCTGGCACCGCTGTTCTGGTTTGCGGTGTGCGGGCCATACGGGCCGCTCGCTCTGGCAGGCTATGCTTTTCTGCGGGCCTACCAAACCTGGCTGGCACGGCATCATTCACCGCTGCAACGCTCACAAACGGGGATCGACTTCCTGCTGCATGTGTTGGACTGGATCCCGGTTCGTCTGGCTGGGGTGGCGTATGCGCTGATTGGGCATGGTGAAAGGGCACTGCCCGCGTGGTTTGCTTCGCTGGGGGATCGTCATACTCCGCAGTATCAGGTGTTGACGCGTTTGGCGCAGTTCTCTTTGGCCCGTGAACCGCATATGGACCCGGTTCAGACGCCGCGCGCCGCGGTAACGTTAGCGCGTAAAGTGACCCTGATTGTGCTGGTGGTCGTGGCGATATTGACGATTTACGGTACCTTGCTCTGAAGGTAACGGCGGGCGCCGAGTGGCGCCCGCCAGAAGATTACAGCTTGGCGAAGCAGCGGCGCGCGGCATCGACGGTGCGCTGAATATCTTCGTCGCTGTGTGCGACAGACATAAAGCCAGCCTCGAACGCCGACGGGGCCAGATAAACCCCCTCATCCAACATCAGATGGAAGAAGCGCTTGAAGCGCTCGACATCGCAACCCATCACGTCCTGATAGCAGGTGACCGTTGGCGCATCGGTAAAGAACAACCCGAACATGCCGCCTACATGGTTGACGACAAAAGGAATATTCTCTGCCTTGGCCGCCGCTAATAGGCCTTCTGCCAGCTTGTTGGTCAGTTCGGTCAAGGTCTGGTGAATGCCAACCTGGGAAACCTCGGTCAGGCAGGCGAAACCGGCGGCCATGGCAATCGGGTTGCCAGACAGCGTACCAGCCTGATACACCGGCCCGGTAGGCGCCAGAGCGGCCATCACTTCACGGCGGCCACCGAAGGCTCCCACCGGCATACCGCCACCGATAATTTTGCCCAGGCAGGTCAGGTCTGGCACCACATCGTAATAAGACTGAGCACCGGCCAGCGCGACGCGGAAACCGGTCATCACTTCATCAATGATCAACAGTGCGCCATACTTGTCACACAGGGCGCGAAGCCCCGGCAGGAAGTCTGGCAGCGGTGGAATGCAGTTCATGTTGCCTGCCACCGGCTCAACGATGATACAGGCGATCTCTGAAGGGTACTGCTCGAATGCGGTACGCACGGAGTCGAGATCGTTATAGGTACAGGTTAGCGTGTGCTTGGCGAAGTCTGCCGGCACGCCCGGTGAGTTCGGCTGCCCCAGCGTCAGTGCGCCGGAACCGGCTTTCACCAGCAGGCAGTCGGCGTGGCCGTGGTAGCAGCCTTCAAACTTGATGATCTTGTCGCGGTTGGTATAGCCACGCGCCAGACGAATGGCGCTCATGGTGGCTTCGGTACCGGAGTTCACCATACGTACCATATCCATAGTTGGCACCAGATTGGTCACCAACTCGGCCATTTTCACTTCCATCTCGGTAGGCGCGCCGAAGCTCAGGCCGCGCTGTGCCGCCTCGATCACCGCATTGCGGATCGCCGGATGGTTATGGCCCAGTACCATCGGGCCCCAGGAACCGACATAATCGATATAGGCTTTACCATCGGCATCAAACAGATAGGCACCGTCGGCACGTTCGATAAACAGCGGGGTACCGCCTACACCGGTGAATGCACGCACTGGGGAGTTGACTCCGCCTGGGATCAGCTGTTGCGCCTGGGCGTACAGACTTTCGGACTTACTGTGTAAGCTCATAAACCGGCTCCTGGGTTTGCTTTTGAATGATTTGACCGCGCTATTCTAGTGGAGAGTACGGAGTTATGAAACGATCATAGACCGATACCTATTTTGAGGGGGCGGTAAGGCAACGACTGAGCTAGAATAGCTTACATCGCTATTAGTCTGATTTTTCAATTCAATAATGAACTCACTATGACTGAATTACAGCAACAGCCTCCTGTGGCTTCAGGCGTACGCCTGACTCGCAACCATAGAGTCCGTCAGTTTCTTCGCCAGGATAAAACGCCGGTTGCCATCCTGATCATGGCGGCGGTGGTAGGGACGTTGGCGGGATTGTTGGGCGTCGCCTTTGATAAAGCGGTGGAGTGGGTGCAACAGCAACGGCTGTCGGGCCTGGCCTCTGTCGCCAACTCCTGGTTCCTGGTGTGGCCGCTGGCGTTTATTTTGTCTGCCGTGCTGGCCGCTTTTGGCTTTTATCTGGTCAAACGTTTTGCGCCAGAGGCGGGGGGGTCAGGGATCCCAGAGATTGAAGGGGCGCTGGAAGAGTTACGCCCGGTGCGCTGGTGGCGGGTGATCCCGGTGAAATTTATCGGCGGTATGGGGACGCTCGGCGCTGGCATGGTGCTAGGGCGTGAAGGGCCGACGGTACAGATGGGGGCTAATGCTGGGCGAATGGTGCTGGATATTTTCCGTATGCGCAGTGCGGAAGCGCGCCACTCCATGCTGGCTACCGGTGCCGCAGCCGGTCTCTCCGCCGCGTTTAACGCCCCTTTGGCAGGGATCTTGTTCGTTATTGAAGAGATGCGGCCGCAGTTTCGTTACAACCTGATTTCCATCAAGGCGGTGTTTATCGGCGTGATTATGTCGAGCATTGTCTTTCGCATTTTTAATGGTGAGAGTCCGCTGATCGAAGTGGGTAAACTCGCTTCGGCACCGCTCAATACGCTGTGGTTGTACCTGGTGTTGGGGACGGTGTTTGGCGCGGTAGGGGTGATGTTTAACGCACTGGTGTTTCGTACGCAGGATATGTTTGCCCGTTTCCATGGTGGCAAGATGAGCAAATTCCTGCTGATTGGTGCCCTGCTAGGGGGCGTTTGTGGCGTGCTTGGGCTGATCGAGCCAGCTGCCGCGGGCGGCGGTTCGGCCTTGATCCCGATCGCGGCGGCGGGTAACTACAGCGTTGGCATGCTGTTGTTTATCTTTATCGCACGGGTGATCACCACGGTGCTCTGCTTCGGTTCAGGCGCACCGGGCGGTATTTTTGCACCGATGCTCGCTCTGGGGACGCTGCTAGGCACCGCTTTTGGCCTTTTTGGCGCTCACCTGTTCCCAGAGTATGGGCTTGAGGCTGGCACCTTTGCTATTGCGGGCATGGGTGCGTTGTTTGCCGCGACCGTGCGTGCCCCGTTAACCGGTATTGTGCTGGTATTGGAAATGACCGATAACTATCAGCTGATTTTACCGATGATTATCACCTGCCTCGGCGCGACCCTGGTGGCGCAGTTTCTGGGCGGTAAGCCATTGTATTCCGCCATTTTAGCCCGCACCTTACAAAGGCAGCAGCAGGAATTGGCCGAGAAAACAGGTAAAGAAAATACAACAAATGCGGTGAATACTTGAACGCAACACTCAGGTATTAGATAATCAGCACCATTAATCAGGTTACCGTCGTCGTCGCCTGATGTGAAACACTGTTGGGAGTAACGAGTATGAGTGATGAAACAGCACTGCCCCTGCAATTTACCGAGGCAGCAGCAAGCAAGGTGAAATTCCTGATTGCTGATGAAGAGAATCCAAACCTGAAGTTGCGGGTTTACATTACCGGTGGCGGCTGCAGTGGATTCCAGTACGGCTTCACGTTTGATGACAAGATCAACGACGGCGATATGACCATCGAGAAACAGGGCGTTGCGCTGGTGGTTGATCCGATGAGCCTGCAATATCTGGTTGGCGGCGCGGTGGATTACACCGAAGGGTTGGAAGGTTCACGCTTTATCGTGACTAACCCGAATGCCAAAACCACCTGTGGCTGCGGTTCTTCATTCAGTATCTGATCCGCCGCCGTTAAAAAACCCGCCTGCCTGTACGGTGCGCGGGTTTTTTTGTGCCTACCATTCCACGGTGATCAGTTCGCTTTCCCGATCGTCTACTATCCGTTTGCTATGGCTCATCTTCGGCTGCAAGACTGTGCCATTGCCGCATTCCACCTGTGGCGTGTTGCCGGTCGTGGTTACGCTGCAGGTGGGCACAATCGTCAGGCTGATACCCATCTTGCCGCTGGTGTTTTCGGCCAGCACACTGCTGCTCAACAACAGTGTGCTGGCGATCAAAAGATTTTTCTTCATGCGTAAACTCAAAACAATACCTATCCGCAGGCCACAGCAATAGGACCTATCGGCAAAAGTGAACGGAACTTAACGGCGCGGGATAATTTTTAACGAAGAGTTAACCAGATGATTACATTATTCAAGCGCATTTTAATAGCGCAAAATAATAGCACATTGCTTATATAGTAGTCGAATATACTACTTGGCAGGAAAGCCTCCGCCGAAGCTGGCGGAGGCAAGAATTACTGTTCGAGGATAAAGGCCGGTAGTTTCAGATGCCAACGAATGGCGGCCAGGCGGATCCCCAGCGTGATGATCATTCCCAGCATCATGGCATGCTGTAGCGGCATGCCAAAGGTGTAGAACGCCGTGACGTGCACCGTGCCACCAACGATGCAGGCTGTGGCGTAGACTTCGGTTCGCAGGATCATCGGGATCTCGCGGGCCAGCACGTCGCGGATAATCCCGCCGCCGACGCCGGTGATCACTCCCATGCAGACGGCCACCAGCGGCCCACTGCCAGCGGCGAACGCCTTATTGACGCCGATCCCCACGAACACCGCCAGCCCGATGGCATCCAGCACCGGCAGGATCCATTTCGGTAAGCGACGTGGCTGGCGCACCAGCAGCAGCGTCAGCACACAGGTGATCATCGCCACCACCAGATCGGTGGGATCCTTTACCCAGAATACCGGGCCGTTGGCGAGCGCCATATCACGGATCGTCCCGCCACCGACGGCGGTCACTACCCCCAGTACCAATACGCCAAAGGGATCCATCCGTAATTTGCCCGCCAGCAACACGCCGGAAATGGCAAACACCGCCGTACCAAGAATATCCAGCCAAAATACCATCAATGGATCTCCGCCAATTGACCGCATAGTGATTGTGCCGCCAGCATGATGCGTGGCCCGGCACGGTTAAACCAATCTTCCTCAAGGGCAATCACCGGCACGTCCAGCTGTGGGCCCCAGAAGGCTTTCACATTGGCTATCTGCTGGGCATTCCCGCTGATCACGATGGCCTGCGGTTTACGCACCAGCACCTGCTCACGGCTTACCTGTGGCCAAGGCACGGGGCTATCGGCAAAGATATTCTCTGCGCCGCACAAGGACAGCACCTGGCTTTGCAACGTGGCCGCCGAACTGGTGAACAGCGGTTGGGTGCCAAACTGTAACAGCACCGGTCTTGGCGAATTGCTGGCATAGCGCGTTTTCAGCTCCTCTACCTGTTGGCGGAGGCTGGCTGCGGCCTGATGTGCCTGTTCCGGATGAGGGCTGTATTGCGCCAACGCATCCAGAGATTGGGCGATCTCGTCAATATTTTTGGCATCTGCATAAAAAATCGGGATGCCGAAGGAGGCGAGCTGATCCAATACCCGCTGGGGGTTACCGCCACGCCAGGCGAGAACCAGATCGGGTTTCAACGCCAGGATCCGCTCCAGGTTGATCCCTTGCCAGGAGGCGACCTGTTCCAGCTGCTTGGCGGCAGGGGGATAATCGGAGTAAGCGCTGACGGCCAGCAGGGTATCCCCCATACCGGCCGCGTAGGCAAGCTCCGTGGTGCTCGGTGCCAGGCTGATCACCCGTTGGGCGGCGCTGGCAGGCAGCAGCATCCCCAGGATCAGCCAGCTCAGCAGGGCGCACAGACGCAGCTTCACATTAACCGCGCTTGGCCAGGGCTTGCAGCATGGCATTGACCATCAGCGAGGACTGCTTGGCGGCCACTGCCAGGAATTCGTCGAAGCTCATGTGGGATTCACTATCGGCGACGTCGGAAATCGCGCGTACCACCACGAATGGCGTGCCGAACTGATGGCAAACGTGGCCAACGGCGGCGGCTTCCATCTCAACGGCGGCAACGGTTGGGAAGGTGCTGCGGATGCGGGCCAGAGGCTCGGCACCGTTAATGAAGGCGTCACCGCTGCAAATCAGGCCGCGTACCGCGTTCAGGTTAAGCTGTTTGATGCAGTTTTCCGCTAGCTCGATCAACGCGGGATCGGCAACGAACGCTGGTGGGCAACCGGCCATCTGGCCCGGTTCATAGCCAAAGGCGGTCACGTCGGCGTCGTGGTAGCGCACTTCTTCAGATACCACGATATCGCCCACGTTCAGCGTAGCGGCCAGGCCACCGGCGGAACCCGTATTGATCACCACATCGGGTTGGCACTGTTCCAGCAGCAGGGTGGTACCCAGAGCCGCTGCCACTTTGCCGATGCCCGACTTGAGCAGGGCGACTTCCACGCCGTTGATTTGGCCGGTATAGATCTCACAGCCCGCACGTTGCAGGGTCTGGCGGTTCGCAATTTGCTCGCGCAGCAGGGTAACTTCTTCTTCCATTGCGCCGATGATGCCTACTTTCATAAATAATACTCGCTGATAGGGTATGGAAATTGCGCCATAGTCTATCATGGCTCTGTGAGAGAGATAATCCGCAATACCGTTGCATCCGCCGCCGGGAATTGTTATCACGGAGGGAATGCGCAACGGGAGGAGAAACAGATGTCCGGGATCGACTTTAAGCAGAAGATCAGCTTTCAGCGGCCTTTTAGCAAGCCGATTGAAGCCGAAGAAGAGTACGACATCATTCGCCAGTTCGAGAGCGAT
Source organism: Serratia sp. Res13-Sevr-LER1-36-b (assembly GCF_015673035.1). Lineage (NCBI taxonomy): Bacteria > Pseudomonadati > Pseudomonadota > Gammaproteobacteria > Enterobacterales > Yersiniaceae > Serratia > Serratia sp. Res13-Sevr-LER1-36-b. The sequence goes on along the minus strand of NZ_JADACK010000020.1, from coordinate 190,039 downwards.
CGCGGTCGCATCGTCAATTCTGCGGCGATACGTCGTTTGCAGCAGAAAACGCAGGTGTTTCCGCTGGAGCGTAACGCGGCGGTACGCAGCCGTCTGACCCACTCGATGGAAGTACAGCAGGTGGGGCGGCATATTGCCAAAGAGATCCTCAACCGCTTCAAACAGGAAAAGCGTATTGATGCGCTCGGCCTGAGCAAGCTGCTCGATCCTTTCGAGAGCATTGTCGAAATGGCCTGCCTGATGCACGACATAGGTAATCCGCCATTTGGCCATTTCGGCGAATCTGCCATCAACGACTGGTTCCGCCAGAGGCTCGATCCCGCCAGCTGTGGCAGTGAACCGGGTAGCCACGATCGTTGCCAGGTAGAGGTGTTACGCCTGCATGAAGGGGAGAGCGATCTTAACCGGCTGCGCAGCCGTATTCGCCACGACCTCAGCCACTTTGAGGGCAATGCTCAGGCGATCCGTCTGGTCTACACGTTGCTGAAATTGAACCTGACCTATGCGCAGGTTGGCTGCATCCTGAAATATACCCGCCCGGCCTATTGGGCGAGCGATATTCCCGCCAGCCACAGCTATCTGATGAAGAAGCCGGGGTTTTATCTGGCGGAAGAAGCCTTTGTCGATCGCTTGCGGCGCGAATTACATATGGGAGAGTTCGATCGTTTCCCTCTCACCTATATTATGGAGGCCGCCGATGATATTTCTTATTGCGTGGCCGATCTGGAAGACGCGGTAGAAAAGAACATCTTTACCGTGGAACAGCTGTATCAGCATTTAACCCAGGAATGGGGCGAGATTGCTCCAGGGGATCTGTTTGATAAGACCGTGGCCAGTGCGTTTCGTAAAATTGAGCGTAGCGCAGCCCGCCGCAGTTCAGAAGATCAGTTCTTTATGTACCTGCGGGTATTTACCGTTGCCAAATTGGTTCCCCATGCGGCCCAGCGGTTTATCGATAACCTGGACGCGGTGTATCACGGCCACTTTAACGGAGCCTTGTTGGAGGATGCCAGCCCGGCTTGCCGCCTGCTCGCTATCTTCAAGAACGTTGCGTTCAAACACGTGTTCAACCACCCGGAAGTGGAGCAGTTGGAACTACAGGGCTACCGGGTGATCAACGGCCTGCTGGACATTTATAGCCCGCTGCTGGCCATGTCGCTGGCCGATTTCAGCCAGTTGGTGCGGGAAGACAGCCACCGGGCGTTTCCGATTGAAACGCGGCTGTTTCACAAGCTTTCTACCAAACATCGCCTGGCCTATGTCGAGGCGGTGGAAGGTTTGCAGCATCTTTCGGCCGAGCAGCAGGCTATTAGGGAATATTATTTCCGGGCGCGGTTGTTACAGGATTATATCAGCGGCATGACCGACCTTTATGCCTATGATGAATATCGTCGTTTAATGGCGGCGGAATAAATTCATGAGATAATTCTCGCTTATTTTAGCGAGATAACTCTCAGGCTGGAACATTATTTCGAGTTTTGTAAAGACCGACAATATTTGTTTACTATTAGCCAGCCGCACCAGGGGAACTTCAGCTAATCAGCAGGCTCTTACTAAGCACCAAGACCCGGTATTCCTTTTGAACGACTTTTAAGAGACACACAGATGAAGATGAAAAAAACAGCACTGGTTTTAAGCGCCCTGGCTTTGAGTATTGGTTTGGCAATGGGTCCGGTAACTACCGCCAACGCCGCAGAAACGGCTTCTGCCTCCACTAGCGCCCAACCGTTGCCAAGCCTGGCACCGATGTTGGAAAAAGTGATGCCTTCAGTGGTAAGCATTAACGTGGAAGGAAGTGCCGCGGTGAATGCGAAAACGGTACAGCAAATGTCGCCGTTCTGCCAGGATGGTTCACCCTTCCAGGGTTCCCCAATGTGCCAAGGTGGCGCACCGGGTGGGCCAACTACCCAGGAAGCCTTTAAAGCCCTGGGTTCAGGCGTCATCATCAACGCGGAAAAAGGCTATGTGGTCACCAATAACCACGTGGTAGACAATGCCAGCAAGATCACGGTGCAATTGAGCGATGGCCGTCGCTTTGAAGCCAAGGTGATCGGCAAGGATCCGCGTTCTGATATCGCGTTGATCCAGCTGAAAGACGCCAAAAACCTGTCAGCGATCAAAATGGCCGATTCCGAGCAACTGCGCGTGGGTGATTACACCGTGGCGATCGGTAACCCGTATGGCCTGGGTGAAACCGTGACCTCCGGGATCGTTTCTGCCTTGGGGCGTAGCGGCCTGAACATTGAAAACTACGAAAACTTTATCCAGACCGATGCGGCGATCAACCGGGGTAACTCCGGCGGTGCGTTGGTTAACCTGAACGGTGAGTTGGTTGGCATTAACACCGCGATCCTGGCGCCGGACGGCGGTAACATCGGTATCGGCTTCGCTATTCCAAGCAACATGGTGAAAAACCTGACTTCACAAATGGTGGAGTATGGCCAGGTGAAACGTGGTGAGCTGGGCATTATGGGTACCGAGCTGAACTCCGAGCTGGCGCAAGCGATGAAAGTAGACGCCCAGCGTGGCGCATTCGTCAGCCAGGTTATGCCGAAATCCTCCGCTGCCAAGGCCGGTATCAAGGCCGGTGACGTGATTGTCACCCTGAACGGTAAAGCCATCTCCAGCTTTGCGTCGTTCCGTGCCGAGATCGGCAGCTTGCCGGTGGGCACCAAGATGGCGCTGGGCATTATCCGCGACGGCAAGCCGGTAACCATTGACGTAACGCTTGAGCAAAGCAGCCAGGAGCAGGTTGATTCCAGCAATATTTACACCGGTATTGAAGGTGCAGAACTGAGCAACAGCACCGACAAAGTGAAAGGTGTGAAGATTGAGAAGGTGAAACCTGGCAGTGCCGCTGCGCGCATCGGGCTGAAAAAAGGCGACGTGATCATGGGTGTGAACCAGCAGCCGATCAATAACCTGGGTGAACTGCGTAAGGTGCTCGACAGCAAGCCTGCGGTACTGGCGTTGAACATCCAACGTGGCGACTCAACGCTGTATCTGCTGATGCAGTAATGTTGTTCCGTTGTTCTACAGAGGCACGCTGCGGCGTGCCTTTTTTTATGGCTTAAAAACTGTGAGTTTGAGCACAAACTCGTGCCCGGCTAAAACGTATTTGGGCATCTGCACAATGTGCCCGTAGAGGCGCGTCGGTATGCTGAACGTTGGTTTATCATCCGACGGGGATAAGACGCAATGGCGGAGTATCATCTTGATGCCAAGCTAGCCAGGGAAATTGTCGCTCGCACCATGAAAATTATTGATAGCAATATCAACGTGATGGACAACCGGGGCCGGATTATTGGCAGTGGCGACCCTGAGCGGCTGGGGGAACTGCATGAGGGGGCATTGCTGGTGTTGTCTCAGGCCAGGGTGGTCGCTATTGACGATGCCGTTGCCCGTCATTTGCACGGCGTTCGGCCCGGTATTAATCTGCCGTTGCACGTTGACGGGAATATCGTTGGGGTCATCGGCCTGACCGGCGATCCGGTGCAACTGCGGCAGTACGGTGAACTGGTCTGCATGACCGCTGAAATGATGCTGGAGCAGGCGCGTTTGTTGAGCTTGTTGGCGCAGGACAGCCGCTTTCGTGAAGAGTTTGTGTTGAACCTGATCCGTACGGAGGAGTTGTCACCGGCCTTGATGGAATGGGCGCACCGCCTGGGGATAGATCCCAACCAGCCCCGTGTCGCGGCGGTAGTAGAGGTGGATAGCGGCCAGTTGGGGGTAGACAGCGCCATGGCCGAGTTGCAGCAGTTACAGGAGCTGCTGACGCTACCCGAACGTGACAACCTGATCGCCATTGTTTCTCTCAGTGAGATGGTGGTACTTAAACCGGCGCTGAATCACCACGGGCGTTGGGATGCCGAGGCCCACCGGCGGCGAGTGGAGAATCTGCTGGTGCGCATCAATGAAAGCAGCCGTTTGCGAGTGCGTATTGCGCTCGGCAACTATTTCATTGGCCCAGGCAGCCTGGTGCGTTCCTACCGTACTGCGCGTACTACCATGGCCGTTGGCAAGCAGCGCATGCCTGGGCGCTGGGCCTATTATTATCAGGATCTGATGCTGCCGGTGTTGCTGGGCAGCCTGCGGAGTGGTTGGCAGGCGGATGAGCTGGCTCGGCCTTTGGAGCGTTTGAAAGCCATGGACGGTAATGGTTTGCTGCTGCGTACCTTAAATGCCTGGTTCCTGAATAATGTGCAGCCCACCGCGACCGCCAAGGCACTCTATATTCACCGCAATACGCTGGAATATCGTCTCAATCGCATTTCCGAACTGACCGGTTTGAACCTGGCCAATTTCGATGCTCGCCTGTTGCTGTATGTGGGGTTACAGCTTGATGAAGACTAGCCTAGCTGTACGCAATAGCGTTGCTGGTGGGAGTCATACAGAACGCCGACACGCCGTGAACCCGTCCATGGGGACTCGCAATCGCGCATCCGTGCGCTCAACGGTCGGCTAACCTGCATGACTCCCGCCAGCCTCAAGCTTCAGTGTCGCGGTATTTAAACCCCAGCTAATACGGAGTCGGGAGGCTAAATAGTTGCACGATCGGTTCCCTCTCCTTGGGGAGAGGGGCGTTGCACTCAAGTCACTGGTGCCGGGTTAAATACCGCCAACGCGTTGAACAAACCCCATCGATCTGACCAGGTTTGCTTGCGGCCGCTGGCGATATCCAGGATCAGTTCAAACAGTTGCCAACCCACCTGCTCAATACTCGCCTCCCCGGTGGCGATAGTTCCGGCGTTGATATCGATCAGATCGTGCCAGCGTTCAGCCAGCGCGCTGCGCGTCGCCATTTTGATCACCGGCACGGCGGTCAGGCCGTAAGGGGTTCCCCGGCCGGTAGTGAACACTTGCACCGTAATGCCGGAAGCCAACTGCTGCGTGCCGCAAACAAAGTCGCTGGCAGGGGTGGCGGCATAAATCAGCCCACGCTTGCTGGGGCGTTGACCAGGGGAGAGCACTTCGACAATCGCGCTACTGCCAGATTTGGCTATTGAGCCCAATGCCTTTTCCACCACGTTAGCCAAACCGCCTTTCTTATTGCCGGGTGAAGGGTTGGCGCTGCGATCGGTTTGCCCTTGGTTGAGGTAGTCGTCATACCACGCCATCTCCTCCAGTAAGCGCTTGCCAACTTGTTGATCGGCGACCCGTGGGGTTAACAGGTGGATGGCATCACGTACTTCGGTAACTTCAGAAAACATCACGGTTGCCCCGCAGCGTACCAGCAGGTCGGAAGCAAAACCCACCGCCGGGTTGGCCGTCACCCCGGAAAAGGCATCGCTACCACCACATTGCATCCCCACCACCAGCTCTGAGGCTGGCACGGTTTCCCGCTGGCGACGGTTCAGGCGTTGCAGGTGCTGCTCTGCAACGGCCAGAATATCGGCCACCATGGCCTGGAACCCAACGTGCTTCTCATCTTGTAGGCGTACAATCCGGCTTTCATCCACGGTAATGGGTTGGACATCTGGGGTGCCCTGCAGCAGGCGTTCCGGCTGCAACTTCTCGCAGCCTAGCCCCACAACCATCACTTCGCCGCCAAAGTTCGGGTTGAGCGCCAGATTGTGTAGGGTGCGGATAGGGACCACCGCTGCGGGAGCGTTGATGGCGACGCCGCAGCCATAGAGATGATTCAGCCCCACCACGCCGTCGACGTTGGGGTATTTCGCCAGCAGGTCGCGCTCAATGATTTTCACCACATAATCCACCACACCGGCCACGCAGTGCACGCTGGTGGTGATAGCCAACAGGTTCTTGCTGCCAACGCTACCGTCGGCATTACGGTAGCCTTCAAAGGTATAACTTTCCAGGGGCGGTAATGCTTGGGGCACATTGTTGGCGAGTGGCAGGCTGGCCAACTCGGGAGCCGGGGGAAGCAGCACCAGCGATTCATCAATCCAGCTGCCACGGCGAATATCCCGTGCGGCAAAGCCAATCACTTCTCCATAGCGCAAAATAGTGCCGTCTTGCGGAATATCTTGCAGCGCAACTTTATGCCCTTGGGGAATATGCTCCAATAATGTCAGACCGCAAGGGAAGCTTGCCCCTTTAGGCAGACCATGGTCATTAACCACAATGGCGACGTTGTCTTGCCGATGAACCTGAATATAGCGCGGTAATGCTGTAATACTGCCAACTGCATATTCGGACATAGTGAAACCTCACGTACTCTGATTTATGTACGCCGTGGGTAATAATCGAAAGACTGGCTCAGCAAAAAGCATAACATTCGCTATTGTGTCGGGCATTATGCAAATGACCTAGATTTGGCGTTTTCCAGAGGTCAATCTTTGGCATTGTGCTAATCCGCTGTGAGATGGCTCACGCAACCGCGGGAACCGTGAACCAGCCCGCGCCCGATTGGGCATACGCCATAAATAAGCCGCCATCTTAGCCCTGTTATTGGGTTATTTGCCCGATGAGTCCCGGCGGTTGGTTCCCTATACTTTTCTCCACCAAGCGTTAATGCGTTTAAAAATTGCCGATGCCGTATTAATCGAACTGCTCAAAAAAGGCTGCAATTTAATTTAAACCTTTCGTTCTGAGATATTTTTAGCAGTTTTTCAGGATGAATATAGTAATGCAGGAGAGCACCATGTCTACTATCAGCGCTGCCAACAGTGCCATCAAGCGAACCAATAAACGTTATTGGATCGTGGTAATGCTGTTTATCGTCACCTCATTTAACTATGGCGATCGTGCCACGCTTTCCATTGCCGGTACCGCAATGGCTCAGGATATTGGCCTCGATCCGGTTGGAATGGGTTATATCTTTTCGGCGTTTTCGTGGGCCTATGTGATTGGCCAGATCCCCGGTGGCTGGTTATTGGATCGCTTCGGCTCCAAGCGGGTCTACTTCTGGAGCATCTTCATCTGGTCGCTATTTACCTTGCTGCAAGGCTTCGTAGATATCTTCAGCGGTTTTGGCATTGTGATAGCGCTGTTTGCGCTGCGCTTCCTGGTCGGCCTGGCAGAAGCACCGTCATTCCCCGGTAACAGCCGGATTGTCGCCGCCTGGTTCCCTGCCCATGAACGTGGCACGGCAGTATCGATCTTCAACTCGGCCCAATACTTTGCCACGGTGATCTTCGCACCGATCATGGGCTGGCTGACGCATGCCGTTGGCTGGTCGCACGTGTTCTTCTTTATGGGCGGGCTGGGCATCATCCTGAGTTTTGTCTGGCTTAAGGTGCTGCACAATCCCAAAGACCACCCCAGCATCAACCAGGCCGAGCTGGACTATATCGAAGCCGGCGGTGCCTTGATCAATATGGATCAGAAACAGGCCACACAGGTGAAGGTCAAAGGCGAGAAGTGGTTCCAGATCAAGCAGCTGCTGCAATCACGCATGATGATTGGGGTCTATATCGGCCAGTACTGCATCAACGCACTGACCTATTTCTTTATCACCTGGTTCCCGGTGTATCTGGTGCAGGCGCGGGGTATGTCGATCCTCAAGGCCGGCTTTGTCGCCTCGGTTCCTGCCATTTGTGGTTTTGTCGGTGGGGTGCTCGGCGGCGTGATTTCCGACTACCTGATGCGCCGTACCCAGTCGCTGACCTTCGCCCGTAAAACGCCGATCGTGCTGGGCATGCTGTTGTCGATGTCGATGATCTTCTGCAACTACGTTGAAACCGAGTGGATGGTGGTGGGCATCATGGCCGCCGCGTTCTTCGGTAAGGGACTGGGCGCGCTGGGGTGGGCAGTGATGGCAGATACCGCCCCCAAAGAGATCAGCGGCCTGAGCGGTGGCCTGTTCAATATGTTCGGCAATATCTCCGGCATCGTCACGCCGATCGCTATCGGCTACATCATTGGTACCACCGGATCGTTTAACGGCGCGTTGGTCTACGTCGGGATCCATGCGCTGTTGGCGGTGGCCAGCTACCTGTTCATCGTGGGGGATATCAAGCGTATCGAACTGAAACCGATGGCGAAGGCCAGCAGGCAATGACACGGCGGCAAGTTTGATAATTGAACCCAAAATTTTGAGGACATCTCTATGACTACAGCACCAAAGATTACTGCCATGCAGGTTGTACCGGTGGCCGGTTACGACAGCATGCTGCTCAATCTCAGCGGCGCTCACGCCCCATTCTTCACCCGTAATATCGTGATCTTGCAGGATAACGCCGGTAACACTGGGTTAGGGGAGATCCCAGGGGGCGAGAAAATCCGCCAGACCCTGGAAGAGGCTCAGTCTCTGGTGGTTGGCAAAACCCTGGGGGAATACAAGAACGTGATGAACCGGGTTCGTGAACGCTTTGCCGATCGGGATGCCAGCGGGCGCGGCCTGCAAACCTTCGATTTGCGTACCACCATCCACGTGGTGACCGGCATTGAAGCGGCGATGCTGGACCTGCTGGGGCAGTTCCTTGATGTGCCGGTAGCCGCCCTGTTGGGGGATGGGCAGCAGCGTGACTCGGTGGAAATGCTCGGTTATCTGTTTTATATCGGCGATCGCAACAAAACGCCGCTGCCTTACCAGAGCCAGCCAAGTGAAGCCTGCGACTGGTATCGCCTGCGTCATGAACAAGCGCTGACACCGCAAAGCATAGTGCGCCTGGCGGAGGCGGCTTTTGATAAGTATGGCTTCAACGATTTCAAGCTAAAGGGCGGCGTATTGGCGGGCAGCGAAGAGGCCGAAGCCGTCACGGCGTTGGCGCAGCGTTTTCCTCAGGCGCGCATTACGCTCGATCCCAACGGCGCCTGGTCGCTGAAGGAGGCGATCGTGCTAGGCAAACAGCTGCGTAACGTGCTGGCCTATGCCGAAGATCCTTGTGGGGCAGAGCAGGGCTTCTCTGGGCGGGAAGTGATGGCCGAGTTCCGCCGCGCCACTGGCCTGCCTACCGCGACCAACATGATTGCCACGGACTGGCGGCAGATGGGGCATACGTTGCAGTTGCAGTCGGTAGATATCCCATTGGCGGATCCTCATTTCTGGACCATGCAGGGATCGGTGCGCGTCGCCCAGATGTGTCATGAGTTCGGCCTGACCTGGGGCTCACATTCCAATAACCACTTCGATATCTCGTTGGCGATGTTCACCCATGTGGCCGCAGCGGCGCCGGGCAACATTGCGGCGATCGACACCCATTGGATCTGGCAGGAGGGCAACCAACGGCTGACGCGGGAACCGCTGCAGATTATTGGTGGCCGCGTACAGGTTCCACAGCGGTCAGGATTAGGGATCGAGCTGGATCGGGATCGTTTAATGCAGGGTCATGAGCTTTACCAGAAACACGGGCTTGGGGCACGCGACGATGCGCAGGGTATGCAGTATCTGATCCCTGGCTGGATCTTTGATAACAAACGCCCGTGCCTGGTGCGTTAATCCGTCTACAGAGGAAATTTCATGAAGAGCTGCCATAACCCTTTTCGCCAATCGTTGCTCGCGGGTGAAACCCTGATCGGCTGCTGGTCTGCGCTTGCCAACCCGATCTCCACCGAAGTCTTGGGGCTGGCCGGTTTCGACTGGCTGGTGCTGGATGGTGAGCATGCGCCGAATGACATTGGCACTTTCGTACCGCAACTGATGGCGCTGAAGGGCAGCCCTAGCGCCGCAGTGGTACGCCCGCCCTGCAACGAACCGGTGATTATCAAACGCTTGCTGGATATCGGTTTTTACAACTTTCTGATCCCATTTGTGGAAAGTGCTGAGCAGGCACAGTTGGCGGTAGCGTCGACGCGTTATCCCCCTGCGGGGATCCGTGGGGTCTCTGTGTCGCACCGCAGCAACGGTTACGGCACCGTGCCGGACTATTTCGCCCAGATCAACCAGCAGATAGCGGTGATGGTACAGATCGAAAGCCAGCAGGGGGTCGATAACCTGGACGCGATAGCTGGCGTTGAGGGCGTTGACGGCATCTTTGTCGGGCCGGGGGATCTTTCCGCCGCTTTGGGGTATCTCGGCCAGCCAAATCACCCGGAGGTGCAGGCGGTGATCCGTCATATTTTCGAGCGTGCTAGCGCGCACGGTAAAGCTAGCGGCATCTTGGCACCGGCGGAGGCTGATGCTCGCCGTTATCTGGAATGGGGAGCCAGGTTCGTGGCTGTCGGCAGCGATCTTGGCGTATTCCGCACGGCCACGCAGGCTTTGTGCGATCGGTTTAAACAGGGTGTTGAATAAGGAGAGCGGGATGAAAATTGGCTTTATTGGTTTGGGAATTATGGGGAAACCCATGAGCAAAAACCTGCTGCAGGCGGGTTATTCGCTGGTGGTGATGGATCGCAATGCCCAAGCGGTGGCTGAACTGGCCGCACTGGGTGCCGATGTTGCCGCCACGCCAAAGGCGGTGGCCGCACTGAGTGATATCGTGATCACCATGCTGCCCAACTCGCCGCAGGTGCGGGAGGTGGCATTGGGAGAAAATGGCCTGATTGAGGGGGCCAAGGCAGGCTCCGTGCTGATCGACATGAGTTCTATTGCTCCACTGGCAAGCCGTGAAATCAGCGAAGCACTGGCTGCCAAACAGATTGCCATGCTTGATGCTCCGGTGAGCGGCGGTGAGCCTAAAGCGATAGATGCCACATTGTCGGTGATGGTGGGCGGCGATAAAGAGGTATTTGATCGCTGTTTTGATGTGATGAAAACCATGGCCGGTTCGGTGGTGCATACCGGCGATATTGGTGCTGGCAACGTCACCAAGCTGGCGAATCAGGTGATCGTGGCGCTGAATATAGCGGCCATGTCCGAGGCGTTGGTGCTGGCCACCAAGGCCGGGGTCAACCCAGACCTGGTTTTCCAGGCAATCCGTGGCGGGCTGGCGGGCAGCACGGTGTTGGAAGCCAAGGCTCCGATGGTGATGGATCGCAATTTCAAACCGGGTTTCCGCATTGACTTGCACATCAAGGATCTGGCCAACGCGCTGGATACCTCCCATGGTGTGGGGGCGCAGCTACCGCTTACTGCTGCGGTGATGGAAATGATGCAGGCACTGCGCGCCGATGGTCTAGGCAATGCCGATCACAGCGCACTGGCGTGTTATTACGAAAAGTTGGCCAAGGCAGAAGTCACCCGATAAGGGCAGCGAGCTGGCGGAACGCTGGTTAACCCCTCACGCCAACCTTCTCCCACGGGAGGGTTGGCGTGAGGGGCATCAGGCTTATCCCAACTGGAACTTCGCTTCCGTCTCCACCAGCTCAATCTCATCCAACAGCTCCAGCCATTCCGGTTCTAAATCACCGTTGCTCACACCCTGACGCAGTTGCTGCTCAAGATAGAAACACAGTTGCTTAAGGCGCGGAACGCCGCTGTAGCTGCAACTGCCGTGCAGCTTGTGGATCAGATCGAGAATGGTGTCGTCCTCTTCTCCTTCCAGCACGGCTTTTACCCGATCGCTGACCTGTGGCAGGAACTCGATCAGCATCTGCAACAGATCGCGCGCCAGATCCTCTTTATTGGCGGCTTGGCGCAATGCCAACGGCCAATCCAGCGATAACGGTGGTTCGGCCGGGCTACGCGGCTGGGCTGCTTCTGGTTCAAGCTCGACGGTGTGATATCGGGAGAGCACCCGTGTCAGCATGGCTTCGTCAATCGGCTTGGCCAGATAGTCATCCATGCCAGCCTGCAACAGGTGTTCGCGTTCGCCGCTCACCGCATGGGCGGTAACCGCAACGATCGGTGTGGAGTTGTGATGCGGCATCTGGCGGATCAGCTCACTGGCGCGGATACCGTCAATGTTCGGCATCTGAATATCCATCAGGATCATATCCAGCACGTTATCACGTGCCAGCACGATGGCCTCCTCACCGCTTTCGCACAGCAGCGTTTTTTCTACCTGTTCTGCCAGCAAGGCACCGATCAGCTTCAGGTTGGCCGGGTTATCATCTACTGCCATCACCGTCAGCGGTAAGCGTCTATGTACCTTTGGCGCATTCTGACGCAGCGGGGCCTCCAGACGCAGTAACGGATACAGGCGATTACTGCTGAGCGGTTTGGTCAGGCAGCCGATAGCGCCCAGCTTTTTCATTTCTTCGGCATCGATCTGCGACTGGCTAGGTACCGCCAGGATCACCCGCTCGGCAAGACGCAGTGACTCCAGCAGCTTGTCTCGATGCTGGCCGATACCGTCCCGATAAGGGATCGGTACGCCTGCCAACAGGAAGTCATAATGATTTTTCGGCAATTGCCCCAGAGTTGGCGAATGGGTCACCACCAGATGGGTAGCGCTCAACATATTCAGCGTGGCCTGAGCCGCCGTTGGGTTGGCTTCGATATAGGCCAGGGTTTTACCGCGCAGATCCGGCAGGCTAGGTGGCAGCGACAACATGCCTTCGTTGAGATCGAGAGTGATGTGGAACCAGAAGGTTGAGCCGCGATTGAGCTGGCTGTGGAAGTTGATATCACCTCCCATCTCTTTCACCAGCTTCTGGGTGATCACCAGGCCCAGCCCAGTACCGCCGTGGCGGCGCGAGATGCTGGCATCTGCCTGGCGGAAAGCCTGGAACAACTGCGATTGCTGACGTTCAGAAATCCCGATGCCGGTATCGTGGATCTGCACTTCCAGCTCCACCTGGCGTTCCAGTTGGTTACGAAGCTCGACGCGGATATCGATATTGCCGGTTTCGGTGAACTTCACCGCATTGCCGAGCAGATTGGTGATCACCTGCTGTAGGCGCAGTGAATCGCCAATCACCTGCTCTGGCACATCGTTTTGCACATCCAGGGTCAGCTCCAGCCCTTTGTCGTGTGCGCTAGGGGCCAGCAATACCAGCACCTCATCCAGCGTTTCACGCAGCGAGAACGGAATGTGTTCCAGGATCAGCTTGCCAGCCTCCAGTTTGGAGAAGTCCAGCACGTCGTTGATGATGGTCAGCAGGTTGTTGGCCGAGCGTTCGATAGTTTGCAGATAGTCGGTCTGGGTGGCGCTCAGGTCGGTTTTCAGCGTCTGGCGGGTAAAGCCGATCACCCCGTTGAGCGGGGTACGCAGCTCATGGGACATATTGGCCAGGAATTCCGATTTGATACGGGCGGCTTCCTGCGCGCGCTTCTTCGCCAGATCCAGCTCAACGTTCTGGATCTCCATTTGCTCCAGCGTTTCACGCAGATCGGAGGTGGCTTGGTCGATGTTCTGCTGCATCTCCTCATGATAGGCGGTCAGCGACATCGCCATCGAGTTGATACCGTTTTTCAGCATTTGCAACTCGCCGAGCATAAAGCCTTCTACCCGGCTATCCAACTGGCCGCGGCGGATACGGTCAACGGTGTTGACCATATTGCGGATTGGGCCGGTGACATCGCGCATCAGACGGTAGGCAAACAGAATGGCAATACACATACACAGCAGCAGCAGCAGGGTAGAAACGAACACCTCTTTATATTGCTGCAGGCGTACCGATTGCAGATCCAGCTCGATCGCTACGTAGCCGAGGTTGCTGTCGGGATGTGCCTCCTCGCCGCTGTCCTCATCCGGGAACTGTGATTCCGACAGGATTGGCGTGCGCAGGATCAGTGAATCGCCGCGCCGGGTCAGCATCATATCGGTGGGCACCGGCACACCTTTGGGCAACTGCAACTGGGTATAATTGTGATGATAGTTGGAGGTGACAAACAGGTTGTTCTGCGCATCAAACACGGTGATCGCCCGGACGATATCCGAATGGCGGCGATGCAGCAGGCTGACCAGTTGCCGCACCGACTCACGGCTGCGGAAGGTCATGCCATATTCGCTGGCGACGGCCAGAGGTTCGATGATGCTGGCACCGGCATCGACCAATTGCTCCTGCAACTCGTTGTAGCGGTGCACTACAAAGAAGGTGCTGAGCAGCAGACCGATCAATAAAGTCGGTGCCAGGATCAGGATCATCATGCGCGCGCGCAAGCTGTATTTGGTCATGGGATTCCAATGTGGGAGAATTGGAGGCTAATCTTAAGCTGAATTAACCAACACACAATCAATAATTATGGCGCAATTCTACTCTCCGAAACGCCGCGTGACGACCCGGCAAGCTTCACAAATATTCACGGTAACGGTAACGGACCTCGATCCATTTGGCCAGGGAGTGGCGCGCCATGAAGGCAAAGCGGTATTTGTCCCCGGCGTTTTGCCGGGTGAACAGGCCGAAATCCAGTTGACGCAGGACAAACGACAGTTCGCCAAAGGTCAGCTCAGGCAACTGTTGAATTGCAGCATACAACGTGTTGAGCCGCGCTGCCCACACTTTGGTGTGTGCGGAGGGTGCCAGCAGCAGCATGTCTCCGAGGCGCTGCAACAGCAAAGCAAGGCGGCGGCGCTGGGGCGCTTGATCTGCCGCGAAACCGGGGTGACGCCGCAACAGGAACCGGTGATTGCCGGGCCACAATATGGCTACCGTCGACGGGCGCGGCTGGGGTTACAGTGGCAACCCCAGCAGCATCGTTTGCTAATGGGTTTTCACCAGACCGCTTCGTCCGATCTGGTGGCGGTGAAGCAGTGCCCGGTATTGGCACCGGAACTGGAACGGCTGCTGGTGCCGCTGTATCAATGCCTGAGCAGCTTGCAGGCCGTGCAGCGTCTGGGCCATGCGGAGCTGGTGTTGGCAGATAACGGACCGGTGCTGGTGTTGCGCCACCTGGATGCGCTCAAGCAGGGCGATCGTCAGGCTTTGCAGCAGTTTGCCCAGCAAAATGGCACCGCCGTTTATTTGGCACCGGATAGCGATCGGCTGGAAAAACTGTGCGGTGAAGCGCCGTATTATCAGGTTGACGGGCTACGCTTAGACTTCAATCCGCGCGATTTTATTCAGGTAAATGATGCGGTAAATCAGCAAATGGTGGCTCAGGCCCTTGAATGGCTCGAGATTGAGCCCAATGATCGCATATTGGATCTGTTTTGTGGCATGGGCAACTTTACCCTGCCGCTGGCCAAGCGGGCCAAGGCAGTGGTCGGGATTGAAGGTGTTGCCACGCTGGTAGCGAATGGGCAATATAATGCCGATAGGAATAGGCTCAGTAATGTCTCCTTTTTCCATGAAAATCTGGAAGATGACGTTGCGCGACAACCATGGGCAGCACAGGGATTTGATAAAGTGATGCTGGATCCAGCCCGCGCAGGCGCGGCTGGGGTGATGTCACATATTGTAAAACTGGCGCCAGAGCGCGTGGTGTATATATCCTGTAACCCCACGACATTGGCACGCGACAGCAAAGTGTTGCTGGACGCCGGTTATCGTCTTGCGCGTGTGCGGATGTTGGATATGTTCCCGCACACGGGGCATCTTGAATCCATGGCGCTGTTTATCCACGGGTCGCGGAAAAAGTAGGGAGAAGTTATGGTCGCGGTAAGAACTGCACATCTGAATACGGCGGGTGAATTCGCGCTTGATGACTGGATAGCCAGCCTGGGGTTGCCCAACCCGCAGTCAGGTGAGCGATTAGCCGCAACCTGGCGTTACTGTGAACAGCAGACGAAAGACCATCCCGATGCGCCGTTGCTGCTATGGCGTGGCCTGGAGATGGTGGAGATCCTCTCGACCCTCAGCATGGATAACGACAGTATGCGCGCGGCGCTGCTGTTCCCGTTGGTAGACGCGGCGATCGTTCCTGAAGCCACCCTGACCGAAGAGTTCGGTGCCGGCATTACCTCCCTGGTGCACGGCGTACGTGATATGGACGCCATCCGCCAACTGAAAGCCACCCACAACGACTCGATGGGCTCCGAGCAGGTCGATAACGTGCGCCGCATGTTGCTGGCAATGGTGGAAGATTTCCGCTGCGTGGTGATCAAGCTGGCAGAGCGCATTGCCCACCTGCGCGAAGTGAAGGATGCGCCGGAAGACGAACGCGTGCTGGCGGCGAAAGAGTGTTCCAATATCTACGCCCCGCTGGCCAACCGTCTGGGTATCGGCCAGTTGAAGTGGGAACTGGAAGATTTCTGCTTCCGCTATCTGCATCCCGATGAATATAAACGCATTGCCAAGCTGCTACATGAACGCCGTATCGATCGCGAGCAGTTTATTGATGACTTCGTGGCTTCATTGCATAGCGCGATGGAGATCGAAGGCATCAAGGCGGACATTTATGGCCGCCCGAAACACATTTACAGCATCTGGCGCAAGATGCAGAAAAAATCGCTGGCGTTCGACGAGCTGTTCGACGTGCGTGCAGTGCGCGTAGTGGTGGAGCGCCTGCAGGATTGCTATGCGGCATTGGGCATCGTCCATACCCATTTCCGCCATCTGCCGGATGAGTTTGACGACTACGTCGCCAACCCGAAACCGAACGGCTATCAATCGATCCATACCGTGGTGCTCGGGCCGCGTGGCAAAACGCTGGAGATCCAGATCCGCACCCGCCAGATGCACGAAGATGCCGAGTTGGGCGTTGCGGCGCACTGGAAATACAAAGAAGGCGCGGTGGTTACGGCGCGTTCCGGCTACGAAGAACGTATTGCCTGGCTGCGTAAGCTGATCGCCTGGCAGGAAGAGATGGCGGACTCGGGCGAAATGCTCGACGAAGTGCGCAGCCAGGTGTTCGACGATCGCGTCTACGTGTTTACGCCGAAGGGCGATGTGGTGGATCTGCCAGCCGGCTCCACGCCGCTGGACTTTGCCTACCATATCCACAGCGACGTCGGCCACCGTTGTATCGGTGCCAAGATCGGCGGCCGTATCGTGCCGTTTACCTACCAGTTGCAGATGGGCGATCAGATTGAAATCATCACTCAGAAGCAGCCGAACCCGAGCCGCGACTGGCTGAACCCGAACCTGGGCTATGTCACCACCAGCCGTGGACGCTCCAAAATCCACAACTGGTTCCGCAAGCAGGATCGCGATAAAAACATCCTGGCCGGGCGGCAGATGCTGGACAACGAGCTGGAACACCTCGGTATCAGCCTGCGGGAAGCCGAAAAGCTGCTGATCCCACGCTATAACGTCAACTCGTTGGATGAAGTATTGGCGAGCATTGGCGGCGGCGATATCCGTCTGAACCAGATGGTGAACTTCCTGCAGGGCAAGCTCAACAAGCCCAGCGCCGAGGAGCAGGATCGCGAAGCGTTACGCCAACTGACCCAGCAGAAAGCCCCGGCAACCTCGGCCCGCAGCAAAGATAACGGCCGGGTGGTGGTCGAAGGCGTCGGCAATCTGATGCACCACATTGCCCGCTGCTGCCAGCCGATCCCGGGTGACGACATTGTCGGCTTTATCACCCAGGGGCGCGGGATCTCGATCCACCGTGCGGATTGCGATCAACTGGCGGAGCTACAGTCTCACGCGCCGGAACGTATCGTGGATGCGGTCTGGGGGGAAAGCTACTCCAGCGGTTATTCGCTGGTGGTGCGCGTCGTGGCCAACGATCGCAGCGGTTTGCTGCGTGATATCACCACTATCCTGGCCAACGAGAAGGTCAACGTATTGGGCGTCGCCAGCCGCAGCGACACCAAAAAGCAGCTGGCCACCATCGATATGGACATCGAAATCTATAACCAGGTGGTGCTGGGGCGCGTGTTGGCCAAACTCAATCAACTGCCCGACGTCATCGATGCCAAACGCCTGCACGGCGCTTGATTTTTCTTTTTTGCTTAAGGGCTCAGCATGCTGGGCCCTTAATTATTCAGAGACTCAACATGATCCAATCAACACCACTGCAACGCCTGCTGACCATTATGAAAACCCTGCGCGATCCGCAGGTGGGTTGCCCGTGGGATCGTAAGCAGACCTTCGCCACCATCGCACCTTACACCCTGGAAGAAACCTACGAAGTGCTGGACGCCATTGAGCGCCAGGACTATGCCGAGCTGCGTGATGAACTGGGCGATCTGCTGTTTCAGGTGGTGTTTTATGCCCAGATGGGGCAGGAGCAGGGGCTGTTTGACTTCGATCAGGTGTGCAACGCCATCAGCGACAAGCTGGAACGCCGTCACCCGCATATCTTCGGTGAGGCAGAGGCAGCAGACAGCGCGGCGGTTTCCGCCCGCTGGGAGCAGTTGAAGGCGGGAGAACGGGCAGAGAAAGCGCTGCACTCGGCGCTGGATGATATTCCCAACGCCTTACCGGCGCTGATGAAGGCTCATAAAATCCAAAAGCGCTGTGCCGCGGTCGGCTTCGACTGGAACACCTTGGGGCCCGTCGTAGGCAAAGTGTATGAAGAGCTGGATGAAGTGATGCACGAAGCTCAGCAAGCGGTGGTGGACGAACAGAAGCTGGAAGAGGAAATTGGCGATCTGCTGTTTGCCACGGTCAATCTTTCCCGCCATCTGGGGCATAAAGCGGAAAAGGCGTTGCAGGTGGCCAACCGCAAGTTTGAACGCCGCTTCCGCCAGGTTGAGGAGATCGTGCAAAGCCGCGGTCTGACAATGCAGGAAGCTACGTTGGAGCAGATGGAAGAGGCCTGGCAGCAGGTAAAACGCCTGGAAAACTAATTGCTGATCGCGTTGTCCTAACTGTGTCGCTTGTTTGATCGGCGACAATATTTACTCAAGCTGAAACGGTTAAGCTCGGGGTTGTGGATTGCTGAATCTGGTTTAACCGGCAGAAAAGCTCAACAAACTGAAATCTAAGGTGTTTTATTGCATCCAAAGTCGGTTTGTACGCAGTTTTTTACGCTAACTCATTGTTTCTAAAAGGCTCTAAAACGGGGGCCGGACGATTAAACCGGGATGAACTCACGAGGGTGGTTGAGATGATGGCAGGTAAAACGATCGTTTGTAGGTCAAGAGAGGTTCGGGTATACTACTTTCCCGTCTTGGTTCTTCCATCGTCTTTAAACCTAAACTCTCAGGTTCAGCATGACAACTAACTATATTTTTGTAACCGGCGGGGTCGTATCCTCTCTGGGTAAAGGCATTGCCGCAGCCTCCTTGGCGGCTATTCTTGAAGCCCGTGGCCTCAACGTTACCATCATGAAACTGGACCCGTACATCAACGTGGATCCGGGCACCATGAGCCCGATTCAGCATGGGGAAGTTTTCGTCACCGAAGACGGGGCAGAAACCGATCTGGATCTGGGTCACTACGAGCGCTTCATCCGTACCAAAATGACGCGTCGTAACAACTTCACCACCGGGCGTATCTACTCCGATGTGCTGCGCAAAGAGCGCCGTGGCGACTACTTGGGTGCCACCGTACAGGTGATCCCACATATCACCAACGCCATTAAAGAACGCATTATCGAAGGCGGCGAAGGCCACGATGTGGTGCTGGTCGAAATCGGCGGCACCGTCGGCGATATCGAATCCCTGCCGTTCCTGGAAGCCATTCGTCAGATGGCCGTCGAAGTGGGCCGTGAGCACACTCTGTACATGCATTTGACGCTGGTGCCATACCTGGCTGCCGCGGGTGAAGTGAAAACCAAACCTACCCAGCATTCGGTAAAAGAGCTGCTTTCCATCGGTATTCAGCCAGATGTGCTGATCTGCCGTTCCGATCGCGCAGTTCCTGCTAATGAACGCGCTAAAATCGCCCTTTTCTGTAACGTACCGGAAAAAGCGGTTATCTCCCTGAAAGACGTTGATTCCATTTATAAAATCCCAGGCCTCTTGAAATCTCAGGGCTTGGATGATTATATTTGTAAACGATTCAGCCTGACACCGCCGGAAGCTAATCTGGGCGAGTGGGAGCAGGTGATCTACGAAGAAGCCAATCCAGGCGGCGAAGTGACCATCGGGATGGTCGGCAAATATGTCGAACTGCCAGATGCTTACAAGTCGGTGATCGAAGCGCTCAAGCACGGTGGCTTGAAAAACCGTCTGACCGTCAACATCAAGCTGATCGATTCGCAGGATGTTGAAACCCGCGGCGTTGAAGTGCTGAAAGATCTGGATGCAATCCTGATCCCTGGCGGCTTTGGCTATCGTGGCGTGGAAGGCAAGGTGATGACCGCACGCTACGCGCGTGAAAACAAAATTCCTTATCTGGGCATTTGCCTGGGTATGCAGGTGGCGTTGATGGAGTTTGCGCGCAACGTGGCGGGTATGGAAAATGCTAACTCCACCGAATTTGTGCCAGACTGTAAGTACCCGGTTGTTGCATTGATCACCGAGTGGCGTGACGAAGACGGCAACGTCGAAGTCCGTACCGAAGAAAGCGATCTGGGCGGCACGATGCGCGTCGGTGGCCAGCAATGCCACCTGACCGACAACAGCCTGGTGCGCAAGATGTACGGCGAGCCAACCATCGTGGAACGTCACCGTCACCGTTACGAAGTCAACAACATGCTGTTGAAGCCGATCGAAGCCGCGGGTATGCGTGTGGCAGGTCGTTCTGCGGATAACAAGCTGGTTGAGATTATTGAATTGCCTGATCATCCGTGGTTTGTGGCCTGTCAGTTCCATCCGGAATTTACGTCGACGCCGCGTGATGGACATCCGTTGTTCGCTGGCTTTGTCAAGGCGGCTGGTGAGCACCAGAAGCGTCAGGTGAAATAAGAGTTTTAGTAAGCAACGCGCGGCCAAAACCGCGCGTTGTTTGTCTGGAGTTTTAGTTTAACTTGTCTGAGGAAAACCTAATGTCCAAAATCATTAAAGTCATCGGTCGTGAAATCATCGACTCACGCGGCAACCCAACTGTTGAAGCCGAAGTTCATCTGGAAGGCGGTTTCGTCGGTCTGGCTGCAGCGCCGTCAGGTGCTTCTACCGGTTCCCGTGAAGCACTGGAACTGCGTGACGGTGACAAGTCTCGTTTCCTGGGTAAAGGCGTACTGAAAGCCGTTGCCGCAGTAAATGGCCCAATCGCTCAGGCGGTTGTGGGTAAAGATGCCAAAGACCAGGCTAACATCGACAAGATCATGATCGATCTGGACGGTACCGAGAACAAATCCCAGTTTGGTGCTAACGCCATCCTGGCTGTCTCTCTGGCTGCTGCCAAGGCCGCCGCTGCCTCTAAAGGTATGCCGCTGTATGAGCACATCGCTGAACTGAACGGCACTCCAGGCAAATTCTCTATGCCATTGCCTATGATGAACATCATCAACGGTGGTGAGCACGCAGACAACAACGTCGACATTCAAGAGTTCATGATCCAGCCTGTTGGCGCTAAAACTCTGAAAGAAGCCGTGCGTATGGGTTCTGAAGTGTTCCACACCCTGGCTAAAGTGCTGAAGTCTAAAGGCATGGGCACTTCTGTTGGTGACGAAGGTGGCTACGCGCCAAACCTGGGTTCTAACGCCGAAGCGCTGGCTGTTATCGCTGAAGCGGTAAAAGCGGCAGGCTATGAGCTGGGTAAAGACATTACTCTGGCGATGGACTGTGCAGCGTCTGAATTCTACAAAGACGGCAAATATGTTCTGGCCGGCGAAGGCAACAAAGCCTTCACTTCTGAAGAGTTCACTCACTTCCTGGAAGACCTGACCAAGCAATACCCAATCGTGTCTATCGAAGACGGCCTGGACGAATCTGACTGGGATGGTTTCGCATATCAGACCAAAGTGCTGGGCGACAAAATCCAGCTGGTGGGCGACGACCTGTTCGTGACCAACACCAAGATCCTGAAAGAAGGCATCGAGAAAGGCATCGCTAACTCCATCCTGATCAAATTCAACCAGATCGGTTCTCTGACCGAAACTCTGGCTGCAATCAAGATGGCGAAAGATGCGGGCTACACTGCGGTGATCTCTCACCGTTCAGGTGAAACCGAAGATGCTACCATCGCTGACTTGGCGGTAGGTACTGCGGCTGGCCAGATCAAAACCGGTTCTATGAGCCGTTCTGACCGCGTTGCTAAATACAACCAACTGATCCGTATCGAAGAAGCGCTGGGCAACCGCGCACCGTTCAATGGCCTGAAAGAAGTTAAAGGTCAGTAATATTACGGTTTGATTCGTTACCGAATCAGTAAGCAAACGGAGAGTGCCGTAAAGGTACTCTCCGTTTTTTTATGCCTGCGTGAAATGGATTCACCAATCTGCACCCTAAAGCAATAATGGACTTAAGATTTTACTTGGGCTGCAAAAGAAATTATTTCAGCGTTAATAGTCCTGTTTTGGGAGATATTTTTCTGCCCTCTGACGCAAGTTTTGATATCGGACTGGTCACTTAATAATCAATAATGACCTGATCAATGATATTAAATTATTAAAGTGTTAGGAATAATCCTAACCATGAATAATACCCCTAAAAAGACCCATATGTTTCAAAATATTTCATATGATGACAAAGTAATTCCATTTGGTTTTTAACTTGTTGATATTTATTGATTTAATTTTGCAATAATGCCGGTTTAATAAGTGTAACCAAATGTAAGTTCAATCTATTGTCTACTCTCGCTACGAAAAAATAGTTGTTAAGAAAAATCTTGGTTTGCTAGAATAATCTCACATGTCCACAGGGCGTCTGAGAAAGATAGTGTGACATGTTTATTTTTAGTGAGTTTAAGCCAGTAAATAATTACTGCCAGGACTGCTTTATTGGAAAAAGTAAATTAAAAGGATTTCTTATGAAAATCAAAATGATCTCTCTCGCTTTAATTGCATTCTCAAGCACCTCCATGGCAGATTCAGCCAATACAGTGCAATTCAAGGGTGAAGTTAGTACCCAAACCTGCTCGGTTAATATTAACGGCAATGAAGCCAATCCTGTGGTGTTACTGCAGACGGTTGCGGCCAACTCGCTCGCTACCAAAGGTGCCACCGCTGGGGAAACGACCTTTACCGTTAACGTAACCGGTTGTACTACCGCAGCCAGCGACACCTCCATCAAAACGGTATTTGTGGGGAATAACACGACCACCAATGGCAACCTGGGTAACACTGGTGATGCAACCAAGGTTTCCATTCAACTGTTGGATAGTGATGCCACCACGCCATTGAGCTTTGCTACGGGTTCAACGGCCACCACCAGCGCAATGACGCTGGCAACCGGCGCGACATCAACGTCGCAGGAACTGGTTGCCCGTTATTATGCCGAAGAGGCTGGGGTGACTGCAGGTTCAGTGATCGCCACGGCACAATATGCGATTACGTATAAATAACACTCTGCCGCTCTAGGTTGTTTCCGCCACCGGGCTCAAGCCTGATGGTGGGAAATAACCTGTTACCCATAATAACGCCAGCACTGCCCTAAACGCTAAGGGGTGCTGGGTTATTAGTCTTGTTGACTGGTCTCTCTTATGGCGTATACCACACGTACCTTTTCTTGTTGGGCGGCATTGCTGTTCAGCCTGACATTGTTGATTGTCGATAGCGCAGCTGCCAGCGTCACCATGCTGGGCAACCGGGTGATCTACCCCGCTCAGGCGCGCGAAAAGACGCTGCAGTTTACCAACGATGATGCTGCTCCGGCGCTGATCCAGGTCTGGCTTGATATTGATAATGACAAGTCGACGCCGGAAACGGCCGATGCCCCCTTTATCGCATCGCCACAGATTTTCCGGATGAATGCCCATAGCGGGCAAATGGTAAGGCTGATGTACACCGGGAAAGGCTTACCGACTGACCGCGAATCCCTGTTTCACCTTAACTTCCTCCAGGTGCCAGCCGTCAAACAAAGCGAAACGGATAAAAACAAGTTGGTGCTGTTGGTCAGCAATCGGCTGAAGGTGTTCTATCGGCCCGAAGGGCTGCCGGGAGAGGGTAATCAGGCGGGCAAACAGTTGCGTATCCAGCGTAATGGCAATGCACTCCAGGTCAGTAATCCCACGCCTTATTACGTCAGCATCAGCTATGCCAAAAGCGGCAATAAAAACCTGCATATTGAACCGGCCGATATGGTCGCGCCTTTTTCGCAGGTGAGTTGGCCGCTAGGTTCGGCGTTCCCTAAAGGGAAGCTGAAAGTGGTGCTCGGCGTTATGAATGACTATGGGGTAGAGGTTCCCGTAACGCTAGAGACGCCGCACTAAAAAAGGACAGGGAGGTCCTGATGTCGTTGAAAAACTATCCCACATTTCCGTCTCTGCTATCAACGTGCTGCCACTATGGCCTCTTTTTGCTCTCTCTGGGCGGGATCTCCCTGGCACAAGGCGCGACGGACGACTACGCCTTCGACGCCGATTTACTGCGTGGCAGCGTTTTCAGCAGCACGCAACTCGAACAGTTCAACCAACAGGATCTGGTAACGCCGGGCAATTATGAGGTCGAGCTGTTTACCAACGGTGTATTTGTTGAACGCAGCCAAATCCGCTTTGTTCTGGGCGACGATCGCCGCGTATTGCCGTGTTTTGAGCAGCAACAGCTGGAGCGCCTTGGCCTAAAGGAAGTGCCGGCGGTGCCTGCAGAAGGCTGCCTGCAACCTGGACGCGATCTTAAAGACATTCAGGTTCAGGCCGATATGTCACAACTAAGATTGGATCTCAGCATTCCACAGAGTTTGCTGAACCATAAACCCCGTGGCAGCGTCAGCCCTGGCAGCCTGAGCAGCGGTGAATCGATGGCGTTTTTCAACTACAACGTTAACCAATATCACGTCAACTACCGCCAGGGGCAGACCAAGGACCTCAACTCCACCTTCGCCAACCTGAATGGGGGTTTTAACCTGGGGCTATGGCGTTACCGTCAGCAATCCAGCTTCCGCTTTGATAATGAGTTTGGCAGCCATTGGGACACCAGCCGCCGCTATGTCCAGAGGGCGGTACTGCCGTTACGCAGTGAGGTTTTGCTGGGGGAAGGTTTTACCGACGGCCATTTCTTCGCTGGGCTGGGGTTTCGCGGCGTCCGGATGACGTCGGACGATCGTATGCTGCCGGACTCGCTGCGAGGTTATGCTCCCGTGGTGCGCGGTATTGCCAACAGTAACGCCAGAGTGACCGTATTTCAGGGTAAAAGCCAACTGTATGAAACCACGGTGGCCCCTGGTCCCTTTGCGATTGACGATCTGTTTGCCACCAACTTCTCCGGTGACCTGACGGTGGTGGTGACAGAGGCCGATGGTAGCGTCAGCACCTTCACCGTGCCATTCTCTGCCGTTCCCCAATCCATGCGCCCCGGATCCTCACGCTATTCGGCGACTCTGGGGAGATCGCGCTTTATCGGCGACAACGACCTGTTCAGTGAGCTGACCTGGCAGTATGGATTGAGCAACTCGGTGACGTTTAACGCGGGTAACCAGTTGGCTGATGGCTATCAGGCCTTGATGCTGGGTGGGGTCTACAGTAACTCACTGGGGGCTTTTGGCCTGGATAGCACTTTTTCCCATGCCAGCTTGCCGGAAGGCACAACCTCGGGTTGGATGCTGCACCTCTCCTATAGCAAAAGCTTTACCCCAACGGATACCACGCTTTCCATCGCCGGGTATCGTTACTCCACCGAAGGGTTTCGTGATTTGAGCGATGTGCTCGGCGTACGTCAGGCAGACAGCAGTGGACAAAGCTGGCAATCCGATTCCTATCGCCAGCAGTCGCGCTTTGAAGTTGCCGTCAATCAGGGGATTGGCTCATTGGGTAACCTGACGCTGTCAGGCTCTACCCAGGATTACCGCGATGGGCGCGGCCGGGATAATCAGCTACAGTTGGGGTGGGGCAAGGTGTTTGGCAACGGCGTAGCGTTGAACCTTTCGGTGACGCGTACCCGTAGCCTGAACGGCAACAACAGCGCCTATTACGACGGCAGTCAGCCCTATGTGAATACCAATGATTTCGCGAGTACCAATACCTCGCAAACCGTTAGTTCGCTCTCGGTTTCCTTTCCTCTTGGTCGCTCTTCTTCTGCACCAACGGCATCGTTGTTCTCTAACCATAGTCAGGGGCAGGGAGGGAGCTATCAAGCGGCGATCTCGGGCAACGTGGGGGAGACACAGCAGGTCGGTTATGGGCTTAATTTCACTACCGACGATAATAACCATAACAGCATCTGGGGGGGGAACCTGCAAACCCGTCTGCCTTATGCCAGTGCTACCGGCTCGGTTTCAGCATCCAGCCAATATTGGCAGGGATCGGCTGCGCTGCAGGGGGCTGTGGTTGCCCATCGCGGTGGGGTCACGCTCGGGCCTTATGTTGGGGATACCTTTGCCCTGATTGATGCCCCTGGTGCTCGTGGTGCGCAAGTGATGGATGGACAGGGCGCCCGTGTCGATCGTTTCGGCTATGCGCTGGTTCCTTCGCTGGTGCCCTATCATTTCAATACTGTGGCTCTGAATCCGCAGGGGATGAGCAGCAAGGCAGAATTGGAAGATGGGCAACAGCGCGTGGCACCTTTCGCAGGAGCCACGGTGCGAGTGCACTTCAAGACGATACGGGGTCAGGCTGTGCTGATCAAAGTTCAGCGGCCGGATGGCAGTATAATCCCGATGGGTACCTCGGTCTTTGATGAGAACAATAACGATGTCGGCATGGTTGGCCAGGCTAATCAGATCTATCTGCGCAGTGATAAACCGCAAGGGAAATTGACCTTACGCTGGGGAGAGGGGGCGAATGAACGATGCAGTCTGCCCTATAAATTACCCCCGGAAAGCGATGAGCCGCTCCTGCTGCTGAAGGCGACATGCCGCTGATTCACCGATTATTCACCGGAGGTTATTCCATGAAGTTATTTTCACTGCTACGGTTGGCGCTGTTGGGGAGCCTACTTGCTGGGATCAGCTTACCAGCGGCGGCCAGATGTACCCGTGTGTCGCCAGCCATCGACTCCGGTTGCGACGCCTGTGGCGTCGGTGTCGGCCTGGGGCGTATCAACCTGACCAGCACTTACCTGCAGCCCGTAGGCACGCCGCTGGGCAGTAGCGTGTTTGATTTCACCTCCGGCGTCCGTTACCCGGATCCGAACAAAGTCTTGTATCAGTGCGATACCAGTGACGTCGGGCAGATTTTTGAAGTGTTTGCCACCAACGGTGATGACCGGGTAGGGGGCTATTATGATTTAGGGGCGGTGGACGGCAACCCCAATTATTATGCCACCTACTTTCCCTATGTCGGCATTCGGCTAACCCATCTGGATTCGGGCAAGGTATTTACCCGTTACTGGCAGGCAACGCCGATCACCCGCTACGCCACGGTGGGTGACAAGATCCAGATCCGGGTCAAGGATTTCAGCCCCATCCGGGCAGATCTGATCCGCATCAGTTCGCTCCCTGGCCGTGGTGCCAGTAACTACTGTGGTTACAGTGCGTCTAATCCGCTGAGTGGCATGGCTTCAACCACCGGTAATTCGAACTATACTTGCATCCAGCCTAATGGCTATGTGACCTTCCAAGGGCCCGGTATTGCGTCTGATCCTATCGGTAGCGATTCTGCCACCAACTATTCGACCTGGGGAACTGGGCGTTGGAACGCGATGGGGATGGGAACGTCGCCGATTTCTTCCCTTTCTTATACCGCCACCTGTGTGGCACGCAACGTCACGCCGCTGGTGATCTTGCCAACGCTTTCCGTCGGCCAATTAACCGCAGGGCGAACTTCTCAGGCCCAGTTCACCATCAATATTGAATGTGATAATGCAGCCGTTTCGGGGATTAGCACCAATCGTACCGCCCTGGGCCTGCAAGTCCCTTATGCCAGCTTTGCTCTGGCGCAACAGCTTGGCCTGGTCAACGCCAGCGGTGGTGTAAGCTATCTGCTCTCAGACGGTTATGGCACGGACAGCAGTGTAGCGACCGGCGTGGGAATTGCGCTTTCCAACAGTAGCAACGGTACGCCAATGAACTTTGTCGGCTGGGCTCGCTGTAGTGCTGGCCAGTGCCCGCAGGGTAACAATGCGGGTTGGTACCCTGTTCTCGATGGTGCAAGCAACGGGGGCAGCACCGCGACGGGGTATACCCATTACACCACCCAGTTGACAGCCACATTATCACGCTTGCCGGGCCAGACCGTTACGGCGGGTAAGGTTGATGCCAAGGCTTACGTTTGGGTTAAGGTACAATAAGACCATGAAGAAAATCGTCTGTACGTTACTGCTGCTCGGTGGTTTGTTACCCGCAATGCTGGCTCAGGCCGGTATTATTGCCTCCGCGACGCGAGTGATTTTTCGCGAGGGCGATAATGAAAAAAGCTTGATGCTCCTCAATACCAACGAATACCCGATCGTGGTGCAAACCTGGGTAGACGATGGGGATGTCAATGCGGCACCCGAACAATCAACAGCGCCTTTTGTCAGCCTGCCTGCGGTATTTAGCATGCAGCCCAAGACCATGAAAGGGCTGAGGCTGATTTATAACCAGCAGTCTCTGCCAACGGATAGGGAATCGGTCTTCTGGATTAATCTGTACGAAATCCCACCGACGCGCCCGGTGATCCCCCCGCTACAGCCTAGCGTGACCATGGCGATGAACACCCAGATGAAGATATTCTATCGGCCCAAGGCGGTGGTCGCGGCCGAGAAGGATGCGCCTAAGCCGGTGTTCACCCTGAAAAAGGAAGATAATCATTACGTCTTGCAGTGCGATAACCCGTCGCCGGTTTATCTCTCTTTTTCCCGTCTTGCGCTGCGCATTGGCCAGCAGGATTATCCGGTGCAACAAGAGAGCGATATGATGACACCGCCTTACGGCAGTAAGCAGTATCGGATTAATGATATTGTTCAATCAAGGGCTATCTCTTCAGCGATGGTCAACGCCGCCATTATCGATGATCAGGGTAATGCAGTCGATCAGCAATATGCCGTACGGAAATAACAGACCGCACTTTGCGTCCAAATAGAGAATAAGATGATACCCAATAAACATCAGATCGAACTTGAATTGGAAGAACGAGCCACCAAGATAAGAAGCTCTGGGCAGTTCCATCAGGCGATAATTAAGCATGGCGTGATGATAGATGAAACCTATCGGAATCATCCCATGTTCTACAAAATCATCTTTCGTAACAGCCGCTTTATTATCTGTTCGACTCTGCTAGCCATTTATTACAACCAAAGCGAGGCAGCCCTGAAGGATGTTAAAGCCTTTTTTAAAGGCAAAGATATTATCAGCGAGAACGCGTTGGATTCGTTTCTGTTCTTCCTGCGCGTTGGGCGCTGGCTAGAGGTCAAGAAGGACGATCAAGACCGGCGCACGCTGTTGTTTAGGCCTACCCCGAATGCCCTGCGCCAAACCCATGAGCTGGTTTCCTCGATGGCATTGCCCTATCAAACGTTAGCCCCCGAGATCCCGGTTGCCGACCTGCTGGATCAGAGCTGGTTTTTACCTGCATTCTTCAAGGTTTACGGCCAACTGATGATACAGGAGATCTATCTGAACGATCTGGTACCACAGGCCGCATTATTTATTACTAAAGATGCGGGCCATATGGTGTTGCTGATGCTATTTATGGAAAGTATCCGCCACAATTCCCACATGCTGTTTTTGTCCTCGGCGGAGATCGCCAAGTTTAGCTCGGTGTCCCGTACGCATATCAATCGGATCCTGCTGGCGGCGGAAAAATCGGGCCTGCTCACCACCAAAAATAACGTGCTGATTGAGTTAAATAGTTCGTTTATTGAGATGGCAGAGCGCTACTTTAGCCTATATATGGCGATGGTGGGTTATAGCCTGGATGGAGCATGTCAGCAGCATAATATCTAGGTCTGCCAGGAAAGCCACCGTAGTGATATAGCTGCAATATGAAATTTATAGCATTTAACTAATTAGCATGGTATTTGTTTTATTTTTAACTTTTATAACGCCATGATTTTATTGGTGTAATAAAAATCCTATTTTTATATTCCTTTTTGCTATGTCTTATAGCTGTTAGCTACTAGACTCTTAATTCTATCAGGGAAATATCTGTTTTCCCCCTCGATTAAATACCTTAAATAGAGTCGATGGAATAATGCCATTGGCTATCGTACTTTATTGCATACAGACTGAGAGGTTGGAATGCGAAGTAGGATAATTATTGTAGGTGGTGGTACGGGAGGTACCATACTGGCCAATCTTTTGGCCGCCAAGTTACATCGGGAGGTTATCAATAATCAGGTTGAAATCATGATGATTTCTGACTCACCGGTGCATTATTACAAGCCCGCGTTTATGTATGTCGCCTTTAATGCTTTTTTCAAACAAGAACTGACCAGGCCACAGCAAAGCCTATTACGGCCAGAGATACAGTTTATTGTTGATAAGGTTGAACAATTCGATTTATCCCAGCGTTGTATTGATACCCGCAGTGGCAATAAATATCACTACGACTTTTTAGTCTTTGCCACCGGTTGCGTACCCTGGCCTGAACAAATTGAAGGATTGGCCCAGGCAGGCGATCACTTTTACCAATATCAGGCGGCTCGCCAGTTGGCGCAAAAGTTGGCCACTATTGAGAAAGGGCGCATTTTTATCACGGTGTCGTTCCCGCAAACGCCCAACGTACCGCACCAATGTGGTATAGCCCCGATAGAAACCACCCTGATGCTGGATGACTACCTGCGGCGGCGCGGGGTGCGTAACAACGTTGAAATTGTTTATACCTACCCGACCATTTCACAGCTCCTGCGTAACTGCCTGTTCCTGCAACGCCCCACCGGCGAGGCTCTGCCCAGCATATTTGCGGCCCGCGATATCAAACATCAGCGCGGTTTTACCCTGAGCAAAGTGGATAG
The DNA here is from genome assembly GCF_015673035.1 of Serratia sp. Res13-Sevr-LER1-36-b. Classification (NCBI taxonomy): domain Bacteria; kingdom Pseudomonadati; phylum Pseudomonadota; class Gammaproteobacteria; order Enterobacterales; family Yersiniaceae; genus Serratia; species Serratia sp. Res13-Sevr-LER1-36-b. The sequence goes on along the minus strand of NZ_JADACK010000020.1, from coordinate 159,681 downwards.
CGAACGGCGCATTGCCTATTCCACCGAGGGCGACGAACAACCCTTCGACATCTTGATGGCTACCCCGCCGATCCGTGCGGTGGAAGCGGTGCGCAACACCGGGTTGAGCGATATCGATAACGGCGAAGGCTGGCTGCCCACCGATCACCAGACGCTGCAGGTTTATGGGCAGCAGGGCGTTTATGTGATTGGCGATACCGTCGATCTGCCGGTCAGCAAGGCGGGCGGTTCCTGCCATAACCAGGCCCCGGTGATTGCCGACAATATCGTCGCGGAACTGCGCTTAGGCCAGCCCCATACCCATTACGACGGCAAGGTACAGGCCATCGCCCAAATGGGACTACAGGCCGGTATGCCGTTGGTTTACGACTATCGCCATGACGTGATCCCCACACCTGCCACTAAGCTGGGCGGCATGCTGCGCAACGGGTTTAACCGTGGCCTGTACTGGGCCACCGTACGCGGACTGATTTGAACGGAGGAAATATGGACTCATCGCAAGCACAGCCGTTAGATGCCCTGTTGGCCAAGCTCGATCCGCTTCTGGCGACCGGCAGGCTGGATAACGTGGTCGATCTGCTGTCGTTGCTGTCTGACATAACGGATATTGCGGACAACGCGCTGGTGGAAAAACTGGCCGGGGTTTTCGAAGGCGTGGTCGCTGCGGGTTGGGAGGGGGGCATGGCGCTGAAGATGGCGCATAGCGAGCTGCAATTGAACACTTCGCCCGCCAACTACCGTTCGGTTTATGCGCTGCTGCGCCAGCCGGACACGCTATTGGGATTGATGCTGGTGTTGCGCACGTTGCAAATCATCGGCCAGCGTTTGCGAACCTCCGCGTTGCCAGCAGAAAGCTGACGGCAACTCTTGGGCGAGTAAACCTGCCACAGCAGCCACCAGCCTCATGAATCGAGGCTGGTGGGCTGGGTTTTAGTGGCTTTCTGTTGAGACTACGGCAGGGGTTTCCCCACCTTTTTTGCGTACCCACAGCGTATAAGCCAGCGTCAGGAAGGCTACCCAGACTAGCCCGACATACAGCGCGATACGGCTTTCCTCGAAGTAACCGAGCAGGCCGATCACGAACACCATAAACGCGGTTGCCAATGCAGGAGCTACTGGCCACCAAGGTACTGGGAAGCTCAGCTTGGCCACTTCATCTTTAGTGAGCGTGCGGCGCATGGCGATCTGCGACAGCAGGATCATCAGCCACACCCACACCGTGGCAAAGGTGGCGATGGAGGCAATGATGATAAAGATCTGTTTGGGGATCAGATAGTTGAGCACTACGGCCAGCAGCAGGGCAATGGACATCACCAACACCGTCATCCAAGGTACGCCGTTACCGGTCAGCTTGGTGAAGGCCTTAGGTGCTTGCCCATCTTGCGCCATGCCGTACATCATGCGGCCAGCGCCGAAGATGTCGCTGTTGATAGCGGAGATGGCGGCGGTGATCACCACTACGTTCAACACGTTAGCCGCCGAGCTGATGCCCATATGGCTGAAAATCTCGACAAACGGGCTACCGTTCTGGCCGATGCTGTTCCACGGATAGATAGACATCAATACCAGCAGGGTCAGCACGTAGAACAACAGGATACGGACCGGCACGGCGTTGATCGCTTTAGGCAGCACCTTGGCGGGATCTTTGGCTTCGCTGGCGGTGATACCGATAATTTCAATCCCGCCGAAGGCAAACATCACCACCGCCAGGGAGGCAATAACGCCACCGATGCCGTTAGGCATAAAGCCACCGTGTTGCCACAGATTACTGAAGCCGGTAGCTTCCTGCGTGACACCGAAGCCGAACAACATCACGGCAGCCCCACCAACGATCATCGCCACGATGGCGGCAACCTTGACCAGTGACAGCCAGAACTCCATCTCGCCAAACACTTTGACGCTGCACAGGTTAAGCGCGCCGATAAACAGAATGATGCTCAGCACCCAGACCCATTGCGCGACATCCGGGAACCATAGCCCCATATAGATGCCGAAGGCCGTTACGTCGGCCAGGGCCACGATCACCATTTCAAAGGTATAAGTCCAACCGGTGAGGAAGCCCGCCAGCGGGCCTAGGTAATGGCTGGCATAGTGGCCGAATGAGCCGGAGACGGGCTGATGCACGGCCATCTCCCCCAAGGCTCGCATTACCATAAATACCGCCGCGCCACCCACCAGATAGGCAAGCAGCACGGCCGGGCCAGCCAGTTGAATAGCGCCAGCGGAACCATAGAACAGACCGGTACCGATGGCCGAACCCAGGGCCATAAAGCGGATATGTCGCGCGTTCAGGCCACGCCGGAGCTGGGGTTTCTCATTACGCATGTTGCTTCTCCGTTTTAATCATATTGTTGTCGGACAGGCAGCGCTATCCGCACAGGGGGAACGAACCCCGGCGGGATAGAGGATGAATTGTGCAGGGTAATAGGCCGTGCCCCAGACTGACGGAGCACGGCCTAAAGGCGTTACGCCTGGCTAGGTAACAAGGTGGCTGGGATCAGCGCGGTCAGATGGCCTGCTGCCAACAGTTGGCTGGCAGCTTCGATATCGGGGGCGAAGAACCGATCCTTATCGTAGTAGGCGACATGCTCGCGCAGCAGATGCCGAGCCTGCTCCAGCCCTGCGGTGGTTTGCAGACCTTTACGCAGATCCAGCCCCTGACAGGCCGCTAGCCATTCTACAGCCAGAATGCCGCGGACGTTATCCGCCATTTCCCACAGGCGGCGGCCCGCTGCCGGTGCCATCGAGACATGGTCTTCCTGGTTGGCCGAGGTTGGGATACTGTCAACGCTGGCCGGGTGTGCCAGTGCCTTGTTCTCGCTGGTCAGCGCGGCGGCGGTGACCTGGGCAATCATAAAGCCGGAGTTCACCCCGCCGTTATCCACCAGGAACGGTGGCAGCTGCGACATGTGTTTATCCATCATCAGTGAAATACGGCGCTCGGAGAGTGAACCGATTTCGGCAAACGCCAGCGCTAGGTTATCGGCCGCCATGGCTACCGGTTCGGCGTGGAAGTTGCCACCGGACAGCACATCGCCCTGTTCGGCAAACACCAGCGGGTTATCGGAAACGGCATTGGCCTCAATCTCCAGCACTTCTGCGGCCTGGCGGATCTGCGTCAGGCAGGCCCCCATCACCTGCGGTTGGCAGCGCAGGGAGTAAGGATCCTGCACTTTTTCGCAGTTGGCGTGTGAGTCTGACACGGCGCTACGTGCGCCAAGCAGGTGGCGATAAGCGGCGGCGGCGTCGATCTGCCCACGCTGGCCACGTACTTCGTGAATGCGTGGATCGAACGGGCTACGAGATCCCAGTGCGGCTTCCACGGTCAGGCTGCCGGTTACGGTGGCGGCAGCAAACAGATCTTCAGCATCAAACAGGCCACGCAGCGCAAAGGCGGCGGAAACCTGGGTGCCGTTCAGCAGTGCCAAGCCTTCTTTGGCTGCCAGCGTTAACGGTTTCAGACCCGCTTTGGCCAGCGCCTCGGTCGCCGGTAACCACTCGCCCTGATAGCGGGCTTTACCTTCACCCAACAACACCAGACTCATGTGCGCCAGTGGGGCCAGATCGCCTGAAGCACCAACGGAGCCTTTCAGCGGGATATGCGGATACACTTCGGCATTCACCAGCGCCATCAGCGCCTGGATCACCTCCAGACGGATGCCGGAGAAACCACGCGACAGGCTGTTGATTTTGAGCACCATAATCAGGCGCACCAGGCTGTCATCCGTAGGCGCACCTACACCGGCCGCATGTGACAGCACGATGGAACGTTGCAGGTTCTCCAAATCTTCGCGGGCGATACGGGTGGAGGCCAGCAGGCCAAACCCGGTATTGATGCCGTAAGTGGTACGGTTCTCTTCCACAATGCGTTCCACGCAGGCCACGCTTTGCTGGATCGCGCCGTAGGCGTTGTCGTCCAGCGTCAGGGTGACCGGGTGCTGATAAACCTGGCGCAGTTCGGCAAGCGTCAGCTTACCTGGGCGGATAGTCAGAGCGTTCATGCTTTTTCTCCCTGAGTAGCGGCAACCATTGGCAGGTTCAGACCTTGCTCGCGGGCGCAGTCGATGGCGATCTCGTAACCCGCATCGGCATGGCGCATGACGCCGGTGGCCGGATCGTTATGCAGCACGCGGGCGATACGCTCGGCGGCTTCATCGGTGCCGTCACAGACGATCACCATGCCAGAGTGTTGGGAGAAGCCCATGCCGACGCCGCCGCCGTGGTGCAGAGACACCCAGGTGGCACCGCTGGCGGTGTTGAGCAGGGCGTTCAGCAGCGGCCAGTCGGATACGGCATCAGAGCCGTCTTTCATTGATTCGGTTTCACGGTTCGGGCTGGCAACTGAGCCGGAATCCAGGTGGTCACGGCCAATGACGATTGGAGCAGAAAGTTCGCCGCGGCGTACCATCTCGTTAAACGCCAGGCCCAACTTGGCACGCTGGCCCAGGCCGACCCAGCAGATACGGGCTGGCAGACCCTGGAAGCTGATGCGCTCACGCGCCATATCCAACCAGCGGTGCAGGTGCTCATCGTCTGGGATCAGCTCTTTGACCATGGCGTCGGTTTTGTAGATATCCTGCGGATCGCCAGACAGCGCAGCCCAACGGAACGGACCGACGCCACGGCAGAACAGCGGGCGAATATAGGCAGGCACAAAGCCCGGGAAGTCAAAGGCGTTATCAACGCCCATCTCTTTGGCCATCTGGCGGATGTTGTTGCCGTAGTCGAAGGTAGGTACGCCCATTTTCTGGAACGCCAGCATGGCTTCTACGTGTTCGGCCATCGACTGTTTGGCAGCCTTCACCACCACGGCAGGTTCGGTTTGTGCACGGCGGCGATACTCTTCCCAGCTCCAGCCTTTTGGCAGGTAACCGTTGAGTGGATCGTGGGCGCTGGTCTGGTCGGTGACCATGTCTGGGCGCACGCCGCGCTTGACCAACTCCGGCAGGATTTCTGCTGCGTTGCCACACAGGGCAATCGAGATGGCTTTGCCTTCGGCGCAGTATTTTTTCAGGCGCGCCAGTGCGTCATCCAGATCGGTGGCCTGCTCATCGACATAGCGGGTTTTCAGGCGGAAATCGATGCGGCTCTGCTGGCATTCGATATTAAGTGAACTGGCTCCAGCCAAAGTGGCGGCCAGTGGTTGTGCTCCACCCATACCACCCAGACCGGCGGTCAGCACCCAGCGGCCTTTCAGACTGCCGTCGTAATGCTGGCGGCCAGCTTCGACGAAGGTCTCGTAAGTGCCTTGCACGATGCCCTGGCTACCGATGTAGATCCAGCTGCCAGCGGTCATCTGGCCATACATCGCCAGGCCCTTGGCATCCAGTTCGTTAAAGTGTTCCCAGGTTGCCCAGTGAGGCACCAGGTTGGAGTTGGCAATCAGCACGCGCGGGGCGTTACTGTGCGTTTTGAATACGCCGACCGGCTTGCCGGACTGCACCAGCAAGGTTTCGTCGTCTTCCAAAGTCTTGAGGGTGGCAACAATCTTGTCGTAACAGTCCCAATCACGGGCTGCGCGGCCGATACCGCCATAAACGACCAGTTCGTGTGGATTTTCAGCCACTTCAGGATCGAGGTTGTTCATCAGCATGCGCAGCGGCGCTTCGGTCAGCCAGCTTTTGGCGTTTAATTGTGTGCCGCGGGGCGCGCGAATATCAACATGGCGAACTTTGTTATTTGCAGTCACAGCTAGTTCCTCAAACAGTATCGGTACAAATCTCATCTTATGACGGCAACTCACAGGCCATAACAATGAGCGGGGTTTATTAACATATACTTGTATGTACAAGCATATGCAACAGCGGCGAAAATTTGAGGAAAATGGCATAAGCAAAGGTTATTTATTATTTAAATCAAGTTGTTATGCTTTGTTTTTGGATTGTAGCTATGAGCTGGATATGGCAAAACAGTGAGCTGCTCTACAAAAATGAATTAAAATAGTGTCATTTTTGAGCGACAAATCACAATAATTTTACATATGGATTACAACTAAGCGGGAGCGATAAAAAAAACGTATTACAGGGGGGTTGGGAGACAAGGATACATAGGGCGCCGCATACAGCGCCCATCAATATAATCAATAGGTTAGATGGCCGGTTGCAATGCGCTTGAACGCGTCATCTTGAATACCGTGGCCAGGCTGGCTAGCAGCGCCGGGATCGCCAGGAACAGTAAAATACTCTGCACTTGCCACTCCATCGCCAGAAGCTGAGCCGCCATCATGGTACCAGCCACGCCGCCAAAGCGGCCAATGCCCTGCATCCAGGCAATACCGGTAGCGCGGCTGTGCGTTGGGTAGTAGGTGGCAGCCAGGGTTTGCAGGCCGGATTGCGCGCCGTTCATGGTGATGCCCATCAGGAAGATAAAGGCGCCGAGCAGCACGATCTGGCTATCCTCGGTGGCCATCGCCACAATCAGCAGGGCGCTGATGGCAAAGCCGGTGGAAACCACCTTGTGGGCATTCCAGCGGTCCATCAACCAACCGGCCATCAGGATCCCCATCGTTCCGCCGAAGGTGAACAGCGACGTCAGGATCGCAGACTGCTCAAGCTGATACCCCAGCCCTTGCATCAACAGCGGCATCCAGCTCAACAATACGTAGTAGATCACCAACCCCATAAAGTAGGTGAGCCACAGCATCAGTGTCCCCACCAGGTAGGGGCGGCTGAACAGCAGGCCGACGCTGGTCTTCGACAGGGCCAGCTTGTCTTCATACAGGTAGAAACGGGTGATATGGCTGATGTTGTGGTTGATAAAGCGTTGGGCAATCTGTTTGATTTTAGCGGCATCCTGACCACGGTTAACCATGTATTTCACCGATTCCGGCAGCAGCAGGATCAACAGCACGGTGAGCAATAGCGGGGCAATGGCCCCCAGCAGCAACACGCTGTGCCAGCCGTAAGCAGGGATCAGCCAGGAAGAGATGGCGCCACCGCCTGCCGCTCCCAGCGGAAAGCCGCAGTACATGGTGTTAATGGCCAGCGATCGGCAGCGCTGCGGAGCATATTCGGAGATCAGCGTAATGGCGTTTGGCATGGCGGCACCCAGCCCAAGCCCGGTGAGGAAGCGCCACAGCGTCAGGCTATTGAGTGAACCCGCGTAGGCGGTGGCCAGGCTGGAAAGGCCAAAGAACAGGCAGGAGAACACCAGCACCCGTTTGCGGCCAACGCGGTCAGAAATCGGCCCGGCAACCAGGGCTCCCAACGAAAGGCCAAGCAGCGCCGCGCTTAATACCGGCCCCAGATCCTGTTTCACGATCCCCCAGTCTTTGGCCACCGAAGGGGCGATATAGCCCATCGCCGCCGTATCGTAACCGTCAATTGCCAGGATCAGGAAACCCAGGATGATCAGGGTCCAGTGAAACAGCGAAAATTTGCTGTCGTCGATAGCCTGCTGAATATTCAACTCGGTGGAATGGGCCATAGTTTCCTTAAACGCAGATAGGATGTTGATGGATCGTCGGAACTGCGCCCGACTTGTGCCTGCCTGTCTATACATCTGCGTCACAGGCGCTTTTATGTCAAATATTTTCGTTTTAAATGTTAATTTTATGTTTGTTTTGAGCGGTGGATAACATCGGTGGTTGGCGTTAAGTCTGCAATAAACGTCACCCATTAGCGGGTTAACCGGAGAAAGCTGCTGGGCACCGCCGAACGGACAAAATTTAATACACTTTTCCAGGTTTGGTCGCCCGGTCGGGATCTGCGATAATGCGTCTTTACCTAGACAGATTGAGAAAGCGATGCAGTACCCGATTAATGAGATGTTCCAGACTTTGCAGGGCGAAGGCTATTTCACCGGCGTTCCGGCCATTTTTATTCGCCTACAGGGTTGCCCGGTGGGATGCAGCTGGTGCGATACCAAACACACCTGGGAAAAGGACGCCGATCGGGAAGTGGATATGCAACGCATCCTGGTGAAAACTGCCGAGAGTGATGCCTGGGGGAGCGCCAGTGCAGAACAGTTGCTGGAGGTAGTCGAACAGCAGGGCTATACCGCACGCCATATCGTGATCACCGGCGGTGAGCCGTGCATCTACGATCTGATCCCGTTGACCAAGCTGTTCGAGAACGCAGGCTTCGGCTGCCAGATCGAAACCAGCGGCACCCATGAAGTCCTCTGTACCCCCAATACCTGGGTGACCGTTTCACCCAAAGTGAATATGCGCGGTGGTTTGAAGGTGGTAGAGCAGGCGCTGATGCGGGCCGATGAGATCAAGCATCCGGTGGGGCGTGAACGTGATATTGAGGCATTGGATGAGCTGCTGGCAACGTTGCACGACGAAAAACACCGCATTATCGCTTTGCAGCCGATCAGCCAGAAAGAAGAGGCGACGCGGTTGTGTATTGAGACCTGCATTGCCCGCAACTGGCGGCTTTCAATGCAGACGCATAAGTATTTGAATATCGCTTAAGACCGGCCCCTCACCCCAACCCTCTCCCACAGGGAGAGGGAGCTGATAGCCCCTGCTCTGTTGTGAGAAGAGAGATAATCTCAGCAACCTGGATCATTCCTTCAACCGCTGGTGCTGATGATACATCACTAGACTATCAGCTTAACTCGATGGGTTTCCTTCAACCGCTGGCGCTGATGATGCATCACTGTACTTTCAGCTTAACTCGATCGATTCCCTCTCCTTGGGGAGAGGGTTAGGGTGAGGGAGATCGCACCGGAGCCAATTGCCTCACCCCCGAACCTTGCTCTGTTAACCTTTATATACGCAGCCTGCAGTACAGGTCTCTTTGACCATCACCGCCGACAACTCTGGCAACTGCGGTTTCAACTGCTGCCAGATCCAGGCGGCGAGCACTTCGCTGGTCGGGTTCTCCAAGCCAGGAATATCGTTCAGATTATAGTGATCCAGGCGCTGCCAAATCGGCTTGAAAGCGGCCTTCAGCTCGGCAAAGTCCATCACCCAACCGGTGTGGGCGTCCACTTCCCCGGTCACTTCAATGCGCACCATAAACGAATGCCCGTGCAGGCGGCCGCATTTATGGCCCTCCGGTACGTTTGGCAGATGGTGTGCGGCTTCAAACTGAAAATCTTTAAATAGCGTGGTTGCCATTATTACGGCCTCATTGACTCAAAAACCGCCGAATACTAACGGAAAGCGGCCCTGGTTACTATCTTTTGGGCTGCTTCAGGGGAGATCCAGGGGGGCAGCATGTAGCGCTGCTGGCATTTTTTTATTTGGGCGGGATTGAGCCTATCGGAGGCGGTTATCAACCTCAAATGCGATTCATTCAAACTTTAAAAAAATAAATCATTAGATATCAATTTATTAAAAATAAATATCTAACGATTTAGCCACTATCCCTTACCAGGAAAACTGCTTAGTCGTTTTGGTTATTAATTATTGCTATCCCTTATTTAATCGTTGCAATTACGCTCGGTAACCTTACAAACTCTCCTGGTCTTTTCAGGACATTACACAACAACCATTACAGCGACTGACACTGGCTAAGCATAGGATATCCGTACCGCGATGACGACTCAGGTTCCTCCAACATCTTTGCTCCCGCTGACCCCCGAACAGCTCTCGAGTTTGCAGGCCGTCATTGGCGGGTACTCCCCAACGCAGCTGGCGTGGCTCTCTGGTTACTTCTGGGGCAGGGTTAATCAGCAGCCGGAAATCGTGGCTTCAGCACCGGTTGCCGCGGCCCCTGCGGCCAGCATCACCCTGATTTCTGCTTCCCAGACCGGTAACGCACGCCGTCTGGCCGAACAGCTACGCGACGATCTGCTGGCGGCTAAGCTGAGCGTCACCCTGGTGAATGCCGGTGACTATAAGTTCAAGCAAATCGCCCAGGAGCGCCTGTTGGTGGTGATCGCCTCCACCCAAGGGGAAGGGGAGCCAGCGGAAGAAGCGGTGGCGCTGCACAAATTCCTCCATTCGAAAAAAGCCCCCAAACTCAATGAAACTGCCTTTGCGGTGTTTGGCCTGGGGGATAGCTCTTATGAGAATTTCTGCCAGTCCGGCAAAGACTTTGATGGCAAGCTGGCCGAGCTGGGGGCCGAGCGCCTGGTGGAGCGCATCGATGCCGATGTGGATTATCAGGAACTGGCTATCGCCTGGCGTAAGCAGGTGGTGGAAGTCCTGAAGGCTCGAGCGCCAGCGGAAAACAGCTCTCCGGCGGCATTGGCCAGCGGTGCGGTCGATCAACTGGACAGCAGCCCCTACAGTAAAGAACAGCCGCTGACCGCGCAATTGGCGGCCAAGCAAAAGATCACTGGCCGTGCTTCCGATAAAGACGTGCGCCATATTGAAATCGATTTAGGCGATTCCGGCCTGCGTTATCAACCGGGCGATGCGCTGGGCGTATGGTTTGATAACGATCCGGCGCTGGTGGATGAGCTGGTACAACTGCTGTGGCTGAAAGGTGACGAACCGGTCGAGGTTGAGGGGCAAACCCTGCCACTGCGTGAAGCTTTGCGTAGCCACTTTGAACTGACGCAGAACACCACGCCGATCGTGGAAAAATATGCCGGGCTATCGCGGGACGAAAAGCTGATTGGCCTGCTGGCTGACAAGCCTAAACTGCAACACTACGCCCATAACACCCCAATTGTGGACATGGTACGCCAGGCTCCGGCCGACCTGAACGCAGAGCAGTTACTCAGCCTGCTGCGCCCGCTGACGCCGCGCCTGTACTCCATCGCCTCCTCTCAGGCAGAGAATGAAAACGAAGTGCACATCACCGTTGGCGTGGTGCGCTACGACATTGATGGCCGCAACCGTGCCGGTGGGGCTTCCAGCTTCCTGGCCGATCGTCTGGAAGAAGAAGGCGAACTGCGGGTGTTTATCGAACATAACGACAACTTCCGTTTGCCTGCCAACCCGGAAACGCCGGTGATCATGATCGGTCCTGGTACCGGTATTGCCCCGTTCCGCGCCTTTATGCAGCAACGTGAAGCGGAAGGTGCCGGGGGCAAGAACTGGCTGTTCTTTGGCAACCCGCACTTTACCGAAGACTTCCTGTATCAGGTTGAATGGCAGCGCTATGTGAAAGAGGGCTTGTTGACCCGCATCGATCTGGCCTGGTCACGGGATCAACAACATAAAGTTTATGTGCAGGACAAGCTGCGTGAGCAAGGTGCGGAAATCTGGAACTGGATCCAGCAGGGCGCGCACATCTATGTCTGTGGCGATGCCAACCGCATGGCGAAAGACGTTGAAAACACATTGTTAGCACTGGTGGCCGAGCACGGTGGTATGGATACCGAGCTGGCAGACGAATTCTTAAGCGAGCTGCGCCTTGAGCGCCGTTATCAGCGAGACGTTTACTAATGAGTGATAAACACCCTGGGCCTCTGGTGGTTGAAGGCAAATTGGCCGATGCCGAGCGTCTGAAGAAAGAGAGTAACTTCCTGCGCGGAACCATTGCCGAAGATTTACAAGACGGTCTGACCGGCGGCTTTACCGGCGATAACTTCTTGCTGATCCGTTTCCACGGCATGTACCAGCAGGACGATCGCGATATTCGCGCCGAACGTGCCGAACAAAAACTCGAGCCGCGCCACGCCATGATGCTGCGCTGCCGCCTGCCGGGCGGGATTATTTCCCCACAACAGTGGTTGGGGATCGACAAATTTGCCGCGGAAAGCACGCTCTACGGCAGCATCCGTATCACCAACCGGCAGACGTTCCAGTTCCATGGCATCGTCAAAGGTAACGTGAAACCGGTGCACCAGTTGTTGAACCGCCTGGGGCTGGATGCGTTGGCGACGGCTAACGACGTGAACCGTAACGTACTTTGCACCTCGAATCCGGTGGAGTCGGAGCTGCATCAGGAAGCGTACGAATGGGCGAAGAAAATCTCCGAGCACCTGCTGCCGCGTACCCGTGCCTATGCTGAAGTGTGGCTGGATAAAGAAAAAGTCGCGACTACGGACGAAGAGCCGATCCTGGGCGCTACTTACCTGCCGCGCAAGTTTAAAACCACGGTGGTGATCCCGCCGCAGAACGATGTGGATCTGCATGCCAACGACATGAACTTTGTGGCGATTGCCGAACACGGCAAGCTGGTGGGCTTTAACCTGCTGGTGGGCGGCGGTCTGTCTATCGAGCATGGCAACAAGAAAACCTATGCGCGTACGGCGAGTGAGTTTGGCTATATTCCGCTGGAACACACGCTGGCCGTCGCCGAAGCGGTGGTGACCACCCAGCGCGACTGGGGCAACCGCACCGACCGTAAGAACGCCAAAACCAAATATACGCTGGAGCGGGTGGGGGTTGATACCTTCCGCGCCGAAGTAGAAAAGCGGGCTGGCATCACCTTTGCGCCGGTGCGTCCGTACGAGTTTACCGGCCGTGGCGATCGCATCGGCTGGGTCAAAGGGGTTGATAATCACTGGCACCTGACGCTGTTTATTGAAAACGGTCGCCTGCTGGATTATCCAGGCCGTCCGCTGAAAACCGGCGTGGCCGAGATCGCCAAGATCCATCGGGGCGACTTCCGACTGACAGCCAACCAGAACCTGATCGTGGCCGGCGTACCGGAAAGCGAAAAGGCGAAGATCGAAGCCCTGGCGCGCCAGCATGGCCTGATCGACGACGGCATCAGCGAGCAGCGCAAGAACTCGATGGCCTGTGTGTCCTATCCAACCTGCCCACTGGCGATGGCGGAGGCCGAGCGCTTCCTGCCGGAGTTTGTGACCAAGGTAGAAGGCATCATGCATCGGCATGGTGTGGGCGATGAGCACGTGGTACTGCGTATCACCGGCTGCCCGAACGGCTGTGGCCGAGCGCTGCTGGCGGAGATTGGGCTGGTCGGTAAAGCGATTGGCCGTTACAACCTGCATCTGGGCGGTAACCGTGAAGGGACGCGTATTCCGCGCATGTATCGGGAAAATATTAACGAAGAAGAGATTTTGCAGACCATCGACCAACTGGTAGGGCGTTGGGCAACCGAGCGCACCGCTGGCGAAGGTTTTGGCGATTTCACCGTGCGTACCGGGATTATCCGGCCGGTGGTGGATCCCGCGCAGGATTTCTGGGAATAACCTTGCTGGCTTCCCTCACTCTTTGTGCAGCAGCTAAGTTTGTGCACCTTACTGTCCCCTCTCCCTGTGGGAGAGGGTTAGGGTGAGGGGCCACATCAACACTTTCAGGAGATCGCATCATGGCTGAATTGGATCTGGCGGCGCTGAACGCGCTACCGAAGTCCGGTCAAGCGCTGGCACTGGCGGTCGTTAACGGCCAGTTGGAACAGCTTTCTGCACAGGAGAGGGTTGCCTGGGCGCTGGAACATCTACCGGGGGAGTTTGTGCTTTCCTCCAGCTTTGGTATTCAGGCGGCGGTGTGCCTGCATCTGGTCACGCGCATCAAGCCGGATATCCCGGTGATCCTGACCGATACCGGCTACCTGTTCCCAGAAACTTACCAGTTTATCGACCAACTGGCCGACAAGCTGAACCTGAACCTGCAAGTGTTCCGCGCCGAGCATTCACCAGCCTGGCAAGAGGCGCGCTACGGCAAGCTGTGGGAGCAGGGCGTTGAGGGCATTGAGCGGTACAACCAAATCAACAAAGTTGAGCCGATGAACCGCGCGCTGGAAACGCTAGGTGCGCAAACCTGGTTTGCCGGCCTGCGCCGTGAGCAATCGGGCAGCCGAGCCAATCTGCCGGTGCTGGCGGTGCAACGAGGGGTGTTCAAGATCCTGCCGATCATCGACTGGGATAACCGCCAGATTTACCACTATCTCACCGAGCATGGCCTGAGCTACCACCCGCTGTGGGATCAGGGCTACCTGTCGGTGGGTGATACCCACACCACCCGTAAATGGGAGGAAGGCATGAGCGAGGAAGAGACCCGCTTCTTCGGCCTGAAGCGCGAGTGTGGTCTGCACGAAGGTTGATGTCCCTAACCCTCTCCCACAGGGAGAGGGAGCTGAAAGTCACTGCTCTGTTGGGAGAAAGAAGTTCACTCTTAGCCGAGGCGAGTTACTCGGTGTTGATGATGAATCACTCACTTTCAGCCTGACTCGATCGGTCACTCTCCTTGTGGGAGAGGATTAGGGTGAGGGGCTGTAACGTACTACTTCTTCTTTTTCTTCTTCTGCTCTGGAGCAGGATGCGCCTGCACCCATTCTTTTACCAACGGTAACAGGATCCGCACGCTGTCGCGGCTGCGTTTGTCGATCCGCCCTGGCAGGTGGGTTTCCAGATATTGCAGATTGTCGTATTGCGGGCGATGCCAGGTAATGCCCTGCGGGAAGCTGGGGCTGACAGCACGCTGCTGGTAACCGTTCTGATCCCCCAGCGACCAGTTGGTGGCTTCTACCGCCATCACCGGAATTTTGGCGTTATCAAAGACAATCTGATCGGAACAGCAACCGGTGCCGGTTGGAAAACCTTTGCTGCCTGGGTTGATGGCCGCTTCAATGCCATAACGGTGGGCGATGCTCAACGCACGATCGCGGGATCTGGCCACCACTTCCGGCTCGGTGTTACGCCCGGAATGGAAATAGAGGCGATCGCCGGTGATCAGGCTATCGAGGTTAATCACCAGCAGCGTGTTGTTACGCTCTTCCGGCGTCATACGGGCGAGGTAGTTCTTAGCCCCTATCGACTTGAGCTCTTCACCGCTCGTGGCCACAAAGCGCAGGCTATAGGTGGTGGGGATGTTTTTCAGCCTGTTGGCCAACTCCAGCATCACGCCCACGCCGGAGGCATTGTCATCGACCCCCTGTAGCGTCAGGCCACCAAGATTATTGTCCACCTCATCGTCGCTAAGCGGGGTGTAGGTATCGAAGTGCGCCATGATGATGACCTGTTGGGGCCGCTCACCCTTTTTGGTGGCAATCACCGAGGTGACGCTGATCTTGCGCCAGTTTTCACTGGTGTCTTTATTGGTGTAGAGATAACGGGCGTCAAAGGTGCGGGTATCAGCCGGGTAGCCCATCTCGGTAAACTGCTGTTTCAGGTAATCTGCGGCCAGTAATTCTGCCGGGCTGCCCGCCATGCGGCCGGGGAAGTAGGTAGCGATATGGCGGATCTGTTTAGCGGCGAACTGGCCCATCGGGGCTTCTTTTACGGGTTTGGTAGCGGCCGAAACGCTTACAGCACTGCCGAGAGCGACTAGCAACAGCCCTGCTCTCAGACACAAGCGGGAAAACATACCGAAAAATCCTTCTTTGACAGCGGTGATGCCGATTATTTTTGCGATGTTCAGTATGGGACGCTACGGGCGATAAGACAATTTCTTCGCGTCCTATTTTTGTCTGAGGTGCGCGCCGTTAAACCGCTGCTATCAACGTTTGGGGACTAACATGTTCGGCCGTAGGCGCGCCGCATGTTGCGCCCGATAGCCTACGATAACCAGTCGCTGGCCCGAATAGCGTCATGCCATTTCCCACGCATCAGGGCATAACCCACACTCTCTGGCGGTAGATTGAAATTACCTTCCAATACCGCGGCCAACATGGGTTCCTTAAAATCAGGCTGTGTAGCGTACGCTGTGCTACCGCTTCCTTGGAGAATACGCTGGTAAAAATTCCACGGGGATTCATCGTCATTCCTGGTATAGAGAACCGTGTTTTGGCCACGGATCCACACCTGTCGAGTGCGTGCTGCGGCATGTAGTACCGTGAGCTGAAACATCGTGGGCCGTATGCCCATACCAAAATAGCTCATGACGTCGGCGCAAATACGCTGCAATGCCGTTTGCGAATTGGCGACGTTGTTGTAGGCAAATCCACCCTGGTTGCTGGCATCCAGCCAGAAAATACGGTTTTCCTCCACATCCAGAACCAGAGGCACAAACGTGCCAGTCTCACCGGCGAGCTGGAATTTGTGTTCTACGGTGCGTGGATCGAATACCGAACTGTCATCACTGTCTACAGGATCGCGTAGCATGATACCGGCAAAGCCGCGCTCCAGGCCTGAAAATGGCAGCCCGGAATATTTATGGATCTGCATGACGGCATAGCGGATCCCGCTGTTCATCGCCGCTTCGCGGTGCAGATCGATAAACTCCGAGGCACCATCCGGGTAAGGGGCATCCTGATAATCACCCGAGTGAATGGCAACTTTTTTTCCCTCAATATCGCAGCTTAGATGGTAGTAGGTGCATTCGTTGACGAAGTTCCAGTCCTTATCGAAAAAAGCCACGGCCAGATCGAGATCGGTGGAATAACCTTGTGGTGGCTGACACCAATGTGTAAATAGACGGATCAAGCTGCCAGAGGGAACCGATAACGACGAGCCGCGTGGCAGATCGATCGCCTGGGAACTGGCGGTGCGCTCGTTGAACGGCACCATAATATCCCGCAGCGCTTCATCGATGAAGGCAGTCTGAAAATCAGGCTGTTGCGCAAAGCGTTGCAACAGTTCCTGCTCAATGGCGGTTACCAACGGTAGCGTCATTTCCGGTGGCAGAGGTATCCGCCGATCGGCGGTTGCCGGTGCCAGAAATTGAGCTCCTTTCGGGAAGTAGACCCGCACGGGCCAACATTGGTCACGATGGGCCAAACTGCTTGCCAGCGTGAGCAACACCGGGGTGGCTAACAAGGGCAACTTGCTGCAAAACAGGGCCTGAATACCGGAGCTGCCTTGCTGTGTCTCCATACGGAGTAGATGATCAAGGCGACGCGCCAATTCCCCTGGTCGCGTGGCCAGCAATCGACACAGTGCTGGCAGATCCTGGGTATTAATATGTTGTTCTACTTCAGCATTGAAGCTGATAAAACGGACTTTTCCTTTGGGATCATGGCGATAGCGGGGAAGATCTAAAGCTGAGTAAAGATGCTTAGCCAGCGGTGTTGCCGACTGGCGGACCAAGGCAAAAGCAGTCGCAACCCGTGGGAAGCGTTTTACGTACTCAAACGGATGCAAAAACTCGCCTACCCAAACCCAGAAAGAGGCGTGCCGCAGCATATCCTCTACCATGCTCTCCTGTGGCAAACACTCAAGACGCGACAGTAATTCACGACGCAGCAAGCGCGGTAATGGTGCCATCTTAAAGCGCTTGACTTCGGCCGGTAAAAAACGCACTTGCGGGTATTGTTGTTGGTAGAGCTGCCAGCGTTTACTCAGCCGTTCAGGTGAAACCTTTCGCACATCCATGGTGACTAGTGCGGGTAACAATGCCGGGCTTGCATTAGAAAATGCGGCCAATAAACGCAGGAAATCGGTGGCCGTTGTCAGATAAGGTTCCGCCGCTTGCAGCACCTCAGTGGCGCTATTTCTCTGCAATAAGGTGCCAAACAGCCAGGCAATGTTTTCCCGTAGTGGGATCTCGGCGGGTAGCCACTCAAGCACCGTAAAGCCATAAGCGTCGATTAGCGTTTTAAACGCCTGGACATCGTTAGGTGACATCGCCTGGCGGCGTTCACAGAGCGATACAAATAGCCGACGCGCACATGCCATCTCATCGTCTTGCAGATCAAGCCATTTAAAACGGATGGTCTTTTGCTTGCTCGCCGGACGTTCTAGATGGAGGTCTTTAAAAAAAGGAGAGGAGAGATCGACGTGATGCTCGCAAACGGGGCAGGCCGAATAGTTACTGCCATCAAAACAGTAGTCACAGACGATATGCTGGCAGGGATTCAATACATGAACGGTGTCATGATGCCCGCAGAACAGGCAGGGTTGATCTTCCGCCTGTAGATAATGCGTCAGCACCTTTTGGGACCAAAGTTTGTAGGTATCTGCCGGGATCCCCCGAGGAAACGAGCGGAATAACGGGCGATGCTGAACGCCTCCACCAGCAGCTTCGTTGAGCGTTTTGCACAGGCTGAGTATCAATTGGGTTAATGCGTTGACGTCGAGTGTTTGCAGACGGTCGCGTAATTTATAGCTGAGTACGTAACCCAATGCCGCCAACTCTATTTCTGCAGCCTCGATGAGGGTTTTATCCAACCGTTCACCCGCAGGGGCAACATCAAGCAAGCCATAGCGAACCAAAAGAAGTTTCTGGACAGGGGAGAGCATAAAAATCCGTTTTGATGGCAGAGAGTAAGTGGTGCGGAGATAATAGCATTGGGTGTGGAAGGAAAGCGCCTGAGCTAATTCAAAGGAGAGAAGGAAGCCCAGACTAAGCCTTCCACCGGACGATAATAGCATGTGCCAATTCCAGGGAGCAATGTTGCTGAATCTGTTGTGGGTAAAACGTACGCAGTGTGTAGCCCCCGTACCAATACGAGTCTGAGTTGCGTTAACCCACACCTGTAACCTCAATACGTACAGCGAGTTAGGCGCACTGCCAACAGCCTTATTCCATTTAAGAACATCTCATGCCTTTTCGTCATTTCAGGGGGCAAATCGCACGCCGTATAGTCACCCTATCAATCTGTTATATGAAAAGGCCGTTGTGGACTATCTACCAATATTTGCCGACCTGAAACAACGCCCAGTGCTGGTGGTTGGCGGCGGCGAAGTGGCTGCACGCAAAGTCGACCTCCTGCTACGAGCGGGGGCGGAAGTGCGGATCGTGGCGCAGGCGCTCTTAGCTGAGCTGGAGCACCAACACCTGCAAGGGCGCGTTGAGTGGCTGGGGCAGAATTTTGTGCCGCAGCAGTTAGACGACGTCTTTCTGGTAATTGCCGCTACCGACGATAGCGCGCTGAACGCCGAGGTGTATGCCGAAGCGGATAAGCGCCGCGTGTTGGCCAACGTGGTGGATGACCAACCGCGCTGCTCCTTTATCTTCCCGTCGATTATCGATCGTTCACCGTTGGTGGTGGCCGTGTCATCTAGCGGCCAGGCTCCGGTATTGGCGCGGATGTTACGTGAGAAGCTGGAGGCGTTGTTGCCCGCCAGCCTGGGGCAGATGGCGGAAATGGCCGGAGGGTTGCGTGGCAAAGTGAAGCAACGGCTGGCTTCCCTCGGGGCCAGGCGCCGTTTCTGGGAGAAAACCTTCAACGGCCGTTTCGCGACTTTGGTGGCGAATGGTCAGACGGAGCAGGCGCAGCAGCAGTTGGAACAGGATTTAACGGCTTTTGCGCAGGGTAATGAGGGGGCACAAGGTGAGATCGCACTGGTCGGGGCAGGCCCGGGCGATGTCGGTTTGTTAACCCTACGCGGGCTGCAGGTGATGCAGCAGGCCGACGTGGTGCTTTACGATCATCTGGTGAGCGAAGAGACGCTGGATTTGGTGCGTCGCGACGCCGAACGTATCTGCGTGGGCAAACGCGCCGGTGCGCATTCGGTGATCCAGGAAGAGACCAATCGGCTGCTGGTGGAACTGGCGCAGCAAGGGAAGCGGGTTGTGCGATTAAAAGGCGGCGATCCCTTTATCTTTGGCCGGGGTGGCGAAGAGTTACAGGTGGCCGCCGCTGCCGGGATCCCCTTCCAGGTGGTACCGGGCGTAACCGCTGCCGCAGGGGCTACGGCCTATTCAGGTATTCCGCTAACGCACCGCGATCACGCCCAAAGCGTGACCTTTATTACCGGCCATTGCCGTGACGATGACGACGGCTTGGATTGGCCCGCTTTGGCGCGGGCGCGGCAGACGTTGGCGATCTACATGGGCACCATGAAGGCGGCAGATATCAGCCGCAACCTGATCGCCCATGGCCGTGATGCGGATACGCCAGTCGCGGTGATCAGCCGGGGTACGCGGGCCGATCAACAGGTGCAGACTGGCACCTTGCAACAGCTGGAACAATTAACTCGGCAGGCCCCGTTACCGGCGCTGCTAGTGATCGGTGAAGTGGTGGAGCTACACCATCAAATCGCCTGGTTTGGGCATCAATCGCAGACGGCAGTGGCAGCGCGCCCGGCCGTCGTGAATTTGGCTTAAAGGATCTGTTATGGACCAAAAACGACTCACTCATTTGCGGCAATTGGAGGCGGAGAGCATCCATATCATCCGTGAAGTGGCCGCCGAATTCGGCAATCCGGTGATGCTCTATTCCATCGGTAAAGACTCCTCGGTGATGCTGCATCTGGCACGCAAGGCGTTCTACCCGGGCACGCTGCCGTTCCCACTGCTGCATGTGGATACCGGCTGGAAATTCAACGAAATGTACCAATTCCGCGATCGTACTGCCAAAGAGTACGGTTTCGAGCTGCTGATCCATAAAAACCCGGAAGGGGTGGCGATGGGGATTAACCCGTTTGTCCACGGCAGCGCCAAGCACACCGATATCATGAAAACCGAAGGCCTCAAGCAGGCGCTGAACAAGTACGGCTTTGATGCTGCTTTCGGTGGCGCACGCCGTGATGAAGAGAAATCCCGCGCCAAAGAGCGAATCTACTCTTTCCGCGATCGCTTCCACCGTTGGGATCCGAAAAACCAGCGTCCAGAGCTGTGGCACAACTATAACGGCCAGATCAACAAGGGCGAGAGTATCCGCGTGTTCCCGCTGTCGAACTGGACCGAGCTGGATATCTGGCAATACATCTTCCTGGAGAAGATCGACATTGTTCCGCTCTACCTGGCCAAACCTCGCCCGGTGGTGGAACGCGACGGCATGCTGATGATGGTGGATGACGATCGTATCGATCTGCAACCGGGTGAAGTGATCAGCCAGCGTATGGTGCGGTTCCGTACCCTCGGCTGCTGGCCTTTGACCGGCGCGGTGGATTCTTCAGCGCAGACGCTGCCGGAGATCATCGAGGAAATGCTGGTTTCTACCACCAGCGAACGTCAGGGCCGCATGATCGACCGCGATCAGTCCGGTTCGATGGAGCTGAAAAAGCGCCAAGGGTATTTCTAAGGAGCCGCCGGAATGAACAACGTTATTGCACAACAAATCGCCGAACAGGGCGGGGTAGAAGCCTACCTGCACGCGCAGCAGCACAAGAGCCTGCTACGCTTCCTGACCTGCGGCAGCGTGGACGACGGCAAAAGCACCCTGATTGGCCGCTTGCTGCACGATACCCGCCAGATCTACGAAGATCAGCTCTCAACCTTGCATACCGACAGCAAACGCATCGGCACCCAAGGGGAGAAGCTCGATCTGGCCTTGCTGGTGGATGGCCTGCAGGCAGAACGTGAGCAGGGCATTACCATCGACGTGGCCTACCGCTATTTCTCGACCGAAAAGCGGAAATTCATCATCGCCGATACGCCGGGGCACGAGCAGTACACCCGTAATATGGCCACCGGCGCGTCGACCTGCGATTTGGCGATCCTGCTGATCGATGCGCGCAAGGGCGTGCTGGATCAGACCCGTCGCCACAGCTTTATTGCCACGTTGCTTGGCATTCGCCATTTGGTGGTCGCGGTGAACAAAATGGACCTGGTGGATTACAGCCAGGCGGTGTTTGAACAGTTCAAACAGGACTACCTGACCTTCGCCGAGCAGTTGCCCAACGACCTGGAGATTAAATTCGTCCCGTTGTCGGCACTGGACGGGGACAACGTCGCTACCCAGAGCACACAGATGCCTTGGTACAGCGGCCCGACGCTGCTGGAAGTGCTGGAAAGCGTGGATGTGATCAGCGAGCGTGAACATCAGCCGCTGCGCTTCCCGGTACAATACGTCAACCGCCCGAATCTCGATTTCCGCGGTTATGCCGGTACGTTGTCTGCCGGTGTGGTCCGCGTGGGCCAGCGCATCAAGGTGCTGCCGTCTGGCGTTGAATCCACCGTGGCACGTATCGTGACCTTTGATGGCGATCTGCAGGAGGCGGGGCCGGGTGAAGCGATCACACTGGTGCTGAAAGACGAAGTCGATATCAGCCGGGGCGACCTGCTGGTGGATGCCAGCGAAACCCTACAGGCCACGCAAAGTGCCTTGGCAGACGTAGTATGGATGGCAGAACAGCCGCTGTTGCCGGGCCAAAGCTACGACATCAAGGTAGCCGGGAAGAAAACCCGCGCCCGCGTTGAGAGCATTCGCCATCAGGTGGAGATTAACTCGCTGTCACAGCATCAGGCCGATGTGTTGCCTTTGAACGGCATTGGGCTGGTGGAGCTTACCTTCGACGAACCTCTGGTGCTGGACAGCTATCAACAGAATCATGATACCGGCGGCCTGATCTTTATCGATCGTTTGACTAACGTCACGGTTGGCGCGGGGTTGATCCGCGAAGCCTTGCAGCAGGATAATCCGGCAGCGGCGGGGAACTTCAGCGCCTTTGAACTGGAGCTGAACGCCTTGGTACGCAAGCATTTCCCACACTGGGGTGCGCGTGACCTGCTGAAGGGGAATTAACGTGGCCGAGGCTGAGTTAGCGAAAGACGAAAACGTCGTGTGGCACCCGCATGCGGTAACGCGTGCGGAGCGTGAAACCGCGAACGATCATCAGGGTGTGGTGCTGTGGTTTACCGGCCTGTCTGGTTCAGGGAAATCGACCGTGGCCGGTGCATTGGAACAGGCGTTGCACCAGTTGGGGGTCAGCACCTATCTGCTGGATGGCGACAATGTGCGCCACGGCCTGTGCCGCGACTTGGGGTTCTCTGACGACGATCGGCGTGAGAATATCCGCCGGGTGGGTGAAGTGGCCAAACTGATGGTGGATGCCGGGCTGGTGGTGTTGACGGCGTTTATCTCACCGCACCGTGCCGAACGGCAGATGGTGCGGGAAATGTTGGCAGAGGGGCAGTTTATCGAAGTGTTTGTCGACACTCCGCTGGCAATTTGTGAGGCTCGCGATCCGAAAGGATTGTACAAAAAGGCCCGCGCTGGTGAACTGCGTAATTTCACCGGTATCGACTCGGTGTATGAAGCGCCGGAACGACCGGATATCCGGCTTAATGGTGAACAATTGGTAACAAATTTGACCGCGCAATTGTTAGACCTGCTGCGTGGTCAGGCTATTATCAAACCCTGAATTCGCAAAAGGCGCATGGCGTGATCCAGCCACGCGCTTTTTACTCTAGTAAGTCGCCGCAGAGCGAGCCAATAGACCAGGGAACGCTATGCAAAATGCCACGCCACTAGTGATTGATAGCCAACTCGAGCCAGAGGAACCCTCATACTCCTTTTTGGGCGGTACTAGCGGCTTTGTCTTCTATTGGTTGGCGTTTACCGTGCCTTTTCTGGTTTACGGCTCTAACACCTTGTTTTTCCTTCTCTATACCTGGCCGTTTTTCCTGGCTTTGATGCCGGCCTCCGTGCTGCTGGGTATCGTCTTCAGCGTGGTGCTGCGCGGGCGTTTGTTCCTCACGCTGCTGCTGACCGGTATCACCGTCATTTGTCTGTTCTGGCTGGTGTTCAGCTTTCTGAGCGGTTGGTAATCCAGACGCCCTCACCCTAGCCCTCTCCCCCAGGAGAGGGGACAGCATGTGCCACAGATTGAGTTTGTGCCTATCTAGGCCCCGAATCAGGTCAAAGCCAAAGATTGGCTTCGGTTCCTGCCGCTAGCACTGGGCCAACTCCCTCTCCCTGTGGGAGAGGGTTGGGGTGAGGGGAACATGCGTCCAAGAGATGCCGAAGGTTACAAAACTTTGCTTAAAAATGCCTGGGTGCGTGGATTGGTCGGGTTACCGAAGATGTGCTCCGGTGTGCCTTCTTCCTGAATAATTCCCTGATCGATAAACAGCACCCGATCAGCCACTTCACGGGCGAAGCCCATTTCGTGGGTTACCACCACCATTGTCATGCCTTCAAGGGCCAGCGCTTTCATCACCGCCAGCACTTCACCGACCAACTCCGGATCCAGCGCCGAGGTAGGCTCATCAAACAGCATGATTTGCGGTTCCATCGCCAATGCGCGGGCGATGGCGACACGCTGTTGCTGCCCGCCGGACAGGCTGCTGGGATAGGCATCGATCTTGTCCAGCAGGCCTACTTTATTCAGTAGCACTTCGGCACGTTCAATGGCCTCGCTGCGGGACAGTTTTTTCACCTCCACCGGCGCCATGATGATGTTTTCCAACACCGTCATGTGCGGGAACAGGTTAAAGCGTTGGAATACCATGCCCACGCTTTCACGCATCTTGTTCAGATCGGTCTTCTGGTCGTGAATGGCAAAGCCGTTAACGTCGATCTCACCGCCAGAAAGCGTTTCCAGCGCGTTGATACAGCGCAGAAAGGTACTTTTACCGGAGCCGGATGGGCCGATAATACACACCACTTCTTTCGGCGCGATCTGGCAGGAGATCCCGCGCAGCACGTGGGCTTCGCCAAATTGTTTTTGCAGGTTATGTACGCGAATCACTTTTACCGAACCTTTTTTCCATGTGTTGCACCATCAGCGAGAGCAGGAAGGTGATGATCCAATAGATCACTGAAATAGTCAGATAGGGCTCCCAGTAGGTGGCGTACGCGCCGGAAACGGTACGCGCGGCATAAGCCAGATCCGCCAGACCAATCGCGGAGGCCAGGGACGAATCCTTGACGATGGCGATGGCGTTGTTGCCGAGCGGTGGCAGCATGCGGCGGAAGGCCTGCGGCAGGATCACCTTACGCATGGTTTTGCCGTAGCCCATTCCCAACGAGCGCGATGCCTCCATCTGGCCGCGATCGATCGACTGGATCCCGGCACGGAAGATCTCCGAGACGTAGGCACCGGCGTTCAACGTGATGGCGACTACGCAAGACAGGAAGGCACCGTAATCGGAACGTAATGCGCGCGCGAAGTCGACGCTCATCAAACCGTTGCTGACCAGCAGGCCGTCACGCGGATTGATAAACAGCGGCACCAACGCGAAGTGGACCACCATGATTTGCACAAACAGCGGCGTGCCCCGGAAGGCGCTAATGTAGATGCGCACCGGCCATTGCACGCAATAGTGCAGGATCGGTTTCCAGATGCCGTGCGGAGCCTGCGCCAGGCGGCCTAAGCCGAGGAGTAGCCCCCAAGTGGTGCCCAGGATCACGCAGATGATGGTACATTTGATGGTCATCCAGGCACCCTCCATAAACAGCGGAGCGTATTCCTCAATGATCTCCCAACGGAATGCTGACAAAATAGAATCCTTACGGTGGTAGTGCGAACTTGCAGGTCATTGATACGTAGGGGCACAGTCAATTGCGCCCCTATTTACAGCCGGTTTATTCTGCTGGCAGCGTAGGGACGTTGCTGTCGAACCAGGTCTGGTAGATTTTGGCGTAGGTGCCATCGGCGATGATTTTCTTCAGGCCGCTGTTAATCTTGTTGCGCAGCTCATCGTTGCCCTTGGCCACCGCAATGCCGAAATACTGGCGCTCAAACTTGGCGTCTGACACCAGCTTGAACTCTTTCTCCGGGTGGGTCTTGATATAGAACTTGGCCACGCCAACGTCACCCACGGCCGCGCCAATACCATCTTCATACAGCTCTTGCAGCAGCAGCGGGGTATTATCAAAACGCTTAATGGAGGTGCTGTTCTTACCCAAGACGTCGGAAACCACGATGTCGCCGGTGCTGGAGTTAACCACGCCCACCTTCAGGGTTTTCAGCGCGTCGATGGAGTCTACCGTAGACTCTTTAGGGACTACGATAGCCTGCTCTGCCGGGAAGTACGGCGTAGAGAAGTCGACCATCTGCTTGCGCTTGTCGGTAATGGTGATGCCGGAAATGATGATGTCGCGGTCACCAGAGTTCAGGGTGGCAAAGATGCCTTCCCACGGCGTATTTACCAGCTTCACCTGGAAACCTTCCGCTTTGGCGACGGCCTTGATCACATCGATATCAAAACCTTCCAGCTCTTTTTTGCTGTTTTCGTATTCGAACGGACGATAGGTACCGCCGGAGCCGACAACATACGTCGGTTCTGCGGCAAAGGAGGCCGCGGAAAAAGTGGCCGCCAGGCAGGCACTAATCAGCACGAGACGTTTTAACATGAGCAATCCCCGAATAAGTTGAGTCGTTAAGTAAAGGTTATACATTGGATTTATTTATGCACTTTAGATGCATAAAAATAAACTTACATGAATAAAAACACAACCCCTACCTGATGATGAAAATGCTAACAGTGTTAAATATGAATAATTATTTAAAAACTGGCTTAAATGTCGGTAAAAATACCCTCAGCCCAGTTATTCTTACTGCATACTGATGTGGGGTGACGATGTGCGCATGATGTCGATATATGCAGCAGCATGTTGCGCCCGTCGAGCCATGCTGCCTGCGGCCACCTGGATTTAATGCCGCTTTCAGGCGACAATCAGGCGCTAAACTCAGGAAATTCTGATTACGCTTGATGGCTACAGGTGAAAAGCCGCTGCTGCTGTGGAGTCAAACGGCAAGTTGTGGGATGATTAAGCGCTTTTTTTAGGGGGCGGAGATGGGAAAACTGACGCTGCTATTGCTGGCGCTGCTTGGCTGGTTACAGTATTCGCTGTGGCTGGGGAAGAATGGTATTCACGATTATGTACGGGTCAATGATGATGTTGTGGCTCAGCAGAGCAACAATGCCAAATTGAAAGCGCGTAACGATCAGCTGTTTGCCGAGATCGACGACCTGAACGGCGGTCAGGAAGCGATAGAAGAACGCGCACGTAATGAACTGGGCATGATCAAGCCCGGCGAGACTTTCTATCGTCTGGTTCCTGAACCTTCCGGGCGCAACGCGGCGTCTGCCACACAGAACAACCCACCGAAGTAACGCATGAATCCATCCGTAGGCTCCTCCCCTCAGGTGATCGCCGTCCTGCCCGCTGCCGGTATTGGCAGCCGTATGCAGGCCGAGTGCCCGAAGCAATATTTAACCATCGGCCATCAAACCATTCTTGAGCACGCGATCCACGCTTTACTGCGCCATCCGCGTATTACCCAGGTGATCGTGGCTATCAGCCCCGAAGACCAACAATTCAAGACATTATCGATCGCCAGCGATCCGCGGGTCCTGGTCACTGAGGGTGGGCAGCAGCGCGCCGATTCGGTACTGGCCGGGCTGCAATTGGCAGGCAACGCACACTGGGTTTTGGTACACGATGCTGCCCGCCCTTGCCTGCATCCCGACGATCTGGAGCGATTGCTTGCGATCACGGCACACAGTAAGGTCGGCGGCATTCTTGCCGCACCGGTGCGTGATACCATGAAGCGTGCGCAGGTGAGCCAAAGCATCATCTCGCACACCGTCGAGCGCCAGGATTTGTGGCATGCACTGACGCCGCAGCTATTCCCGCTGGAATTGCTTAAACTCTGCCTGCAACGCGCCCTGGATGAAGGGGCGACGGTAACCGATGAAGCCTCGGCGCTGGAGCATTGCGGCTATCATCCGCTGCTGGTGGCGGGGCGTGCGGACAATATTAAAGTGACGCGGCCAGAGGATTTGGCGCTGGCGGCGTTCTATTTGACTCAGTTGAACAACTAAAGGAGCGCATCATGCGTATCGGTCACGGTTTTGATGTCCATAAATTTGGCGGCGAAGGGCCGTTGGTGATCGGCGGTGTTCGCATTCCTTATGAAAAAGGACTGCTGGCTCACTCCGATGGTGACGTGGCGCTGCATGCGGCCACCGATGCCCTGCTGGGGGCGGCGGCGTTGGGGGATATCGGCAAGCTGTTCCCGGATACCGATCCGGCTTTCAAAGGGGCAGACAGCCGCGAGCTGCTGCGCGAAGCTTGGAAACGCATTCGTGCCAAGGGCTATCGTCTGGGTAATCTGGATGTCACCATCATTGCGCAGGCACCGAAGATGGCACCACACATTCCTCAGATGCGCATCTTCCTGGCGGAAGATCTGCAATGCCATATGGACGACGTTAACGTCAAAGCGACCACCACCGAGCAACTGGGCTTTACTGGCCGTGGCGAAGGCATTGCCTGCGAAGCGGTTGCCTTGTTGATCAAGGAATAACGCATGGACATGGCTAATCTGACCTGGTTGCACGGCAAGCCAGCGGCTACCGGCGTGCTGAAAGCCAACCCGGAAGACTTTGTGGTGGTTGAGGATCTGGGCTTTACGCCGGACGGCGAAGGTGAGCACCTGCTGGTGAATATCCGCAAGAACGGCTGCAACACCCAGTTTGTGGCGGACTATCTGGCGAAGTTTGCCGGCATTCATGCCCGTTCGGTCAGCTATGCCGGTTTGAAAGATCGCCATGCGGTCACCGAGCAGTGGTTCTGTCTGCATCTGCCGGGGAAAGAATCTCCCGATCTCCGCCAGTTTGCGTTGGAAGGCTGCGAAGTGCTACAGGCCGCTCGCCACCTACGTAAGCTGCGCATCGGTACGTTGAAGGGTAACGAATTTACCTTGGTGCTGCGCCAGATCAGCGATCGCCAAGAAGTAGAGCAGCGTTTGCAGGCCATCGCGGCGGGCGGCGTGCCGAACTACTTTGGCAGCCAGCGCTTTGGCCGTGGTGGCAACAACCTGACGATGGCACGTCGCTGGGCCAACGATGAGATCCGGGTCAAGGAACGCAGCAAACGTAGCTTCTACCTGTCTGCCAGCCGCAGTGCGTTGTTCAACCTCATTACCAGCCAGCGTTTGGCTAACCAACAGCAGCAAACGGTGCTGGAAGGGGATGCGTTACAGCTGGCTGGCCGCGGGAGCTGGTTCGTGGCCAAAGCGGAAGAGCTAGCCACCCTGCAACAACGGTTAGACGCAGGTGAACTGATGATCACCGCTCCGTTGCCGGGGGATGGTGAGCCGGGAACTGCCGCAGAGGTACTGGAGTTTGAACAAAGTTGCCTGGCGCAACAGCCGGAATTGCTGAGTCTGTTAAAGCGTGAGCGCGTAGAGCCTGCACGACGGGCCTTGCTGCTACAGCCGCAGAAAATGCAGTGGAACTGGTGGGATGATGTCACCGTGGAATTACGTTTCTGGTTACCGGCAGGCAGTTTCGCTACTAGCGTAGTGCGCGAAATAATGCAATTGGCTAGCGGTGACGCGGATATTGCCGAGTAGCCGTTAACTTAATCCTCAGCTATCAATTCTTGCTTTCTCGTTCAGGCGGAGAGGAACTCTGCCTGAACTGAATAAGACAGCGAAAATGCTGTCACCGGCCTGGCTTGCCAGGCTAATTTTCCCCGTATTGCGCCATTGATTAAAACCTCATCTTGTAATTCATCTTAAATATTATAATTTGTTTATTTCTGTTTGTTATAATTAAAAATTATCTTGTTTTTTATCATGAGGTTACCGAAGGTATTATTCTTGTTTTTATTATTATAATTATTAAGTTGATCTGCGTGCTCATTGGTTTTTATACTTGCTGCGAATTTTACGAGACTAAGCGTGGCTGGAGTTGGCTGTGTTTTAAAGTTTGATATAAAAGACTCTCATTACGGATTAATCATGAAGCTCAATATTATTAAACGCCTGAGTGGTGTTGCTATTTTTTGTTTTTTACCAGGTTATGTATTGGCTAATATGAGCGTTTATCCTATGGAAGTCGGGATCGGCGAAACTGGAGCCGCTCAAATAAGGGTTATATCCCAAAGCGACGCGGTGCAATTCGTCAAGGTAACAGAAAAACAAATACTAAATCCCGGCACTAAACAAGAACAAGAAGCGGACGTTGAACAATTTGGACAAAGCTCGCTGGTGATAACGCCGCAAAAATTGGCTATTTCGGCAGGTAGCCAACGCCTTGTACGGTTGGTCGCGCTGGAGTTACCGGAAAAAGAAACCACCTGGCGAGTTTATTTTGAAGGCGTGCCGGAATTAGAAGATAACGTCGCTGCTGCCAGCCCACAGATGACCACGACCAAGGTAGGTATCAACCTGGTATGGGGAGCATTGGTCCACGTTGCGCCTAAAAAGGCTGTTGCCAGCCTGACGCTGGATGCACAGCGCGGTCAGGTTATCAATGATGGTACGTTACGTATTCCGCTACGAGAGGTAGGGGTTTGTGACCAGGGCGGTGTTTGCAACTGGAAAAAAGAAACCACCACGATATATCCCGGTACCGAGCTTAAAATTGCCTCGCTAATGGTAATGCCAGGGAAGAAATATAAAGCGCGTTATTTTAACTGGCTTAAGAAGCGCGTTGAAGAAATTGATTTGTCTGTAAAGCTTTAAGTGTGGAGTCAAATCATGTATAGCCCCGATTTTATGGGGTGAGTAAAGTTGGATGTTATTTATAAAATAAAATGGAGATTTTATGAAAAAGTTTATTAAACCACTGCTGATCGTTTCAACCATGGCTGCCGTATTTTCAGTTCAGGCAGTGCAGAAAGATATTACTGTGAATGCCAACGTGGATGCGACGATTGATATGACGCAACCTGATAATACCGGTTTGCCAAGCAGCATCGATATGCAGTATTTGCCAGGCAAAGGCCTGACGCCTTTTAACCTGAACACCAAGGTCTGGTCTAACAACGCTACCGCTGGCGTTAACGTTCGCCTGGTCAGAGCCGCGAGCCTGGCGGATGTCAATGGGGTTAACAAGATCCCATTGACCGTAAGCCTGGGTGAAACGGTACTGACCACCACCAACCAACTGCTGGAAGCGGCGACCCTGTTCCCTGCGGGAATCGAAAATGGTTCAGACGTTCTGCCGCTGCGTTTTGCCCAGACCACGCAAGGCACTATCGCCACTGGCACCTACAGCGGCATTGTTAGCCTGGTGGTGACTCAGGCGACCAAGGCTCCTTAAGACGACCCAATTCAAAAGTTTGTTTTCATATCTTATGGGGCTCTTAGCCCCATTTTTATCAGGGATGAATAATGGCTTTTCGCGCTAGCCTATCTGCAGGGTTGTTGGTAGGCCTTATGATTATGCAACACGATTCGTCGGCTACCCCTAAAATTCCACCAGGCTTCGAGGCCTTGGCACAAGGGCAGCTTGTTTGGGTTGATGTTTCCCTTTATGGCAAGTCTCTCGGGCTTTATGAAGCCAATATTAATCTGGAACAGGTTGTCTTCATAAAGCCAGCGGAACTGGCTGATGCCGTGAAGCAACAGTTCAACGACGATCCTGAGCTTGGTGCACAACTGATGGCAGCGCTGGGGCAACCGCTCGCGCGTAATGGCAACCTTGCCTGCAGCGGTAATGGTAACGCGCCAAGTTGCGACTATCTGGAAACCCAGACGGTTGGCATCATCTATGACGAGAATAATTCCCGGGTTAACCTGTTCCTTGACCGTCAGTACCTCCCGAAAAAAGCTGTCGGTAGCGGTTTCTATCAGGCGACAGCAGAAAGTGAAAATGCGCTGATCCATCAGCAAAACCTCAATTTTGTTGCTGATGAAAGCTATCAGTCATTGTCGCTGCAGGGGACTGGCTCACTGGGCGTCACTGAAAATGGCTATCTTAATGCCGACTGGTTCTATACGGGGCAGCGCTACCGCCATAGCAACCATCAGCAGATAGAGATGAATAATGCCTATTTTCGGCAGGACTTGTGGAAAAGCCTCTATCTGCAAGGCGGAATGATGGACTCCCGTGACATCTTCAGCAATGCGGGGGGCAACATCAACCTGAGCCAATTGCCGATTGGCAAGATCCGTGGGTTACGGGCTGGTTCGACCATGGCCTGGGTCAACCAGAGCCAGGTTTCCCGTGGGACCCCGGTCTCGGTCTTCCTTTCGCGCAACGCTCGCATCGACGCCTATCGTGACGAACAGTTACTGTCTTCCTTTTACCTGAATGCCGGGGCACAGGAACTGGATACGCGTACCTTCCCCAGCGGCAGCTATACCGTCACATTGCGGATCTATGAGGATAACCAGTTAGTCAGGACAGAAACCGTTCCTTATACCAACACCGGTGTGTCTCAGCTCAATGGCCCTCAGTGGTTCCTGCAAGCCGGGGTTGAAGTAGACCACGATACGCATCCTATGGCGGACGATCGGCGGGTGGTGCAAGGCGGGTTGCGTATTCCGTTGACCGATTCGCTGTCGCTGACGGCGGGTAGCACGATATTGAGCGACGTACACTACTGGGAAGGGGCGGCGGACTGGAGCCATGGTTTTAACAGTGGCCCGTTGGATGGCGTCATGACGGCTCGCGCCAGTTATCTGGCCGGTAGCGAGGGGACGCGGGGAAATATTCAGCAAATAAACTATAACGACGGTTTTTCATTGAGTTTCTACCGCTCGGCCCTCTCGGTGCCTGACTGCGGCTCTCAACAGAGAAACTATGGTTTTAGCGGTTGTTACCAGAGTTCCAACCTGATGCTTTCAGTCCCGCTCGCGCAGTGGTTTGCCAATATTGGCTACTCGCTTAACAGCAGTGGAGGGCGTTACCGCTATCGCAGTGAACTGTCTGGCAATGATGACAACCATCAGGATGTCGCCCCTTGGGAGCAGATCTACACGACGCGTTCGCGTAGTCAAACCTGGCAGATTGGGGTCAGCCGTTCCTTTGCGTTCAACGACATTAACATCAATAGCGGAGTCAGCGCTTTCAGGCGCCATGATAGCGGCCAGCAGGGAACCGACAAAGGCGGCTACTTCACCATCAGCCTATCGTTCTCAGGGCGCCGTGGCGGTGCCACTAACAGCACTACCTCTCTGGGCGCCAACTATCGCAATAGCCAGCGTGGGGAAGGGCAACTCAGTTATAACGCCAACTACAGCCGCTATATGGATGAGAGCGGGCAAAATGAGCTGGGGGCTTCGATTTATGGCGTCAATAGCCAGACCCTGACCGCTGCAACCTACGCCCGTGCCGGTGGACAGTACGGTAACGGCAGCTTCGCCGTCAGTGACGCCTATGACAAGGTAGCGAACCGGCACACGCTCAGCAGCAGCGGCAGCTATAGCTCTTCTTTGTTGGTCGATCGCAGCGGACTTTATTGGGGACGCTGGGGAGATGGCCGCCCGGCCTCCGCGATCACGGTTGGGGTGGATGCAGGGGAAGAAAGCCGTGCCGCATTGATCAGCGTAGCGGTAGACGGCAGCGGCCAGACGGACGTACGCAGCAACAGCCGGGCACTGTTTACCGTACCGGGCTATCAGCCAACCACCTTTGATATCAACGAATCACTTAGCGCTCCTGCCGGTATCAGCAGCGAGATCCGCCGAGGGGCGGGAACGCGTATGGCGTTTATGGTGCCGGGGAAAGTGCTGCGCCGGAATATTGAGGTGACTTCGCGTTACACCTGGTTGGGCAGAATGCTGGATGAGCAGGATAGGCCTTTGGTTAACGGCATTCCTCTTAACGTACTGTCCTGGACCCCGCTGGGTGAAGGTGGCTTTAGCCTGGAAACCACCCAGCCAATGAAGCAACTGTATCTGATGCGTGGCTCGCAGTTCTATCAGTGTGCCATGAAGGTGCAGGCCATGCGTGACGTGGTGCGCTATGTCGGTACCACCCGCTGTGCAGGGGTGACCATGGCTAACATACCGCCAGCCGAGCAGAAGCAGGCGCAATTGATGGCCGTGCGGCAGGGCCATGGCTCTGGAGTGCCGGTGGCGATGAACATGAATTAAGGATTTGAAAATGAAAATAAGCGTCAATGCTTTAATGCTCCTGCCAGCGTTGTTGGTTTTCCCCACCGCGACGTTGGCTGCGACACCACCCGTAGCACAAAATACGGTGTTAACCATGGGGCTAGCTCTGGACTCTATGCCTGCAAAAGTTGTTATCTGGGATAATTTATCTGCCGGGTTTGATGAAAATGATCAACCAAAGTGGGGGCGTAACACTCTGGTCTGCCAAAGTCGGACCGACAAAAAATATGGTGCATGCCTGAATAGACCGGTCTGGAATAATTCATCGGTAAGGCCCACAAAAATAACGCTGAATTTTACTTTGGCAGAAACGACAACCGTGGTCTCTTTGGTCATTGAAGGCAGCAGAAAAACGATACCGAAGACGGACGGGAAGAAGTGCACTCTGGGTACGATTGGTAGCGCTGAGGCTGACGGGCCCTGTGAGGCCTTTTTTACGTTTTCGATTCCTCAGGCAGAACTGAAGAAGTTAAGTGCTGGACGTTGGACGGCCACGCTTAAACAAGACCTGATGCAATGGCCTATTACTTCTTGTTCGGGAGACTGGAGCAGTACGGCAGAGGGGTGTACGAACGTCACGAAATTACATACCTGGTCTGCGGACATCGTGTTCAATGTGACGGATAATAGTAATCAGCAGATTTATCTACCCGCCTTCCCGACTTCGGCACCCGTTGTTAACCTGAACCTGAAAACTCGGCCAGGCGTTGGTAGCGGCAAGAGCGTTAGCGGTAGTACCAGCCTGGATGTGTGCCTCTACGACGGCAACAACTCGGCCAGTAAACGTATCAGCCTGCTATTTCAGGATGAGGGTATCACCGCACCGGAGCGAGCCGACGGGCAATTCTCCCTGTATCGTAATGGGGGGGATAAATCCAAGCCACGTGACCGGCTGGACTACCAGGTCAGCGTGATCAATCCCACCACCGGGGCAGTGCAAAACGTCGCCAATGGCAAAGAAATCGTCTGGAGCGATACCAACCGTCGCAATATTCAGCGGCTGGTGGTTCTACCTGGCGGTGGAGCCGCGGTACTTTGCGTGCCGGCCCCGCTGACCCTGACGACGCCTGCCTTCTCAATGGCGGATAAAACGGCGGGGGATTACACCGGCAAGCTGCGCGTAGTTTATATGCCCACGACCCAATAGTCTGGAGGGGCGAACTCGTCGGCCCTCACCCTACCTCAGGTATTCAACCTGGCCCCTTTGCCGAGGGGGCTATCCTGCCCTGTTTGCCACTGATGACCGTTGAATTGTATAGTAGATCGCATAGCTGGCCGTTTTGGCTAATACTATCAGCAACAGCGAGGCAAGCCTTGCTGTACCACGCAAGTCACAATGGGTAACACGGCAGGTTGGGCTTACTATTGAAAATATCATTAAAAACAGATGGATGTAGCAAGGTAAGTCAAACTCTTCGTTTTATCGCTTTCATCAAGAAAGTCGTTTAAATTCATTATGAGAATACTACTGAGCAACGACGACGGCGTTAGCGCCCCGGGTATCCAGATACTGGCGGCGGCGTTGCGTGAATTCGCCGAAGTGCAGGTGGTGGCCCCCGATCGTAACCGTAGTGGCTCTTCCAACGCGCTGACGCTGGAATCGCCGCTGCGTACGCTGACGTTGCCCAACGGCGATATTGCCGTGCAGCAGGGCACCCCGACGGACTGTGTCTACCTTGGCGTTAATGAACTGATGCTGCCAGCACCGGAGATTGTGGTGTCTGGTATCAACGCCGGGCCAAATCTGGGTGATGACGTTATCTATTCCGGCACCGTGGCTGCTGCGATGGAAGGCCGCCATCTGGGGCTACCCGCTTTGGCGGTGTCGCTCAATGGTCATCAGCATTATGAGACGGCGGCGGTAGTCACCTGCCGAATATTGCGCGCGCTGCAACAAGAACCGCTGCGTACCGGTAAAATCCTAAATATCAATGTCCCTGATTTACCGTTGGCGGAAATTAAAGGGATACGAGTGACCCGCTGTGGCAGCCGGCATCCCGCCGATAAGGTGTTTAGCCAACCGGATCCGCGTGGCCAGATGCTGTATTGGATCGGGCCACCGGGTGATAAATTCGATGCGGGCCCAGACACGGATTTTGCCGCCGTGGAGCAGGGTTACGTGTCGGTCACGCCTTTGCAGGTGGATTTGACCGCCTACGGGGCGCAAGATGTGCTATCAAAATGGTTAACCAAAGCAGAGGTTAGCGGGGAATGGTGAACAAACGCATACAAACGCTGCTGGCACAGCTGCGCCAGCAGGGGATCAGGGACGAACGGCTGCTCAAGGCAATCGAGAACGTTCCGCGTGAGCGTTTTGTTGATGAAGCATTAGCCCATAAAGCCTATGAGAACACGGCCCTGCCTATTGGTTCGGGGCAGACGATTTCTCAGCCTTATATGGTCGCGCGCATGACCGAGCTGCTGAACCTGCAGCCGAGCTCACGCGTGCTGGAGATTGGCACCGGTTCGGGTTATCAGACCGCGATCCTGGCGCATATGGTGCAGCATGTCTGCTCCGTTGAACGCATCAAAGGGCTACAGTGGCAGGCCAAGCGTCGTCTCAAGCAGCTTGATCTGCACAATGTCTCAACCCGCCATGGCGACGGTTGGCAAGGCTGGGGGTCGCGTGGACCATTTGATGCGATCATCGTAACGGCCGCGCCGCCGGAGATCCCGCAGGCGTTGATGCAGCAGTTGGACGACGGTGGAATTTTGGTGTTGCCGGTGGGCGAACAGGCTCAGGTACTGCAATGCATTCAGCGGCGGGGCGGTGAATTTTCCATCGATACCGTTGAAGCGGTGCGATTCGTTCCCTTGGTCAAGGGCGAACTGGCTTAGCCTACGCAGAGCAACATGACGGATAAATAAGTTGAATAATATTAATTTTTATTAGAATTGTTCCAGTATGTAGTTGTCTTATGGCGTGATCGTGCCAATGTGGCTAGCATTGGCGCCACGGTTTTTTAGCTCCCTGGTGGGTGATCTTCTGGTTTTCAGGGATCGGCCGGGGAAACCTTGTGCTGTAGAACGATAAAGCTCGGCTACGATGTATAAGGTATTTTTTGATATTGCTGTCATGGGGGAAGCATGAGCACGGGAAGCCCAATGAGTTCTTTACGCCGAGTTGCGGTGTGTACGATGTTAAGTGTTTGGTTAGTGGGTTGTTCGGATAAAAATTCTACTTCGGCACCTATCAGCAGCGTCGGTGGTGGTGGAGCTGCCGCATCGGCCAACGCCGGTGGCGGCAATGCATCACAGGGGCGTATTGTTTACAACCGTAGCTATAACTCGATCCCCAAAGGGAGCTACAACGGTGGTAGTACCTATACCGTTAAACGTGGCGACACGTTGTTCTACATTGCCTGGATCACCGGCAACGATTTCCGCGATCTGGCCCAACGCAACAATATTCCACAGCCATACAGCCTGGAAGTCGGCCAAACCCTGCAACTGGGGAGTGGTTCTGCCAATGGCGGCGGTGGGATGTTAGCGGGTGGTAATGGTACGGTGTCAAAACCACCTTCTACCACTCAGATACAAACTGCAACGGTTGATTCTCAATCAACGAACGCGTATTCTGATAACTCGAGTAAACAGAATGTAGGTAAAATGTTACCTACATCAGGAGCCGTAGTGGCAGGCTCAGCCGCAGCTCCTGTTACCGCACCAGCCGCTACGCCTCCGGCGAGCAGCACCGCCAGCAACAGCGCCCCAGTTAGCACCTGGAAATGGCCAACTGACGGTAAGATCATCGATAACTTCTCCTCATCGGAAGGTGGGAACAAAGGCATCGATATCTCTGGTTCCCGTGGGCAGCCGATTGTTGCTACCGCCGATGGCCGTGTAGTGTACGCAGGCAACGCTTTGCGGGGTTACGGTAATTTAATCATCATCAAACACAACGATGATTACTTGAGTGCCTACGCCCATAACGACACCATGCTGGTCCGGGAACAACAAGAAGTTAAGGCGGGGCAAAAAATAGCAACGATGGGAAGCACCGGAACCAGTTCAGTACGTTTGCATTTCGAGATTCGTTACAAGGGGAAATCCGTAAACCCGCTGCGTTATCTTCCGCAGCGATAGATTGGGCAGAATGCGTTGTATTCTGCTCGCGGTATCACGGGTAGGAGCCGCTTTATGAGCCAAAATACGCTGAAAGTTAACGAGTTACATGACGATGCAGATTTCGATGAGAACGCCATGGAGGCTGAGTCATTCGATGAAAAAGCGCAGGTAGAAGAAGAGACCAGCGAGAATGACTTGGCGGAAGACGAGCTGTTGTCTCAAGGTGTTACCCAACGCGTATTGGATGCCACGCAGCTCTATCTGGGCGAAATCGGTTACTCCCCTCTGCTAACCGCAGAGGAAGAAGTTTATTTTGCGCGGCGTGCACTGCGCGGAGATGTGCCGTCCCGCCGCCGCATGATAGAAAGTAACCTGAGGCTGGTAGTGAAAATTGCCCGTCGTTATAGCAATCGCGGCCTGGCGCTGCTGGATCTGATCGAAGAGGGTAACCTTGGTCTGATCCGTGCGGTGGAAAAGTTTGACCCAGAGCGCGGTTTCCGTTTTTCCACCTATGCGACCTGGTGGATCCGCCAGACGATTGAACGGGCGATCATGAATCAAACCCGGACTATCCGTTTGCCGATCCATATCGTCAAAGAACTGAATGTTTACTTGCGCACCGCGCGCGAGCTTTCTCACAAACTGGATCATGAACCCAGCGCTGAAGAGATTGCGGAGCAACTCGACAAACCGGTTGATGACGTCAGCCGTATGCTGCGCCTGAACGAACGTATCACTTCTGTCGATACGCCGTTAGGTGGGGATTCAGAGAAAGCCCTGTTGGACATTCTGACCGACGAGAAAGACAACGGGCCTGAAGACACCACGCAAGACGATGATATGAAACAGAGCATCGTCAAATGGCTGTTCGAATTGAACGCCAAACAGCGTGAAGTGTTGGCTCGCCGTTTCGGCCTGTTAGGGTATGAAGCGGCTACGCTGGAAGATGTTGGCCGTGAGATTGGCCTGACACGTGAGCGTGTTCGTCAGATCCAGGTTGAAGGCTTACGCCGCCTGCGTGAAATTCTGCAAATGCAGGGCCTGAGTATTGAGGCACTGTTCCGCGAATAAACGCGTTATAGTCATAAAATAAGAACGGTGAGCGTTGATGACGCTCACCGTTTTTTTATGCCTGCGATTTGCTGCGATTGACGGTGTTGTCATCAGGTACGGTGATCGTTCTGTTTTTCCGTAAAAGAGAGATGACGAGTAACGTGGTTAGGCCAGTGTCTGCAATTGATAACGAACTCGGACAATCCCCTCTCACTGTGGGAGAGGGGTCATATGCCCAAGTCAATGAAACCGCCTCAGACCAGGCTTTTCAACCGGTAGATCCACTCCAACGCCTGGCGTGGCGAAAGAGAATCCGGATCCAACGTCTCCAACGCTTCTACCGCCGGTGACACCTCTTCGTTCAACAACGTCATCTGGGTGGCATCTACCGTACCCGCCGCCGTCTGGCTGGAGAGGCTCTCCAACTCACGCAGCTTCTGGCGCGCACGTTTGATCACATCACGCGGTACGCCAGCCAACGCCGCTACCGCCAAGCCGTAGCTCTTACTGGCAGCGCCATCTTGTACGCTATGCATAAAGGCAATGGTATCACCGTGCTCCAGCGCATCCAGATGCACGTTAACCACGCCCTCCATTTTCTCCGGCAAGGTGGTCAGCTCAAAGTAATGGGTGGCAAACAGCGTCATAGCCTTGATGCGGCTGGCCAGGTTTTCGGCACAGGCCCAGGCTAAGGAAAGCCCGTCGTAGGTGGAGGTGCCACGGCCAATCTCATCCATCAGCACCAGGCTGTTTTCCGTGGCGTTATGCAGGATATTGGCAGTTTCGGTCATTTCCACCATAAAGGTTGAGCGGCCAGAAGCCAGATCGTCTGCCGCGCCCACGCGGGTAAAGATACGATCCACCGGTCCGATGGTGGCTTTTGCCGCCGGTACATAGCTACCGATATGTGCCAGTAACACAATCAGGGCCGTTTGCCGCATATAGGTACTTTTACCGCCCATATTCGGGCCGGTAATGATCAGCATACGGCGCTGCGGTGAAAGAGAAACCGGGTTGGCAATAAAAGGTTCTTTTAACACCTGCTCCACTACCGGGTGGCGGCCATCGACGATGCGAATGCCGGGCTGCTCAGTGATGGTCGGGCAGGCGTAGTTCAGCGTTTCGGCACGTTCCGCCAGGTTGGCTAACACATCCAGCTCGGCCAAGGCTCCGGCGCTCTGTTGCAGTTGCTCCAGATGCGGCAGCAGCAGATCAAACAGCTCGTCATACAGCCCTTTTTCGATCGCCAAGGCTTTCCCTTTTGAGGTCAGCACCTTGTCTTCATACTCTTTCAGCTCGGGAATGATGTAGCGTTCTGCATTCTTCAGCGTTTGGCGGCGCACATAGTGGATTGGCACCAGGTGGCTTTGGCCACGGCTGACCTGAATGTAGTAACCATGTACGCCGTTGAAACCAACCTTCAGCGTATCCAGGCCCAGCTTCTCGCGCTCGCGGATCTCCAGGCGATCCAGATAGTCGGTAGCACCGTCGGCCAGCGCCCGCCATTCATCCAGCTCTTCGTTATAACCCGGAGCAATCACACCACCATCACGGACCAACACCGGTGGGGATTCCACAATAGCGTGCTCCAGCAGTGCCTGTAGCTCGTCAAATTGACCGACCTGTGACAACAGCTTTTGCATCTGTGGTGCATCAGCGTTTTCCAGCAGGGCGCGGATATCCGGCAACTGCTGGAAGGCGTGGCGCATACGTGCGAGATCCCGTGGTCGAGCCGTGCGCAGTGCCAAACGGGCAAGAATACGCTCCAGATCGCCAACCTGACGCAGAGGTTGCTGCAACTCGCTACTCAATGGCTGCAATGCAGCGATGGCCTGCTGGCGGTTGTTCAGCACCTGGACGTCACGGGTGGGCATATGCAACCAGCGCTTGAGCATACGGCTACCCATTGGGGTAACGGTACGATCGAGGATGGCGGCCAGGGTATTTTCGCCGCCGCCGGACAGGTTCTGGGTGATTTCCAGATTACGGCGGGTGGCCGCATCCATAATGATGCCGTCTTGCTGGCGCTCCATGGTGAGGCCACGGATATGTGGCAGCGAAGTACGCTGGGTATCTTTGACATATTGCAGCAGGCAGCCCGCCGCGCGTAGCGCCTGATGGGCCTGCTCGACGCCAAAGCCGGTCAGATCGCGGGTGCCGAACTGCAGGTTCAACTGCTGGCGTGCGGTATCCAGCTCGAATTCCCACAGCGGGCGGCGGCGCAGGCCGTGGCGCTGTTCGATCAGCGCCATTTGCTCGAAGTTTTCCGGGTACAGCAGCTCAGCCGGATTGGTACGTTGCAGCTCGGCTGCCATGG
The DNA here is from genome assembly GCF_015673035.1 of Serratia sp. Res13-Sevr-LER1-36-b. NCBI lineage: Bacteria > Pseudomonadati > Pseudomonadota > Gammaproteobacteria > Enterobacterales > Yersiniaceae > Serratia > Serratia sp. Res13-Sevr-LER1-36-b. Next base: position 119,075 of record NZ_JADACK010000020.1, on the reverse strand, counting down.
TTTCAAGATCTTCTGGCTGGGCAACGCGGAAGCGGCCGGAGCTGAGATCCAATGTGGCATAGCCAAAGCCGCGGCCATCTTGCCAGATGGCGGCCAGCAGGTTGTCCTGGCGCTCTTGCAGCAGGGCTTCGTCGGTGATGGTGCCAGGGGTAACGATGCGCACCACTTTACGCTCTACCGGGCCTTTGCTGGTGGCAGGGTCGCCAATCTGCTCACAGATTGCGGCCGATTCCCCAAGCTGTACCAGCTTGGCGAGATAATTCTCCACCGCATGGTGAGGTACGCCCGCCATTGGGATGGGTTCACCCGCAGAGGCACCGCGTTTGGTCAGCGAGATATCCAGCAACTGAGAGGCTCGTTTGGCATCGTCATAGAACAGCTCGTAGAAATCCCCCATCCGATAGAACAGCAAGATCTCCGGATGCTGCGCCTTAAGGCGCAGGTATTGCTGCATCATCGGGGTGTGCGAATCGAGTTTTTCGGTGCTTGTCATAACGTTACCGTTCCAATCCATTGAATTCAAAGTTGATTGTGATATTCATTGTCGTCATTGGGTATCACGTCGCCTCATTAAAAAACCGCCAAAACGTTCAGGATGAGCAACAGCAAGCGCTGCTCAAATAAATCAATCGGTTGGTCAAGGGATTGAGCATATATGACCGGCAAACAGGCTGGCAAACCTTTGTCACTCAAAGCCTGCACAATGGCGAGATTGGCGGATAAAATCCACCCCAAACTCGGCAAGATCCTAGGTTTACAGGCGCAGCATCAGGATCTTTTTTCAGCCGCTATACTAGCCCAATAGGCAATAGGCTGTCACAGCCAAAAATTGGAAGCATTCCGCAAACTGCTCTTGTAATAGACTGAATAGGTTACATCGATGAGGTTAAACGGTAAGGAAAGGGGAGCTGAAAGAAGCAACTTCTGCATTAGAGAAGAGAACATGGAGCCCAATGGTTAGCTATTTTCGCAATACAGTGGTTTATAGCCCACTAACCCAGTCGTTGGGATGGCATCAACCAGTGTAGGGATATCTCTTGCCAGTAGCAGAATGCGTTTAGTCCGACGCAAAAGCCATGAGCAAAATAGTGGTCGTGCTCGGCGATAAAATGGAAAAAGTGCGCTTTATCATAGCGCTTCCTTGCAGGTATGAAAGGCCCTTCAGCCCCGCCCTATATCCTGTATGGCGGTGGTATCTTTTTGGTCAGCGCTTCTTTTTTTGAAGATTGGTGGGTATTGATATCTACCTGTCCCGATGAACGGTCATTTACGCGCGAAAGAGTTCTACTTATCAATATGAAAATCAAAGCATAGCAATAAGCTCTGATGGGGTTAGACATCCTGATTGAAAATCAATTTGCTGGGTTGTGTTGAATGTCATGGCGTTATTGTATTGACGTTTATAACGGATTTAAATGGGAGTTTTCTCTTTGTTTTTTCTTATTGTCTTATAATTTAGTGTTTTGTTGAATAAATCCACCTATAAGCGATTATAAAATATGGTGAATGTTTTTCATGGTGTGTAATGATTATTTTAAGCAATAAAATTGATTGACGATAATAATTTTATAAGAATATACTGATAAGGCTGGGTGTAAAAGGATATCATGACTCTATCCAGGTGATGAGAGAGTTTTTTACATAAATAAAAGAGCCATAAGTTAATTTTGGTTTGCTCTATCTATGGTATTAGAACCTGGGTGTATATTAAAAACAATATTGGATCGCCAGTCATTGGTGCTCCTGAATGCTGCGCGTTCCAATATGGATGGATTATTTTTACCAGGAGGTAAGTATTCCAATGATTCTAATAGACTCGGATTATTCCTGTTCATTAAGCAAAATAACGTTTAAATCGCTGATCGACACCTTAAGTTGTGAGCCAATTCCTGCCTTGTCTTATGGCGAGGGCTCTATCGCTTTTGTTGATGGGGACTCGGCTAATATCTACAGCGTCGTCAAGTCGGTTTACGAGCTACGCAAGAACAGCGAAGTCGTTTATATGGTCACGTTGCTGTCAAAAGATAAAGATTGTTCCTCGGTGATCAGGCATCTATCCGATTACGTGGTAGATAAAAAAATCACCTATGACGATCTGCAACGGCTGATCAGAACCATGGTTACGGCAAAACCCAAGGCGTTAGCGGATAATGTTTTTGGCGATATCTGGGGGGATATTCTGAAGTCTTCTCAGAAAGAGTATCTGGTATTGAAGCTGTTGTTGGATGGCCACAGCCAATACCAAATAGCCAAAATGTTAAACTTATCGATAAAAACCATCAGCGGCTATAAGGTTAAGGCGATAAAAAGGCATGGGGCAAGAAACTTCAACGAGCTCTACATGTTAAAGCTAAGCAATCATGCTTGAAGTCACCTATTAGATAGCATCCTTGGCGTGTAGGTTAAGCAATAGGGTGACTTGTTGCTAAACTCAACTGCGGTAACCAGGTGTTAAGCTCCATAAATGTCATTAATAAACTTAAAATTTAGAATTTAAATCTATAAATAACGTAATTTCAGTTATAAATAACTGCGTGGTAACTTTTCCTGTAACTTGAGGCTCAGATTGATGTGGGGCGCAGTTTGCCGGGTTTAGGTGTGGCAGGCGCAACGTCAATCCTGAGCAGTACGATAAGTTCAGTACCAGGTAGACATCGGCAAAACCCTTATGGGTTAGGCTTCTGACGTCGGTTAACAATGAACAAGGTTATTTGGGATAGCCTTAGGCCTGGTACTTCACCAAATCCAAGTATCATTTTTCAGGAAGTTACCCATGTTATTATTTGACACGAATTACCCTTGCCCTTTTAATAAGATCGCCTTCGGTTCAATTGTCGAGTCCCTAAACTCTGAGCCAAAATCAAGCTTGTGCCTTAATGAAAGTTACGTTGCTTTTATTGATGGGGACTCAAACGATATATACAACACCATAAAACAGATTTATGGTCTGAAAAAGGAAAATAAAACGATTTATGTGGTCACTCTGCTTTCTAAAGGTAAAGAGTGTTCTGCGATGGTTAAGCATTTATCCGACTTTGTAGTCGATAAAAAAATTGCCTATGCCGATCTAAAAAATCTGGTCAGAACTATGGATTCAGCGCAACCCAGGACGGTGACGGATAATCTCTTTGGTGATATTTGGGGGGAGGTGCTGAAGTCGTCGCAGAAAGAGAATCGAGTATTAAAGCTTTTAGTGGAGGGGTACTCGCAATCACAGATAGCCAAGATGCTGCATCTGTCGATAAAAACGGTCAGTGGCTATAAGGCCAAGGCGGTAAAACGGCATGGGGCAAGAAACTTCAATGAACTCTATATGCTTAAGTTCGGTAATAATCATGTGCAATAAACCGAGAAATACCCGTGCGATGGTGTCGGATGCTATCCTTGAGCCATCGCATTCACCGAGTGGGAAGAGAGAGCGCTTTACTGTTCAGTCATAAACTGGCCTGTTATTGATTATGGATGCACATCATCACTGGTGAAAAGTCATTCCACAATAAATAGCCATCGCCCACTTCGGTGATCCTCAGTTTCCTGGTTTTCACCGAAAAATCAAAAATGGACTGGTTAAACAACTCATTCGGCATAGTATCGCTGGCATTTTTATTGACATCCACCAGTTGCAAGGCGAGATAACCATCACCTTCATAACGATAGTCAAAATTGACGTTACGCAGCAGATTATACTTTACTGCGCCAACGCTATCCTTGACCGTAGCTGAGATATGCATTCTTCCTTGGCTTACACCATCAATATGTAAACTCATTACGCCCTGGGTTTGCAAGTCGCTTTGTACCAGGAAAAAGGCGGCACAGCTCACTTTTGGGCCTTTCTCGGTAACGAAAAATTTATGCATCAGGAGGTTGAATAGCAAGGCTACAGCGACCAAGGTGAGAGCAACCAACCCGATGAACCTGCCTGAGCGATTATTTAGCGAAAGCATAGACGGCCTTACAGTCAGAGAAATGAGACAGGGTGTGATCACTATTGGTGCAACGGGTTATGAATGCTCTGCCAGACCGTTGGTAGGCATAGTGTTCACCTGAGTGAAAAATAAATATCTCATTGTTGACGCACGGAGCATGCACAGCAGCCAACTCTTCGGCCAGTTTTTCCTTGCGTGCAGCGACGTCAGGCGAGCTAGCGCTAAGCGCATAGACAGGGCAGGTCGCTATATTGCCAATTTTATACAGCGTAGACTTCGGGAAACGGTAATCCAGGTGGCCAGTAGCGGAGCGGAAAGGCTGCAGAACCAATAAGGTTGAGATAATCAAGCTGATGGCGAGCAATGCGGGTTTATACCCTCTGCGTAGCCTTGATTGCTCTATTGCAGGCTGAACTTTGGTGCTTGTGGTTTCGACGTTGTGCGGTGTCTCCGAGCTGGCAGACACCATTTCCCGGGCGATATAAAAGCCGACTCGAGGAATGGTTTTAATGATTTCTTCGTCACAGCCTAACTCACTCAATGACTTACGGATCAGCGAAATATACTGATTGACCGAGTTATTCGAAGGTTCCAGACCATATTTATTCCAGATATTATTGAGTAATTCTTCCCGGCTTACCATTTTATCGGCGTTTTCCAACAGGTAGGTGAACAACCGGGTAGGAATGGTAGTGAAGGAGAGCCTTCTGTCGGGCTGTGCAATGTTCCACATCGCCCCGTCTTCGCTTCTGAACGCAATCATGTTAAAAATCGTAAAAACCATGTCCACCTCTGTAGGTTAAGACCTGACTCTGCCTCATTAAACCAGCCTACTCTGCTGCCGGGCTACAGTACAGCGCCGCAATCTCACAATATTATATTATAGCCGATATTGTTCCCCGCTTGTGGCATGTCGGGATGCGGGGGAGGGGAGAACGCTCAACCCGCAACGGGAAGTTGCACAAATGTAAAATGTAGGGCGTCAATATACTTCATACTGATAATAGTGATAAAAAAATTCTGAAAATAGACATTTTTTTGCTTTTTTTACTAGCAATAAATGCTTATTTAAAACGCATTATTAAGATATTTCCTGGTATATACATATACTTGCTGAGTTGTTCGCTAAGTTGTCTTTTTTTATAAGACAGCAAGAGAAAACAAAGAGGAATGTCCTATATAAGTATTTTCCTGTGACGGTATTATAGCGCCAATCCTAAGCAACGGAAATATTGTTGGGTAGTGATAAAAGGCGTGGCAGTGTACTTCACAGTCCGCCTAACATTTTAGTTAATATATAAATCATAGGAACGGATTTCATGAAAGTTAAAGCAATTGCAATGATCATTGGCGCTTCCCTGGTGGCTAGCACGGCTTACGCAGCTAACCAAGGCGAAGGCAAGATCACCTTTACCGGGTCTATCACTGATGCACCTTGCTCTATCGCTGCCGGTTCGCTGGATCAGGTTATCCCATTGGGTGCCGTGTCCAACGTTGCTCTGGCAGCTAACGATAATACCGGTGTTTCTACGCCAGAAGCTTTCAGCATTGAGCTGAAAGACTGTGTCATTGCTACCAAAGGTACTAAAGACAAAGTCTCCGTGACTTTCACCGGTGCGGCTTCTTCATATGACGCTAGCAGCCTGGGCCTGATCGGTACTGCTGAAGGTGCTTACATTCTGATGTCTCAGGCTGACGGTGCCAAAGTGGCTCTGAACACCCCTACCGCAGCTCAGACTGTGACTAATGGTACCAACAACACCCTGAGCTTCACTGCTGCTCTGAAAGGTGGTGGCGAAGATGCTGTGATCAAACCAGGTAGCTTCCAGGTTCCAACCAACTTCGTACTGTCCTACCAGTAAGTTTGTTGCGTAGTGCTGAACAACCTGCGGCGGCTCTGCCGCAGGTTTTTTTGCGACCCATGGAGTTGGTTAATGAAATGGACTTATGGCGTTTCACCCTGTGAGGTGCCTTCCCTGCTGATGTGTTGTGCCCTGGCATTTTCCGGGAGTGCATTTTCCGCTGATGTGCTTGGGCAGGGGCGCGTCAGCATGGAAGGTGCCATTGTTGAGACGCCGTGTGCAATTGAAGTCGGGGACCGTGACCAGAGTCTGGTTATGGACACCCTCCCGGTCAGCCAACTGATCCGGGACGGTCGCGGGCCAGAAAAAGATTTTGCCATCCGCCTGGTGGATTGCGTGCTGGTCCGTGTTGACGCGACAGCCCCCGACTGGCAGCGCTTTCAGGTGACCTTTGACGGTGATGACGATCGCGGTCACTTCGGAGTGAGCGGAGAGGCACGCGGCGTGGCGTTGATGATACGTGATGCCAGAGGTGAGGTAGCAGCACCGGGGGATGCCTTGCGGGCCGGAGCCATGACCCCGGGAGAGATGCAACTGCATTACACCCTGAGCCTGGTGGGTAACCAACAGACGTTGCGAGCAGGGGATTACCGTTCGGCTATACGGTTCAGAATGGATTATTACTAAAGGGACTCTCTTCATGGCGCGTTATTTTTCCCGCTCCCTGCTTGCCATCTTGTGTCAAGCCGGCTTGGGCAGCAGCGTATTGCTCGGTGCGGTGAACGTGGCCCAGGCAAAAGATATCCAGTTCAACACGGATGTCCTGGATCTCAAAGATCGTGACAACATTGATTTAGGCCAGTTTTCGCACCAGGGTTTTATCCTGCCGGGCACTTATGACCTTGCTTTAAGCCTGAATAACCAGGTGCAACCGGCACGCCCGATAACGTTCTTGGCACCGGACGACGATCCGAAAGGTAGCCAGGTCTGTCTGAGCAAAGAGATGGTGGAGCAGTTGGGGCTGACCAAGGCCGCACTGGTCGGGTTGACCTGGTGGCATCAGGGCGAGTGTCTGGATCTGGCTAGCCTGGATGGGCTTCAGGCCCGTACCGATCTCGGTACCAACACGCTGTACCTCAGTATCCCGCAGGCTTATCTGGAATACAGCAGTGCGAACTGGGATCCGCCGTCGCGCTGGGAAGAGGGGATCCCTGGCATTCTGCTGGACTACAACCTTAATACCCAGGTTCAGCGGCAGAACCGGGATGGTACTCAAGGGTATAACTTCAGCGGCAACGGAGTGACCGGGGCCAATCTGGGAGCCTGGCGGCTGCGGGCCAGTTGGCAGGCCAGGATCGACCATCAGAGCGATTCGGCGAAAGAGAATACCCGCAGTTTTGACTGGACGCAGTACACCGCCTACCGGGCTATTACACCGCTTCGCGCCAAGCTGACGCTAGGGGAAGATTTCCTTAATTCCGACATCTTCGACAGCTTCCGTTTCACCGGGGGCAGCCTGGTCTCGGATGACAACATGTTGCCGCCGAATTTGCGTGGTTATGCGCCAGAAGTCACCGGTGTGGCACGCGGCAACGCCAAGGTAGTGATTAGCCAGCAGGGGCGGGTGATTAAGGAAGTCCTGGTCGCATCCGGGCCATTCCGTATTCAGGATCTGGATAGCGCGGTCTCTGGCGCACTGGATGTACGGGTTGAAGAAGCGGATGGCAGCGTGCAGCGTTTCCAGGTGGATACCGCCACCATTCCATACCTGACACGACCCGGGCAGGTGCGTTTCAAGCTGGCGGCAGGCCGTCCATCTGACTGGCAACATAAGATCAATGGGCCGATGTTTGCCACGGGTGAGTTCTCCTGGGGCGTGAGTAACGGCTGGTCGCTGTACGGCGGCGGGCTGGGCGGGGATGAATACTCGGCCCTGTCACTGGGAATTGGGCGTGATTTGATGGTTTTTGGGGCCTTGTCTGCGGACGTGACGCAGTCCCGGGCTCGGCTACCGGATCAAGGCACTCAGCAGGGGGGCTCCTACCGCCTGAGCTACTCGAAGCGCTTTGATGATACCGGCAGCCAGGTCACCTTTGCCGGCTACCGCTTCTCCGACAGTGGTTTTATGTCGATGGCGGACTACCTGAGTGCCAAGGATAACGTCAATGGGGTAAGCCCTGGGCGTAGCAAGGAGATGTACACCCTGTCCTTCAGCCAGCAGTTCGAGTCGTTGGCGATGAGTGGGTACCTTAACTACAACCACCAGACCTATTGGAACCAGGCCACCAGTGACCGCTATGACATGACGCTGGCGCGCTATTTTGATATTGGCCGCTTTCGTAACGTCAATCTGTCGCTGACGGCTTATCGCAACAATTTCAGCAACACCAAGGATGACGGCATGTATCTGTCGCTGTCCATGCCATGGGGAAGCAGCGGCATGCTGGGCTATAACGGGTCTTACGCTGCGGGAGACAATACCAACTCGGTCAACTATTCAGATCGGGTCGGTGATACCGACAACTATACGGTCCGGGCTGGGATGGCGAATAGCGATGCTGATATCAGCGGCTATTACTCACACCGTGGAACCCTGGCACAGGTGAATGGCATGGCCAGTTACCGCTCTGGGCAGTATAGCTCGGCAGGGATGTCGATGTCGGGCGGAGCTACCCTGACGGGCGAAGGTGGTGCTTTGCATCGTACATCGCTAATGGGCGGGACGCGGATGCTGATTGATACCGATGGCGTTGCAGGGGTGCCAGTGGGCGGTTATGGCAACACGGTCAACTCCAATATCTTTGGTAAAGCGGTGGTGGCGGATGTGAACAGTTATTACCGCAGCAGCGTACGTATCGACGTAGACAAACTGGCGGACAACGCCCAAGCCACCGGCTCAGTGCTGCAAGGCACGCTGACCGAAGGGGCTATTGGCTATCGTCACTTTGAAGTCGTAGCGGGTGAGAAGGCGATGGCGGTAATACGTCTGGCCGATGGTTCGGTACCGCCTTTCGGTGCCACAGTGCTCAACGCCAAGCAACAGGAAACCGGCATGGTGAACGATGCGGGCAACGTCTACCTCAGCGGTATCAAGCCGGGTGAGACCATGACGGTGCACTGGAACAGTGCCGAACAGTGCCGCATTACGCTGCCGAAGGAAATACCGGCGGGGATGACCGCCAACCTGCTGCTGCCTTGTGTAAACGGATAATGGCAGCTAATGAAACCCAATGAACAGTCAAGGGCGTCATCGTCCGCAGGCTTTTGAGCCTGTCGAGATGGCGTCCGTTAGGAAAAGTATAGGTAATGATGATGAAAAGATTTTTTGTGATGAGCCTGTTGGCAGGAGTCGCGTTAGCCACATTGGTTCCGTCTGCGCAGGCGGCCATTTCGCTGGATCGGACCCGCGTAGTGTTCCCGGGGAATGAGAAGTCAGTGAGCCTGACCGTACGCAACCAGAACCCGGAACTGCCATACCTGGCTCAGGGTTGGCTGGAGGACGCCCACGGTACCAAGCTTGAAGGGAACAGCGCGTTTACCGTGCTGCCACCGGTACAGCGTGTTGAACCAAAAGGGCAGACGCAGGTGAAAATCCAGGCAACGCCGGGAGCCAACATGTTGCCACAGGATCGTGAATCGTTGTTCTTCTTCAACCTGCGGGAAATCCCGCCAAAAAGCGACAAGTCGAACGTATTGCAGATAGCGCTGCAAACGCGCATCAAGATGTTCTATCGCCCGGCTGCACTAGCCGAAGCGGCGGCCATGCAGCAGGCGACGCCGTATCAGGAGCAACTGACGCTGAGCAAAAATGGTGACCAATACACCGTCAACAACCCAACGCCGTATTTTGTGACGTTGATTGGTGCCAGCGCCAAGAAAGAAGGTGAAGTGGTGAAAGGTTTTGAACCGGTGATGGTGCCACCAAAGGGCAGCGTCAAACTGGGCGGCAGTGCGGCGGCGTTAGGGGCGACCCCGGTGCTGGTGTATGTCAATGACTACGGCGGTCAACCGGCGCTGACCTTCCGCTGCGGGGGTAACAGCTGCCAAGTGGATGAAAGCAAGCGCGACAAATAATCACCCGGCGTCAGTGATGGTGATGGGGGGGGCCCGGCGGGCATGAACCGTGAAGGAAGAACAAGGAAAGCAATCATGGAAAAGAGAAGACTGCCCGGCCAGGTGGCAAAGTACTGCGTCCAGAGCGGAATGGTACTGGCTGCGCTGCTTTCTCCGGTGGCGCAGGCTGCTACGGGGTTGATCGACGGTGAGCACGGTGTGCTGCGCGTGTCGGGAGCGCTGACCGAAAGCGCCTGCCGCCTGGAGATGAGCAGTGCCGACCAGTCGGTCGAGTTGGGGGATGTGGGAACGGGTCGCCTGCAACACGTTGGCGATCGGGGAACGGCGGTGGCGGTACAACTGCGTTTGCAAGACTGCCTGCGTAGCGCGGCCAACAATCGTGACCAGCAGGGCAACCTGACCTGGAGCACCAATCAGCCCGCAGTGTCGTTGACCTTTACCGGCGTGCAGGATAGCCACGAGCCCAATCTGTTCCTGGCGCGCGGTGTGGGCGGTATGGGGCTGCGCCTGACGGACGCCTCCCGCCGTGACGTCGTGCCCGGGTTGGCTGGGCAACCGCAATTACTGACACCTGGCAGCAACGTGCTGACCTACTATATCGCGCCGGAGCGCACCGGGGCGCCGCTACAAGCGGGCGCGTATCTGGCCCATGTCAACTTCAGGCTGAGCTATGAATAGGTTGGTTTATCGGCTTAAGGGGCGCTCCGTTCTCAGGAGCCTAATGTGTACTGCCCTCGGTACGGCGGGGAGTCTGGCATTGTGCCTGGCTACGGCACAGGCCAGCAACCAGCTTGCGCTCACCATCAAGGGTATCGTGATGACGGGACCCGCTTGCATAGTGAATGGCAACACCACGATTGACGTGAACTTTGGCAGTGCCTTGCAGACCACCAGCATTGATGGCAACAACTATGCCACGCCAGTGCCGTTTTCCCTGAGCTGTACCGGCAGCACTTCCAGCTTGCGTCTGCGGTTCCAGGGTTCGGTCAGCGGCTTTGATTCCGACGTGTTGGCAACCAACTTTACGGATCTGGGGATCAAGCTGTTGAAACCGGACAACAGTGCGTTAGCGCTGGGTGAATGGTTTACCTTCAGCTATTCGGCCACGCCGCCTGCCATCAGTGCCGTGCCGGTGAAACGGCCGGGGGCCATTTTACCAGGCGGGGTATTCAACAGTACGGCAACGCTGCTGGTGGAGGTGTTATGAAACAGCTCACAGCGTTATGGCCTGTTTTGGCCCTGACGACCGCTTTGGGTAGCGCGTTACCGGCACAGGCCGTGGACGTCAAGTTCACCGGTACCTTGGTGGTGCCACCGCCCTGTGTGATTAACAGCAATAGCGATATTTCAGTGGATTTTGACACCGATATGCTGGCCGGGCGGATAAATGGGGTTAATTACGAAAAGCCCATCACTTATACGCTGGACTGTAGTGGCGCGACCTCCGTAACGCTGAAACTGCAATTTCAGGGCGGTGGGGCAGGTTTTGATGCCAGCGTGCTCGGTACCAGCAAAGCCAATCTGGGCCTGGAGTTGCGCAGTGACGGCACCAAGCTGCCGATGAATACCTGGCTCAATTTTACCAACCCGGCTCGCCCTGCACTGACGGCAGTCCCGGTTAAGGCTACGTCCAGCACCCTGAGTGGGGGAACCTTTACCGCGGTTACCACGCTGTTGGTGGACTATCAGTGAGGGATGAATAATGACGGGTAAAACAGTTTCTCTGGCTATGTTGCTGGGCATGCTGGTGCAGCCAGCACAGGCGGTGCAGGTGAACTTTCAGGGCGGCCTGGTGGAGGCACTGCCCTGCACTATCAATAACGGCGAAACGATCGAAGTGGATTTTGGCGATAATCTGGTGATCCGCAATCTCGACGGGGTTCGCTACAGCAAGCCGATTCCTTACCAGATTGATTGCAGTGCGGCAGGGGTGGTTAAGTTGAGTTTCAAGGGGACCCCGAGCAGTTTTGACGCCACTGCCATTCAAACCAATCTGACGGGGTTGGGTATCCGTATTCTGCTTGAGGGTGGCTTACCGTTCCCTTGGCAGAACTCGTATTTTAATAATGTTAACGTGCAATCACTCCCGGGGCTGAGCGCAGTGCCGGTAGCAGATCCGGCGCAGCCACCGGTCCCCGGGGCATTTACTGCCCGTGCCACATTGCTGGCGGAATATCAATAGGAGCCGCTTGATGAAGCAATGGCAAGAGTTACCACGGATCGGTCTGGCACTGCTGTTGACCTGCCCATTTTTATTCTGCGCACCGGCGCAGGCGGTCGAGAACGTGGAATTCAGAGGGGCGTTGGTAAATGCACCCTGCACCCTGCGCCCAGGTGACGAGGCGATAGAGCTGAATTTTGGCACGCTGGTTAACAAGTTCCTTTACACCAATACGCGCACCCCGAGCCAAGCGTTCTCGTTACATCTGGATGACTGTGATACGGCGGTGGCAACAGGTGTGAAGCTGACGTTTATGGGTACTGAGAGCACGGCATTGCCTGGGTTGTTGGCGCTGGATGCTGCCAGCGTGGCCCGCGGAGTGGCGGTGGGGATGGAAACGGGGGCTGGCCAGGCGTTGCCGCTCAATATCCAGAGCTCCACCACGCCGCTGACGCAGGGCAATATGGTGATTGCGCTTCAGGCGTATGTGCAGGCAGAACCCGCGGCCAAGGCCAACCAAGGGATAGTCGAAGGGGCATTTACGGCCACGGCGACTTTTGCTCTGGAGTACCAGTAGCAACTGTTCCTCCGCTTAGCTGCCTGCCTATTCTACAATCGAGACTAACTTTATGTACGACATCGTGAAACGAATGAAATCGCTAATTGCTTTACTCTGCCTGATGACCAGTACGTCCAGTTTTGCTGCGTTCGTCATCACCAGCGCGCAATTCGACCAAACAACACAAGAGATGTTTTTCACCTATACCGACGGTGTCGAACAATACGATACAACAAACATCCGCCCGGGCACGACCTCGTTCTTTGACGTGTGTGTGACCAAGAATAATGTTGGATGGAATGCTTATGCCACAGATACCTACTGTGCCTTTAGTTATTCTACTCAAGGCTACGCTAAGAATTACTATTACTGGTCGGATTTCCAAAAGGAATTAATGAAGAGAACGGGGCTAGGATCTGGCGGGAGCTGGAAGGGTAAGGCTAGCAGGATTAATGCGAACACAGGAAATACTCGCACCTGTGTTGTCTATGAAGGTCCTAACAGCACGAACGCGAGGCTGACAACTTCGTGCGTAAATACGAATAACAAACCCTTCACCACCGGGTGCGATATAACCGGGCCCACAGTTCTCGACCACGGGCTGGTGGACGGCACTGCCATAGCAGGGAATACCGCGAGTCTGACGGCGACGATAACTTGCCCGACGCCAGCTAAAGTTGTGATAACTGTCCCTGCGCTCTCGGATAACACCACCAGTTTCGGCAATGGAATACAATCGACTATCACCATCAATGGCTCGAAATTCCCACCGCCAATCACCATTAATGGCTCGGAAAATGTGCAGATTGCATCTACTCTCGCCCCCACGGGGGGGACTGTAAAGGCTGGCGCGTTTAGCGGGTCTGCGGTTGTTGTGGTGGATGTTCTATAAGCACGCCACGGCGATGTCATCACCGGAGGAAAGAGACTCTTTCCTCCGGTTTTTTGTTTTTGCCATTCGATCCCAGCGTTAAAGAGTCGTCTCCACAACGCGAAACTCGTTAACGTCAAACAGCCCTTTGCTGGTCACCTATCTCCGTATCGCAGCATTTCACTTACGTGCACAGTAAAATGACGGCACCTGCCCGGTAGAAAAAATGTACCCATCTTGGGTTGTAGGGTAAGCGGTGAAGTCGAACTTCAGCCCCGGTTCCAGGTAAAAAAGAGGGAGGTAACGGGCGAGAGCTTTGGTGTCGCTGTTGTCGGCCGGTGTGGTCACTGCCGAGATTGACTTAAGGTGATAAACTGTTTTTATCTGACTGAAATCAAAATAGTTTCTTCTGCTTACGCTAGTGGTCTTGTCGCCCTCCTTAAGGGTTCCCTTCAGACTGACGATGCCATTATTACCTTGGAAGATAAAGTTAACCATAAGGGCCAGCTCCGCATCATCTTTGTGAACCAGCAGCATGGCTTCGCAGTTAAAATGGGTTTGCTGATATTGGCTATAGAGGTGGTATGCCCCCAACGCGAGTAACAGGAACAACAAAGAGAGTAGTGTAAATACGCCGAACAGTTGGGGCTTATTCATTATGCTGCCACTCCAGATAATATTCAGAAATACAGAGATTCTTTGTCCCTGAAGCAAATGGCCATTCGCAGCGAATTACTGAGGCACGTGGAACCAATGGGTTGGCGGTAAAGTAGACAACTTCCTGTTTTTTGCAGGTGAAGTTGTTTTGCGCAATAAATTGCATGTAGGACTGCAACGATGTCTGGCCGTTATGGAGATAGACCGAACACTGCTCTATATTCCCTACGAAGTTAAAATTAGAGAAGAAATTCTTATTCTCTGAGCTATTCCATGCAGCTGACAGCACAATACCGATACCAAAAGAGAGACTAAGCAATATTGCCCACACGTGGCGAGGCCGAGAGGATGCTTTTTTATCCACTTTGCTTGAGGTTAGCGGTTGGTTTTCCTCCACAAGAGGTGTTTCTCCGGCAGAGGCTGTACTCATTTCCGGTATTATTCTTGCAACCGGAACCATTGAGGGAATGGTAAGGCCCTGGCGGGGCACTGTTTTTATCACTGCTTGCTCATAGCCGGCAAGCTTTAATCCTTTACGTAACATAAGGATGTTTTGGTAAAAGGTATTGTTAGACACCTCTAAGCCATTTTTTTGCCATCCGGCTTCAAACAGATCCCGCTGAGGAACCAGCTCACCTTGTTGGCTTAATAAAAGCTGAAGGCAGCGTGAGGCTGCGATAAATAGCGTGATTTTCTCACCATTGACACGAGAGTAAAGCAAGTTTTCCTCAGGCCAGAACTCAACGTTGTCACCGATGAGATAATAATAACCGCTACAGTTACTAGTCATTTCGTTTACTTCCTTGTTCAAAATCACAAGCGTTATTAAAACAAAAAACAACGGATAGCATACAATTTATTAAATGAGATTTTTCTTGTTGATTGTTAAAGCATCACCGTTGAGCTGCCAGGAACCAGGCTCTTCCTGGTCTTGCGTTATAAAACTTATCAAGATTTTTCTGATTAGTAAATTGATTAATGTCGATTAATGCTCAAATATACCGATCTAGGCATCTTCTTAAGGTTGGTTGATCTTAAGTGAAATTTTTTACAATCATATGATTTAATTGATTTTTTTATATTACTTAAATGAAATTTCACAGGTTGATATAAATTGATTATGGCATTTCTGAGTCGGTCGCTAACATGCATCCAACTTTTCAGCGATAGTGGCGGGAAGCAGATGTACGATAGCCGATATGGATTTGGCGATAAGTTTGGTAGCGTTATGGACGACGGGTACGGTGTGGGTGAATATGATTTCGACTATCATAGTGAAGATATAAGTGAGATTTCATTCCATATCTCCAGCAATAATAGCTACTTTTTACAAGGTATCAGATGTAGCTTGCTTAAGTTGCAGCAACAGCATAGTCATGTTGCCTTTGAACATTCGATATCGGATGGTTCGGCACGCAGTGCATTGCTGATTAGCGAAATGATACGTGAAAAGAAAAGCCGAACGTTGATGGTAGTGATTGCCAGTACTGCGTTATTGAATATATTGTCGCTAAGCATTGAGCAACGCTACAGAGACCGAGTTGTTTTTATTGCAACCAATGAGTGTTCTAATGCACTGCTGAAACAAATTGCCGATTCACCAAATACAACATGGGCAAAACGCGACAAGTTTATCCCTAAAGGGACCTTGGCTGCGTTAAGCAACAGAGAAAAACGGATTTGCTATTATCTTTTTCGCGGTTACACGCCAAAAATGATCGGTGCGATTTTAGGGATTAATATTAAAACGGTCAGCAGTCATCGCGTGTCCGTTATGAGAAAAATTGGTTGTACCAACAAGATAGGTTTATATAAGACCTTGCGGGTCTATTACGGTACCAGTGTGGAAGGCTGACCGTTATAACCTATTTTGAGTGCCGAAAGTATAAAGAATGAAGCGTATCCCTATTGGATAATGGGCGGTCGCCTCATGTTTTTTGCAGTCCCCAGACCATGTTTGACATGGATGGTTATTAGTCGTTTATATCAATTTATTTAATAAAGGAATAGAAATATGAAACTGAACAAATTCATGGTTGCCGCAATCGCTTTGGGTTTTGTTTCTGCTGCCAATGCTGCACAGGACGCGGGCCATGGCACAATCGAATTCTACGGTTCCATCATTGATGCACCTTGCTCTATCGCCCCAGGTGATGACAACCAGCGTATCCCAATGGGCCAGATCGCTAACGTGGCGTTGAAAGACGGTGGTAAATCTACCCCTGAAAACTTCTACATCCACCTGGAAAACTGTGATGCATCTACCCTTAAAACGGTAACCACCACCTTCACAGGTCCAACTTCTGCGGGTAACGCCGATCTGCTGGGCATCACCGGTACTGCTCGTGGCGCTAGCCTGGCTATCACCGACGGTAGCGGCACGCTGATCAAACTGGGTCAACCAACTGCTCCACAGGGCATCCAGGATCAAACCAACATCCTGAACTTCTCTGCTTACCTGCAGGGCGACATGGGTGTTGACGGTAAAACTGCTGCAGAAATCGTCCCAGGCGACTTCAGCACCACCACTACCTTTACCCTGGCTTATCAGTAAGGTTTTAACCGGTTAAACGGTCACACATGCGGGGAAACCCGCATGTTTATTCTTAAGGTCATGGTGTCGAAGGGAATTAACAGCGTGAACAAAATGGAATATATCGTGGCGAGTTGCCTGCTCTGCGCTCTGTTTAGCGTAACCGCAGCGGCGGATACGTTTTTGGGACGGGGCCGTGTCGTCATGGAAGGCAGCATTATTGAAACTGCCTGCGCCATTGAGATGAGCAGCCGTGAGCAAGTGATTGAGATGATCACCGTTCCTGCGTCACAGATTGCTCATGATGGGCAAGGTATCGCTAAACCTTTTGTCATTCGCTTAATTAACTGCACCTTGCCACGCTTCGATCCCACGATGCCCGATTGGCAGGCATTCCGCGTGACCTTTGATGGTTTGAAGGATGGCGCCTTACTGGGTATTGAAGGCGAGGCCCAAGGCGTTGGGCTACAGATCAAAGACCAATCAGGCAACATCGCATTACCCGGCGTAGCTATGCCACTGTCAGAGTTAAGCTCCGGAGATAAGCTGCTGCAATACACCATAAACCTGTTGCCGAATCACCAAATACTGCGAGCCGGTGAGTACCGTTCCACCGTGCGTTTCAAAATGGATTATTACTGATAAACGGAATTTTTATCGATGGCCAAACCTGTTGCGAATTCTACTTTCCGGCTGCGCGGATTGTGGGTCTGTATTGCTTTATCGCTGGGAAGCCCGGTTTATCTTACGCATGCCGCAGAGGATATTCAGTTCAATACCGATGTGTTGGATATTAAAGATCGGGAAAATCTCGATCTCAGTCATTTCTCCCGTGGCGGCTATATTATGCCAGGGACTTACACCATGGCGGTGTTTCTCAACCGGCAGCAAATAGCGGAGCGTTCAATCACCTTCGCGCCATCTAAAGCAGATCCTAAAAGCAGCGAACCTTGCCTGACGCCTGAATTGATAGAGCTGTTTGGCCTGAGAGACAGCGTGCTCAAGGACATTGTCTGGGAAGACGATGGGCAGTGTATCGATCTGCAAAGCATTCCAGGATTGACGGTTCAGGGTGACCTGGCGACTTCGTCCCTGCAGCTCAGCGTGCCACAAGCCTATCTTGAATACAGTTCGGAAAATTGGGATCCGCCTTCCCGTTGGGACAACGGCATTACCGGTGCGTTGTTTGACTATAACCTGAATTTCCTGACCACGCGCCAGCAGCACCAGGATCAGGCCTATAGCCTGAGTGGTAATGGGACCACCGGGGCCAACTTTGGTCCTTGGCGTCTGCGTGCGGATTGGCAGTTGCAGATGCGCAATCAGTCTGGCACCAACGGCGAAAATAGCCTGGATTGGAGCCGTTATTACGCTTATCGCGCCTTGCCCAAGCTGCTTGCCCGCCTGACGCTCGGAGAGAATTTTCTTAATTCAGATATTTTCGACAGCTTCCGTTTCACCGGCGTTACGCTCAATACCGATGACAACATGCTGCCACCTAACCTGCGCGGCTATGCCCCGGAAGTGAGTGGCGTTGCCAAAAGCAATGCCAAGGTGACTATTAGCCAACAGGGCCGGGTGTTGTATGAAACTCAGGTCGCGCCAGGCCCATACCGCATTCAGGATTTGAATGATGCGGTTTCCGGCCAACTGCAGGTTCGCGTTGAGGAACAGGATGGCAGCGTGCAGGAGTTCGCCGTGAACACCGCCAGCATCCCCTATCTGACTCGTCCAGGTTCGTTGCGCTATAAACTCGCGGCTGGCCGGCCGACCGATTGGAAACATAACGTCACCGGGCCACTGTTCTCCACCGGCGAATTCTCCTGGGGGGTTAGCAACGGCTGGTCACTGTACGGTGGCGGCGTGGGGAGCGACGACTATAACGCGTTGGCGTTGGGGGTTGGCCGCGATCTGATGATGCTGGGCGCACTGTCGTTCGATGTCACCCAATCCCGGGCTAATTTGCCGCAGGAGAGCTCGTTGTTTGGTAACTCTTACCGCCTCAGTTATTCCAAACGTTTTGACGATTATGACAGCCAGGTGACGTTCGCTGGCTATCGCTTCTCCGAACGCAACTTTATGAACATGAGCGAATTTTTGGACGCACGGACTACCGGTTACCGCACCCAGAGCAGCAAGGAGATGTACACCGTTACGTTCAATAAGCAGTTTGTCGAGCTGGGCCTGAGCACTTTTATCAATTACAGCCACCAGACCTATTGGAATGACAGTGCCAACGATCATTACAACCTGTCGCTGGCGAGATACTTCGATCTGGGCAAGTTCAAGGATCTTAACCTCTCGTTGACCGCCTATCGCAACAAATTTAACGGCACCAACGACGACGGCATGTATCTGGCGATCACCATTCCCTGGGGCCACTCTGGTTCCATCAGTTACAGCGGGTCATGGGATCGCAATGAAAATACTCACCAGGTGGGCTATTTCGGCCGCGTGAATGATGCCGACTCCTATCAGATCAGTGCAGGTAGTGCCCGCCAAGGCGCGGTTGCCAGCGGTTACTACACCCACTTGGGCAACGACGCGCAGGTGAGTGCCAACGCGGGTTATCAAGCTGGACGCTCCAGTTCCATGGGCCTGTTGTTGCAAGGTGGGGTGACGGCGACCGGGGAGGGCGTGGCCATGCATCGGATTGGCATGCCTGGCGGAACGCGCATTTTATTGGATACCGATGGAGTCGCAGGCGTTCCTGTGCGTGGCTATGGTGCCACCACCTTATCCAACCGCTTTGGTAAAGCCGTGGTGTCCGATCTCAACAGCTACTACCGCAACCAGGTCAGCATCGATCTGAACGCGCTGGATGACAAGACCGAAGCGCTCAGCTCGGTGCAGCAAGCGACATTGACCGAAGGGGCGATTGGTCTACGGCGTTTTGAAGTGGTGGCTGGTGAAAAAGCGATGGCGGTGGTTCGTCTGGCCGATGGGTCATCACCGCCTTTCGGTGCCACGGTACAAAATAGCAAGAAACGGGACGTCGGCATTATCAACGATGACGGTAGCGTTTATCTGAGTGGTATTCAGCCCGGGGCCAAGATGACCACCCATTGGAATGGCATCACCCAGTGCGAAATAACGCTGCCAACGCATATCCCACAACATGGGACACAGAATTTACTGCTGCCTTGTCGGCCAATCGCCGCAGGGGAAAATCCGGAAACGGAAAACAGAAGCTGAACGGAAAAAGACTGATGAAATTAACGACCACACATGTATTAACCGCTGGCGCACTGCTGCTGGCCATCTTTACCTCGCAGGCCAATGCGGCGATTGCCCTGGATCGTACCCGGGTGATTTATAACGCTTCCAACAAGTCTGTCAGCATGAACGTCAGCAATGAAAACAAACACCTGCCTTATCTGGCCCAGGGGTGGATTGAGGATGAGCAGGGCAATAAGATCACCAGCCCGCTGATCGTTCTGCCTCCGGTGCAGCGTATTGAGTCTGGTGCCAAAAGCCAGGTGAAAGTGCAGGGGCTGCCTGCTTTGCAGCAATTACCACAGGATCGTGAATCGCTGTTTTATTTCAACCTGCGTGAAATTCCACCGCGCAGCGACAAGCCGAACACGCTGCAAATTGCGTTGCAGACACGCATTAAACTGTTCTACCGCCCGCAGGCGATTGAACCGACCAAGGAACAGATGAGTACGCCGTGGCAGGAAAAAATGACGCTGACGCGCCAAGGCGATCGCTATGTGGTCAACAACCCGACGCCGTATTACATCACCATCGTTGAGGCTAGCACCACTAAAGGTGGCCAGAGCGCCAAAGGGTTTGTGCCGTTGATGGTCCCCCCTAAATCCAATGCACCGCTAAGTGCCAGCGTCAGTGCTTTAGGTAGCGCGCCGGTGCTGACCTACGTGAATGACTTCGGTGGCCGCCCAGAACTTATTTTCCGCTGTGCGGGTGATACCTGTCAGGCAGAACCTGGCAAACGTAACTCATAGCCTACGCGCAACAGAGGTGAACTATGCCGTGGAAAACGTCGACGGGATTTGCAGGTTTGATACTGGTTTTGGGCATGTCATCAGCGGTGGCTGCGACGTCCAACCTGACTATCTCGGGCAATATTTTACTGCCGCCGCCCTGCGTGATTAACGGGGATCAAACCATCACGGTGGATTTTACCAACGAGGTGATGACGACCCGGGTTGATGGTATCAACTACCGCCAGCCGGTGCCTTACACATTGGAATGCTCGGCAGGCAACACCAACGCGTTAAAAATGCAGATCCAGGGCATGGACGCCGGTTTTGCCGGTGCTCTGCAAACCTCGAAAGGCGATTTGGGGATTGCCTTATCGAGTGACAGCCAGGCAATGCCAGTGAATAGCTGGCTGAATTTCACGTTGCCGGATCAGCCAAAGCTGTTTGCCACTTTAGTGAAGCGCCCAGGGACCACCCTGACCGCTGGCTACTTTACGTCGGCAGCCACCATGGTGGTCGACTACCAGTGAAACGGGAGAAAGGAATGAGATCGGTTGCAGGGATGTCACTATTGCTATCGTTTGCTCTGCTGGCCATAAGCCCGTCGCAAGCGGCGGAAAACATGAGCTTTAGCGGTACGTTGATTGAGCCACCTCCTTGTCTGGTGAACAACGACAAAGACATTGATGTGCCTTTTGACCGGATCGGCGTCAAGAGCGTGGATGGGGTGAAGCACCGTCGACAGGTTGATTACGTGCTGGACTGTACGGCGGGACCAGCCTGGAGCATGGTGCTGACGCTGCTCGGCCCGGTCGCCGCCTTTGAGCCGGCTACGCTGCAGACCAATATTGCCAATCTGGGCATCAAAATTTACCAGAACGGCGAGCCGTTTGAGCTCGGTACGCCTATCGCTGTTGACCCGCTCAATCCACCGTTGTTAGAAGCTGTGCCGGTTAAAAAACCGGGCACCGAACTGACTGAAGGGACGTTTGAAGTCACGGCAACGCTGCTTGCGGATTACCAATAAGGAGCTGATATGCGGCAAATACTGAGATATCTCTGTGCCACCGTCGCTCTGCTTGCACTGAGCCAGGGCGTTCAGGCGGCAAACATGCGCTTACATGGCACGCTGGTGGCGGAACCTTGCATCATCCCGCCGGGTGAGGAAACCGTCCAACTGGATTTTGGTACGGTAATCGACAAACAGCTGTATCACAATCAAAGAACTACCAGTTGGGAGTTCAAACTGCACCTGAGCAACTGCGATCTGACGCTAGGCAAATCGGTGCAGGTCACGTTCACCGGAGTGGAAAATCCCGCCTTGCCGGGATTACTGGCGCTGGATGCCTCCAGCCAGGCATCGGGCATTGGTATTGGTATTGAGTCAGAAAATGGCGCTCCTTTGCCATTGAACCAGTTAGGCCCCTATCGCTACCCATTAGCGGCAGGGGACAACTATCTGCGCATGATGGCCTATGTGCAAGGTGAGCCAGACGCGATTACCAACCGAACCATTAATCGTGGTCCTTTCAGTGCCAGCATGACCTTTGCATTGACCTATGACTAAGGGCTGACGCCGCTAGGCCTCTGTGAAGAGGCTAATCAGCAATAGCGCAGAGCAATAAGGAACAGAGATGAAGTTAATAGGGACAGCACAGCTTAAAAAAACGGCCGTGATTATCGGCCTGATAATGCCCGTATATGGTCACGCTCTCGGGATCGATGTGAGCTGGACGGGGCCAAAGCAATTAACCATTAGTGCCCAACCTGATGGGATCGGTGGATCCACCACTACATGTAGAACCGGCACTACAGTTAACTTTTACGCTATATTGGGTACCAGTTCGGGGATGTACCAACGCTTTCTTGTGTCAGCTAGGGGAGTGGCAAGTGGCAACTGTAGTGAGGTTTTGGCGTCAATACTCCCTATCACGTATACATTGCAAGGCGATGAAAAGTATTTCTTCGGACTGGGTAAAGAAATAGGCAAACGTCCTGCTGATGGTCCGTCTATGAACGTTTCTCTCGAACATGGTAGTGGAACCGGTGACGCCTGGAAACCTCAGCCACCGCCAGGCCCCGCCTGTTCACTGGTAGGCACTTCGGTAGACATCAGCTATGGGGATATTCAGGCCGATAGTGTGCCAGGATTGAAAAAAACCTCGGACTTGTACGTTAAATGCACCGCCAGTGCTACGGTTAAAGTCACGCTGGTCGGCTACACCTCTAGCGGTATCAAACTGCGTACGGATGGTTCACTGGCGGCGGATGTGCTTGTGCGTGACCAGCCAGCCAATGTCGGCAGCCTTGAAAAGATCGAGGTCAACCAAACGATTGCCGTGCCTATCTCTTCGATATTGAAGGTTAACGGTAATCTGGCGGGGGGGGATTTCCGCGGCTCGGCAGTGATTAACGTGGATATTCTTTAACGTTCTCCCCTGAAGACGTCAGCCTGCGTTTTGCGGGGTGACGTCCCCTGCCGTTTCTGACTTGTTCCACGATTGTCTCGCGGGCGGTTTATTTATTACCGCTTGTTTGCCTTCCCTTTATCTGAACTTCCCAATCAATAAACCAGGTACGCATCTTTAGCGAATGTATTATCGCTAAGGCTATGTGACATTCTGGTTGGTTAAAAATAACATGGTGAACAATTGATTAGCAAAATAGCGTGACGGCATTTTCATCTTATTACAAAATTTAAAATTCTATTTAGCTAATTTTTGTCTAGCAGGGTGATTAGGAGAAAACCTAGTTTGGGCTTGAAGTGGCAGGCTGGCTCTGGCTTTGCTTAAAAAACACCCTTTTGATGAGATAAATCTTAGGCTTGTAAGGTGTGGAAAATAACCCGTTGAATTTTTATGGTCTTGTTGTTTTTTTAGTTTTAGCCTGCGGGTGAGTAAAGCTATTTTTATTTGGTAATCATTCATCACAATAGGCTATGCTTTAAACAATCTGTCAGCGACAGATTTTATTAATTCTTGAGCGAGTAATATCCAGTCTAATTGCAATAGGAGTTTTTTGTGGCACAACGTAAATTTCTCACTCTCACCGAAGTTAACAACCTGATGAGTGCAGCCCGGAATAAACAGACCGGGGTACGGGACAGTTGCCTTATCCTGCTTGCCTTCCGCCATGGGTTTCGTATCAGCGAGTTGTTGAACTTGCGTTATCATGACCTGGAAATGATTGAAGGACGGATAAATATACGCCGGCTTAAGAATGGATTCTCTACCGTTCATCCTCTGATGAGTGATGAATGCAAGGCGATTATGGAGTGGAACCAGGTCAGGGCGCAGTGGAAGCCTGCTGTGGATCCACAGATTGTTTTTATCTCCCAGCGTGGTACTCAGCTATCGCGCGGTCAGGCTTGGCGCATTATCCGTCAGGCTGGGGAAATGGCGGGTACCGCTACCCAAACGCATCCCCATATGCTGCGCCATGCCTGCGGCTATGAACTGGCGGAAAGGGGCACCGATACTCGTTTGATTCAGGATTATCTGGGGCATCGTAACATCAGGCATACCGTCCGCTATACCGCCAGCAACGCGGCGCGCTTTGTCGGGATGTGGGATCGTAACGGATTGGTTATAAAGGATTTATTGGTAAATAATCAGGCGCAAGATGGAACAATTGGGGCTAAACTGTTCCTAATTCTTAAACGAAAGATAAGAATTTGCAATGCCCTGTATTAGAATATTCCTTGATCGAGATCTATCTAACTGAAAAATAAAGTTATATTTTTACCTCCGCAAATCGCTATCCCCACCCCCTAAATCTTGGCCATTACACCAGCCCGCTGTTGCAAAACCCCAAAACACCTAAAATCACATTGCCCCGGCAATGGCAAAGCATTTAATTTCTTATTTTAAAAATTAAATAATAAAAAATAGTCGATTAATTCAATATTTATTTATTTACCGTTTTTTTATAGGGTGCGACAAAATAGCCCCAAATGTCTCATGTTGCTGGCGAAAACTGAACGGAATAGGGAGGTCCGGCCGTGAGTAGAAATGAAGTCTGTGCGGTTGCCCGCCAGGGGAATCGACCTCCACACTTTTTCATGGTTATGAAACATTATGTGTTCAAAGGAAAATAGTATGAAAATCAAATCACTGGTTGCTGGTATTGCCGCAGTTCTTTCTCTGGCTGGCGTCGCTAATGCGGCAACGGTTACTACCGTCAACGGTGGCCCTATCCATTTTAAAGGGGAAGTTGTTAATGCGGCTTGCGCCGTGGATGCCGGTTCTATTGGCCAGACAGTGCAATTGGGGCAGGTTAAAACGACTTCACTGGCTACCGCTGGTGATGTTAGCTCCGCTACCGGGTTCAACATCCAACTGAATGATTGTGATTCTACCGTTGCTACCCAGGCAGCTGTCGCTTTCAGCGGCACAGCGGTTAACGCCACCTATCCTACCGCGCTGGCCCTGCAAGGCTCTGCGGCGGGTAATGCAACTAACGTCGGCGTTCAGATCCTTGATCGCACCGGTACTGCGTTAGCGGTTGATGGCGCTACCTTCAGTGCGGCTACTACGCTCTCTGATGGCACCGTTATTGTTCCATTCCAGGCTCGTTATATCGCGACCGGCGTAGCCACTGCCGGTATTGCCAACGCTGATGCGACCTTCAAGGTGCAGTATCAGTAAGCTGAATTAGCTTATCAAGGATGATGATTACAGGCCAGGGAGGCCTGATTTTCAGCTACCGGAGGCAAGGAGTGTGTGATGTGGAGAATGGGAGCGGGACTCCTGCTAACCCTGCTGTTGGCGGGGAAGGTCGTTGCTGACGATCGTTGGGAGGAACAACCTCTCGGTGGCCTGATGCGCTTTCAGGGTGAAGTGATCGCTGAAACCTGCTCGGTGGAAGCCGGAGATCGCAACTTGACGGTATCGATGGGGAATATCACCACCGACCGGTTTCGTATGCCTGGCGATGAGGCCGATCCAGTCCCCTTTGATTTACATCTGCAGAACTGCACTACCGCGGTCAGCCGTAACGTGGGAGTCATGTTCCATGGCATGGCAGACAGCAATAATCCGCAGGTGCTTTCTGTTGGTGAAGGGCCTGGTGTCGCCTCTGGCGTAGCCGTGGCGTTGTTCGACGACAGAGGCCGATTTATTCCACTCAATACTGCGCCGCGGTACTGGGTGCCGTTGCAAGAGGGGCCGGTGATCCTGCATTTCGTAGCGAAATACCGCGCCACCGGACAGCCGGTGAACAATGGTTTGGCTAACGCTCAGGCCTGGTTCGCACTGACTTATCAGTAGGCCTTGGCCGCAAGATGAAAAGTAATAGCGCTGCGAATGCTTGGCCCTTGGCCGCGCAGTGTTATGGAAGTCAGATCCTGATGGACGAGGTAAATGTGAGAACAATTTCGAAGGTTGGAAAGGTGATGTCCGTGCTGCTGCTGTTGGCGGCGGGGCATGTTGGCATGGCAAACGCCGGAGTCGGCCTGGGCGCGACCCGGGTGATCTATCCTGCCGATCAGAAGCAGGTGACTTTGGGCGTCAGCAATAACGATGAGAAAAGTACCTATCTGATCCAATCCTGGGTAGAAAACGCTGATGGCCAAAAAGATGGTCGGCTGATTATTACGCCACCGTTATATTTGATGCAGGGAAAAAAAGAGAACACGCTGCGCATTATTGATGCGACTAATCAAAGCTTGCCGAAGGATCGGGAAAGCCTGTTCTGGGTTAACGTCAAAGCGATCCCCTCACTGGACAAATCACGCCAGGATGAGAACACCCTGCAATTGGCTATTACCAGCCGTATCAAACTGTTTTATCGCCCCAATGGGCTGAGTATTGCGCCAGACAAGGCACCGGAGCAGCTGCGCTTTAAACGTAGCGGCAAAGAGTTGACGATCGTCAATCCTACCCCTTATTTCATCACGCTGAGCGAGTTGAACGCTGGCACTCGGCAGTTGGCAAACACCATGGTATCGCCTATGGGATCGACCAATGTGGCGCTCCCCGCCGATGCAGGCAGCACGATTTCCTATCGGACGATCAACGATTACGGTGCCCAAACGCCGGCATTCAAGGGTGTGATGCAGTAAGGCCTGGAGCCGCTATCCACTTCATCAAGCTATAACCAGATAAATCAGGCAGCCGGGCGACCTGTATCGAACCGGAGGGATCATGCTATACCTGAAAAACGGCACGGAAAGTCGCAGAGTGATAAACGATAACCACCAGGGTGCCCCCATCTTAAAGCTGACTTTAACGCCTTTGGCCTTGATGCTGTGGGCGCTATGTGGCGATGCATCGGCTCGAGCGGAAAATTACTTCAACCCTCGTTTTCTGGCTGACGATCCGGCGAAGGTGGCCGATCTGTCTGGGTTCGAAAAGGGACTTGAGGCGCCTCCGGGTATCTACCGTGTCGACATTTATATGAATGACGGGTTTATGTCGACCCGGGATGTCTCTTTCCGGGCGGATGCCGATAACAAGGCCTTGGTGCCTTGCCTGACTCGCAGCCAACTGGCCACCATGGGTGTCAATACCCGGGCGGTCCCGGGAATGGCCATCTTGGCATCGGAAGCCTGCGTACCATTAACCTCGCTGATCAAGGAAGCCTCCACTGATTTTGACGTTGGGCGGCAGCGCCTGTCTATCAGTGTTCCTCAGGCTTACATGGGCAACTCTGCCCGTGGTTATATCCCGCCTGACCAGTGGCAAAACGGCATCACTGCCGGGCTGCTCAATTACAGCTTCACCGGCAGTAATGTCCGTAACAGCCAGTCGAGCAACAGCAATTACGCCTTCCTTAACTTACAAAGCGGCGTGAATCTGGGGGCCTGGCGGCTGCGGGATAATACTACCTGGAGCTACACCAGCGGCGGTGGATCGAGCTCTAATCAAAACCGCTGGCAGCACGTCAATACCTATTTGCAGCGGGACATTGCGCTGCTGCGCAGTCGCCTGACGTTGGGTGACGGCTATACCTCAGGGGACGTTTTCGACGGCGTGAACTTCCGCGGCGTACAGGTGGCGACGGATGACAATATGTTGCCAGACAGCCAGCGAGGGTATGCTCCCGTGATCCGCGGAATTGCCCGCGGCACCGCCAGGGTCACGGTCAAGCAGAATGGGTTTGAGGTGTATCAGACCACGGTGCCGCCAGGCCCGTTTACCATCGACGATCTGTCTGGATCGGGCAGCGGCGGTGATTTGCAGGTCAGCATTCAGGAAGCCGACGGCACGGCTCAGGTCTTTACCGTGCCCTATACGTCGGTTCCTGGGCTGCTGCGCCAAGGGCAGGTGAGATATACGGTGATGGTGGGGCAGTATCGCAGCGGCAACGATCAGCAAGAAAAGCCCACCTTTGGCCAGGGCACCCTGATGTGGGGGCTGGCTGACGGCTGGACGCTGTCTGGTGGCACCCAGCTTGCCGATCGCTATCGTGCGTTCAACCTTGGAGTGGCTAAAAACCTGGGCATTTTCGGCGCCGTGTCGTTGGACATCACCCAGGCTAGCGCGACTTTGCCGGATGACAGCACCCATCAGGGGCAGTCGCTGCGCTTCCTTTATAACAAGGCATTAAACGAGTGGGGCACCAACCTGCAACTGCTCGGTTACCGCTATTCCACCAGCGGCTATTACGCGCTGGGTGACACGACCTGGCGCCAGATGAGCGGCTACAAGGCGGCAACCGATGAAGGTATCGTCGAGCTCATTCCGAAACTCACCGATTACTACAATCTGGCCTACAACAAGCGTGGGCGGTTGCAGATGACGGTGACTCAGCAGGTTGGGGACAATGGCACCTTTTATCTGACCGGTAGCCACCAGACTTATTGGGGGGTCGGTAAGGCGGATGAACAACTGCAGGCCGGTTACAGCGGTACGTTGGAGGATATCACTTATACCCTCAGCTACAGCCTGACCAAAAATGCCTGGCAGGACGGACGCGACAATATGCTGGCCTTCAACATCAGCATCCCGTTCAGCCATTGGCTGCGTTCCGACAGCCAATCCGCTTTCAACCGCTCCAGCGTCAGCTACAGCATGTCTGACGATCTGAGCGGTAGGATGACCAATCAGGCTGGGGTGTATGGCACGTTACTGGAGGATAACAACCTGAGTTACAACGTGCAGGCCGGTTACGCCGGAGGCGGAACGGGCACTTCAGGCGGGACGGGTAACACATCGCTGAACTATCGAGGGGCTTCTGGCAACGCCAACGTGGGTTACAGCCGCAGCAGCGGTACCAGCCAACTGTATTACGGGGTGAGCGGCGGTGTGCTGGCCCATGAAAATGGCATCACCCTGAGTCAACCACTGAATGACACGCTGATCCTGGTCAAAGCGCCGGGGGCGGGTAACGTATCGGTGGAAAACCAGAGCGGGATACGTACCGACTGGCGGGGATATGCCGTACTGCCGTTTGCCATGGATTATCGTGAAAACCGCGTGGCGCTGAACCCCAATACGCTGGCAAACAACGTCGAGCTGGATGACGCGGTGGTCAGCGTGGTGCCGAATCACGGCGCGGTGGTGCTGGCTGATTTTAAAACTCATATCGGGCTGAAGGTACTGATGACGCTGACCTATAACGGACAACCGTTGCCATTCGGGTCGGTGGTGTCCTTCGATAATGGCCGCTCTGGCAGCATTGTTGCCGACGGCGGACAGGTGTATCTGACCGGGCTGCCACCAAGTGGAGAGGTGAAAGCCAAATGGGGCGAGGGTGCAGGCGAGCAATGCGTGACGAGTTACCAACTGCCGCCGGAAAGTCAGCAGCGTGCACTTAGCTATATAACGGCAGTATGCCGATGACGCCGGGCGGGAGAGGCGAGCAATGAGAATACAACTTTATAGCCTGTGTCTGCTGGCGCTGTTTAGCGCCAGGGTAACGCAGGCTGCGGACAGTACCATCGCCATTAACGGCTATGTTAAGGACAATGCCTGCTC
Source organism: Serratia sp. Res13-Sevr-LER1-36-b (assembly GCF_015673035.1). Taxonomy (NCBI): domain Bacteria; kingdom Pseudomonadati; phylum Pseudomonadota; class Gammaproteobacteria; order Enterobacterales; family Yersiniaceae; genus Serratia; species Serratia sp. Res13-Sevr-LER1-36-b. The sequence goes on along the minus strand of NZ_JADACK010000020.1, from coordinate 89,630 downwards.
CATAGCGCCGGGTTCGCAAAGTTTTGTGGTGGATCTGATGAGTAATGCGGCCAAGCAGCTACATCGGGTAGGGGCGACAACGCCGATGGTGCCGTTCAGCATCGTGCTCGATAAATGCGGCGGTTCAGCCATTGCGGTGAAAACGGGTTTCACCGGTGGGGCAGACAGCGACAATCTGACTTTGCTGAAAATCGACGGTGGGGCCGGTGCAGCAGCCGGCATGGGTATACAGATCCTCGATAACAACGGCAATGCCATTGCTCTCAATGAGATCTCGAGTGGGTTGAACTGGTCAAACATCACCGCTGGGCAATCCAATACGCTGTATTTTTATGCGCGCCTGATGGCGACCCGTGCCCCGGTGACTGCCGGGCAGGTTAGAGCGACGGCAAACTTCACCCTGGAATTTCAGTAACCGGAGAAAAGGGCTATGAACATGAGCAAGCTGGGTCCGATCGCGGGGTGGTTACTGATGATGGTACTCCCCCTGGCGCATGCGGCAGATGTCAACATCACCATCAATGGCAAGGTGGTGGCAAAACCCTGCACTGTATCCACCGTGTCCACTACGGTAGAGCTGGGTGATTTGTATACCTTCAACCTGCTGGCGGCAGGTGCGACTTCGCCATGGCATTCGGTGACATTGAACCTCACCAACTGCCCAGTAGGGACCTCAAAGGTGACCGCGACCTTTTCCGGCACGGCCGATAGCACCCGGAACTATTACGCCAATCAGGGCGCGGCCCGCAATATTGCGTTGCAGCTGGCCGATAGCGGCGGGGTAAATCTGCCCAACGGCAGTACCAAAGTTGTGGCGGTGAATGACGCATCGCTGGCCGCCAGCCTGGTTTTGCAGGTGAGGGCCATTACGCCCAGCGGCAATGTGACGCAGGGGTCGATTCAATCCCTGATCAACGTGACTTACACCTATTCCTGATGATGAAGAACATATGAAAGACTTAATCCGCGTATTTCTGAAATATCTGGGTGCAGCTGCGCTCTTGATTGGCTATTCATCCAGTGCCCATGCATTTGCTTGCCGAACGGCGGCCGGGGCAACCATCCCTATCGGTGGTGGCAGCGCTAACGTGTTTGTGGATTTGACTCCGCAGATCGGGGTCGGCCAAAACCTGATCGTTGATTTGTCCCGTCAGATATCCTGCCGAAATGATTATCCAGATACTCGAATAGACTACGTTTCTCTGCAAAGAGGCTCGGCCTATGGTGGCGTACTGGCAAGTTTCACCGGTAGCTTTGTGTATGACGGTACTTCTTACCCATTCCCGACAACCTCTGAAACCAAGTCCGTTGTCTATAGAACCACCACTATGACGCCATGGCCCGCCGTGCTTTATCTCACGCCTATTAGCACCGCAGGTGGAGTGGCGATAACCAGTGGGTCGTTGATTGCGGTGTTAAATATGCATCAAACCAATAACGTAGGAGAATCGCATTCGTATATTTGGAATATCTATGCCAGCAATAGCGTGGTGATCCCTACCGGTGGCTGTGATGTCTCTTCCCGCGACGTCACCGTGAATCTGCCAGAATATCCGGGAACGGTGTCGATACCGTTGACGGTACGCTGTGCCAAGAACCAAAACCTGGCCTATTACCTGACCGGGCCAACCACGGATGCCGCATCCACGATTTTTGCCAACACCGCCTCTGCGCCGGTTGCTCAGGGAATTGGCATTCAGGTTGCCAATCGCAATGGCGTTATTGCCACCAACAGGAACGTCGCACTGGGTGTCGTCGGCAGTTCTTCAGTCAGTTTAGGTTTGACCGCCAACTATGCACGCACTACCGGTCAGGTAGTGGCGGGTAACGTCAAGGCCGTGGTGGGTGTGACCTTTTTGTATCCTTGAATGTGCTTTTGAACGAGGCCTCAAGCCTGGGGAAATGGCACTAAACACGGTTATTTAGGAGGAAAAATGCAGCAGGCAAATCATCAGCAAGCTGAGCATGCGACAGCGGAAAGCCGCAAGCGAATTCTGGTTGTAGAGCCTTCCAGGATCAATTGGATCGGGCTGCAACGGTTACTGGGTGACGCGGGCAGCACGGAGTTAAGTTTTTGCCGGGTCAGTAAATTGACCGATGCCAAAAAGAAAGTTTATGAATTTAAACCTGATGTGATCTTGTTTAGCTCATTATCTCGTGGCACTGATTATCTGTCGTTATTATCCTTTTTGTCAGATATTGCCAGTTATCATCTTAAAACCAACTCGGTGATCTGGTTGCAGCATGATATGGCCTGGATGGTGCAACTTCTCCACGCTTTCGGCGTAGATACGGTATTGATCGATCCGGTTAACCTTTGTCAAATCACCCAATGTTTAGGTCGCGATCAGACAGACAAAACGCCCAAAAATGTGGCTTTATTAGGTAAGCAGGAAAGATTAATTGCGCTGGCCTTACTGCGCGGGCGTAGTGCCACGGCTATCGCCAATGTGACCGGCAAAGATGTACGAACCATCAGCACGCAGAAGAAATCGATCATTAGAAAGTTACAGATGACAACCAATGAGGAGCTCTACCTGCTGGCGGGTAGGCTGGTTTATTTAACCAGGATAAACGGACTGAGTGGTGAGACTCGATGAAAAAAATAATGATTATGCATCCCTGCATTGTTACCTGGCATGGTTTGCATCAGCTATTCAGGCGCAAATTGCCCGATGCTGAGATCGTACCGGCGCACTCTATCTATGATTTGGTATTTGATGATGATTTATCTGATGCCGATCTGATCGTCAGTGAGCTCTATGGCCTGAATGAAAATATCACTATGGGGGCGAAGTTACTGTCATTTGTTCAATCGGTCAGGCAAGACAAACCGCTACTGATTATGACCGATGTGCCAGGAAAACAGGTGTTGGATTGCCCGGGCTTCCTGCCTGGGGCATCTTATATTGCTTTATCTGAAGATATTCGTCAGTTAGTTAATCAGGTCGATCAGGTTCTGGCTGGCAAGATTGTTATCAGTCCGTCTCTGCGTTGTGAACAGGAGACTAGTCTATCCCACGTCGATGCCAGACCTTTTTCCCGCTCGGAAATAAAGGTTTATAGCTTATTGCAGGAGGGCTTTAGTATTTCGCAGATAGCGAAGAAGATTTCCCGCAGCGTCAAGACCGTGAGTGCACATAAACGCAACATGATGGGCAAGCTTGGCATTGAGAGTGAAGTAGAGCTCTATGCCTGTTTTAATCAATAGCTCCATATCGGTTACTGCCCCCGCCGGAGATCGCTGATGAAAGCAATCTCCGGCGGGGGTAAAGCATGGCTGTCTGTATAATACACAAAAAGTAAGGTTACTCCGGCGGGTTTAGCCGTTTTTTCGTTTACCCGCTTCCCATATTCCAGCGAAACGTGCCGCATTACTGGCGGTATAGCGTACGGTATGGCGAATATTTCGGTGCCCCAGATAATCCTGGATCAAGCGGGTATCGGCGCCTCTTTCCGCCAGTTCATAACCGCAGGCATGGCGAAGCATATGGGGATGCGTATTGATGACCGTGCCCGCCAGTTCGCCAGCCTGGCGGATAATGCGCCAGGCTTGACCCCGCGATAGCTGAGTTCCTCTCTGAGAAATAAAGATAATGTCCGGGTCTGCACCTGGTTTCCATTGGGCTCTGTGCTGCTTCCATTCCATAATTGCCTCGCATTCGTCATTCATCAGCGGATGAACGGTAGAGAATCCATTTTTAAGCCGGCGTATATTTATCCGTCCTTCGGCCATTTCAAGATCGCGAAAGCGCAGGCGCAGCAGTTCGCTGATACGTAATCCATGGCGGAAAGCCAGTAAGATCAGGCAGCTATCTCGTACTCCAGTCGGTGTGTTTCTGGCAGCACTCATCAGGTTTCGGACTTCTGTTAGAGTGAGAAATTTACGCTGTACCAAAGAAAACTCCTATTTTTTCGCTTAAAAAACGCCAGAGTTAGGATTAAATAGAATAAAATTTTTTCCACCCGTTTTTAAATCCAAAGAGTGCAATAAAAGTTTGCTAGAAATTCAGTTAGATGTAATTTCATAGGATAATTCCTATTTGGTTTTTATTGTGATGTTACAGGTGACTACCGACAATATCCAGCATTTACGGGGAAGGGGAACTGCACTGTTTAATTGGCATTGATAATACAGTCTATATTTTGACTATTTCCCGCTAACATAATGAATATTGGGTTTCTTAATAGAGTAAAATGTAATAAATTTGACATTTGTTAGAATAAAAAGTTGATGTTAGGGGTGGTGAACTGGTACTAGCCAAAAATTGTACATTGAGCCTATCATGATAAGGATAACCCCAAATCCATTGCTAGAGACTGCCAATGAATATTCAAATAAAAGTTGATAACAACCTGTTCGACAACCTGTCTGAGAAAGCCCGTGAGGCGATGCTGGACGAACTGCAAACTCGCGTCCATGAGGTTTACCCGGCTAGTCACCTCACGGTGATTGCTGGACTGAATGATAAGACTGAAATTGTGGCCAGTGATTTTTTTAACGACGTTGAGGCAAAACTGACCGTGCAGGAAATTGTCGACGATGTCATCCTGCATGGCCATTGGCGTAACGCATAACCCTCACCCCAACCCTCTCCCACAGGGAGAGGGAGCTGCCAGCCCCTGCTCGTTTGTAAGAAAAGCGATAATCTCAGCAAACTCGATCGGCCCCTTCCACAGGGGGAGGGAGCTGTTATCCCTACTCTTTGGAAGTAAAGAAGTCATCTCAGTAAACTTGAACACTCCTATCCAAGATACATCACCGCATTTTCAACCCACTCGATGGGTCCCTTTGGAGAGGGAGCTGTCAGCCCCTGCACTTTGCAAGTAAAGAAGTCATCTCAGTAAACTTGAGCGCCCCATCCAAGGTACATCACCGCATTTTCAGCCCACTCGATCGGTTCCCTCTCCCTGTGGGAGAGGGTTAGGGTGAGGGGCCCGTGCCTTACCCATACAGATACCCTCCCTTCCCGTATTTTTCCCGTCCAACATGGAAAAAATGAAAGTCCGACATATACTTATGGTGCTAAACATCAATCTGTTATTGAAAGCCGTTTTATCCTGGTTTTGCTAGACCATAAGGAGCGCTAATGACTTATCACCTACTCACCCTGTGGGATATTCTGGTTACCACCTTCTCGTTCTTCTTCTTTATTGCCTACCTGTTTATCCTGTTCCAGGTCGTCTCCGACCTGTTCCGCGATCACCAACTGAGCGGCTTTTATAAAGCAGTATGGATTGTGTTCCTGCTGTTCATCCCGCTGTTAACGTCCCTGGTCTATCTGATTGCCCGTGGTAAAGGTATGGCCGAGCGGCATCGTGCACAGGTGCAAAAATCTGTCTCAGCCACCAACGAGTATATCCGTGAGGTGGCAGGCAAATCGCCGGCCGAGCAAATTTCGGATGCCAAAAAGCTGTTGGATGATGGCGTGATCACCGAAAGTGAATACCAGCAGCTTAAGGCTAAAGCATTGGCCTGAGGTTGAAGTTGGCAGGAAACATGATTGGAGAGGAAAGGGGGCCTGGCCCCCTTATAAAAATCATTCGGTAGGGAACTGCGATCCTGCTTCTTCGTTATCATCCCCTTCGGCACGGCGCTTATTAGCCATATCGCGGGTGTTTTTCTGTACGGCAATGGCGCCGAACAGGCTCAAAAAGAAGGACACTCCGTAGAAGCCCTTTTCGCTCAGCAGTAGCTTGGCATTCCACAGGCCGATACACAGCAGGCCAACGGCGATGGCAAAGGCCACCCAGCAGGTGATGATATAGATATGGGTCACCGGCAGGTTATCTTGCTGATCGCGTACTGTTTTCTGGATGGTGATGGCACTGAACAGGCCGAGGATCAATACGGCAAAGTAGTAGCCTTTTTCATTCAGCTCCATTTCAGCATTCCATAGGCCCAGCAGGAACACCGCAAAACCGCCCAGCAGGGCAGCCCAGGAGGCGAGAATAAACGCAGGTGAGGTGGTATTTTGTGGTGCAGCACTCATGTGGTAAATCCCTTAATGACAAGAAAACTCCCTTCTCCCAAGTAGGTACACCACTCGTGAGGTCTCTTGCAATCTACCGGGCCTACATGACGAATGCAACTACGCCGCCGCCGTTCGTTGTTCCCTTACCTTTATGGTTAAACGGCTATTGGCTCCCCGTTGGTCGCAGGCCGGAAAGAGGATCGTGTTGATTATCGATTTGAAATCGTGAGGAACATCTCAAATCGCCTTGTGCAGTGGTATCGCAAAATAAGACCAGCGTGCTGTGGTTTGCTGGCGTTCTGGTGATGTAGACAAACTCATCCGGATTGCAGACCACATTGTTGACGGTCAAATATTCCTTGTAGCCAGCCACATTGGTTTCCAGATCGTCTCTATCTATATAGACAGAACATTGATTGATCGTGGCAACTCTATTGTGGCTGTCAAAAAAACGTGCGCTTTGCGACTGATTACTGACCAGCAGGATCAGCATAACTATGATGAACGTCGTAAATAGGCCATAGCGCAATAGCTTGGTCTGGTTTAAAGCCGTGCGTTTTGTCGGCGGTATTTCGGGCTGCAGATCCTCGACGGGCGGTGGCTCTGGTTTATTGCTTTGTTGCACAATGACGTTGGCACTCTCTTCTTGCTGTATTTCAACAGTACCGGAAAAGACCACCCCGACTTTGGGAACCGTTCTGATGATATTTTTGCTCAGCCCAGCTTCCCGCATCCCTTTTCTTACCAATGAAATGTTCTGATAGAGGGTATTGGCAGTGACATATTGACCGTTTTTTTGCCATACCTCGTTAAAAAAGTCGCTTTGACTGATTACCTCGCCGGGATGTTGCAACATTAATTGCAGGCAACGGCTGGCAGGAACGTTCAAAACGGTTTCTTTACCCCGAGCGCGCAGTGGGCACAGGCGGTGCTCTTCTGGCAGGTACAGTACGGTGTCGTTAATGATAACTTTATGTTTCATTTCAGTATATTATCTTTTTGTTGTCTGAGTGTCCGGCTTATTTAAAGTATAGTTTAACCGTTTATAGTGGCATGAAAAATCAGTAACAATTCACATTCATTTAAAAAACAATATGTTAATAATTAATCTTAAATGAGAGTGACTGTCATTTAAGAACGGTTGAGAATAGTCTGTTCTGATTTAATGTTATTATTTAATTTATTGAATTACATGGATTTTTTTGTTTTTTATCAAGAATAAAACTACTTCACTCAGAATAATCCCATCAATGGCCTAGTATTTATTCCATCAGCAAGGGGAGAGCGAAGTAAAGCGGCTTCATCTTACTGAGGTAAAGGATAGAGTCACCGGTAGCGTCTTTTATATATCGGTGTGACAGATAAATCCTAATCGTTGGTTTGTAGGTAACGGATTGAATGTTAATGAGTAAAATTTAATAGGTAGCTATAAATGTTGTAAGATAAAAATCTTTGACATTTATGACTACTCAAATGAAGTGAAGTAATGAGTTATGAAAAACACCAGAATGATTCGCGTCATCTAGCGGTAAGTTCTGATTGAAATGAATTGTTCAGCATTTAACGCTGTTATGAGACTTTTAGAGATAGCAATGTGATCATCTTGGCGCGGTTGCCATAGTGGAAATTGCTCCTATAATGTCTCACCTAAGGGAGGTTTGTTATTTTTGTTATTAAACCAAAATAATAATCCGAGATGCATATGGAAAATAGACTTTATGGATTCCTAATTGATGATGACATTCAATTCGATATTGCCAATCGAAGACTCCTTTATTACTCTGATGGAGCTTCTGAGCGCACCCTGTTTTTCAAGGTTATCTCTCTAAACGAGATCCAGACCCGATTACTGATTTATTTGCTGGCGAATTGCCGGGATGCCGTCATCTATAAAAATGACATAATGAAAAACGTTTGGGAGGAGATTAATTTATCTTCGTCCAGCCAGCGTTTATGGCATGCAATAAATGAATTGCGTAAAAAACTGGCGTCACTTGGACTCCCGGAAGATTTTATAGCGAACGTTCATGGTATTGGCTATTCCGTCGATAATCACCGAATCTCTTCGCTATTTATTAAGTAAGTTGTTGTTAATATAAATGCTAGAGTCATCTAGCTATATCCATCCCCATGGGTATTCACCAGGCCATTTTAATGGATATTAAAATGGTATTCATAATACAAGGTAAGTAGGAATATATATGAAAAAGTTAGCAATCGCTGCATCCCTGATCGCTGTTTTCGGTACTGTTGGCCTGGCTCAGGCAGCTTCTACCGGCACCATCACCTTTAACGGTGAACTGACTGCAAATACCTGTGACGTCGTGGTTGATGGCCAGCAAGCGGATGCGACCGTTATTCTGCCAACCGTAAGCACCAGCCAACTGCAAGCCGCCACTCGCACAGCCGGTGATACCGGTTTCGTGATGGCCCTGAGCAACTGTGCTGGCACACTGGAAACTGCTTCTGCCTTCTTCCAGGCGGGTGCTTCTGTTGATGCCGTTACTGGTCGCCTGCTTAACACTGCCGGTGGTGCTGGTGCTACCAACGTCAGCCTGCAATTGCTGGACGCTTCAAGCCCGACTCAGGCCGTGATCAAAGCCGGTAGCCAAGATCAGGTTACTGCGATGACTTATCAAGACGTTACCGGTGGTAGCGCTACACTGCCGTACATCGTTCGCTACTACGCAGAGGACGCAACCACTGCAGGTAAAGTTGTCAGCAGCGTTGTTTATTCTATTCAGTACCAGTAATGGACTGTGGGAGGGGGGATTGCCCCTCCCAATCTGTCAGTGTGTTCGGAGTTTATGATGAAGTGTCTTTCTATTAATGTACTGCAAGTTGGCACTTTTGCCGCCGCAGCTCTGTTCAGCGTCAGTAGCCTGGCCAGCGTGGTGATTAGTGGTACGCGGGTGATTTACCCCTCTGATGCCAAAGAAGTCAGCGTCAAAATCAGTAACGGTGGTCCATCACCGGTGTTGTTGCAAAGCTGGATCGATAACGGTGACGCCGATGCCAAACCGGCAGCGATCAAGGTGCCGTTTGTCCTGACGCCCCCGATGAACCGTGTGGAGCCAAGCAAAGGCCAGACGTTGCGTATCAGCTACGCCGGTGGTTCGCTGCCGATGGATAAAGAATCGGTGTTCTGGCTGAACGTGCTGGAAGTCCCAGCCAAAGCCCAGGCTAAAGTCACTGAGAACCGCTTGCAGATGGCGTTCCGTTCGCGCATCAAGCTGTTTTATCGCCCAGCGGGTCTGCAAGGTAACGCCAATGAAGCGGTTAAAGCGCTAACCTGGAACAGCCAGGGTAATCGGCTACAGGCCAGTAACCCAACGCCTTATTATGTCTCGTTGGTCAACCTGTCGGTAAATGGTAAAAAACTTGACCATGCGATGGTGGCTCCTCGTAGCACCATGACATTGGACTTGGCGGGCAGTGCAGGTAGTAAGGTTACAGGGAGTTTCGTAAATGATTACGGTGCGGTTAATACTTTTGATGCAGTGATAAAATAACGTCCCCGCTATATAAAACACTCTCGCATTAATTTGTTGATCGCTATTCAGGAATCAGTTCTTGAAGGGATATCTATGTCTAAATATTTTCAATATGGTCTGCGTGCACAGTTATCGCCACTGGCCATAGCTATTTTATCAACTTTTTTTGCGGCTAACGTTAATGCTGAGATCGCGGTTTCTACACCGCAAGGTATTGCCAAAAATCTTGAGTTCGATGCCTCTTTCCTGAATGTGGATGATGAAAAGTCGGTTGACCTCAGTCGCTTTGCCAATGGTTCCTCGGGCTTGCCTGGGGTCTATAAAACGGCTTTGTATGTTAATAATCAACCGATCAGCAATACCGACATTGAATTCAAAGCGCGGGCAGATAAAAGCGTTTATCCCTGCCTGACCCGCGAACTGATTAAAAACATTGCGTTTGATTTCGCTAAGCTGCCAGCTGATTTTTTAACCTCGCTGAGCAAAGGGGAAGTCTGTTTCGATCTCCAGAGCCAGTTGCCAGTGGCTCAGGTGAATTACGACAGTAATGAGCAACGCCTGGATATTATGGTTCCGCAGGTTTACATGCTCAACACTGCCCGCGGCACCGTTAGCCCGGAGCTGTGGGACAGCGGCGTACCGGCACTCTTGATGGGCTACAACGTCAACGGCTACACCAGCGAATCGCACGGCAAAACCTTCAATTCGCTGTTTGCCGGTGTGAACGCCGGGCTGAATGTCGGCGCCTGGTATCTACGTCACAACGGGTCTTATACCCGGATGGACAATGGGCCGAACCAGTACAACAACCTCAATACTTATTTGCAGCGCGATATTCCAGTACTCAAGGCTCGCGTGTTAATGGGCCAATCGAACACTACCGGGCAACTGTTCGATACGCTGCCGTTTACCGGTATTCAACTGGCCAGTGATGAGCGGATGTTGCCGGAGTCCCTGCGCGGTTATGCGCCGGATATCCGTGGCATTGCCCGCACCAATGCCCGCGTTACCGTACGTCAGGGCGGTCAGGTGTTGTATGAAACCACGGTCACGCCGGGCGAGTTCCTGATCAACGATCTGTACCCAACCGGCTACGGTGGGGATCTACAGGTCACGGTACGTGAGTCCGACGGTACCGAGCAAACTTTCAGCGTGCCTTATGCCTCGGTGGCCCAACTGCTGCGACCTGGGTCATCACGTTATTCGATCACCGCAGGTGAAGTACGCAGCGATAACCTGCGTGAGAAACCGGCACTGTATCAGGGCACCTATCAACTGGGGCTGACTAACGCCATCACCGGTTATGGTGGCCTGCAGGCTAGCCAGGATTACTACGCACTGCAGTTGGGTGCGGCGGTAGGCACGCCGATTGGTGCCTGGGCATTTGATGTTACGCAGGCGCGTACCCATCTGGGGAACGACACCGACGCCAATGGCCGACATGAGGCGGGTAATAGCCTGAGTGGGCAAAGTTACAGGGTGAGCTACAGCAAGCTGATCAGCGAAACCAACAGCAACCTGTCGCTGGCGGCGTACCGCTTCTCAACCGATGGCTTTATGGACTTTATGACCGCGATGCAGACTCGTGACGCGGTAGCAGAAGGGTTCTCGCCGGAGTCGATCTCGCGAGCCAAAAATCGCCTGACGGTGACCGCGGGACAAGGTCTGCCGGATAACTGGGGCCAGTTGTATATCAGCGGCTCCTTGCAGAATTACTGGAACAAAGACGGCAGCGAGAAGCAGTACCAGGTAGGTTACAACAATCGCTACAAGGACCTGTCCTACGGCCTGAGCATTAACCGCAGTTTTTCCAGCCTGGGCACGGCGCAGACCAACTATCTGTTGAGCTTCAGCCTGCCGTTGGGGCGTAGCGACCAAACCCACACGCCACAGTTGCGGATGGATTTGTCGCATGACAGCAGCGGCCGTTATGGCCAGCAGGCGACGGTATCCGGCACTGCCGGGATGGATAATCAGTTCAGCTACGGCGTGACGGCGATGAATGCCAATCAGGGCATGGGCTCCAGCGGCTCGCTGAGCGGTAACTATCGTACCCCGGCCACGGCGTTGAGCGGTACTTATAGCACCGGTAAAGGCTATCAAAGCGCCTCTGCCGGGATGAACGGCACGGTGATCGCCCACTCTGGTGGGGTGACCTTTACGCCGTACACGTCGGACACCTTCGCGCTGGTGGAAGCCAAGGGTGCAGAGGGAGCGAAAGTTTCCTCATATCCGGGCGTGAGCATCGATTCACGGGGGTACGCGATAGTGCCTTACCTGAATCCGTACCAGATGAACGAGATCAGTATCGATCCGAAAGGGACGGCGGCCGATGTGGAGTTGGATAACACCAGCCAGAAAGTCGCTCCATATTCCGGTGCGGTAGTGAAAATGAAATATACAACTAAGCAGGGGACGCCAATTCTGGTGAACGCGACCTATCAAGGGGAACCGGTACCGTTTGGGGCCGATATCTTTGATAGCAAAGGCAACAGCGTAGGCTCAGTGGGCCAGGGCGGGCAACTGTATGCGCGCGTGGCGCAAGACAAAGGTCAACTGCGCGTGAAATGGGGCGAAGGTGGCGAGATGCAATGCACTGTCAGCTATGTGCTGATGCCTGTAGCCAAGGGCCAGGCGCAGATACAGCAATTCAACTCTCCTTGTGCGGCGACGACATCAGCCGGTTCCCAGAGAGTGAAAATGGCGAACAATGATGCGATATCGGCTGTTAACCAAGGATAACCGTCCGGTATGGCCTTTATTTGGCTGATGAAGCTAAATCATTTACGTCGTCCAGAACATATAAAAATATAGCAAGTGTGGCGCATACGGTTGTGCCAGAGGTGAAAGAATGAAGAGAATAATGCAGCGTACAATTGGGCTACTTATGTTCATGGTAGCCAGTAACAGCGCCTGGGCGGTGGTAAACTGCACAGCGTTAGGTAGTGGTTCCCGCACCGATATCGTTCAACTAACCCCTCCCGCGATTTCTGCAGGGGCAGATATTCCTGTCGGAACGGTAATTTATCAAGGGCGCTGGATTAGTGGTTCAACCGGTATCAGTGTGATGGACTGTACATCCACGTTGGACCCTGCCTCAATGTGGCTTAACGTTGCCTGGAGTATTGAGCAGGCGCCTATGCCGCTTTCCAGTTGGTCAGGCAGCCCTTTCGGTGGCGCGGTATATGAGACCGGCATTCCAGGTATAGGCATTGCCATCTCCCGCAGCAATAATGGTGATGCGGCCAAGGTTGGCCAACCAAACTATCAGTTTCCCAACGATGTCGAGAGCCCGATAACTGGGGGGCATTATAAGCCTTATATGGCGAATAGGGTCATCTACGTGTCACTGATTAAAACCGGTGTTATTTCGCCTGGAAATCATACCTTGGATGCGTCGAAACTTCCGGTAGCTGGCCTGACTATTGTTAATCCGCTGTATCATGCATCGACAGCTGGATTGCCTATCACGGTTACCCGGGTTCAATTTCAGGGGCAATTAACGGTGTCGGCACAGACCTGCAGCACACCGCTGGTCGCTGTTGCAATGGGTGAATATGACATCGGAGAGTATTTTAACCGAATAGGTTCGACCACTCCTTGGCTTGATGCGTCAATTAGGCTGACCAATTGCCCAACCTTCTACGGTTTTTATAATGCTGATAACAGTACGCTGATGTTCGATTACAGTACCGGCACCGGGCTTGTAGCCAACTCAACCAGTAACAGTATTGGTGTGCGATTAACCCCGGCAACTTCGGTGATTGATGCTGCCAATGGCGTGATGGAAATCGACTCGACGGTTCCAGGTGCGGCATCGGGCGTAGGCATCCAGCTCGGTTGGGGGGAGAGCAGCCAGGCGCCGACATTGTTTAATTTTTCAACTGAACAGGCTATGACGCTGCCAAAAGATGGCAGCCCGACCATTCGTATCCCGCTGGCCGCCCGCTATATTCAAACGGCTTCGGCACCGACGCCGGGCAAGGCGAATGGCAAAGTGGTGTTTACCATTAATTACTATTGAGCAACGATGAGCATGCCTCTCGGATAAATAAAGAAGGTTGACCCTTGGTTAGCGTAGCCACAAATTCCAGCCTTATTCTATCTGTCATGGCCTACATAGATTGTGTGAAAGAGGATGTTACCCATGCAAAGACCGATAAATAAGGTATCAGGTTTACTGATGGGAATGCTGATAACGGTTATCTCTAATCCGAGTTGGGCAGCGCTCACCGTGACGGTAGGAAGCGCTCAGCAACTTACTGTCACCGTTCCCGTGAATCCACCGGTGATCTCGGCCGGTGTAGACGTTCCGGTGGGGACGGTACTTTATCAGGGAAACCTGAATATGCTAGATACCTATTATGAAACAAAATGGACAACCCAACTTGGCTGGGGGGAGAGCGCCCAAGCACTGACGCTGTTTAACTTCTCAGCGGAACAGAGCGTGAACTGACCGGAAGATGGTCGTTCGACAATTCGAATTCCCTTGGCTGCCCGTTATATTAAAACGTCGGCGGTTCCGACGCCGGGCAAGGCGAATGGTAAAGTGGTGTTTACCATTAACTATTATTAGTTGTGGCCCATGGATAGCGTAGCTCATGAATTTAAAAACGCTACATTTGGCCATGTTAGAGCCTCGGATTGCTGTTGTAGCGATGAGATGGAGATTTGTTTTTCATAAAGGAGTGCCATTGATATGGCTGGAAGAATTAATATAATTACCGATAATTATTATTTTTTTGTTGGGCTTAAGGCGTATTTGCATGCCGAGGGGAGAGTGATTAACTTAATGGCACTCAATGAACTGAAAAATACCAGCGCCAGTAGTTTTGGTAAAGAAGATGTGCTGGTTTTTCATATGTTGAATTCCATGAGTGAAATGTCGTTCTTGATTGCCGTTGCCAAATTCCCGGGCAAAGTGATTTTTTTGCCACGTGAAATGAAAATAAAATTCAACCTGGATTTTGGGCGACATATTGCCTTTGCAGAGGATGCTGATGTAGACGCGGTATTTAATGAGTTAGTCAAGATAGTCGGTGGGGAGCTTCCCGTTGCTACTTTTCTCCAGGATAGCTTAACCCGCAGAGAGAAGGCCGTACTGCTGTCTATGATCGATGGCATGAATATGCAAGCCATCGGCCACAGCTTACGTATCTCAACCAAAACCGTGTATACCCACCGGCGTAATGCCCTGCATAAACTGGGAGTGCGTAACCTGTTTCAGGCGTGCCCAATAAAAACCAGCGTGCTCAATTCGGCTATTTTTTCCGGTTGAAACCACGGCTTGTACCGAATGGGCACTGGCCGTGGTTAACCTATCTTATTTCGTTGGCGCAGGGCCAATATTGTCATCTATGCGTTTGAGCATATAAGGGAAGAACGGGTTGGAGGACAGACGCATCAGCGAATCCAGCCCGACCACTAGCACCGCCCGCTCGCCACGTGCTGCAAAGGTCCCCAGGCTGATACCGTACTGATTGCGCGGTTCCGGGTAGCGCCCGTACAGGGAATCACTCAGCGGGAACGGCAACGCCACGTGCGATAGCGAGAAGATATCCGGCAAATAGGTGATACCGAGCAGATCCGTGGTTTCTGCCGTTTGCCCTGCGACGATGGTACGCGCCTCGGTATCGGTAGTTTCCGGCGTCACGTTGGTGACGATGGTGGCCGTATAGTTACGCGGTGGCGGTGGCAGCAGCCGCGGCAGCGCGGTATAGGATGAGCTTCGGAGTAACGGCCCAAACGCTACCGCCTGGTTTAAATCAAATAACACCACCTCACTGCCGTTGGCGGGGAGATGGTTATACAGCGCTGTAATCACCGCACGGGTGCTGACGGTCGAGTCCATCACCGATTGGAACGTCAGGATCGGTGGCAATTCACCCATTTTCCCGTTGCGCGAATCGGCGGCAATCTGCTTTTGCAATGCCTGGGTTAGCTGGAAGGACTGGCGTGCCGCATTCACCGGGAACGAATTGTATTTGAACGGGTTAAACTCCGGCACAATCCCCAACCATGCCGCCTTGGCAAACGCCGGGAAGATGGCTGGCCAACCGGCAATACCGGCAAAACGGGCAAAGCTGGTGACGCCGATCATCGGTGAAATCAGCACCACACGCTGGGGTTTGGTCAGCCTAGGGTCATCCAACGCATCTAACGTGTATTTCATCGCCAACGCGCCGCCGTTTGAGAAGCCAACGATATGCAGCGGTACATTATCACCCGCCAGGCGTTTGGCTTCACGGATCGCCAAGCGGGTGGCGGCCATCCAATCCTGCCAATCCACATCGGTCAGTGCTCCCGGTACGGTGCCGTGCGCCGGTAAACGAATACCGACCGCCACATAACCATACTCACGGTAATTGTCCGCAATATGCCGCAGGCTGTAAGGGGTATCGGTCAAACCATGCAACAGCACCACAGCGCCTTTCGGTTTGCCTTCCGGCATCATGGTGTAGGAGCGGTTCCAGTCAGTGGGAAACTTTTCGGGATAGATTGGGCTTTCGGCATAGTAGCGGTTTAACGAGGTCTGCTGGCTGCTGTCCAACTTGTCGGTCACATTCTGGCGGACCTCTTTGAAAATGGCGTCCTCGGCAGTCAGATAATCCGCCCAACTGGCCTTATCGATCTCATCGGCGTGCATTTCATCAGGGACAAAGGTATGCCAAAGCTGTAACGATGGCCCACGCTGGGTGTCATAAACTCGCATGCCCAGCGCACCGACGATTAACACCACCAACAGCAGGGCAATGCGTTTAATCCATTTGATAAACATCAGGTTTAACTCCGTTTTTTATTGTAATGGTCGAGCCGGAAAACTCGCTATCATCCCACAAGGGGAGTTCGTCCCTGAATTCTGTATCCTATCAGCAAGGGGGCCATGTTGCGGCCTGACACCTAAACCGTGAAGCAACTTGTTCCCTTTAGCGTGGTGATACGGTGGTGGTGCTGCCATTGGTCACCAGTGCAACGCGCTGCCCTGTATGGAACTGGGTTGAGCCCTGTGCCTGAACGACCACGATATTCACACCATCATCCCGGCGCACTTCCAGTTCCACCCCGGCGCTGCGGTTCATGGCGCTTTGGATCCCTGAGCCAGCAGCTGCGCCTCCCACGGCACCCGCCGCCGTTGCCAGGCTGCGTCCTGAGCCGCCACCCACGGTATTACCCAGGAAGCCACCGACTACGGCCCCGCCAATAGCCCCAGCGGCGTTGGTGCCATCACCCCCCTGGATGGTGACCGGGCGCACGGAGACCAGCGTGCCATAAGTGACGAAGTTGGCCTGCCTGGCCTGCGCTGCAGTAAAGGTATCGCCGGAAGCGGTGCGATTAGCGTTACATCCGCTGAGAACGGCGGCAGCAAGAGCGACAACAATGATTGTTTTATTCATGAGATAACTCCGAGCAAGTTAAGTGCGCAAAGAGACAGTCTCTGTCTCATGCAAATAAGTATGGCAGGAACTTGATTTTATTCAGGTGATACGACAAAAAATTATATTCGGGCGTAAGAATAGAGATTAAGCGTTTTAGTATGCTGTTTTACGTCAATTTTCCAAGAATATTCTCATTAATAAGTCTTAAATCAGTCTTATTAATTGTTCTTAAGGGGGGAATCAATGGCGGGGGCTGCCTGAGCAATCCTGGAATTGCGAAGAATTGGCGGGAGAAACCAGAACAGGGCTGGTGTTCTCCCGATTTTATCTCAGGGTAATGTTAGGGGTTAACGGCAGCCGCGTCCGCCGTGCATCCCCGCTCCGCCCATCCCGTGGCCCATCATTGGCACGCTAGCCTTGGCCAGATCGGTATCCAGCGCTACGCGTTGTTGATATAGGTTGTCACGCAATGCGGTAACTTCTTTGCTCACGGCCAAGACCTTTTGTTCATCCAAAGGCTTGCTGGTCAGAAGCGCCTGATATTCGTATTGCTTGGACATCAGCTGTTGGCGCAGATCGGCGGTTTTCGACTGGAACTCATCAAAGGCTTTCTGGCTGACGGCTTGCTGTTCAGGCGTCAAGTTCGCGCGGTTACCGTGCTGATAACCCATCCCCTGATGAGTTCCCTGTGCATTGGTCATGTTTGCGTGGTAACCATTTTGCGCCAGCGCGGTAGTGCTAACACCGGTCAGCAGGGCAACGGAGATAACGGCGGCGAAGGTGGTTTTAGTTAGCGTCATGATTGATTTCCTTTTGTTTAGGGTTCATGGATTCCATTTCTTTCATTGCAACCGTCGTGCCAGCTTCAGGCTGGCATGGGAATTGTATAGTTCCAGGATCGCCGTTAGGGCTTGGCTATCTCAGCCAACGGGCGCCAGCCAAGGAACTCCAACATGCAGCGCGTTAAGTTTATGACAGTAATAAAAATAACTGATGGTGGAGGGTGGCCGTTTGCTGGCCGCAATCCAGAGATAAAGTGGGTTATTTTTACTCGCCATACTGATAGTGTGGGTAATAATTACCCGCACGCTGGCGTACCGGTTGCAGAGGAAGCCCATGGAATTTAAAACCAAATCGACGCTCTTATCTGCCTGGATTGCGATCGCAGCGGTTGCGTTACTGCTCGGCATTATCATCACGCTGGCCATTAAAGATCTGCAGCGTGGGCGTGAGGTGGAGATCCAAACGCTGCGAGAAAAAAGCGCGGTGTTGATGAGCTCGTTTGAATCCGGTGCTCGTACCGGTATGGGCATGCGCTGGCGTCACGAGCAGCGTCAAACTCTGTTGGAGGAGATGGCCTATCAGCCGAACGTGCTGTACATCGCCATTACCGATCGCTCTGGCCGCATCCTGGCGCACAGCGATCCACAACGCGTTGGCCAGCAGTTGTATAGCCCGCAACAGATGGCTGAGCTGAAGGTCTCCAGCGATGCACAGTGGCATATGACGAGCTTTGATGAGCCACAGGATCGGCAGCAGAATGCTTTCGAAGCCTACCGTTGGTTTAAGCCGCTCAAGCGTGGCAGCGGCCACTCTGGCCATATGATGAACCGATCGCGTATGCAGGAGGCTGCCGAGCCTCAGGATGATGAGCAAACCGTCATTTTTGCGGCGTTAGACACCGTCGCGCTGGATGCCGCCCAGGCAAAGGATATGCGCAACACCTCGATTTTGCTGTCCATCTTGCTGTTGCTGGCGTTAGCCAGTTTGTTGGCGCTGTTCTGGGGGCGCCGTTATCAACGCTCCAGCCAGCAGTTGCAGGACTCAAGGGCCTTCTCCAGCGAAATTATCAGTAACTTGCCGATGGGCTTGATCACCACCAATGATCAGCACCAGATCCGGGTAGTTAATCATGCGGCAGAAGTGATGTTGGGCTGCAGTGCCGCCGAGCTGTTTGGCCAGCCCAGCCATCAGGCGCTACCCACCGAATGGCAGCAACTGGCGCAGAAAAGTAGCCACGGCCAGCCGATCATCGAACAGGATATTGATCATCGTCTGGCTGGTGGGCAGAGCCTGCCGTTGAGCATCAGCGTGGCGAATATTGTTAATCACAGCGGCCATTTTCTGGGCAACGTGTTTATCTTTCGCGATATGCGGGAAATTCGTCAGCTGCAAGAGGAGATCCGCCGCAAAGAAAAGCTGGCGGCTATCGGCGATTTAGCGGCTGGCGTGGCCCACGAAATCCGCAACCCGCTTTCCTCCATCAAAGGCTTCGCCAAGTATTTTGCCGATCGCTCGCCTGCGGGTAGCGAACAGCATGAACTGGCCAAGGTGATGGCGAAAGAGGTCGATCGTCTCAACCGGGTGATCACCGAGTTACTGGCGCTGGTGCGCCCTGCCGATCTGCGTTTGCAGCGGGTGGCGATTAACGAGGTGATCGAACATTCGCTACACCTGATCCGTCAGGATGCTGAGAGTAACAACATCGCTCTCCGTTCCCGCTGTGATGAAGCTTTGCCGCTGGTGGAGATCGACCCCGATCGCCTCACTCAGGTGTTGTTGAATCTGTATCTCAATGCCATTCAGGCAATTGGCTCGGATGGCGTACTCGAGGTTGAAGTTGAAACAACCCGGGATGGGGCGATGCGCATTACCGTCAGCGACTCGGGTGCAGGTATCCCACCTGACGACCTTGGAAAAATCTTCAACCCTTACTTCACCACCAAGGCGGCGGGCACCGGCCTGGGGCTAACCATGGTGCAAAAAGTGATCGAGGAGCACCAGGGGACGATCGCCGTTACCAGCGGCCAACCAACGGGCACACGCTTTACAATGGTGATCCCACTTAGTCACCAAACACCGCAGGGAGAGGTTTATGCAGACGCCTAATGCACATATTTTGCTGGTTGAGGACGATCTCAGCCACTGCACCATCCTCCAGGCGCTGATAAACGGCTGGGGTTACCGAGTCAGCGTGGCGCATAACGGCCGACAAGCGTTGGAGCAGGTCAGGGCGCAACCGTTTGATCTGATCCTCAGCGACGTGCGGATGGCGGAAATGGACGGCATCGCAGCGCTGAAGGCCATCAAAAGCTATAACCCGGCGATCCCGATCCTGATCATGACCGCCTACTCCAACGTGGAGTCTGCCGTTGAAGCGATTAAGGCGGGGGCTTATGACTATCTGACCAAGCCTCTCGATTTCGATACGCTGCAGCTCACGCTGGCACGCGCGCTGGAGCATACCTCGTTAAAGAGCGAGAACCAGGATCTGAAGCAGCGTTTGCGGTTCGATCAGCAAAATTTTATTGGCCGCAGTGAACCGATGCGCAAGTTGCTGGAAATGATCGCCATGATCGCCCCTTCCGAAGCGACGGTGTTGATCAGCGGCGAGTCCGGCACCGGCAAGGAGCTGATAGCTCGGGCCGTACACGCCAATAGCCTGCGCAAGGAACGGCCATTGGTGAGCATCAACTGCGCCGCCTTGAGCGAATCTCTGCTGGAGTCGGAGCTGTTCGGGCATGAGAAAGGAGCATTTACCGGTGCCGATAAACGCCGGGAAGGGCGTTTTATGGAGGCTGATCAGGGCACGCTGTTCCTGGATGAGATTGGAGAAGTCTCGCCGTTGATGCAGGCGAAATTACTGCGGGCGATCCAGGAGCGGGAGATCCAGCGGGTGGGCAGTAATCAGACCCTGTCGGTGGATGTACGCCTGATCGCGGCGACTAACCGGGATCTGTTGGCGGATGTGGAAGCTGGCAGTTTCCGCCAGGATCTCTACTATCGGCTGAATGTGGTGACGGTGGAAAGCCCGCCGCTGAGGGCGCGCAGCGAAGATATTCCGCTGTTGGCAATGCACTTTCTGGCCAAATTTGCCGAGCGTAACCGTAAGACGGTTAAGGGATTTACCCCGTTGGCGATGGATATGCTGCTGAAATACCCCTGGCCGGGCAACGTGCGTGAGCTGGAGAACAGCGTTGAGCGCGGGGTGATCCTGCTGAGTGGGGATTTTATCAGTGAAAAAGAGCTGCCGTTGAGCATCAGCCAGTGCGTCGATGTGCAGCCGGATAGCCAATGTGGCCAAGCGATCCAGCCGTTGGAGCAGGTAGAGAAACAGGCGATTTTGGCGGCGCTGGAACAAACTGCCGGTAACAAGACCGAGGCGGCCAAACAGCTCGGCATTACCCGTAAGACGCTGTTGGCCAAGTTACAGAAGTAGCTTCTGGCTTCTGTTCACACCCCTCACCCTAACCCTCTCCCACAGGGAGAGGGGACCGATCGTGCCACCACTGAATTACAGTAATGTGTCTTTATATTAAGTAGTTACAGAATAACTTTGCCCCCTGCCACGCGTTCCGTTCAGCTCCCTCTCCTTTTTTGATAGAGGGTTGGGGTGAGGGGAGCAGCGATCTCCGGCTGGACATTGATTATCCAGACGGTGTCACAGATTGCTTCCCATACCTGATCACAACGCCGTATCAGCTCCCTCTCCCTGTGGGAGAGGGTTGCGGTGAGGGGGCGGTTTCCGCTCGCAGTTCCGCCACCCGTTGCTGCACATCAGGCCACGGTTTTTGCTTGGCAAAGTCCTGCCGTAGATAGTTCAGCAGCGCGGCGATTTGCGCGTCGTTGAGGTTATAACGGAACGCAGGCATATAGCCCAATTCGCCTTTGGCCGGATGCTGGATACCGGAAAGCACCACGCGGATGGCATTATCCGGGCTGCTGCTATACAGGTTGCTGTTCAGGGCCAGGGAAGGGCGTACGCCCTGCATCTGCGCGCCTTTCTCCTGAGAGTGACAAGCCATGCAGGCCCCGGAGAAAATCCGGGCCCCCTGTGAAGACAGCGGTTCTACGCTTTGCTCCGCTAACCGGCTGATCTCTGAGGCCTTACCGGGCAGGCTTTTCTCCTGAGGATGGAAGGAACTCAGATAGGTAGCAATGGCCTGTAAATCTTCTGGTGGCAACTGAGAAAGACCTTCCTCGATCACCGGTGCCATTGGCCCGGCGGCCACGCCGTGGTTAGCCGAGTAGCCGGTTTGCATAAAGGTCAGCAGATCCCGCTGGCTCCAGGCCAGCGGGATCTGAGCGTTGGCGGTCAGGGCCGGAGCGGTCCAACCTTCTGCAACACCGCCGCTCAAATGTTTGCTGCCCCCTTGCTCACCAAACAGGAAGTTTCGTGGCGAATGGCAGGCGCTACAATGGCCCAGCCCCTCTGTCAGATAGGCCCCCCGGTTCCATTCTTTACTCTGGCTGGCGTCTGGCTGCATGGCACCGGGCGTCAGATAGAGCCAGTTCCAGGTCACGATACCCTGACGGATATTGAAGGGGAAATGTAATGAGGTTTTCGGCGGCTGGTAGTGCACCGCTGGCTGCGTCATCAGGTAAGCGTACAGTGCCTTGAGATCTTCGTCGCTGGTGCGGGTAAATGCGGTATAGGGGAAAGCCGGGTAGAGGTAATTGCCCTGGCGGTCGACCCCGTGACGCATGGCGCGTTCAAAGGCGGGATAGGACCATCTGCCAATTCCTGTTTCCAGGTCGGGCGTAATATTGCTGGTATAGATGGTGCCGAACGGGATCTCCATTGCCAGCCCGCCGGTATTGCGTTCACCTCCGGGGCGGGTGTGGCACACCGCACAATCGCCAAGAGCGGCTAGGTGTTCACCTTTTTCAATCTGCGCCTGGCTGAAATTGTGGGTATTCAGCAGTTCGGTTTGCACCATTTCTGGCTGCCAGGTGGCAATCCCACCTACCGCGACGATGATGGCAACGGCCAGCGCGCCCAGCCCGGCGATTTTCTTTATCTTGTGCATAATGTGTTACCCGTTTGCATGGCTGGAAGAGGTGGCAGTAGCTAAAGCCTTCAGGATCCGTTCCGGGGTGAAGGGGACTTCACGCAGTCTGACGCCCAGCGCATCAAATAACGCATTGGCGATGGCGGCAGCGCTCGGTACGGAGGCGGATTCACCGGCCCCCATCGGCGGCTCATGCGGGTTATCCAGCAGTTGGATATCCACCTCTGGTAGTTCGTCAAACCGCAGCAGAGGGTAACCGCCCCAATCCAGTGAGGTCACACCGCTGCTGTCAAAGGTGACAAACTCTTTCAGGACCCGGCTGGCAGACTGGATGATGTTGCCATGTACCTGATGGCGCACCCCGGCCGGATTGACGATTTGCCCGCAGTCGTGGGCAACGTAGATCTTGTTCAGTTTGATCTGCCCATTGCGGCGATTAACGCTGAGATCGCAGACCCAGGCCGCCCAGGCGGCACCAAACCCGGGGAATTTGCTGTGGAAGTAACGGGCATAGGCGAAACCTCGGCCATTGACCACCTCTTGATCCTCGGCCACCGGATTACGATGGGCGGGGCCATCCTTCCAGTTGGCCTGTTTTTTCAGCGCGTGGATCAACGTAATGGCGCGCGGATCGGTTAAATATTGCAGCCGGTAGGCGATCGGATCCTGTTTGGCGAGGTAGGCCAACTCGTCGATCCAGCTTTCATGGGCAAACACGTTCGGCAGCGCCGACACGCCACGCATCCAGGAAGCCCGCACGATGGGGGCTGCATCTTCCGCAATCACCCGCATATGCGGATATTCATACTGCGGCACGGCGGTACGGTCACCCATTTGCTGTACATCTGGCCGATTGGCGACCTTGCCGGTTAATACCAGCGGCAGGGTGACGGCGTTGTTGGAGGGATAGCTGGTTCTCAGCTCATAGGCGGCGACCTGATGGTTGGCATCCAGCCCGCCACGTACGCGGATCAATTGCCCGGTACCTTTTGGCTCCCAACCCGCTTCCTGCTCGCGCATCAACTGCACCCGCACCGGCTTGCCGGTGGCATGTGACAGTAAGGCCGCATCTGCCGAAACGTCGTCGGCACAGTTACGGCCATAACAGCCGGAAGCTTCCATACGGTTGATATGTACCTGCTCCGGCTCACGGCCAAGCAATTTAGCAATGTCTTTGCGCAGGTCGTGGGGATTTTGCGTACCAGACCAGATTTCCACCTGATGCGCGTTCACCTCGGCCACGGCACAGGAAGGGCCGATAGAGGCATGTAAATGATAAGGCCAGACGTAGTCGACATTGACCTGAGTTGTGACCGCGGCAAGGGCGTCGGTGGTGCCCGGATCGTCGCGCAGAATTCGCTCGGCTTTCGGCATGGCTTCCAGAGTAGCGTGCAGCTTATCCAAAGACAGATCCGGTAACCCGGCCCAGGGCTGCCATTGCACCTTTAATTGGCGCATGGCTGCGATCGCCTGCTCCTCACGCTCGGTCACGATGCCGATAAAATCATTAATGACCACCAGTTTGACAATGCCGGGTAGGTGGGCGATGGATCCCCGATCGACGGAGATCATCGCTTTTCCCAATGGTGCGCTGCTGTCTGCTCCGGCATAAGGCGGGCGCACCACCCGGCCATGTAACATGCCTGGTAGGCGCATATCATGCACATAGGTCAGTTGGCCGCGAACCTTGGCCGGAATATCGACGCGCGCGACCGGTTTGCCCACATACTGGCCGCTTTGCGGGCTTTTCAGCCCCACATTGCTGTTCAGCGGCAGATGCAGATCCTGCCCACGCGCCAGTTCGGCGTAGCTCAGGCGGGTTGAGGGGGCATCTGGGGCAAAGACAAAGCCATTGGCGGTTGTCAGCTGTGCGGCCGGGCGCTTGAAGGCCATAGCTGCCAGTTCCACCAGCAATTGCCGTACCTGCGCTGCCGCCTGACGCAAGGGAACCGAGGTTACCTGAATGGTGGCGCTGGCGATGGTTGGGCCTTGATCGGGCGTACGATTGGTATCGCCCAGGATCAGCGTAACATCGTCGAAAGCCACGTCCAGTTCATCGGCGACAATCTGCGCCAGTGAGGTGCGTATGCCGGTGCCGAGATCGACGTGGCCGTTAAACGCGGTCACTTTGCCGTCGGCACTGAGGGCAATAAAGCTGCTGATACGGTCCAGAGGGATCGCTCGACCTGCGGCGGCAGGGCTGCCCGCCAGCGCGTTTAAGGGTAACAGGCTGCTGACCATCACTACGCCACCCGCCTGCAGCAGGCGGCGACGGGTTATCTGCATCTCCATCATTGGGCACCGCGCTCGGCCAGTAGCCGCTTGGCCTGTTGCGCCGCAGCCAGAATTTCCAGATGGGTACCGCAACGGCACAGGTTGAAGGCTAATTCGTTTTTTATCTGTTGCTCGCTGGCTTTGGGATCGCGTTCAAACAGCGCCACCAGCGTCATAATCATGCCGTTGGTGCAGTAGCCACACTGCGCGGCCTGTTCATCGATAAAGCCCTGTTGCACCGGATGTAAATGGCCTTCCTGGCTTAGCCCTTCCAGCGTGGTGATCGTTTTGCCTTGGGCTGCAGACAGCGGGGTGGAACAAGAGCGGGCCGCAACGCCGTCGATCAGTACGGTACAGGCACCGCATTCACCCAGGCCACAGCCATATTTGGGGCCGTTGAGTTGTAGATCGTTGCGTAGGACATACAGCAGGGGAGTCTCTGGTGGGATATTGCTCAGTGCGACCAAACGGCCATTAACCTTAATTTCCATGTAAAACCCTATCCTTGATGAGTTTAATTTTTTGTGAATTCTATGTTGATGGCTGGGGGCTTGTTTGATCAAAAGAGGGATTTTTAATGATTCGCAGAATAATTATTGAAACAGGATGTGATGTAATGCATTGATAATCAATAAGAGTTATAAGCAGCGGCGAGCCAATGCCCACCGCTGTTGTGAGAGGTTAGCCAGGGGTTAAGCGAGAAACTCAACCTTGCCGCCGTCCAGATGGTACATGCTGCCTACAATCTTGATTTTTCCTTCCTCTTCCAGTTTTTTCAGCACCGGGCTGTTTTTGCGGATATCGGCGATGGTCATCTCGACGTTGGTTTTGGCGACGGCATCGACAAACTCATAGTTGCTACCGCTGCGTTCGCCTTTAAATTCGGTCTTGTCGATGGCCGGTTTGATCTTGTTGAGCAGCCCGGTCAGGTTACCCAGCTCGACATTTTCGATGGCTCCTTTTACCGCACCGCAGGCGGTGTGTCCCATCACCAGCACCACTTTGGCTCCGGCAGCGGCGCAGGCAAACTCCATGCTGCCCAGAATGTCGTCATTCTGGATATTACCGGCAACGCGCGCGTTAAAGGTTTCACCAATGCCGACGTCAAACAGGAGTTCCGCCGGGGCGCGTGAGTCAATGCAGCTTAAAATGACCGCCGCCGGGAACTGCCCCTGAGCACTGGCCTGCTTCTGGGCGACATAGTCATGCTGCTGCATTTTGCCTTCCCGAAAGCGCATATTGCCTTGTTTAAAGCTGGCGATGATGTCGTCCGGCGTCATTTTATCGCGCTGTTCTTTGGTCATTGCGGCGGCAAAGGCCACTGAAGGTGCGGTGAAACCGGCAATGCCGGTCATGGCTAATACTGAAAGGGCTGCGGTACGTTTTAGCAGGGCACGGCGTGGCGGTTCTTGATCGGGGAGCTTACTCATATACGTTATTCCTCTTGTGCTGCTTTGGAGAGAAAACACATTGATTGCGCCAGTTCGCAGGGGCAACGAAGCAACCTAGCGTAGTGGCGTTGAACGGGTATCGCCTTGATAAAGGTAAGCACTAGTAAGTGTATATGTGCCCTTGCTTTTTAGCTGGGTATTTTGTGAACAAAATGAGGCCGCCGGGGACCAGATTCCTGTTTGTTCGCGCCAGACAATGGCTTAACATAGTGACAACTTTTTTTGCCTGGCCTATATGGATATCCAATGCGTCACCTGGTTACGCTTTTACCCCTGATCCCTTTGCTGGCTGCCTGTAGCAGCGAGCCTAAACCTACCGAGCAACTGGCCCCCCCAGATAGCCTGGTGCAGAGTGGCTTTGTGCTTGAACCGGAGCATGCCATTCATCCGCTGGGCGGCGACTTTGCCGATAATCCGGCGACGGCGCGCTTTATCGACAAGATGGTGCAGGAGCACGGCTTTGAGCGCCAGCAGTTGCATGACGTGCTAGCCCAGGCCAAACAGCTGGACTGGGTGGTGGCTCTGATGGATAAGCAGGCACCGGCAGGTAAGCCATCGACCACGCCAAACGGCGCTTGGATCCGCTATCGCAACAAGTTCCTGACGCCGGACAACGTGCAGAACGGGGTGGTATTCTGGAATAAATATGAGGCGGATCTCCAGCGCGCCTATCAGGTTTACGGTGTACCGCCAGAAATTATCGTGGGCATCATCGGGGTAGAAACTCGCTGGGGCCGGGTGATGGGCAAAACGCGCATTATCGATGCGTTGGCAACGCTGTCGTTTAACTACCCACGCCGTGCTGACTACTTTAGCGGTGAATTGGCCACCTTCTTGCTGATGGCGCGTGCCGAAGGTGACGATCCGCTTTCCCTGCGCGGCTCCTACGCCGGTGCGATGGGCTACGGCCAGTTTATGCCTTCGTCGTTCAAGAGCTATGCGGTTGACTTCAACGGCGACGGCCATATCAACCTGTGGGATCCGGTGGATGCCATCGGCAGCGTGGCCAACTACTTCAAAGCTCATGGCTGGACGCGTGGGGCAACGGTGGCGGTGCCGGCTAATGGCCAGGCTCCTGGTTTAGAGACTGGTTTTAAAACCAACTACTCGGTGGCTACGCTGGCCGCAGCGGGCTTGACGCCGCAAGGCTCGTTGGAAGGTAATCAGCAGGTCAGCCTGCTGCGTCTGGATATGGGTAACCGTTATCAATACTGGTACGGTCTGCCGAACTTCTACGCCATCACCCGCTATAACCACAGCGTACATTATTCGATGGCGGTGTGGCAGTTGGGTGAAGCGGTGGGCAGGGCTCGGCGCGGGCAGTGAGTTTTTCTGATTTTTGAGCGAGTTTCAGGCGTAAAAAAACCCGATGGTGAATCGGGTTTTTTTTTACTTTCCGGCCTGAGTTGGTGTCTCTGGCCAGGATGAGAACATCATCATCTAACAACCCAATATTATTACCTTAAAGGTAATTTCGCAAGTTGGGGATGGGGCGTCGGAACTAAAGGTGGGTATAATCGGCTGGTTAGCTCTGTTGATGGTATTGCTCTGGGATTGTGCATGACGCTTTCTAAGTCCTGGCTGAATTACGGGTGGTGCCGGTTTCGGTGCTCTGGCTGGAGTGAGAACATCATCATCTAACAATGAGATATCTGCCGCGACAGGCAATGGAAGGGTAAGCGGTAGTGCTCTCACTCCTTTTTAAGGAGTAACGGATGAAAACTTTCATTGATAAAGTTCTCATCGTTCTGAAAGCGCTGGTTGCGCTGTTGGAACTGATCCGCAGATTCATCGACTGATGAAGGTGGAAACGTAAATAAGGCCAGGGAGGCTAACCACTCTCTGGCCTTTAATAATTACCGTTCCCGCAGTGACTCTTTCACCTTGTTCAGCGGCTTGATAAGGTAATCCAGCACGCTTTTCTGCCCGGTCTTGATCTCCACGCTGGCCACCATTCCCGGCACAATCGGGAACTTCTTGCCCGCCTTATTCATCAGCTCCGCCTGCTTGGTACGTACGTAAACCCGGTAGTAATACTGGTCACGTTTGACCTCGTCTTGAATGGTATCCGGGGAAACGTTCTCCACCTCGCCATTCAGGTTGCCGTAGATCGAAGAGTCGTAGGCGGTCACCTTGACGGTGGCTGGCAGGCCAGGGCGGATATAGGCGATATCCCTTGGGTTGATGCGGGTTTCGATCAGCAACTGATCTTCCAACGGCACGATCTCCATCAGTTTGCCACCCGGCTGCAACACGCCGCCCACGGTGGTCACCTGAATATCCTTCACGATCCCACGCACAGGCGAGACCATGGTGGCACGATCCAACTGATCTTCCTTACCGTTCACCAGTTCTAACTGGGCGTCGAGATCGGCGTTGTTTTTTACCTGCTCCTCACGCGCCCGCACGGCATATTGGTTGATTGCCTCGTCAATCTTGCCTCTCAGCTCACTAACCTGCCGCCGTAGGCGGATTACTTCAACCTGGCCGGCAGCCCCTTTGGCGACCAGCGGTTCGGTCATGCGTAATTCCTGCTGGACCAACTGCATCGACTGTTGCAGATTGCTGACGGTTTCATCGCGGTTGCGCTTGCGGGACTCATACAGCTGGCGTTCACGGGCCACCAGACTTGGCTCCTTCAGGGTATCGGCGCTGAACTGCAGTGGCTCGCCGGTCAGCTCGGAACGCAGGCGTTCGGCGGAGGCGCGCAGGGTCCGCACGCGGGAAAAGGCCTCGCCATAGTTGGACTGAAAGCGTTTCACATCCAACTGCGCCAGTTTCTGGCCCTTGTTGACGATGTCCCCTTCGTGCACATACAGGTGATCGATAATCCCACCGTCCAGGCTCTCAATCAGCTGCGCCCGGCTTAAGGGCGTAACCTTGCCGGTGCCGACGGTGACCTCATCGAGTATGGCAAAATAGGCCCAGACCACAAACAGGATCATCCCCAGCAGCGTCAACCAAAGTACCGAGGAGTGCCGCCGCCCCTGGCGTGCCAGATCGTCTTGCATGGTGATATTGCTCATTGCTTGCTCCTCATGCTACGCCCTGTTCTTTATTTATCGGCTTATTGGCTGCCTGCAGGATCTGGTCCCGTGGCCCGTCGGCCACCACGCGGCCGTTATCCAGCACCACAATGCGATCCACCAGCTTCAGCAGCGCTGGCCGATGGGTGACCAGTACCAGCGTGCGGCCGCTCAGCCAGCCGTGCATCTGGCGGATCACGTACTCTTCCAACTGTTCATCCATGGAGGCGGTGGGTTCATCCAGCAGCACGATTTGTGGGTTGCGCAGGATCATACGGCTCAACAACACCATCTGGCGCTGGCCGCCGGACAAGCCGCGGCCTCCTTCATGAATAATGCGATCCAGGCTGGCGGCGTCCTGTTGCACCAGGCTCAGTGCCCCCGAGATCCGCAGTGCCTGGAGCATTTCCGATTCGGTAGCATGAGGGTGCCCGAGCATCAGGTTCTGGCGCAGGCTGCCGAAAAACAGCCGCGACTCCTGCGAGAGAAAGCCCAGTTGGCGGCGCACATCGCTGGGATCGATATGGCTGATGTCGACCCCGTCGATGATCACCTTGCCCCGGGTGGCGCTGGCCTGGCCGGAGAGCAGCTTCAGCAGCGTCGATTTCCCCGCGCCGACTTTGCCGAGGATCGCTACCCGTTCGCCGGGTTTGATCTCCAGATTATTGACGGTGATCGAGTTTTCCCCTTTCTCCACGTCGTAGCTATATTGCAGATTGCGCAGCTGGAAATGGCCGCTGAGCACCGGGCAATGAGCCATCTTGCCCTCTTCA
Organism: Serratia sp. Res13-Sevr-LER1-36-b; assembly: GCF_015673035.1. Lineage (NCBI taxonomy): Bacteria > Pseudomonadati > Pseudomonadota > Gammaproteobacteria > Enterobacterales > Yersiniaceae > Serratia > Serratia sp. Res13-Sevr-LER1-36-b. Next base: position 59,469 of record NZ_JADACK010000020.1, on the reverse strand, counting down.
GGCTTATCGAGCGGTTTCTTCAACAGATCGTCAAGGCCTGTCATGGCGGTTTTGGCGTGCTGCCAGCGTGAGAACACCATGGTCAACTGCATCAGCGGGGCGATGGTGCGTGAGGAAAGCAGGCTACAGGCCACCATGGTACCGGTAGTGATATCGCCAGCGAGCACCAGATAGCTGCCAAACACCAGCATCCCGGCATAGGTCAGTTGCTGTACCGTTGAGGCCCAACCGCTGAACCGCGCGCCCCACAGCCGCTGCTGCATACCGATGTTGGCGCTGACCGCGTGGGTCTGCTCCCATTGGCGCTGGAAGTAGGGCTCGGCTTGCAGTGCCTTGATGTCCTCAACCCCTTCGATCGACTCAACCAGCACCGCGTTGCGCAGAGCGCTTTCCCGCATACCTTCCTTCGCCAGCTTGGCCATCGGCCATTGCAGCATGATGCCAGGAATGACGATCAGCGGGATTGCCAGCATGGGGATAAACACCAGCGGGCCACCTACCAGCGCCATAATGGCGAGGAACAGCAGCACGAACGGCATATCCGCCGCCGCACCCACGGTGGTGGAGGTCAGCAATTCCCGTACCTGATCGATCTCCCGCAACTGCGAGATAAACGAGCCGGTCGATTTTGGCCGCGCTTCGTTTTTGATTGCCAGGGCGCGGGCAAACAGCATACCGGAGATCTTCAGGTCGATTTTCTTGCCCATCAGATCGGAGATCACGGTGCGCGACAGGCGGATGGCATACTCCAGCGCCGCCGCGATCAGCACCCCAAAGAACAGCACCCACAGGGTGGAGTAAGACTGAGCCGGAATAACCCGGTCATAGACCTGCATCGAAAACAGAATACCGGCGAGTGCCAGTACGTTGCTGATGATTGATGCCAGCGAGATCTCGCCGATTTGCCGTTTGGCCCCGCGAAAGTGTTGCCAGAACCAGTGTTTGCGGTAGGGCTGTACGAAGTCGTCGATGCGCGCATCCTGCCCGCGCTTCGCCGCTCCCAGCAGCACAATGGTGCCTTGCCCTTTCAGCAGCAGTTCCACCAGCTCGGCCTCTCGTTGCACGTCGCCGCTGTCGTTGAGCCAATACAGCGCCTTGCCTTCGCTGTCGAGGGATTCGATCACCATCAGGCCGCCGTCATCGATCTCGATCAGCGCGGGCAGGATCTCGTTACGCCAGCGGACTTTCTCCCGTGGCTGCAAGCTGACGCTAAGCCCCATCAGATGGCCCAGGCGTTCCAGGCGGCGCGGGGCCGGCAGTTGTTCATACCAGCGCATTTGCTGGCGGACGGATTTGATATCGACAGCCAGACCGTAGCCGTTGGCCGCCCGGGCCATGGCTGCGATCCAGGCTTCGAGTGATGCAGGTTGTGACATAAGCGCTCCTGGCAAAATCATTCAGACTATAGCGACGGTAAGTTGTCGCCACTGGCTCGTTGGCGCTCGATACCCAACATATCCAATAAGTTGTCGACCGCAGAGGCGTAGCGCACCGCTGCGTCCCAGCCGTCGTACAGGGCGGTGACGCGTGAGCTTTCTGCCTGCAGTACGTCTTGTTCCACGCTGAGCAGGTCGTTCAGGCTGCGCTTGCTGAGCTTGTACTCGTCCTGGTAGACGCTGCGGGTGTAGTCCGCGCTGCTCAACTGCTGTGCTCCGGCCAGCTCTCGCTGCTGCGCCCCAATCAGATCCGCATAGGCGGTGGAGGCTTTCTGGTTCATATCCAGCTTGGCGGCCTCGACCTGAGCCTGTGCCGCCTGACGATCGCCCTCGGCGGCATCGACCTTGGCATTGACCGCGCCGCCCTGGTAGATCGGGGCTTGCACCACTAGCTGCAACTGATCGTTCCAATAGGATTGGGCGTCTTTGCCATCGCTCTCATAGCGGGTGCGGCCAGCCTGGACCGAGATGGTAGGCCAGTGCTGGGCCTCGGCCTGGCGAATGCGCTGGGTAGCGGCCTCCTGCTTGGCCTGGGCGCTGAGCACCGCATTGCTTTTTTGATAGGGCAGCGACTTGAGGGTGATTTTCTGTTGCAACAGTTGCTGCGGCAGGTCCGGCAGTTTATCCGGCACGACGCCGGTCAATACGGTAAGCTGCGCCAGGGCCGAACGGTGCTGGGCGCGATACTGTTCCAGCGTGGCGTTCATCCCGGCGATGCGGGTTTGCGCCTGTAACACGTCGGATTGCGAACTGAGGCCAGCATTGGCCCGCAGCTCGGCAATTTCCTTGACCCGGTTCAGCGACACCAGGTTGCGCTCCGCCGCAGTGCCCAAGTCCTGATAGCGTTTGACCTGCAGGTAAGCCTGCAGCGTTTGCTGGCCCACCTCGGTCATGGTTTGGTACAGCGTGTAGCGATAGGCGTCGGAGAGGTTATTTTGCTCCTCAATGCTGCCGCTGGTTTTGCCGAAGTCATACAGCAACTGGTTCAGGGTTACGCCTGCTGAGGCGTTGTTGTTCAAGGTGCCGGAGGAGTCGGTCTGGCTGGATTTGCCAAAATTGCTGTTGAGGGCAATTTGCGGGAACCAGGCGCTTTGCGCCAGCGCCAGATCGGCTTTACCCACGTTAATCTGTGCCGAAGCCTGGGCGATCTGCGGGTTACGAGCAAAGGCTCGCAGGATCGCATCCTGTAACGTCAGCGTCATTACCGAACGTTCTGTCGGTGCGGCTTGCCAGTTAAATTCGACCTGCGGTGCGGCGAGAGTCTGACCTGTCAGCCCGCCTAATCCGCCTAATCCGCCTAATAACAGTCCGATTGTGGCCGCACGCCGTAGCGTGAGCCGAGCTCCATCCATGCCATAAAGGTGTCTTTTCATTATCGCTACCACGTCTTTGCCGATAACCGCGCTTGGTTGCCGTTTCGGCTTTGTTATTGTGACGATCGTTAATTTCGGCGGCCCGTCTCCCGAACGTAACCGCCGCACTACCTTGGCCTGAACTCTGTCATTCCCATGCCACTGGCTCGCTGCTTACGAGCCAGTGGCTGACGGATGGGCCGGGTACTACACCAGATTGACGTGCAGGCCTTGCTGCACCAGGACATCTCCCAGGGTGTTGCCGCTTTCAAGGGCGGAGTTGTGGTAAACGTCGAACACTTGGCCATCGACCGTCCGTTGGCCCACCGAGCTCCAGGTGCCGCCTTCGGCCTGGGTCAGATTGACCTGGTCACCGACGCTGCCCTTGATCAGCAGGTTGTCACTGGCAGCATCCTTGACGTTCAGCGCCTCGTGCAGATCCAGCGTGATGCTGTTGGTGCCGCTGGTGCCCAAATCGAAGATATCGATGTGTTGCACCTTCAGGCCCAAGGCCGTCAGATCCAGGTTGAGGTTTTTGCCATCCAGCTCCAAGGTATCGATACCCGCGCCGCCGTCGATCGACAGGAAGTCGAGGGCGTTGACGTGGATCACATCGTTACCGCTGCTGCCATGGATGGTGTCGCCGCTGGCAGTAGTGCCATCCGCCAGATTGATGGTGACGCCGCCGATGCTGAAGGTGGTGTCCTCAACCGTGGTAACACCAGCGGTATCAACCGGCAGCGTTGGGTTCACCACCAGCGTGCTGGTGACTGGTTCGTTGGTATCCGTGGTGGTCTGGGTACTGCTGACCTCGCTGGTTGGCGTGCTGGTTTCTGTCGTGGTGTGTTGCACGGCGGCGACCTGGGCATGCTGTACTGTAGTGAGATCGGTCGTGCTGTCGGTGCTGGTGTTTTCGGAACCCGACGTATCCAGTGACAGCGTTTCGACCGCCGCGTTGGCCGTCATCAGCAGTGGCAGTTCGATACCGGATGTCAGCCCCGCAGAGACGCTGACCCCGTTACCCGCCAGGTCGGTGACCGAAGCCGCCACTACGGTGCCCAACAGGGTTGGGATCAGGTTGAGCACGTTCAGACCCTTAAGGGCGTTGGTGGTGTCGAATTTCACCGTCCAATGTCCGGTAGCATCTACGGTGCCAAGCAAGGTGCTACCCAGCAAGGTCACGCTAACCTTCGCGCCTTGCTGCACGTTCAGGCTGGTACCGCTGACGGTCAGGCCGTTGGTCAGAATGCCCAGAGCACCAGTCAGGGTCCCCAGGGCATCGATGCCCAACAACGGCAGCGCATGGATTTTCACCGTGGCATTGGCGTTGGCCGAGCTGGTGTTACCGTAGCGGTCGGTGACGGTTACGCCGACCGACAATGGCCCATCAGCCAGATTGACCAGGTTCAGAGTAGGAACGCTGACGCTCCATTTCCCGTCGTTGCCTACGGCGGCGGTCAATACCAGCCCTCCCACATTGACGCTGACGCTGCCGCCGATGGCGTTGGTGGTGGTGCCGCCGATCAGTTGGTTCAGGTTGGCTTCGCTCAGGTTGAGGAAACCATCGCCAAACAGACTGCCCAGGCTGACGGTCGGCAGGTTGTGGATACCCACGCCCAGATCGGCGCTGATGCTACCGGTTTTCCCTGCGGAGTTGGTGACCGAAACCCCCAGTGACAGATTGCCGTCCAGCAGGCTGGACAGGTTGAGCGGCGTCAGGCTGAGTGACCAGCTACCATCTGCTTTCACCTGGGTGGTGTAGGTATTGCTGCCCAGATGAACCTGAATGGTAGAGCCTGGTGCGTTGGTAGCGTGACCGCTGATGATCTGGTTGCCGGTCGCTTCCAGCGCATTCAGCAGGCCATCGCCGCCGAACAGCGGATCCAGCGTCAGGGTTGGCAGGGCGTTGATCAGCACGTTGAGTGGGCTAACCTTGCTGACGGTGTTTCCTGCCGCATCGGTGAGGCTGGCGGTGACGTTGGTCAGGCCATCCAACAGCCCTTGCAGATCCAGAGCTGGGATCGGCAACTGCCATTTGCCGGTGGCATCAACGCTCGTGGTGTAGGTGTGGCTGCCCAGCGTCAGGGTGATGGTGGTCCCTGCCGACACGTTACCTGCGTTGCCGCTCAGGATCTGCGGTGACAGCAGGTCGCTCAGATCCAGCGTACCGTCGCCAAACAGCGGGTTCAGCGTCAGCGTTGGCAGAATGGTCGCCACGTTGAGGCCTACGCTGGCACCGCTGGTATTACCTGCCGGATCGGTGACCGTGGCGCTGACGATCAGATTGCCCGCCGCCAGATCCGCCAACTGCAGCGGGTTGATGTTGGCGCTCCAGCTACCGTCTGCACCGACCGTGGCGTTCAGTTGCAGCGTACCGACCTTGATCACCACCTGGGAACCCGCCGCCGCATTGGTGGTGGTACCGCTGATGGTCTGGGTCAGCAGCGCTTCGGCCGCATTGAGGAAGCCGTCGCCGCCAAACAGCGGGTTCAGCGCCAGCGTTGGCAGCTTGTTGACGATCACATCAATCGCCGTATTCAGTACCCCGATGTTACCGGAACCATCCAGCACCGAAACGCCAACGTTGACATTGCCGTCCAGCAGGGTATGCAGATCGGCAGGTTGCAGCACCAGGCTGAACTTGCCGTCGGTACCGACGGTGGTCAGGAAGTTTTTACCGCCAAGAGAAACCTGTACCTGCGCACCTGCGCTGGCGAAGGCCACGGTACCGCTGACGGTTTGCGCTACCAACGCTTCCGCCGCGTTGAGGAAGCCATCACCACCAAACAGCGGATCGAGCGTAATCACCGGCAGTTTCACATCCAACTGTAGCCCGGCAGTGGCGCTGGTGGTGTTACCCACCGCATCGGTCGCCGAGGCGGTGACGGTAAAGTTACCGTTGCCCAGCCCTTGCAGGATACCGAGGATATCCGGCGTGACGGTGGCGCTCCACTTGCCACCATCGCCTACGGTGGCCGTCAGCGTTTGCGAACCGGCAATATCCAGATTGATGGTGGCACCTTTCGCCAGATTGGTGACGGTGCCACCGATAGTCTGGTTCAGCAACAGGTCTGCCACGTTAAGGATACCGTCGCCAAAGATCGGATCCAGCACGATGTGCGGCAGATTGTGGATGATGGCGGTGATATCGATGTTTTTGCTCACCACGTTACCGGCAGAATCGGTCACCGAGACGCCCAGCGCCAGATTGCCGTCGCTCAGGGCGGCCAGATCCAGTGGTGGGATCGACAGGCTCCAGGCTCCACCCGCACCCACGCTAGCGGTATAGGTTTTGGTGCCCAGGCTGACGCTAACGCTGCCGCCGCCGATACCAAGACCGTTAATCACCCCGCTGATGGTCTGTGATACACCGGCTTCTACCGCATTCAGCAGGCCATCGCCAAAGGCGGTGACCGGGCCTATCACTGGCAGGTTCTGCGTAAGGACATCGATATCGATCAGGTCGTTGACCACGTTGCCGTGGGAATCAACGATTTGCACCTGTATCTGCGCCAGACCGTCACCCAACAGGCTCAGTTGGCTTGGCAGCAGCGAGACGCTCCACTGGCCGTTGCCGCCCACGTTGGCATCCAGCGTTATCCCGGCAACGGTGACATGCACCACCGCACCGTTGTAATCGCCGGTGGCGTTACCGCTGATCACCTGAGTCAGCAGCGATTCGGCCAGGTTCAGCACGCCATCACCGCCAAACAGGGCGTTAACCCCCGCACCGAGCGTTTTGTTCAGCGCCACGTTCAGCGTCACGTCGGTATGGCTGCTGTTGCCAGCGGTGTCGGTCAGGGTGACGCCGATGATCTGCGGCCCATCGGTCAGGTTTTGCAGATCGAGCGACGGCAGCGGAATGCTCCATTTGCCATCCGGGCCAACAACCACACTGGCGGTCAATGGCCCCAGCGTAACGGTGACGGTTTCGCCAATGCCGCCGGTCCCGGTCAATGTCTGGCCGAGCAGGGCTTCTACCAGCGTCAGGATATTGTCCCCGGTCAGCAGATCGACCGACAGCAGCGGTGCCGTGGTATCGGTAGTAATGACGTGGGTTGCAGGCGTGGTGTTGCCTGCTGCGTCGGACAGGGTGGCATTAATGGTGCTACTGCCCTGCGGCAGGTTAACCAGATCTGCCGGTGGCACGTTGACCGACCAGGTGCCGGCGCCGCTGACCTGCGCACTGTAGGTTTTGCCGTTCAGCGTGACGGTGACAATGCGGCCTGCTTCCGAGACCGAAGCGGTACCGGAGATCGCCTGGGCGACGGTGCTTTCACTGGCGTTCAACACGTCGTTACCCGCGAAGGTATTGATGGTGAGCGTCGGTGGAATGCGGTCGACCAACACGGTTTCGCTGGCGGTAAACACCGTTGGCAGTGGTGTCAGCAACGTGGTGCTGGCCGAAACCACGATATTGCCGTCAACCGGGAAGGTCACCACAGTGCTGAAGGTGCCATCCGCCAGGGTGGTAACCGGGATCCCCAGTGGCAAACCACCAACGATAATGGTCACTACCTGACCAAGCCCGATCCCACCAACCACTTTACCGGTCAGGTTGATGATCAACCCGACTTCGCTGGCGTTAACGATGTTATCGCCGGTGATCGGATCAACGGTAATAATCTGGCCCGGAGGCGTCAGGTTAACGGTGAAGTTGTGGTTGTCGACGGCAATGTTCCCGGCCTGATCGCTGACCTGAGCCGTGATGCTTGGTGTCCCGCTCAGGGCTTTCAGATCGGCTGGTGGCACCGATACACTCCAACTGCCATTCGCCAACACCACCCCGGTATAGGTTTTGCTGTTGAGCGTAACGGTCACCTGTTGCCCAACCGCGACGTTGGTGGAGGTACCGGTTATCAGCTGTACCGATTGGCTCTCGGCATAGTTGATGATGTTATCCGCCGTGAAGTTACTGATGGTGACGGACGGCAGTGTGTTGACCGAAATATGTACCGAAGAACCAGCCGTGCCTTGGTTGCCTGCGGCATCCGTGGCGGTCACGGTGATGGTGTTATCGCCCTCGGCCAATGCTGTTAACTGCGGTGTCGTCAGCGCCAGGCTCCAGTTGCCGCCGCTGACCTGTGCGGTAAAGGTTTGGCTACCGATCTTCACGCTAACGGTTGCTGCGTCACCGGCGCTGCCAGTGAGGATTTGCCCCAGGTTGGCCTCGGCCAGGTTGAGGAAACCGTCACCAAACGGTGTGTTGATGGTTGGCACCGGCGCGGTGAGATCGCTGGAGAAGTTCAGACTACTGCTGTTGGTGTTGCCCGCGGCATCGGTCGCCGTGACGGTCAGCACGTGTGGCCCATCCAGCAAGGTGCTCAGGGTGGCCGCAGGCAGCGGTAATGACCAGTTGCCGTCGATATCAACCTGCGCGTTGTAACTGACGCCATTGACATCGATCACCACTTTCACCGCCTGGCCTGCGCCATTCACCCCGGTGGTGCCGGTGATTGTCAGCGCACCGGCGGCTTCGCTGATGCTCAGCACACCGTCAACACCAAATGGCGGAACGATGGTAGGAGTCGGCAGCGTCAGCAGGGCGTTAACGTCCAGCGGTGCGGTGGTAGCCGTATTGCCAGCACGGTCCTCGACGGTGACCTCAACGGTATGCTGCCCGTTGGTGAACACGGCAAGCTGTGCTGCGGTGAGTTGCAGAGACCAGCCACCCAGCCCATCGGCTTGAGCGGTAAAGGTCTGCTGATTTGGCAGACCTTCGTCCACCGTCACCGTGACGATCTGGCCGCTGCCGATCAGACCGGTTTTGCCGGTCAGGGTTTGCGTCAGCGCGGCTTCGGCAATATTCAGCAGGCCATCGCCAAACGGTAAGTCCAGGGTTGGCAACGGCAGCTTGTTGACCAGGATCTCCAGCGAGCCGGTAGTGCTGTTGGTGTTACCCACTGCATCGGTAACCGTCACCGTGACCGGCCAGTTGCCGTCCGGCAGGCCGAGCAGGGTGGCACTGTCGAGTGGCAGCGTCCAACTACCGTCGGCATTTACCGTAGCGTTCAGGGTCAGGCCGTTAACGTTCACTTTCACGGTCTGGCCAAGATTGCTGGCGATGCCGGTGGTGCCGGTAAGGGCTCCGCCTAGCAAGGCTTCGGCGTGGTTGACAATGCCATCGATAAACGGCGTGTCGAACCCGGCCACCGGCAGCCCGGTGAGGATGCTGTCAAAGTCCAGCGTCACGCCGTGGCTGTTGCCGCCTTTATCGGTGGCAACCACGCTGATGGTGTGTGGGCCATCCAGCAGCCCCAGCAGATCGGTGGTTGGCAGGGTGACACTCCACTGGCCGTTATTGCCGACCGTGGCGTTGTAGTCTTTACCGTTGAGGCTGACCACCACCGTTTGACCGTTGCCGATAATGCCGGTGGTGCCGGTCAACAGCTGATTGACCCCGGCTTCCACCAGGTTCAGTGCGCCGTCGCCAAACGGCAGGTTAATGGTTGGATTCGGCAGGATATGCGACAGGATCTCCAGCGAACCACCGGCGCTGGCAGGGTTACCCGCCGCATCCACGGCGGAGACCACCACCTGCACGGTGCCGTCTGCCAGCAAGGCCAGGGCATTGGCTGGGATCAGCGCGCTCCAGGTACCATCGTTATTCACGATACCGTTCACCACGTAGGTGCCAATCTTGACCAACACCGGAGTGTTAACCAGCAGGTTGGCTGCTGCACCGCCGATTGGCGTAGCAATCCCCAGTTCGGCAATATTAAGAATATTGTCACCGAACAGCGGGTTCAGCGTCAGCGATGGTAGCGTATGGGTGTTGACCGCCACCGTGATGGAGTCTGACACGCCGTTACCTGCGGCGTCGGTGACGCTCACGCCGATGGTCACGCTACCATCCAACAGCCCTTGCAGGATATTGCTTGGGATATTGACGCTCCACGCACCGGTCGTTGGATCCGCCAGGGCGGTGTAAACGTTGGCTCCCAGCGTAACGGTAACGGTCAGGCCCGGATCGGTATGCCCGCTCAACACTTGCCCCAGCAGCGCTTCCGCCAGGTTGAGGATGCCGTCACCAGCGAAGATATCGATCTCCAGTAATGGTGGCACGGTGTCAACAGTGACGTTATGGGTGGCGCTGGCCGGGTTCTCGGCGATATCGGTCACCGAGGCTGTCACGGTCTGCGAGCCTTGTGGCAATGCCTGCACGTCGGCTGATGGAACCGTCGCGCTCCAGCTGCCGTCTGCTTGTACCACTGCGGTGTAGGTTTTGCCGTTAAGCAGCACGCTGACCACCTGGCCAGGCTGCACATGGCTGGATCCTCCGCTGATGATGATGGCAGCATTCGCCTCATTGGCGTTGATGATGTCATCACCGGCAATCACGTTGACCGACAGCTGCGGCAGATTGCCCGCATCGGTGATCACGGTGAGGTTGTGGTTGGCGGTAGCCTGGTTGCCAGAGGTATCGCTAACCGTGGCGGTGATGGTGTCTTTACCGTCTGGCAAGGCCCCCACATCCACAGCCGGAACCTGCAGACTCCAACTGCCGTCCGCGCCGACGATGGCGGTATAGGTTTTGCCATTGAGCGTTACGGTAACCTGTTGCCCTTGTTCGACGCGCTGGCTACCCCCGCTGATGGTCAGCGGCAGGTTGGATTCCGCCAGGCTGAGGTAGTCATCGCCGGACAGGGTGTTGATGGTCAATAGCGGTGCCTGGGCCGGGTCGGTATCCAGGGTGATGCCGTGGCTGACGCTGCCGGTGTTGCCAGCGGCGTCGGTCAAGGTGGCGGTGATGGAGGAGATACCGTTCGGCAGGTTAGCCAAATCGCCAGCCGGAATGGTGACGCTCCAACTGCCATCCGCCAGCACCAGCCCGTTATAGGTCAAGCCGTTGATGGTGACTTTCACTACCACTGGCTGGCCGCTGTCGTTGATCGGTGCAGTACCGGTGATTTGCAGCGCTTGCTGGCTTTCGGCGATGTTGATGATGTCATCACCGCTGACGGTGTTGATGGTCAGCACCGGCACGGTCAGATCGACCGTGGCGCTGGAGGTGATGCTGGAAGTGTTGCCAGCCACGTCGCCGACGGTGACCCCAATGCTGGTTGGGCCGTCAGGCAGGGCCGCCAGATCGGCACTTGGTACGCTCACACTCCAGTTGCCGTTGTTATCGACGATGCCGGTATAGGTTTTCCCTCCCAGTACCACGCTGACGGTTTGCCCGCTACCGCTGACGCCGGTGGTGCCGCTCAGCGTTTGATCGCTGGTGGATTCCGCCTTGTTCAGATAGCCATCACCAAACGGCGTGTTCAAGGTGGCAACCGGCAGGCTGTTGATCAGCACACCCAACTGCTGCGAACCGGTGACCAGATTGCCCGCTTCGTCGGTGGCACTGACGGTGACGGTCAGGTTGCCATCGCCCAGGATCGTCAGATCGGCTGAAGGAACGGTCGTCGTCCAACTGCCATCGGCCTGCACTATCGCCTCGTAGAACTTACCGTTCAGTGCAATGGTGACCGTCGCACCGGCGGCAACGTTGGTGGAACTCCCGCTGATGCTGATCCCTGCGGCGGCTTCGATGGCGTTCAACTGGTTATCGCCGGTGATTGGAGCAATCGCCAGGGCGCTCTGGGTGAGATCGACCGTAACGTCATGGGTGGCGCTGGCCGGGTTACCGGCTTTATCGGTTACGTCGGCGGTGATCGTTAAACTGCCGTTGGTCAGCAGAGCCAGATCGGCCGCCGGTACGTTGGTGCTCCAGGAACCGTCTGCCTGCACGGTGGCGGTATAGGTTTTGCCATTGAGGGTGATGGAAACGATCTGCCCGGCTTCAACATTCAGGCTGCTGCCGCTCAGGGTTTGCGTTGCCTGCACCTCGGCACCGTCAATAATATTATTGCCCGCAAAGGTGCCGATGGTCAGCACCGGTGCGTTCAACGCGCTGGCATCAACCCCGATGGCGTGGGTGACGCTGGTGCTGTTACCGGCGCTATCGGTCAGGGTGGCGACCAGGTTATAGCTGCCATCGGACAGTGCGGTGAGATCGGCGGTTGGCAGAGAAGTGCTCCACGAGCCGTCCGGCTGAACCACTGCGGTGTAGGTTTTACCGTTCAACGTCAGCGTCACGGTACGACCAGCATCCCCGATGGAGGCGGTGCCGGAGACGGTCTGATTGAGCAGCACCTCCGCGCTGTTAAGCACGTCATCACCGGCAATCACACCGACGGTGAGGGTTGGAGCGACCTTATCGACCACGACGGTGCCGCTCAGGGTATTGCTGTTGCCCGCAGCATCGGTGACCACGACGTTGAGCAATGGCGTCCCATCCGGCAATGCCTGCAAATCGCCAACCGGAACGGTGACGCTCCAGTTGCCGCTATCGTCCACGGTACCGGTGTAGGTTTTATCCCCAAGGGTCACGGTCACGGTTTGCCCCGGCGTGGTGATGCCGGTGGAGCCGGTGATGGTCTGCGGCTGGCCCGCTTCCGTACCGTTCAGGATGCCATCGCCAAACGGCGTATTGAGGGTGGCGTCCGGCAGGTTATGGATAAATACGCCCAAGGTATGGCTGCTGCTGACCGGGTTACCGGCCTGGTCGACAGCGGAAACGCTCAGGTTGATATTGCCGTCTGCCAACAACGCCAGATCGGCTGGTGGTACCAGCACGCTCCAGGAACCGTCCGCCAGCGTAATGCCGGTGTAGGTTTTACCGTTCAGCGTCACGGTCACGCTTGCGCCGGTAGCCAGGTTGAGGCTGCTGCCGTTGATGGCTAATGGCAGCAGGCTTTCGGCCAGATTCAGCTTATCGTCACCGGCAATCACGTCGATGGCGATGCCGCTCAGGGCCGTGTTGACCACCACGTTATGCGTTGCCGTTGCCGGGTTGCCGGAGGTATCGCTAACGGTGACGCTAATGGTGCTGTTGCCCTGAGCCAGTTGGCCCAGATCGGCGGCGGATACGCTGGTGCTCCAGGTACCGTCTGCCAGCACGGTGGCGGTGTAGGTTTTGCCATTCAGCGTGATGGTCACCAACTGGCCCGCTTCTACATGGGTGGTGGTGCCGCTCAGCGTCTGGCTGGTTTTCACCTCTGCGCCGTCGATAATATCGTTACCGGCAAACACATTGATGCTCAAGGTTGGCAGATCCAGCGGATTGGCATCGATCGTCACGGTATGGGTGACGGTGGTGGTGTTGCCCGCCGCATCGCTCAGGGTGGTGGTTAATGGATAACTGCCATCACCCATTGCTTGCAGATCGGCGCTTGGGATGGTGGCACTCCAGGTGCCGTCGTTGGCAACTACCCCGGTGTAGGACTTACCGTTGAGGGTCACCGTGACGGTACGCCCGGCATCACCGATGGAAGCGGTGCCGGAAACCACCTGGTCGCTGAGGCTTTCCAGGGCGTTAACCTTGTCATCCCCGGCAAACGGCTTGACCGCCAGAGTTGGTGGCACCAGATCGACCTGCGCCGTAGTGCTGCCAGGCACGCTGTTACCTGCGGAGTCCGTAGCGGATACGCTGATGGTGTTGCTGCCCGCTGGCAGGTTTTGCAGATCGGCCGATGGGATGGAAACGCTCCAGTTACCGCTGCCATCCACGGTTGCGGTATAAGTTTTGCCACCCAGAGTGACGATCACGCTTTGTCCCGCACCAGGGATGCCGGTGCTGCCGCTCAGCAGTTGTGCTGTGGCGGCCTCAGCCTGGTTGAGGAAACCATCGCCAAACGGCAGGTTGATGGTTGGCTCCGGCAGGGTATGGATATGCACATCCAGTGAATGACTGTCGCTGACCGGATCGACACCCGGGTTGGAGACGCTGGCGGTGACCGTCGTCAGGCCGTCTTGCAGTGCCAGCAGATCGGCGCTGTTCACCGATACGCTCCAACTGCCGTTGGCCAGAACAACGCCGGTGTAGGTCTTGCCGTTCAAGGTTACGGTAACGGTTTGGCCAGCGTTCACATTGACGGTGGTCCCGCTGATGGTCAGCGGCTGTGAGGCCTCGGTCAGGTTCAGCTTATCGTCACCGGCAATCAGGTTGATGGCGATGCTTTCCACCGCCGTATCAACGCTGATGGTATGGCTGCTGGTGGCCGGGTTGCCTGCCTGATCGCTGACGCTGGCGGTGATGGTAGCCTGGCCATTGGCCAGCAACGCCATATCTGCCGCCGGAACGTTAACGCTCCAGCCGCCGCCTACCTGCACGCTGGCGAAGTAGGTTTTGCCGTTCAGGGTTAGCGTCACGGTCTGGCCGACTTCGACATTGGTGGTGGTACCGGACAGGGCCTGAGTGACCAGCGCTTCGGCCCCGTTAACGATATCGTCCCCGGCGAATGCGCCGATGCTCAGCGTTGGCAGATTGGCCGGGTTGGCATCGATATTGAGGCTGTGGGTGACGCTGGTGCTGTTGCCCGCCGCGTCGGTGAGGGTAGCGACCAGGTTATGGCTGCCATCGCTGAGCGCTTGCAGATCGGCAGCGGGCACGCTGGTGCTCCACGATCCATCTGGCTGCACCACGGCGGTGTAGGTTTTGCCGTTCAAGGTCAGGGTGACGGAGCGGCCTGCATCCGCGACCGAGGCAGTGCCGGACACGGTTTGTGCCACCAGTACTTCGGCGGCGTTCAGCACATCATCCCCGGCAACCAAGCCCACGGTGAGGGTAGGCGCAGTGGCATCAACGGTGACGGTGGTGTTCAGCGTATTGCTGTTACCGGCGGCATCGGAGACCACTACAGACAAGGCTGGCGTGCCGTCTGGCAGCGCTTGCAGATCGGCCGCAGGGACGGTGACGCTCCAGTTGCCACTGCCGTCTACGGTGCCGGTGTAGGTTTTACCGCCCAAGGTCACGGTAACGGTTTGCCCCGGCGTGGTGATGCCGGTGGACCCCGTGAGTGTCTGAGGCTGGCCCGCTTCCGTGCCGTTCAGAATGCCGTCGCCAAACGGTGTATTTAGGGTGGCTTCTGGCAGGCTATGGGTAAATACGCCCAGGTTGTGGCTGTCGCTGACCGGGTTACCGGCCTGATCGGTGGCGGTGACGGTCACGGTGGTGGTGCCATCGGCCAGCAACGCCAAGTCGGCGGCAGGCACGGAGACGCTCCAGGAGCCGTCTGCCAGCGTGGTGCCGGTGTAGGTTTTACCGTTCAGGGTGACGGTAACCGTAGCCCCCACGGCCAGGTTGGTGCTGCTACCGCTGATGGCCAACGGCAGCAGGCTTTCCGCCAGGTTGAGTTTGTCATCACCGGCAATCACGGCAATCGACAGCCCGCTGAGGTCGGTATCGACGGTCACCTGATGACTGCCGCTGGCTGGGTTACCTGCACTGTCGTTGACGGTGGCGGTAATGGTGGTCTGGCCGTTGGCCAGTAGCGCCAGATCGGCAGCCGGTACGCTGGTGCTCCAGGAGCCATCCGCCAAGACGGTCGCCGTATAGGTTTTACCGTTCAGCGTAATGGTCACGATCTGGCCCGTTTCCACATGGGTGGAGGTACCAGACAGGGTCTGAGCGGTTTTGACTTCCGCACCGTCGACAATGTCGTTACCGGCAAATACGCCGATGCTGACGGTCGGCAGGTTGGCCGGGTTGGCATCGACGTTGATGCTGTGGGTGACGCTGGTGCTGTTGCCTGCGGCATCGGTGAGGATCGCCACCAGGTTGTGGCTACCGTCGCTGAGCGCTTGCAGATCGGCAGCGGGCACGCTGGCGCTCCACGAACCATCTGGCTGCACCACGGCGGTGTAGGTTTTGCCGTTCAAGGTCAGGCTGACGGTGCGACCCGCATCCGCGATTGAGGCGCTGCCGGAGACGCTCTGTGCCACCAGCACTTCGGCGGCGTTCAGCACATCATCGCCAGCAATCAGGCCCACGGTGAGGGTAGGCGCGGTTGTATCGACGGTGACGGTGGTATTCAGCGTATTGCTGTTACCGGCAGTATCGGTAACCGTGACGGTCAAGGCCGGCGTGCCGTCTGGCAGCGCTTGCAGATCGGCAGCAGGAACGCTGACGCTCCAGTTGCCACTGCCGTCTACGGTGCCGGTGTAGGTTTTACCGCCCAAGGTCACGGTAACGGTCTGGCCTGGCGTGGTGATGCCGGTGGACCCCGTGAGGGTCTGAGGCTGGCCCGCTTCCGTGCCGTTCAGAATGCCATCGCCAAACGGCGTGTTCAGGGTGGCGTCTGGCAGGCTATGGATAAACACGCCCAGAACGTGGCTGCCGCTGACCGGGTTACCGGCCTGATCGACGGCGGTCACGCTGAGGGTGGTGGTGCCATCGGCCAGCAAGGCCAAGTCGGCCGCAGGCACGGTGACGCTCCAGGAGCCGTCTGCCAGCGTGGTACCGGTGTAGGTTTTACCGTTGAGCGTAACGGTCACGGTTGCACCCGTGGCCAGGTTGGCACTGCCGCCGTTGATGACCAACGGCAGCTGGCTTTCCGCCAGGCTGAGTTTGTCGTCACCGGCAATCACGGCGATAGACAGCCCGCTGAGGTCGGTATCGATGGTCACGTCATGGCTGGCACTGGCCGGGTTCCCGGCGCTGTCGCTGACGGTGGCGGTAATGGTGGTCTGGCCGTTGGCCAGCAGTGCCAGATCGGCTGCCGGTACGCTGGTGCTCCAGGAACCGTCTGCCAGCACGGTGGCGGTGTAGGTTTTGCCGTTCAGGGTGAGGGTGACGGTCTGGCCTGCTTCCACATGGGCAGTGGTACCGGACAGGGTCTGTGCGGTTTTCACTTCGGCGCCGTCGACAATGTCGTTACCAGCAAACACGCCGATGCTGACGGTCGGCAGGTTGGCCGGGTTGGCATCGACGCTGATGCTGTGGGTCACGCTGGTGCTGTTGCCCGCCGCATCGGTGAGGATCGCCACCAGGTTGTGGCTACCGTCGCTGAGCGCTTGCAGATCGGCGGCTGGCAGTGAGGCGCTCCAGGTGCCGTCCGGTTGTACTACGGCGGTGTAGGTTTTGCCGTTCAAGGTCAGTGTGACGGTGCGGCCTGCATCACCAATCGAGGCGGTGCCGGACACGGTCTGTGCCACCAACACTTCGGCGGCGTTCAGCACATCATCGCCAGCAATCAGGCCCACGGTCAGGGTTGGTGCGGTTGCATCGACGGTGACGGTGGTGTTCAACGTGTTGCTGTTGCCAGCGGCATCGGTGACCACTACAGACAAGGCCGGTGTGCCGTCTGGCAGCGCTTGCAGATCGGCAGCAGGAACGCTGACGCTCCAGTTGCCACTGCCATCCACGGTGCCGGTATAGGTTTTGCCGCCCAGGGTAACCGTGACGGTTTGCCCCGGCGTGGTGATGCCGGTGGACCCCGTGAGGGTCTGCGGCTGGCCCGCTTCCGTGCCGTTCAGGATGCCATCGCCAAACGGCGTGTTCAGCGTGGCGTCCGGCAGCGTGTGGATAAACACGCCCAGGTTGTGGCTGTTGCTGACCAGGTTGCCGCCCTGATCGACGGCGCTGACGCTGACGGTGGCGGTGCCATCGGCCAGCAGTGCCAGATCGGCGGCCGGGACCTGAACGCTCCATGAACCGTCTGGCAGGGTCAAGCCGATGTAAATCTTGCCATTCAGCGTCACGGTAACGATGGCACCGAGCGGCAGATTGGCGCTGTCGCCGGAGATCGTCAGCGGTTGCAGACTTTCGGCCAGATTCAGTTTGTCATCCCCTGCGATCACGGAGATGGACAGCCCACTGAGGTTGGTATCGACGGTCACGTCATGGCTGGCGTTGGCCGGGTTACCGGCGCTGTCGCTGACGGTGGCGGTAATGGTGGTCTGGCCGTTGGCCAACAGTGCCAGGTCGGCTGCGGGCACGTTGGTGCTCCAGGAGCCGTCTGCCAGCACGGTGGCGGTGTAGGTTTTGCCGTTCAGGGTGAGGGTGACGGTCTGGCTCGCTTCCACGTGGGTGGTGGTACCGGACAGGGTCTGAGCGGTTTTTACTTCCGCACCGTCGACAATGTCGTTACCGGCGAACACGCCGATGCTGACGGTTGGCAGGTTGGCCGGGTTGGCATCCACACCGAGGACATGGGTAGTGCTGGTGCTGTTCCCCGCGGCATCGGTGAGGGTAGCGACCAGGTTATGGCTGCCATCGCTGAGTGCTTGCAGATCGGCAGCGGGCAGGCTGGTGCTCCACGATCCATCCGGTTGCACCACCGCGGTGTAAGTCTTGCCGTTCAAGGTCAGGGTCACGGTGCGGCCCGCATCCGCGACCGAGGCGGTACCGGACACGGTCTGCGCCACCAGCACTTCGGCGGCGTTCAGCACATCATCCCCGGCAATCAGGCCCACGGTGAGTGTTGGCGCAGTCTCATCGACGGTGACGGTGGTATTCAACGTGTTGCTGTTGCCCGCCGCATCGGTGACCGTGACGGTCAAGGCCGGTGTGCCGTCTGGCAACGCTTGCAGGTCGGCGCTTGGCAGCGTGACGCTCCAGTTGCCGCTGCCATCCACGGTGCCGGTATAGGTTTTGCCGCCCAGGGTAACCGTGACGGTCTGCCCAGGCGTGGTGATGCCGGTGGACCCTGTGAGGGTCTGCGGCTGGCCCGCTTCTGCACCGTTCAGGATGCCATCGCCAAATGGCGTGTTCAGGGTCACGTCCGGCAGGCCATGGATAAATACGCCCAGATTATGGCTATCGCTGACCGGGTTACCGGCCTGATCGACGGCGCTCACGGTCACGGAGGCGTTACCATCGGCCAGCAACGCCAGGTCGGCGGCAGGCACGGTGACGCTCCAGGAGCCGTCTGCCAGCGTGGTGCCGGTGTAGGTTTTACCGTTCAAGGTCACGGTAACCGTAGTCCCGACGGCCAGGTTGGCGCTGCTGCCGTTGATGGCCAGCGGCAGCTGGCTTTCCGCCAGGCTGAGTTTGTCGTCACCGGCAATCACGGCGATAGACAGCCCGCTGAGGTCGGTATCGATGGTCACGTCATGGCTGGCACTGGCCGGGTTCCCGGCGCTGTCGCTGACGGTGGCGGTAATGGTGGTCTGGCCGTTGGCCAGCAGTGCCAGATCGGCTGCCGGTACGCTGGTGCTCCAGGAGCCATCCGCCAAGACGGTCGCCGTATAGGTTTTACCGTTCAGCGTGAGGGTGACGGTCTGCCCGGCTTCCACGTGGGTGGTGGTACCGGACAGGGTCTGGGCGGTTTTCACTTCGGCGCCATCGACAATGTCGTTACCGGCAAACACGCCGATGCTGACGGTTGGCAGGTTGGCCGGGTTGGCATCCACACCGAGGACATGGGTAGTGCTGGTGCTGTTCCCCGCGGCATCGGTGAGGGTAGCGACCAGGTTATGGCTGCCATCGCTGAGTGCTTGTAGATCGGCGGCGGGCAATGACGCACTCCACGAACCATCCGGTTGCACTACGGCGGTGTAAGTCTTGCCGTTCAAGGTCAGGGTCACGGTGCGGCCCGCATCCGCTACCGAGGCGGTGCCGGACACGGTTTGCGCCACCAGCACTTCGGCGGCATTCAGCACATCATCCCCGGCCACCACGTTAACGGTGAGGGTTGGCGCGGTCTCATCGACGGTGACGGTGGTGTTCAGCGTGTTGCTGTTGCCCGCCGCATCGGTGACCGTCACGGTCAAGGCTGGCGTGCCGTCCGGCAGCGCTTGCAGATCGGCGCTTGGCAGCGTGACGCTCCAGTTGCCGTTGGCATCCACGGTGCCGGTGTAGGTTTTACCACCCAGGGTGACGGTAACGCTCTGCCCAGGCGTGGTGATGCCGGTGGACCCCGTGAGGGTCTGCGGCTGGCCCGCTTCTGCACCGTTCAGGATGCCATCGCCAAACGGCGTGTTCAGGGTCACGTCCGGCAGACCATGGATAAATACGCCCAGGTTGTGGCTGTCGCTGACCGGGTTACCGGCCTGATCGACGGCGGTGACGGTCACGGTGGTGGTGCCATCGGCCAGCAACGCCAGGTCGGCGGCAGGCACGGAGACGCTCCAGGAGCCGTCTGCCAGCGTGGTGCCGGTGTAGGTTTTACCGTTCAGGGTGACGGTAACCGTAGTCCCGACGGCCAGGTTGGCGCTGCTGCCGTTAATGGCCAGCGGCAGCTGGCTTTCGGCCAGGCTGAGTTTGTCGTCACCGGCAATCACGGCGATAGACAGCCCGCTGAGGTCGGTATCGATGGTCACGTCATGGCTGCCACTGGCCGGGTTCCCGGCACTGTCGCTGACGGTGGCGGTAATGGTGGTCTGGCCGTTGGCCAGCAGTGCCAGATCCGCAGCCGGTACGCTGGTGCTCCAGGAACCGTCTGCCAGCACGGTAGCGGTGTAGGTTTTGCCGTTCAGCGTGAGGGTGACGGTCTGGCCTGCTTCCACATGGGCAGTGGTGCCAGACAGGGTCTGGGCGGTTTTCACTTCGGCGCCATCGATAATGTCGTTACCGGCAAACACGCCGATGCTGATGGTCGGCAGATTGGCCGGGTTGGCATCGACGTTGATGCTGTGAGTCACGCTGGTGCTGTTACCCGCAGTATCGGTGAGGGTGGCGACCAGGTTATGGCTGCCATCGCTGAGCGCTTGCAGATCGGCGGCGGGCAGGCTGGTGCTCCACGATCCATCCGGTTGTACTACGGCGGTGTAGGTTTTGCCGTTCAAGGTCAGGGTCACGGTGCGGCCCGCATCGGCGACCGAGGCGGTGCCGGACACGGTTTGCGCCACCAGCACTTCGGCGGCGTTCAGCACATCATCGCCAGCAATCAGGCCCACGGTGAGCGTTGGCGCGGTCTCATCGACGGTGACGGTGGTGTTCAGCGTATTGCTGTTGCCCGCCGCATCGGTGACCGTGACGGTCAAGGCCGGTGTGCCGTCTGGCAACGCTTGCAGGTCGGCGCTTAGCAGCGTGACGCTCCAGTTGCCGTTGGCATCCACGGTGCCGGTATAGGTTTTGCCGCCCAGAGTCACGGTGACCGTTTGCCCCGGGCTGGTGATGCCGGTGGTGCCGGTAAGCGTCTGTGACTGACCCGCCTCTGCGCCATTCAGGATGCCATCGCCAAACGGCGTGTTCAGGGTCACGTCCGGCAGGCCATGGATAAACACGCCCAGGTTGTGGCTGTCGCTAACCGGGTTACCGGCCTGATCGACGGCGCTCACGGTCACGGTGGTGGAGCCATCGGCCAGCAAGGCCAGGTCGGCGGCAGGCACGGTGACGCTCCACGAGCCGTCTGCCAGCGTGGTGCCGGTGTAGGTTTTACCGTTCAAGGTCACGGTAACCGTAGTCCCGACGGCCAGGTTGGCGCTGCTGCCGTTGATGGCCAGCGGCAGCTGGCTTTCCGCCAGGCTGAGTTTGTCGTCACCGGCAATGACGGCGATAGACAGCCCGCTCAGGCTGGTGTCGACGGTCACGTCATGGCTGGCGTTGGCCGGGTTACCGGCGCTGTCGCTGACGGTGGCGGTAATGGTGGTCTGGCCGTTGGCCAGCAGCGCCAGATCGGCTGCGGGTACGCTGGTACTCCAGGAGCCGTCTGCCAGCACGGTAGCGGTGTAGGTTTTACCGTTCAGGGTGAGGGTGACGGTCTGGCCTGCTTCCACATGGGCAGTGGTGCCAGACAGGGTCTGGGCGGTTTTCACTTCGGCGCCATCGATAATGTCGTTACCGGCAAACACGCCGATGCTGATGGTCGGCAGATTGGCCGGGTTGGCATCGACGTTGATGCTGTGAGTCACGCTGGTGCTGTTACCCGCAGTATCGGTGAGGGTGGCGACCAGATTGTGGCTGCCATCGCTGAGCGCTTGCAGATCGGCGGCGGGCAATGACGCACTCCACGAACCATCCGGTTGTACTACGGCGGTGTAGGTTTTGCCGTTCAAGGTCAGGGTCACGGTGCGGCCCGCATCCGCTACCGAGGCGGTGCCGGACACGGTTTGCGCCACCAGCACTTCGGCGGCGTTCAGCACATCATCCCCGGCAATCAGGCCCACGGTGAGCGTTGGCGCAGTCTCATCGACGGTGACGGTGGTATTCAACGTGTTGCTGTTGCCCGCCGCATCGGTGACCGTGACGGTCAAGGCCGGTGTGCCGTCTGGCAACGCTTGCAGGTCGGCGCTTGGCAGCGTGACGCTCCAGTTGCCGTTGGCATCCACGGTGCCGGTATAGGTTTTGCCGCCCAGAGTCACGGTGACCGTTTGCCCCGGGCTGGTGATGCCGGTGGTGCCGGTAAGCGTCTGTGGCTGACCCGCCTCAGCGCCATTCAGGATGCCATCACCAAACGGCGTGTTCAGGGTCACGTCCGGCAGGCCATGGATAAACACGCCCAGATTATGGCTATCGCTGACCGGATTACCGGCCTGATCGACGGCGCTCACGGTCACGGAGGCGTTACCATCGGCCAGCAAGGCCAGGTCGGCGGCAGGCACGGTGACGCTCCACGAGCCGTCTGCCAGCGTGGTGCCGGTGTAGGTTTTACCGTTCAAGGTCACGGTAACCGTAGTCCCGACGGCCAGGTTGGCGCTGCTGCCGTTGATGGCCAGCGGCAGCTGGCTTTCGGCCAGGCTGAGTTTGTCGTCACCGGCAATGACGGCGATAGACAGGCCGCTCAGGCTGGTGTCGACGGTCACGTCATGGCTGGCGTTGGCCGGGTTCCCGGCGCTGTCGCTGACGGTGGCGGTAATGGTGGTCTGGCCGTTGGCCAGTAGCGCCAGATCGGCTGCCGGTACGCTGGTACTCCAGGAGCCGTCTGCCAGCACGGTAGCGGTGTAGGTTTTGCCGTTCAGCGTGAGGGTGACGGTCTGCCCGGCTTCCACGTGGGTGGTGGTACCGGACAGGGTCTGTGCGGTTTTCACTTCGGCGCCATCGATAATGTCGTTACCGGCAAACACGCCGATGCTGACGGTTGGCAGGTTGGCCGGGTCGGCATCGACGCTGACGCCGTGGGTGACGCTGGTGCTGTTGCCTGCGGCATCGGTGAGGGTGGCGACCAGGTTGTGGCTGCCATCGCTGAGCGCTTGCAGATCGGCGGCGGGCAGGCTGGTGCTCCACGATCCATCCGGTTGCACTACGGCGGTGTAAGTCTTGCCGTTCAAGGTCAGGGTGACGGTGCGGCCCGC
Source organism: Serratia sp. Res13-Sevr-LER1-36-b (assembly GCF_015673035.1). Taxonomy (NCBI): domain Bacteria; kingdom Pseudomonadati; phylum Pseudomonadota; class Gammaproteobacteria; order Enterobacterales; family Yersiniaceae; genus Serratia; species Serratia sp. Res13-Sevr-LER1-36-b. The sequence continues at coordinate 36,677 of NZ_JADACK010000020.1, read as the reverse complement.
ATCGGCAACGGACGCGGTGCCGGACACGGTCTGCGCCACCTGCACCTCGGCAGCGTTGAGGATATCGTCGCCCGCGATGGTATTGATGGTGAGGGTTGGCGCGGTCTCATCGACGGTGACGGTGGTGTTCAGCGTATTGCTGTTGCCCGCCGCATCGGTGACCGTGACGGTCAAGGCTGGCGTGCCATCTGGCAGCGCTTGCAGATCGGCGGCAGGAAGGGTGACGCTCCAATGGCCGCTGCCATCCACGGTGCCGGTGTAGGTTTTACCGCCCAGAGTCACGGTGACCGTTTGCCCCGGGCTGGTGATGCCGGTGGTGCCGGTAAGCGTCTGTGGCTGACCCGCCTCTGCGCCATTCAGGATGCCATCACCAAACGGCGTGTCCAGTGTCACCGCAGGCAAATCATGAGTGTAAACGTCCAGATTGTGCGTGGTGGTTACGGTAGAACCATCGTTGCCTGTCACGCTGGCAGAAATGGTGTTGTTGCCTTCGGCCAGCAGTTGCAGATCGGCGCTAGGCACCTGCAATGTCCAACTGCCGTCGGCCAGTACCAGCGCGGTATAGGTTTTGCCATTGAGCGTGACGGTAACGGTAGCCCCGGTGGCGACGTTGGCCGTGGTGCCGCTGATGGCAAGAGGAAGCCCGGCTTCGACGGCGTTGAGCTTATCGTCGGAAGAGACAATGCCGATATTGATGGCCGAGAGTTGGTTATCTACGGTGATAAGCTGCGGCGCGGTGGTTGTCGTATTGCCAGCCTGATCGCTAAGCGTGGCGACCATCTCATAGCTGCCGTTGGTCAGGGCGGCCATATCTGCGGCAGGCACGCTGATGCTCCATTTGCCATCTGCGCCTACGATCCCGGTATAGGTTTTGCCATTGAATGACACGCTGACCACTAGCCCGGCTTCGCTGACGGAGGCGGTGCCAGTAATATTTTGCGCGGATTTTTGCTCGTCGGCGGTGACGACATCATCGCCGGTAAATTTATCCAGCGTCAGCACCGGTGGCACGGTATCTACCTGCAAGTGCTCCGTCACGGTGGTGCTGTTACCTGCGCTGTCGGTGGCCGTCACGGTGAGGGGATTATCCCCTTGGGCCAACGCCTGCAGATCTGCGGCAGGCAGTACCAGGCTCCACTTGCCATCCGCGCCAGTAACTGCGGTGTAGGTTTTACCATTCAGGGTAACGACAATGCTCTGGCCTGGATTGCTGGTGCCGCTCAGGGTCTGTGATGTTTGCGCCTCGGCGGCGTTGAGTACATCGTCTCCGGCCAGTTTGTTGACGGTCAGAACGGGGGCGGTCAAATCGACGGTGATGTTCTCATGCGCATTGGCGCTTTGGCCTGCTTTGTCGGTGACGGTGGCATTGAGCGTGATCGAACCATTGGCCAGCGCGGCCAGATCGGCGGCAGGCAGTGAAAGCGACCAACTGCCATCGCCTTGAACCACGGCGCTATAGGTTTTGCCGTTCAAGGTGATGGTAACGGTTTGCCCCGCTTCGACATTTTGCGTATGGCCGCTCAGCGTTTGGGTGCTTTTCGCTTCGTTGGCGTTGATCACGTTATCGCCGGTCAGGGCGCTAATCGTGATCTGAGGGGTAGGATTAACTACGGTGGTATCAACCGAGATCTGATGATCGACCGTGGTTTGGTTGCCCGCTTTATCGACGGAGGTCACGATTAACTCGTAGTTACCGTTTTTCAGCAAAGCCAGATCTGCCGCAGGCAGTTGCAGGCTCCACTTGCCATTGCTACCCACTGTCGTGGTGTAGGTTTTTCCGTTCAGGGTAATGGTTATTGTCAGCCCGGCTTCGCCGGTACCGCTCTGCGCCTGTGCCGCTTTTAACTCGGCACCGGTCAGATGGTCATCGCCGGTTAGTTTGTTGACGGTTAAGACAGGCGGGGTGGTATCGACCAGTACGCTGATCGTTTTTTCGACGCTGATCCCATCCTGGTTAGTCACTTTAACCGTCAGTTGATAATTGCCGTCTTTCAGGCCAGCAAGCGCTGTAGAGCTGAAATCAAAGCTCCACTTGCCATCGGCCCCGACGGTAGTAGTGTAACTTTTACCGTTGAGCGTCAGCGTGATGGTCGCGCCCGCAGCAACGCCGGTGGTCAGGCCACTCAGCAACTGGGCAATTTTAACTTCACTGGCGTTCAGAACGTTGTCCTGACCCAGTTTTCCGACGGTCAGGGTAGGTTGTTCTGGCGGTACGGACGGTTCGTCATTGCGGTGGTCGTTCTTCCCCGTCCCGGTAGCGATGGCGACGCCAGCCCCAAGCGCCAGGCCAGCCAGAATGGCGGCAATGGCACCGTTGGACAATTCATGATTGTTAATCAGCAGAGGCGAAACGTCAGACAGTGATTCAAACTGCGGTGTGATCAGCATGGGTTCGGCGGTAGCGGCGGTTGCCGGGAATATCGCGTGCTGAATGGCACCATTGCCATCATCAAACACCAATTCGCTGTGTTTGCCGTCGGCGTCCAGTTCAAAGAAGCTCTGATAACGCACCGTTGTGCCATCTTTCATGTGCACGATCAGATCGTTACCTTGGCGTTCATAGCTGCTCACCAAAGCCTGAGTGCCATGGATCCGCACAATGCTGCTTTGCGTCAGGCTTACGGAACGGGTACCGGTTGTGACGTCTGCGATTTTTGCACCGCCGTGACGAGCAATAATATCAACAGCCCCAAGGGTAAAATTGGATTGTGCCATGTGGTTAGCCTCTGAACGCCAAAGTTAATTTGCATAGCGCGCCAAAGCCGCGGGTGTGGCTTTTGTAGGCGCGCTGGAATGCCCAAGGGGGGGCCCTAGAGCTAAATTTAACCTGGTGTTTTGATGACTAATTAATACAAAGTTAACTATAAACTCATCCCTGAAAGGGTTTTAAGATTAATCTTCCTAACTTATCTGTGAGGTAAGGTATAAGCGAGCTTTGATAAAAATGCCATAGGTGGCAATGATTATTGTGCCTGCTTGTTATTGATAAAAATTCTTATCTGCCAGGATGGATTAGTATCCATATGGAATTAATGGTTTCTAAAACTACCCGGGTACTTTATTTTTTTCAAGATAAACTGCATTTTACTTACCTGTTATCCTATCGATGAATAAAAATAAATTTATAAAAAATCAACTGGTTAACTTTTTTATTTCGAGGGTTGTACTTATTTTAAAGTTGGTGCTACCGAGAGGGATAAATAAGACCATTACATGACAAAACTAACGGTTATTGAGGGTTTTATTGGCACTTATCTGCGGAATAATAAAGGGGTATTTTTTGAAACTGTGAAGTAAAGATTATTTATTTATAAGTTATGCTACTGATTTTATGGGGCCGCATAAGAAAACCTTCATGTTATAGGGTGGGGCGTGGCGGACCACGCCTGGCTGACCTATAGCATGGTGTAGGCTTTTTTCAGACCGGTGTCTTCTTCAGGGTCTGCACCTTGAGGATGGGCAGGCTCTTCTTCCGGCAGTTGTTCCGCCAACGGAGCTTCTGCTAGCGGATCGGGAGCGGCCTCCGGCGCGGGCATTGTATCTTGAATGGTCTGCTCATCGAACGTCGGATTTAATGCCGGGGAAAGTGGGGAACTGGAGAGGCTGTCTGGCATGGCGATATGGGGCACTGGCGCATCCTGTACAAACTGCGACTCATCCTGTTTCACCGTTCTGCTGCAGGCCATAATCAACAGACCACACAGTGCGAAAAACACGTACAGGATATTCCCACCCAAAGGCTGGATCAGCGCACCGACGGCCAGCGGCCCGATGCTGGCTCCCACGCCAAACGCCATGAGCAGACAGGCGGCCAGGGAGACGCGGCGTTCTGGCTCAATCATGTCGTTGGCCAGCGCTACCGCCAGTGGATACAGGGTGAACTGCAACATGCTGACCATGAAGCCGACGATCAGTAATACCGGGAAATCGATATGAGGCAATAGGGCCAGCGGTAAGGCGGCAATCACCAGCAGTAGTGCGTTAACGCGCATCAGCAGCGTGCGGTTGTAACGGTCTGACAACCAGCTCAGCGGAAACTGTGCCACCAGCCCGGCAAAGATAGCAATGGCCATAAACAGGCCGGTTTGCTGAGTGGTTAATGCCTGCTGGCTGGCATATACCGGTGCCAGCCCATAGAAGGAGCCTACCACCATGCCGATCACCAGCGTGGTGGCCAACACTTTAGGGATAGCGTGCACAAAATAGCGCAGTTCCATGGGAGCGGGCGACATATGCCGGGCATTAGTGCGGGTTGTCAGGGCGATCGGCACCAGGCAGAGGGAAAAACACAGCGCGATGAGCAGCAATGTGCTGATGCCAAGGTTGGCTTGCAGCATCAATACGATCTGCCCCAGCGACATGCCAAGGTAGGAGGCCGCCATATAAAAGCCGAATACCATGCCGCGCTGATTGGATTCGGACTGATCGTTCAGCCAGCTCTCCAGCACCATGTACTGGCACATCATACACAGGCCGATAATCAGCCGCAGCACCACCCAAACCGGGATGTATTCCGTCAGGCCGTGGCCCAGCACCGCAGCGGTAATGATCCCGGCGCAGGAGACATAGGCGCGGATATGCCCTACGCGGGCAATCAGAAAGTGGCCGACCTTGCCGCCGATCACCAGGCCGATGTAGTTGGCGGCGATAATGGCCCCGATCAGGGCGCCACTGACGTTGATGGAGGTTAACCGCAGGGAAATGTAGGTGGTCAGTAACCCGGAACCCAGCAGCATCAGCAGGGTGGTGGTATACAGCGGAAAGAATACACCTAACGTTTTTTTCACTCGGCCTTCCTGTTTTAGTCGAAGATTGAGGCAAACGGGTTTGCCGCAACAAGCTGGACGTATCCCCGATACTAGCAGTTAGTACAACGGCTTAAAACCGCAGCACTGCGAAGCGCTTGGCATTTCGGCCGGTAAAATGCCGTAGAGGCTTGATAAATGCTACCATCAGGCGCATATACCTTGATTGATTAAAAGGAGAGGCCATGAGTGAGAAGCGGTTGCGTGAGCTCAGTATTGCCGTCGGGCAAAGGCTAAAGGCCGATGGGCGTTGGATCAGCTGCGCAGAGTCCTGTACGGGCGGCGGTATTGCCAAGGCAATCACCGATATCGCCGGCAGCTCGGCCTATTTCGATCGCGGCTTTGTCACGTACAGCAACGCGGCAAAGCATGAACTGCTAGGGGTGGCGGAAGCGACCTTGCAGGCTCATGGCGCTGTCAGTGAGGAAGTGGTGCGCGAGATGGCGCAGGGCGCGATGCACGCAGCCAAGGCCGATCTGGCGCTTTCGGTCAGCGGCATTGCTGGCCCAGACGGTGGCAGTGTGGAAAAACCGGTAGGTACCGTCTGGTTTGGTTTTGCCGAACGTTCCGGCCGGGTGCTGGCCCGCAAAATGCAATTTACCGGCGATCGCGATGCGGTGCGCCTGCAGGCAACCCTTTATGCGCTGCAAACGGCGCTTGATGAATTTTTGTAAAATTAGGCTTGATACTGTATGACCATACAGTATAATTAGCGACAATTTCCTGCACAACATACATTCAGCGGCAATGTGAGTCACTCTGACATTGCGCAACGAAGGAGCAAAAATGGCTATTGATGAGAACAAGCAAAAGGCGTTAGCTGCAGCACTGGGCCAGATTGAGAAACAGTTCGGCAAAGGCTCCATCATGCGTCTGGGTGAAGACCGCTCCATGGACGTAGAAACGATCTCCACCGGCTCGCTGTCACTCGATATCGCACTGGGCGCAGGCGGCCTGCCAATGGGCCGTATCGTCGAGATTTATGGCCCGGAATCCTCCGGTAAAACCACCCTGACTCTGCAAGTTATTGCCGCTGCGCAGCGCGAAGGTAAAACCTGTGCGTTTATCGATGCCGAACATGCGCTGGATCCTATCTACGCCAAGAAACTGGGCGTGGATATCGACAATCTGCTGTGTTCTCAGCCGGATACCGGTGAGCAGGCGCTGGAAATTTGTGATGCGCTGACCCGTTCCGGCGCGGTTGACGTCATCATCGTCGACTCCGTAGCGGCGCTGACGCCGAAGGCGGAAATCGAAGGCGAAATCGGTGACTCACATATGGGGCTGGCGGCACGAATGATGAGCCAGGCCATGCGTAAATTGGCCGGTAACCTGAAGAACGCCAACACCTTGCTGATCTTCATCAACCAGATCCGTATGAAAATTGGCGTGATGTTCGGTAACCCGGAAACCACCACCGGGGGTAACGCCCTGAAGTTCTACGCTTCTGTCCGTCTGGATATCCGCCGTATCGGTGCGATCAAAGAAGGTGATGAAGTTATCGGCAGCGAAACCCGCGTGAAAGTGGTGAAGAACAAAATCGCTGCGCCGTTCAAACAGGCAGAGTTCCAGATCCTGTATGGCGAAGGGATCAACAGCCGTGGCGAATTGGTCGATCTGGGTGTGAAACACAAGATGATCGAGAAGGCCGGTGCCTGGTACAGCTACAACGGTGATAAGATTGGTCAGGGTAAGTCCAATGCCTGTAACTTCCTGAAAGAAAACCCGGCCATTGCTGCGGAACTGGATAAAAAACTGCGTGACCTGTTGCTGCACAGCAATGGTGAACCGGCTGCTGCCAGTGCCGAGAAGGCCGATGACAACGAAGCAGAAACCAGCGAAGAGTTTTAATCTTTGCCGGTGGGTATACGCCCCTTAGGGCGTATACCGATCACCAAGGCTTGCAGATATGAATGATGTAGGTTCCCAATCTGTTGGTAATCAGCAAAATACGTTGATTAGCCGTGCGATGCGGCTATTGTCACAACGCGATCATAGTGAAGCCGAACTGCGCCGCAAACTTGCGGCGCCGCCATTTATGGCGAACGCCAGATTCGGTAGCAAATCCCCTACAACTCCCCCCGAAGAACCCGTCGATCCCGCAATCATTGAACAGGTTATTAGCTATTGCTACCAGCATAACTGGCTGGACGATCGGCGTTTCGCCAATAGCTTTATCGCCAGCCGCAGCCGCAAGGGATATGGCGCGCAACGCATTCGCTCAGAACTGATGCAAAAGGGCGTGGATAAAGAGATGGTGCAGGATGCCTTGGCAGAATGCGAAATCGACTGGTGTGAGCAAGCCAGGGAGATCGCGCTGCGCAAATTTGGCGATCCGTTACCGGTAGAATGGAAAGAGAAAGCCAAGGTGTTGCGCTATCTGCTCTATCGCGGCTTCTTCCAGGAAGAAATTCAGTCGATTTACCGTGATTTTGAGCAATGAATGCACACGGCGTTTTACTTCCCCCCGAAGAAAATTTATCTTATCCCCACATTTAGTTCGTGAGCCAGAGGATATCGTCAGGATGTCGAGCCTCTTTCACGCATCGTTATTCTAGTCTTTCCGGGAAAATTATGAGCAAGAGCACCGCTGAGATCCGTCAAGCGTTTCTCGATTTCTTTCATAGTAAAGGCCACCAGGTTGTAGCAAGCAGCTCCCTGGTACCTAACAATGATCCGACATTGCTGTTTACCAATGCCGGCATGAACCAATTTAAAGACGTTTTCCTGGGGCTGGACAAGCGCGCCTACTCGCGTGCCACCACTTCACAACGTTGCGTGCGTGCCGGTGGCAAGCACAACGACCTGGAGAACGTCGGCTATACCGCCCGTCACCATACTTTCTTTGAAATGTTGGGCAACTTTAGCTTCGGTGACTATTTCAAGCACGATGCCATCAGCTACGCGTGGGAACTACTGACCGGTGAAAACTGGTTTAACCTACCGAAAGAAAAGCTGTGGGTCACCGTCTATGAAACCGATGACGAAGCTTTCGACATCTGGCAGAAGCAGATTGGCGTGCCTGCGGAACGTATCATCCGCATCGGCGATAACAAAGGCGCGGCCTTTGCTTCCGATAACTTCTGGCAGATGGGCGACACCGGCCCATGCGGCCCGTGCACCGAGATCTTCTTCGATCACGGTGACCATATCTGGGGTGGCCCTCCGGGTAGCCCGGAAGAAGATGGCGATCGCTATATCGAGATCTGGAACATCGTGTTCATGCAGTTCAACCGCCAGTCTGATGGCACCATGCTGCCGTTGCCGAAGCCTTCGGTGGATACCGGTATGGGCCTCGAGCGTATCGCTGCGGTGCTGCAACATGTCAATTCCAACTACGAAATCGATCTGTTCACCACTCTGATTGCCGCCGTCGCTAAACTGACCGGCGCAACCGATATGGGTAACAAGTCGCTGCGCGTGATTGCGGACCATATCCGTTCTTGTGCTTTCCTGATCGCCGATGGTGTGATCCCGTCGAATGAAAACCGTGGCTACGTGCTGCGCCGTATCATTCGCCGCGCGATCCGTCATGGCAACATGTTGGGCGCGAAGGATACCTTCTTCTACAAGCTGGTTGCTCCGTTGATCGAAGTGATGGGCCCGGCTGCCGAAGAACTGAAACGTCAGCAGGCACAGGTTGAGCAGGTACTGAAATCCGAAGAAGAACAGTTTGCTCGTACGCTGGAGCGCGGTTTGGCGCTGCTGGATGACGAACTGGCCAAGCTGCAGGGCGATACCCTGGATGGCGAAACGGCATTCCGTTTGTATGATACCTACGGTTTCCCGGTGGATCTGACCGCCGACGTCTGCCGTGAGCGTGGCCTTAAGGTTGATGAGCAAGGCTTTGAGCTGGCGATGGAGGCTCAACGCCGCCGTGCGCGTGAGTCCAGCGGTTTTGGCGCGGACTACAACAGCCTGATCCGTGTTGACGGCGCAAGCCAGTTCAATGGTTACGATCGCGAAGAGCAACAGGCGAAAGTGACCGCTCTGTTCCGTGATGGTCAGCCGGTGGATGAGATCCATGCGGGTGAAGAGGCCGTGGTGGTGTTGGACGAAACGCCATTCTATGGCGAATCGGGTGGCCAGGTTGGCGATAAAGGCGTGCTGAAAGCGGCCGGTAGTGAATTCGTAGTGAGCGATGCGCAGAAATATGGCCAGGCTATCGGTCACCTGGGCAAGCTGGCTAGCGGTTCGCTGAAGCTGAATGACCGCGTTGATGCGGTGATCGACAGCGAACGCCGTAACCGTATCCGCCTGAACCACTCCGCTACTCACCTGCTGCATGCGGCATTGCGCCAGATCCTGGGGGAGCACGTAGCGCAAAAAGGCTCGTTGGTTAACGACAAGTACCTGCGTTTTGACTTCTCGCACTCCGAAGCGATGAAACCAGAACAAATCCGCGCGGTAGAAGATTTGGTTAACCAGCAGATCCGTCGTAACCTGTCGGTGCAGACCGAAGTGATGGCGTTGGATGATGCCAAAGAGAAGGGCGCGATGGCACTGTTTGGCGAGAAGTACGATGACCACGTGCGTGTTTTGACTATGGGCGATTTCTCTACCGAACTGTGTGGCGGTACGCATGCCAACCGTACCGGTGACATCGGCCTGTTCCGCATCCAAAGTGAGTCTGGTACCGCAGCCGGTATCCGTCGTATTGAAGCTGTGACGGGTGAAGGGGCGATAGCGACCTTGCATCAACAGAGTGACTTGTTACAGGATGTTGCTCACCTGGTGAAGGGTGACAGCAATAACCTGAGTGATAAGGTGCGTGCGGTGCTCGATCGCACTCGTGCGCTGGAAAAAGAACTGCAACAGCTGAAAGACCAGCAAGCTGCGCAGGAAAGTGCTTCACTGTCGAGTCAAGCCAAACTGGTCAATGGCGTGAAGCTGTTGGTCAGTCAGTTGGATAACGTAGAGCCGAAGATCATGCGTACCATGGTTGACGATCTTAAAAATCAGCTGGGTTCTGCGATCATCGTGTTGGCCACGGTGGAAGAAGGCAAAGTCAGCCTGATTGCGGGTGTTACCAAAGATCTGACCGACCGGGTTAAGGCCGGCGAGCTGATCGGCAACATCGCACAGCAGGTTGGCGGCAAGGGCGGTGGACGCCCTGATATGGCAATGGCTGGGGGCAGTGATGCCAGCGCCTTGCCTGCGGCATTAAACAGCGTAGAGGCCTGGGTGGCCGCGAAACTGTGAATATAAATAAATAGGCGCGTTACTGACGCCGTAAGCCACTGTGGCTTATGGCGTTTTTAGACTGTGCTAACACAATGTAGTGACAATTGCGGGAACAAAGTTTTCCAGGTCGGCTAAACTTATTCTTAATCTGGAGTGACACCAAGTCTGCTTACATTTATTGTGGGTTCTTGACTTACGTTTTCACTGCATATAATGGATAATGGCGGGGAAACTGAGAGACCCGACTCTTTTAATCTTTCAAGGAGCAAAGAATGTTAATTCTGACTCGTCGAGTTGGTGAAACCCTCATGATTGGCGATGAGGTTACGGTCACAGTGCTAGGGGTTAAAGGCAACCAAGTTCGTATTGGTGTGAATGCCCCCAAAGAGGTGTCTGTTCACCGCGAAGAAATCTACCAGCGCATCCAGGCCGAGAAGTCTCAACAGACGACTTACTGATTTCTAAGTAGCGTCTCGTTTTATAACGAGACGCTTCTTGCTTTTCTTGACCCGCTTTCCTCCTTCTTTTCACACTTGTTGTCATCTCCCCCACTTTTTTGCCAATAATCTTTCTCCTGCGATCAAACTCTTATCCGCGGTAGCACGGCATTTTCTTGTTGATAAAGCACTCTTTTTGCCGCGAAATCACCCATGTTGCCTGTGATTTGTGCAAACGCGCAAGAGTTGGGAAAAATTGTTTGACTTATAAACCCACGAAAGTAATATGTGCGCCACGCAGTGCCGATGAGCTTCTCTAAAGCAAGTTAGGCACGATTCGCAAGAAGCGTACTGGTGAGGTGGCCGAGAGGCTGAAGGCGCTCCCCTGCTAAGGGAGTATGCGGTCAAAAGCTGCATCCGGGGTTCGAATCCCCGCCTCACCGCCATTTGCATCCATAGCTCAGCTGGATAGAGTACTCGGCTACGAACCGAGCGGTCGGAGGTTCGAATCCTCCTGGATGCACCATATTTTGCAGTATGGTGGGGTAGTAACGACATACCATACGGTATCAAAAAAGAATTCCTGTGCATCCATAGCTCAGCTGGATAGAGTACTCGGCTACGAACCGAGCGGTCGGAGGTTCGAATCCTCCTGGATGCACCATTCTTCAAGTGAAGTTTCACGGAACGAAACCCATCGCTAAAAAATAAAACTGCATCCATAGCTCAGCTGGATAGAGTACTCGGCTACGAACCGAGCGGTCGGAGGTTCGAATCCTCCTGGATGCACCATATTATAATGTACTTATCGCAAACGCTAATTTGTAGATAGAGACAATATGGAAGGTAGCAGTAGGAAGGAAAACGTTGCACTGCAACGGGCGAAGCGCAGGATTGCGCTGAATAGTCCTCCTGGATGCACCATTTTATAGAGAAACCCGCTTCGGCGGGTTTTTCGTTTTCTGCTTTCCAACTTCCGTCTTTGCTTCTTATAAGCTCTCTTCTACACCGCATTTTCCGTCATGCTCTGGCAGCGACAACCTTCCGGCTTTACGCTAAAGTAGCTTTCTTTGCTCAATGGTCATGGAGTCACGATGTACGATCGCTATCAGGGTCTGATCTTCGACATGGACGGTACCATTCTGGACACCGAGCCGACGCATCTCAAGGCGTGGCACGAGGTGTTGGCACGTTACGGAATGAAGTTTGATGCGGCCGCCATGACAGGGCTGAACGGCTCACCTACCTGGCGCATTGCTCAGGCGGTGATTGCCGCACATCAGGCCGATCTCGATCCTCATCAGCTGGCCGCCGAGAAAACCCGCGCGGTAGAAAGCATGCTATTAGACACGGTGCGTCCGTTACCGCTGATTGAGGTGGTGAAGTCTTATCATGGCCGCCGTCCCATGGCGGTAGGGACGGGCAGTGAGCACCGGATGGCGGAGATGTTGCTGCGTCATTTAGGGCTGCTCGACTGCTTTGATGCCATCGTCGGGGCTGATGATGTTCAACGCCACAAGCCGGAGCCGGATACCTTCCTGCGCTGTGCGGAGTTGATCGGCGTACCTCCTGAACACTGCGTGGTGTTTGAAGATGCCGATTTCGGCATTCAGGCCGCCAGAAGCGCCAATATGGCTGTGGTAGACGTTCGCACGCTGTGAGTAGTACGCTGGCGGTCATGTCGCTGTTTGGCAGCAGCTTCCTTAGTGCGACGCTGTTGCCTGGCAATTCAGAGATCGTGTTGGTTGCGTTGTTGACCAACAGCAGCGCTTCACCAGGTTTACTGGTGCTGGCTGCAACGTTGGGAAATACCCTGGGTGGGTTGACCAACGTCATTATCGGGCGCCTGTTACCGGCGTTGAAACCACAACGCGGGCTGGAAACGGCTCTTGGTTGGTTACAACGCTTTGGCCCGGCTGCGCTGTTGCTCAGTTGGGTGCCGGTTGTGGGCGATTTATTGTGCGTGTTGGCAGGCTGGCTGCGCATGCCATGGGGCGCCGTTACGCTGTTTCTGTGTATCGGAAAAGCGTTGCGTTACATCATCTTGACGATGATTACGCTGCAGGGTATCGCCTGGTGGCATTAACCAAGTGAATATAACTCAATATTCTCTAGGGAGCGGATTCAGTATGCTTACAGCTATCGTTTTTAGAAGCGGGAGGTCAATTTGATCCCGGACGTATCACAGGCGCTTTCTTGGTTGGAAGCCCACCCTCATGCATTAAAAGGGATCCGGCGCGGTATTGAGCGTGAAACACTGCGGGTAACCGCGGATGGCACGCTTGCCAGTACGGGTCATCCAGAACAACTGGGGGCGGCATTAACGCACCATTGGATCACCACGGACTTTGCCGAGGCGCTGCTAGAATTTATTACACCGGTTGATGATGACCTCGATCACTTGCTGACGTTCCTGCGCGATATCCATCGTCACGTGGCGCGCAATCTGGGTGATGAGCGCATGTGGCCGTTGAGCATGCCGTGCTTTATCAACGCCGAGCAGGATATCGAACTGGCGCAATTTGGCACCTCCAACATTGGCCGGATGAAAACGCTGTACCGTGAAGGGTTGAAGAACCGCTACGGCGCGTTGATGCAAACCATTTCCGGGGTGCACTACAACTTCTCTCTGCCGCTGGAGTTTTGGCAGGCGTGGGCTGGCGTTGAGGATGAAGAGAGTGGCAAAGAGCAGATCTCTGCGGGATATTTCCGCCTGATCCGCAACTACTACCGCTTTGGTTGGGTGATCCCATATCTGTTCGGGGCATCGCCAGCCATCTGTTCCTCGTTCCTCAAAGGCCGGGAAACCGATTTGCCGTTTGAGCGCAATGAACGGGGCATGTGCTATTTGCCTTATGCCACCTCGCTGCGCCTGAGCGATCTGGGCTATACCAATAAGTCGCAGAGCAATCTGGGCATTACCTTTAACGATCTGCAAACCTATGTGCAAGGTCTGAAACGCGCTATTGCGACGCCTTCAGAAGACTATGCCAAGCTGGGAGTGAAAGAGGGCGATCGTTATCTGCAACTTAACAGCAACGTGTTGCAGATCGAAAACGAACTCTATGCCCCGATCCGGCCAAAACGCGTCACCCACAGCGGTGAGACACCGTCAGATGCGCTGTTACGCGGCGGTATCGAATATATCGAGGTGCGCTCGCTGGACATCAACCCATTCTCGCCAATCGGTGTGGATGCGGTGCAGGCGCGTTTCCTGGATCTGTTCCTGGTGTGGTGCGTATTGGCGGATGCGCCAGAAATGAGCAGCGATGAGTTGCTATGCACTCGTAAAAACTGGAACCGGGTGATCCTGGAAGGGCGTAAACCAGGCCAAACCATTGGCATCGGCTGTAACGATACTCGTGAACCGTTGGATAAAGTCGGCAAAGCGCTGTTTGGCGATCTGAAGCGCGTGGCCGAAGTGTTGGATAGCGAAGCGGGCGATCGACAATATCAGCAGGTGTGTGAACAACTGGTGGCGGCGTTTGACGATCCGGAGCTGACGTTCTCGGCCCGTATCCTCAAGGAAATGAAAGCGCAAGGCACCGGTAACGTTGGCCTGGAACTGGCGGAAAAATATCGCAAAATGCTGATTGCGGAGCCGTTGGAGCTGCTGACCGAAGAGCAACTCGCTCAGGAGCAGCAAGCCTCGTGGCAGCGCCAGCGCGACATAGAAGCCAGTGATACGCTAAGCTTTGAACAGTTCCTGAAGGAAAACGGCGGGGGCTGAAAAAGAAAAAGGCCACATCACTGTGGCCAAATACACATCTCTGAAAACAGTGATGATGATAACAAATGCGCGTCTTTCATAGATTAAGACCCGCAGGGTTGGAAAAGGTTTCATCGGTACGAAAAAAGTTTCGAAATAAATTCATTTTACCAAGAGGTGATGACATGCCACTGCTGGATAGCTTTACCGTAGATCATACTCGCATGGCGGCGCCGGCTGTCCGCGTTGCTAAAACCATGCAAACCCCTCATGGGGATACCATCACCGTATTCGATCTGCGTTTCTGTCGCCCAAATCTGGAAGTGATGCCAGAGCGTGGGATCCATACCTTGGAACATCTGTTCGCTGGCTTCATGCGCGACCATCTGAACGGCAACGGCGTGGAGATCATCGATATCTCGCCAATGGGCTGCCGTACTGGTTTTTATATGAGCCTGATTGGCGTACCGGAAGAGCAGCGCGTGGCCGATGCCTGGCAAGCCGCGATGGCTGACGTCTTGAAGGTGACTGACCAGCGCAAGATCCCTGAACTCAATGAGTTCCAATGCGGTACCTACCATATGCACTCGCTGGAAGAGGCGCAGGAAATTGCCAAGCATATTCTTGAGCACGGCGTGGTAGTGAACCATAACGAAGAGCTGGCGCTGCCGAAAGATAAGCTGCAAGAGTTGCACATCTAGATTCGGTGCAAAAACGCAGTGAAAAAAAGACGCGAAAGCGTCTTTTTCTTTGGCTTGTATCTAGTGGTTCTGCACGCTGGCCTGTAAGGATTTTATCGGCGTGACGCGCACCTGCTTGATCATATTGTCCTGCACGTCGAGGATATCAATATCATAGTGGCTGATGCGCACCCTGGTCCCGATGCTGGGGATCTCTTCCAGCTCTTCAAGCAGCATGCCGTTGATGGTTCTGGCCTCGGTGGCTGGCAGCGTCCAGTTGAAGGCCTTGTTCAGCTCACGCACGTTGGCACTGCCGTCGATCAGTACCGAGCCATCGCTCTGTGGATTGACTTCCTCCGCCAGCGTAGGTGACATTGAGGTGGTGAAGTCGCCGACGATTTCTTCGAGGATATCCTCAACCGTCACCAGCCCCTGGATATCACCATACTCATCGACCACGATGCCGACCTTCTCTTTGTTACGCTGGAATTTCACCAGTTGAACGTTGAGTGGCGTGCCCTCTGGCACGTAGTAGATCTCATCGGCCGCCCGCAGCAGGTTCTCTTTGTTGAACTCTTTTTTCTCGGTCATCAGCCGGTAGGCTTCGCGTACGCGCAGCATGCTGATGGAGTCGTCCAGTGAATCGCGGTACAACACGATGCGGCCATGTGGGGAGTGTGTCAGCTGGCGCATGATCGATTTCCAGTCGTCGTTGATATCAATCCCGACGATCTCATTGCGCGGCACCATGATGTCTTCCACCGTCACCTTCTCCAGATCCAGCACAGAAATCAGCATGTCCTGATTACGGCGCGAAATCTTCGACTGGGACTCGTTTACAATGGTGCGCAGCTCCTCTTTGCTCAACGCGCCGCTGATACGTACGTTGGTGCGAATGCCGAAAATCCGCAGCACCAGGGTGGTAATGCCATTGAGCAGCCACACCAGTGGGAACATGACTTTTTGCAGCGGGGCCAGCAGGAAGCTGCTAGGGAAGGCAATTCGTTCAGGATAGAGAGCGGCAAAGGTTTTGGGTAACACTTCGGCGAACAGCAGCACGACAAAGGTCAGCACCCCGGTGGCGATTGCCACACCAATATCGCCATACAGGCGCATCCCGACGATGGTCCCCAGCGCAGAGGCCAGGATATTGACCAGGTTGTTGCCAATCAGCACCAGGCCAATCAGGCGGTCAGGCTTTTGCAGCAGCTTTTCTACCCGGCGTGCGGCGCGGTTGCCTTGTTTGGACAGGTGGCGCAGACGATAGCGGTTGAGCGTCATCATGCCGGTTTCGGATGCTGAAAAATAAGCGGAGACCACGACCATAATCACCAAAATGAAAATGAGGGTCTCTGTCGAAACGTGCTCCAACGCGGTATTCCTTATGTTGGGGGAGAAGAGTGCCTCGGCGGGGCGATGGAGCGCCAGGCCAGACTTAGCGCACCATCATCAGTTCCTGGAGCAGGCGGCTCCCGAAGTAGGCCATGGTAAGCAGAAAAGAGCCGGCAAAGCTGAACCAGACCACGCGGCGGCCACGCCAGCCCTCGTGATAATGGCCCCACAGCAGCACGATATAAACAAACCACGCCATGATGGACAGCACGGCCTTATGCACGTTCTCTTTGCTAAACAGGTTGTCCATATACAGCAGGCCGGTACACAGCGTCAGCGTCAGCAGCACCACACCGATCTGGGTGATATGAAACATCTTACGCTCAATACTCATCAGCGGCGGCATATCGGCACTGAAACTGAGTTTTTTATGTTTCAGCAGGTAATCAAGCCAGGCGAGTTGCAGGGCGTACAGCGTGGCAATAATCAGAGTGGAGTAAGAGAACAGCGCCAGGCCGATATGCACCATCAGTTCCGGGCTGGCTTCCAGATGGGTGATAAACTCCCCAGGCAGAAAGCTGGCAAACGCCAGGTTAATCATTGCAAAGCTGTAGACGATCGGCAGCAGAAACCAGCCGCGATCGCGGGAGGCGACGTAGGTCATCACCGAACAGATAATCAGGCCAACGATGGAGCCGATGTTTAGCAGGCTGAGATTTTGCCCGGCGCTGACGTCAAAAATGCGCTGCTGAAGGGCAATGGCATGGCAGACCAGCGCCACCACGGCCGAGACCAGCGCCAGCCGACGGTATGCGCTATTCTTCCGCAACAAACTGGGAATGATCAGTCCAAGGCTGAGCAGGTAGGCCATCAAAGCCACAAGAGAGAATACTGGCATAGCGTTATTTAGCATCGGCATGGTTAATTGGAATGCCAGTATAACGTTGAGCGGCCCCTACTCCAACCAATCTCCAACGCTGAGGCAGAGATCGTTGTAGCAACGTGTTATAATCGCCGCAATTGTGTCGCCACTGCGGCCTGACTCTTACGTTGAGCATGAGACGATGTTTGAAAATTTAACCGATCGATTGTCGCGCACCCTGCGCAATATCAGCGGCCGCGGGCGGCTGACCGAAGAGAACATTAAAGAAACCCTGCGTGAAGTGCGTATGGCATTGCTGGAAGCGGACGTTGCGCTGCCGGTCGTGCGTGACTTCATCAACCGTGTGAAAGAGAGCGCGGTTGGGCATGAAGTTAACAAAAGCCTGACGCCGGGCCAGGAATTCGTCAAAATCGTCAAGAGCGAGCTGATTGCCGCGATGGGCGAAGTGAACACCGAGCTGAACCTGGCGGCGCAGCCACCGGCGGTGGTGCTGATGGCGGGCCTGCAAGGTGCGGGTAAAACCACCAGCGTGGCCAAGCTCGGCAAGTTCCTGAAAGAAAAGCAGAAGAAAAAAGTCTTGGTGGTTTCTGCCGACGTGTATCGCCCTGCGGCGATCCGGCAGTTGGAAACCCTGGCGGAAGGCGTCGGCATCGACTTCTTCCCGTCGGACGTTAAAGAAAAACCGATCGACATCGTTAACCGTGCGCTGCAACAGGCCAAGCTGAAGTTCTACGACGTGCTGATCGTCGATACCGCGGGCCGCTTGCACGTAGATGAAGCGATGATGGACGAAATCAAACAGGTACATGCGGCGATCAAGCCGGTGGAAACCCTGTTTGTGGTCGACGCCATGACCGGCCAGGATGCGGCCAACACCGCCAAGGCCTTTAACGAAGCGCTGCCGTTGACCGGCGTAGTGTTGACCAAGGTCGATGGTGATGCGCGCGGCGGTGCGGCGTTGTCTATTCGCCACATTACTGGCAAACCGATCAAATTCCTCGGTGTGGGTGAGAAAACCGACGCGCTGGAGCCATTCCATCCGGATCGCGTGGCCTCACGTATTCTCGGCATGGGCGACGTGCTGTCGCTGATCGAAGATATCGAGAGCAAGGTTGACCGCGCCCAGGCGGAAAAACTGGCTAGCAAGCTGAAAAAGGGCGACGGTTTCGATCTGACCGACTTCCTCGACCAGCTTAAGCAGATGCGTAATATGGGCGGTATGGCCAGCATGCTGAGCAAACTGCCGGGCGCTGGCCAACTGCCAGACAACGTCAAATCGCAGATGGATGACAAAGTGCTGGTACGAATGGAGGCGATCATTAACTCAATGACGCTGAAAGAGCGTGCCAAGCCGGAAATTATCAAGGGTTCACGCAAACGTCGTATTGCAATGGGCTCCGGCATGCAGGTGCAGGATGTTAATCGGTTGTTAAAACAATTCGACGATATGCAGCGCATGATGAAAAAGATGAAAAAAGGCGGAATGGCGAAGATGATGCGCGGCATGAAAGGTATGATGCCGCCGGGCTTCCCAGGCCGTTAAAACCACGCCGCAGCAAGGCTGTGGCGGGTTTGCCGATTTACCGATCACGGTAAAACCTGTCCGAGAGTGTGATGGTGCAAAAACGAATTACCGGCAATCTACGCTTTAGATTGCTTTTTGCGCCAAAATGAGTAAAATTTTCGGGCTTTTTATATTGCAACCGGGCCCCGTCCCTCAATGGGGCCCGGCTGTTTTATTAACTAAAGAGGATGTTATGGTAACAATTCGTTTGGCACGTGGCGGCGCTAAAAAGCGTCCGTTCTATCAAGTAGTAGTGACCGACAGCCGCAATGCTCGTGATGGTCGTTTCATCGAGCGTGTAGGTTTCTTCAACCCAATCGCATCTGGTCAGGCTGAAGCACTGCGTCTGGACCTGGATCGCATTGAGCACTGGGTTGGTCTGGGTGCTACCGTTTCTGATCGCGTTCACGCGCTGATCAAAGACGCTAAGAAAGCAGCTTAATCTGTCGCGGTGGTGGCAATGAGCAAGCAACTCAAACCGGTAGCACCTAAGCAGCCGATTGTACTCGGTAAGATGGGGTCTACTTACGGCATCCGTGGTTGGCTCAGAGTGTTTTCATCCACCGAGAACGCCGAAAGCATATTTGACTATCAGCCCTGGTTAATCCAGCGCTCTGGTCAGTGGCAGTTTGTCGAGTTGGAAGACTGGAAACGCCACAGTCAGGATCTGATCATCAAGGTCAAAGGCATTGACGATCGGGATGCTGCGAATTTACTGACCAATTGCGAGATTGTCGTAGATTCCGAGCAGTTGCCTCCGCTGGAAGGCGATGATTACTACTGGAAAGACCTTATGGGCTGCCAGGTAGTCACCACTTCCGGATACGAACTGGGTAAAGTCATCGATATGATGGAAACCGGTTCTAACGACGTAATGGTCGTGCGGGCAAACCTGAAAGATGCATTCGGTATGAAGGAGCGGTTGGTCCCGTTTCTTCATGGGCAGGTTATCAAGAAAGTCGATCTCGCCGCCAAGATTATCGAGGCTGAGTGGGATCCTGGTTTTTGACCTCCGGATTTAATGGTCGAAGCAAGTGGAATAACAAAATGGGGATTGGCTGGTGTTCATTGGTATCGTAAGCCTGTTTCCTGAGATGTTTCGCGCAATCACCGATTACGGGGTAACTAGCCGGGCAGTAAAAAATGGCCTGCTGAGCGTGCAGTGTTGGAGTCCGCGTGACTTCACCTACGACCGGCATCGTACCGTGGACGATCGCCCTTATGGCGGCGGCCCGGGAATGCTGATGATGGTGCAACCCTTGCGGGAAGCTATTCATGCAGCAAAAGCAGCGGCAGGCGAGGGAGCAAAGGTGATTTATCTGTCACCTCAGGGGCGCAAGCTGGATCAAACCGGTGTGCGCGAACTGGCGGCTAACCAGAAGATGATCCTGGTGTGTGGCCGTTACGAAGGGATAGACGAGCGCGTGATCCAAACCGAAATTGACGAAGAATGGTCAATCGGCGATTACGTTCTCAGCGGCGGTGAACTACCGGCAATGACCCTGATCGATTCGGTCGCCCGCTTTATACCGGGTGTTCTGGGCCATCAGGCTTCGGCAGAAGAAGATTCTTTCGCTGAGGGATTGCTGGACTGCCCGCACTATACCCGCCCGGAGGTGTTAGAAGGGATGGAGGTTCCGCCAGTTTTACTGTCGGGCAACCATGCCGAGATACGTCGCTGGCGCTTAAAGCAGTCGCTGGGCCGTACCTGGCTTAGAAGACCTGAACTTCTAGAAAGCCTAGCTCTGACTGACGAGCAAGAGGTGTTGCTGGCCGAGTTCCAACGGGAACATCGGGCTAAGTAACAGGACTATGAAGGGAACGTCTGAGCGTTGTCTCGACGAGACCGATATATCAGTTTACCTAGGGTAAGAGACATATTATGAGCAACATTATTAAGCAAATTGAACAAGAGCAGATGAAGCAAGACGTACCTGCATTCCGTCCGGGTGATTCCGTGGAAGTGAAGGTATGGGTCGTTGAAGGTACCAAAAAACGTCTGCAGGCATTCGAGGGCGTGGTTATCGCTATTCGTAACCGCGGTCTGCACTCTGCATTCACTGTTCGTAAGATTTCCAACGGCGAAGGTGTTGAGCGTGTATTCCAGACTCACTCCCCAGTAATCGACAGCATTACTGTTAAACGTCGTGGTGCCGTTCGTCAAGCCAAACTGTACTACCTGCGTGAACGTACTGGTAAGTCTGCTCGTATCAAAGAGCGTCTGAACCGCGTTAACTAACGCTGCATCCAAAAGTTAATAGTTATAAGGGGGTTACCGTCATGGTAATCCCCTTTTTTTATGGTGCGGGGGAATGGCGTTGCGGTTTGACGATGATGGCTACACTCGTTAACTCGTCTGTCGTTTTTATCCAATACGCGGGAAGGCGGATTTGTGAAACTACCGCCACTGACCACTGAATGGAGCGCCTGCAATGCAATTTGCCTATACGATTTTATATGTTGATAACGTGCAGAAAACGATGGATTTCTATCATCGAGCCTTTGGCTTTGAGATCCATTGTTTGCATGAAAGCGGGGACTGGGGAGAATTGGCTACCGGTGCCACGCGGCTGTCATTTTGCTCAAGAGAGTTGCTGGCTGGGCAGGGCAAAAAGAGCGCTAAAAGTGATTATCATCATCCGGTGTTTGAAATTGCCTTCACTACCGACGATGTGCCGAAAGCGCTGAAAACAGCGTTGGCTGCCGGTGCGGTACTGGTGGAAGATATTCAGCACATGCCCTGGGGGCAAACGATATGCTACGTGGCAGATCCAGAGCATAACCTCGTCGAGATTTGTTCTGCAATGGCTTAATCGTAGCCTTCACCAAACGCCTGTTGCCAATGGGGACTGATACGGAATGCAGCAGGCGTGATCCCTAGCCAGTGTTGGAACTCCCTGTTCATGTGCGATTGATCACAATAGCCACCGTTCAGTGCGATTTCTGTCAGGGAGACACGATCGCAGGCAGTTAGCACTGATGCAGTTCTTCTCATCCGTAATAGACGAAGCCAGAATAACGGGCTCTTGCCGGTTTTGTTCTTCACCAGTCGTTCCAGAGTACGAACGCTGATCCCCAACTCCTGGCTTGCCTGAGTCAGAGAGTTGGCAAGCCGTAACGACTGCAATGTTTCGGCAAGCTGCGTATCCACACGCACGGTATCGTGAATGATGGACCGTAATGTTGGATGGTCCGGTGTTAATCGGCAAGCGTTGAGGTAATGGAATAACTTGCCCTCATCGATAACACAATCTGGCTGAAACCGGAAACCCTCATAATGGTCCCCTGCAGCGCTTTCCACGCCATAGGCACAGGTGTCGATCTCAGTGATCTTCATCTGCTGTTGCCCATTCCTGTCCGTCAGAAAAATTAAATCCCGACAGCCATCAGGAACAACAATTTGCCGTGTCATTTTTGGCGAATGAAAACTCCAGTGTTCCAAGACCAGTTGTTGCATTTGATCTCCCTATCATCTCAAAGACCCGGTTTTCCAAAGCTTACCATCTATTTCCTCTGGTTGGATTATCGTTATTCTGGTGAAACCAAGGGATTACCAGATGGTAACCCCCTTTTTTCATTACATCGCGGCGGCGCGCTGTTTGCCTTCTTGTGGGTGAGGCTGCGCCGGAATGATGTCGCCGGGTGAAACGATGACCCGGGCCACGGATTCATGGGTGGCAAAGGTACAGCTGCAATTAATGTTACGGCATTGGTGATAGCGTTCTTTGGTCGATTCACTCAGATAACGGCTGGAGCGAGTGTGTGCCACGCTACCGCACAGTGGACAATGCATCATAGAGACCCCCTCTTGATAAAACGGTGAAAAACTATTCGTCAGCAATGCTCGAAAAAGTTACTGAGCGAGCTGTTCTTTCCCTGGGAAACTTGTGGTGTTCGGCGTGCTGAGACCTTTGAGACACAGATCACGTTCGGCGGCCCGGCGGCGTTCCAGCCCCCGGTTTTTGACGCCATTGACATAAATCCAGCGCGGTAACTGATCGCAAGCCTGCTGCCATTGGCCATGGTTAAGGAAATAAACCAGGGTCGAGCGACAGGCGGCCCCCGTACCGACGTTAAAGGCAAACGCCATGACGGCATCATAAGTGGCCTGGGGCATCTGCTGTGGCAGGCATGCCGCTATGCGGCTCTCTACCCGGCGGATATCTTCCATCAGGTTTTCCGCCGCTTGCACTGGCGTGATGGACTTACCTGGAATAACGCCAGCCGTATGGCCGACACCTTGCGTCCAAACCCCTGCTGCGCATTGATACGGGGTTAACTGGCACCCCTCAAAATCGGCAATCAGATACAGCCCTTGTTCGGAAGTTTTAATTTGATTGGCCTGCGGCAACAGCATGGCGATCGCCAGAATGGCCAGGGCGCTGCAACGCTTAACGATTGAGTTCATCAAAAAGTCTCCGTGCTGCCGCATCGCGTTCGATGCTTTTGAGGATCTCCAGACTCTTGCGTCTGTAGTACCAATTAACCAGGAAGGTGCCGATCCCTACGGCCGCGCCGATCAGAAAGGCCACATCCTGCGGTGAGAGCTTGCCAAGCCAGGCGAGAAACAGCGCTGCGGAGTAGGTAATGAATGAGGTTAATCTCTCCATCCTATTAACCCCACATCTGCTGTCGCAGCGGATTGTTTTGTAGGATAACGCGACGGTCGGCCACGATAAGCGGGTCGATACTGGCCTCATTTGCCGGGTTTATCATGGTTTTTACCTTAGCAATAATTACTGTATATGCATACAGTATTAATCAAAATGCTAAAGTCGTCAAGCAAGGATAGGACTATTTTTAGCAAAATGGTCAATGCGGGAATGGGCATAAAAAAAGCCCATTAATTATGGGCTTAGAGAAGGACTGCGCGGAGCTGTAAGACGAGATTACAAACCGTACACCAGCGTGACTGAAGTCGTGGTATCGGTATTTTTCGGCGCCGAGGCAGGTGGTTTGGTGTTGTAGACCACCGTGTAGGCCAGCCGTAGGGCGAAGTCGTTATTGATGGCGACGTTTAACGCGGTTTCGGAGTTAACGGTGGTTTCGTCGTTCGCCAAAGCGGACAGGCCTTCGGATAGGCGGGCCGTGTCTGTCAGCCTGTAGGAATAGTTGGCTGCGCCATAGGCCAGGGCGCGAGTGGTGCGGCCACCGCCGTGGTATTCATCATGGCGAACGCCTGGGCCGAATTCGACACGCAGGTCCTGGCGTGGGTCGCTAAAGATCTGGCGCCCGTAACCTCCGGTCAGCGTAGAGCGTGAATCGTAACCGTTGTAACGATCGTTCAACCAGCCAACCTGGCCAAACATATAATTACGAGCCGTCAGATTATAACGGGTACGGCCACCGGCCTGGTATTTCTCCGAGGAGCGTACGTTGGAAGAGGTGGTGTTGTTCGCCGAGCCCCACAGGCTGTAAGCCGTATCGCTGTTAAACCAGGTCATGGTGGTGTTGGCCAACAGGGTTGAGTTCTGTGTGTTGCCGGACTGGGCGTTATAGCCAGCTTGAACATTACCATCAAACGGCTTCTTGGCGGTGGCCGGATCGTCCATCGCGGTGAAGAGGGTATTATCGGCTAATACGGAAACACTGGTGAAGGCGGTCAAGCAGCTAAAGAACAGCGGAATGGCGCGATGAGCGCGTAAAGAGAGCATTTTGGATCCAGTAGTTAAGTGTGATTATAAGTGATAGCGGTCACATTATATCGATTCGCCGAGGGGACAAAAATAGGCCTGGTTAGCTTATGTTTTTAGTTTAAACAGGGGACTTATGCACTTTTCGTCTAGTGATACCGGTGGCTTTTTGCGGGGGTGTTAACAGTGGCAACGGGGATCGCCCGTTGCCGGCAGAAATGCGATTAAAGGAAGGTCATCACCAGCAGATAACCGGTGATGCAGGAGCACAGCACGCCGATCAGGCCAGGGATGATGAAGCTGTGGTTAATGATGAATTTACCGATGCGAGTGGTGCCAGAGCGGTCAAAACCGATGCAGGCCAGATCGCTTGGGTAAGTGGGCAACACGAAGTAACCATAGGCCGCCGGGAAGAAGGCCAGCAACATTTTAGGTTCGACACCTAACTGCAAGGCCATTGGTGCAACGGCGGCCAGGGCAGCGGCCTGGCTGTTAACCAGTTTGGAAACCAGGAACAAGACGATGGCGTAAGTCCAGGGCTGGCTTTTCACCACGTCTTCCAGCACCACCTTCAACTCTCCCATATGTGCCTGGAAGAAGGTATCACTCATCCATGCCACACCGAATACCGAGAAGATGGCGACCATTCCCGCTTTGAACACGGCACCGTTGGCGATATCGCTAGGTTTGACTTTACAACCCATCAGGATCACGGCACCGGCGATCAGCATCATCATCTGGATCACCAGATTCATCGACAGCGGTTTCAATACGCCCTTGGCATCGGCAAAGGAAGGACGCAGATCGGCAAAGGCACCGAGCATGACCACGATAGCGATAGCGCCGAAGAAGATCAGCGTTGACCAGTAAGCCTGCTTGGGAAATGTTTGATTGAGCAGGGTTTCAGTACCGCCATAGATATAGGCGCGCTGCTCCGGATCTTGGATCCTGGCCTGAAAATCCGCATCCTTATCCAGATCTTTGCCGCGGCGCAGGCTCCACAATGCCGCCATCAATACGCCGACCAACGAAGCCGGGATCGAAACGGCCAGGATCTCCAGCAGCGAGTAGGCCTTGCCGATCCCATGACCGGCCGCAATGATCGAAACCAGTGATACCACAGCCACGGAAACCGGGGATGCGGTGATGGCCATCTGCGAGGCGACAGAGGCGACGGCCATAGGGCGCTCTGGGCGGATCCCTTTTTTGATGGCGATGTCAGAAATGATCGGGAACATGGTGTAGACCACGTGACCGGTACCGCACAGGAAGGTCAGCGTCCAGGTGGTAAAGGGGGCGAGTAAGGTGATGTGTTGTGGGTGGCGGCGCAGTAGCCGCTCGGCATATTGCATCATGACATTCAGACCGCCAGCGGTTTGTAACACCGAGGCACAGCCGATCACCGCTAAAATGGTGAGCATGACATCTACAGGAGGTTTGCCTGGTTCCAAACCGAATATAAAGCACAGCAGAAATAAGCCAATACCACTTATTAAGCCTAACCCCATACCACCAAATCGGGTGCCGACTAATAGGCAGATAATAATAATTGCGAATTGCAATGTGATCATGAGAGTCCCTTGTCAGAAAGAAAAAACTGCTAACGCTCATCGCTCCTCAATGCAGGCAGTACGGGCTCTGTCTTCGCAGAGTAACCCTAAAGAGGTGTGAGCGATTTATGCCATAGTTATTTATTTGGCGAGGGATAACTGTGAGATCCCGCAATATTTATTCAATAGAGTGACTATTATTTCTGATATAGATTCAAATGAATAAAGAATGAAAATCAATTGCCAGTTAAATGTATGACAATTGTTTTATAGTTGTTTAATTTGGCGATGGATGGGACGGGCTTGCCAAGGAACTTGTTACCTGCGCGGCGTGGCATGCAGCGCTCCTACACGCAGAGGAAGTTGTTTTTTGAACTCATGAGGGGGCAATGAATAACCTACTTTAGTGTTCAATTTTATTTACATTGCGTGGTTTTTAGGGGGGCTTCCGTTGGTGGCTCTTCGTTATGCTTTATTGAGCGATCAATTTTTTTATAAAATAAAACAATGGCTTAATCTGATTTTTGTTTCCTGTGGCCGGTGATTGTCTTTCCTGTTTATGATGGTAATTTTTTATTTACAGCAAATGGATTGAAAACTTTACAAGGAGTGGTTAAGGTAGCACCTGTAACGCTCGATGTTTTAATTACGCACACGCATAACGGCAAACGACAGGAATAGCATCATGCAAAAAGACGCGCTCAACAACGTACATATCAGTGCAGAACAGGTTCTGATCACCCCGGAAGAGCTGAAGAACCAGTTCCCACTCAGTGCCAACGATGAAACGGAAATCGCTACGGCCCGCCAGACCATTGCCAATATCCTTAAAGGGCAAGATCACCGTCTGCTGGTGGTCTGTGGGCCATGTTCGATCCACGATCCTGATGCCGCGCTGGATTACGCGCGCCGTCTGAAAACCCTGTCGGCTGAATTGAGCGATCAGCTGTATATCGTTATGCGCGTCTATTTTGAAAAACCAAGAACCACCGTCGGCTGGAAAGGCCTGATCAACGATCCGTATATGGATGGATCCTTTGATGTAGAAGCGGGTTTGCACATTGCGCGTCGCCTGCTGTTGGATCTGGTCGGTATGGGCCTGCCGTTGGCGACCGAAGCGTTGGATCCGAACAGCCCGCAATACCTGGGCGATCTGTTCAGCTGGTCGGCGATCGGTGCGCGTACTACAGAGTCCCAGACGCACCGTGAAATGGCTTCCGGCCTTTCAATGCCAGTGGGCTTCAAAAACGGTACGGACGGTAGCCTGGGCACGGCCATCAACGCGATGCGCGCTGCATCCATGGCGCACCGGTTTGTCGGTATCAATCAGGCTGGCCAGGTTTGCCTGCTGCAAACCCAGGGTAACCCAGACGGCCATGTGATCCTGCGCGGCGGTAAAACGCCTAACTACAGCGCTGAGCACGTTGCCGCCTGCGAAAAACAGATGCAGGACGCGGGACTCCATCCGTCCTTGATGATAGATTGCAGCCATGGCAACTCAAATAAAGACTATCGCCGTCAGCCAGCGGTTGCCGAATCCGTAGTTGAGCAGATCAGAGCGGGTAACCGTTCGATTACCGGCATCATGCTGGAAAGCAATCTGCACGAGGGCAGCCAGTCTTCTGAACAGCCGCGTGTGGATATGCGCTACGGCGTATCGGTGACCGATGCCTGCATCAACTGGGAAAGCACGGAGACGCTGCTGCGCCAAATGCATCAGGATCTCGGCGCTGCGCTGATGGCACGCACTGGAGAGTAGTGAGTTATGGTGGCTGAACTGACCGCATTGCGCGATCAAATTGACGAAGTGGATAAAGCGCTGCTTGCCCTGTTGGCGAAACGCCTGGAGCTGGTAGCGGAAGTAGGGGAAGTCAAAAGCCACTACGGTTTACCGGTTTACGTACCTGAGCGCGAGGCGGCAATGCTGGCCTCTCGCCGCCAGGAAGCGGAAAGCCTCGGCGTTCCACCAGATTTGATCGAAGACGTGCTGCGCCGCGTGATGCGCGAATCCTACACCAGTGAGAACGATAAAGGCTTCAAAACGCTGTGCCCACAGCTGCGCCCTATCGTCATTATTGGCGGTAATGGCCAGATGGGCCGCCTGTTTAACCGGTTGCTGACGCTGTCGGGTTATCAGGTCAAAGTGTTGGAACAAGAGGATTGGCCGCAGGCGGATAGCCTGCTGGCGGATGCCGGGATGGTGATTGTCAGCGTGCCGATCCATATCACCGAGCAGGTAATCGCCCAACTGCCGCCGCTGCCGCAGGACTGTATTCTGGTCGATCTGGCTTCAGTGAAGAACCGGCCGTTACAGGCGATGCTGGCCGTACACAGCGGCCCGGTATTGGGGTTACACCCGATGTTTGGCCCGGATGTTGGCAGCGTGGCCAAACAGGTAGTGGTGTACTGCGATGGCCGTCAGCCGGAGGCCTACCAGTGGCTGCTGGAGCAGTTGCAGGTTTGGGGCGCACGTTTGCATCGTATCAGCGCCGTCGAACACGATCAGAACATGGCCTTTATCCAGGCGCTGCGCCACTTTGCTACTTTTGCTTACGGCCTGCATCTGGCTGAAGAGAACGTACAGCTGGAGCAGTTGCTGGCGCTCTCTTCGCCGATCTATCGGCTGGAGCTGGCGATGGTGGGGCGGCTATTTGCTCAGGATCCGCAGCTGTACGCCGATATCATCATGTCTTCGGAAGACAACATTCATCTGATCAAACGCTACTATCAGCGCTTTGGTGAGGCGATCAAGCTACTGGAACAGGGCGACAAGCAGGCCTTTATTCAAAGCTTCCAGAAGGTGGAGCACTGGTTTGGTGATTATGCCCAGCGCTTCCTGGTTGAGAGCCGTTCTTTGCTGCGTCAGGCGAACGATAGCCGTCAATAGATGAAAAAGGGTTCGGCATAGCCGAACCCTTTTTGCTACTTAAGACGGATTGACCGGCACCACGTTTTCGCTTGGATAGCAGCCCAGTACTTTCAGCGAGCGGGTAATCGGTGTCAGCCCTTTCAACGCCTTCTCCATCGCGACAGAACGCAGGTTAGCCTGCACATCAATGTAAAACATCTCTTCCCACGGGTTACCGTTGATTGGGCGTGATTCCAGCTTGGTCATGATGATGCCATTGTCACGTAGCACCAACAGGGCTTCCACCAGAGCACCGGATTGTTGACCGGTGGCCATGATCAGCGTGGTTTTGGCCGGAACCTGCTCAGAAACCTCAATCGCCTTACGCGCCAGAATAATGAAGCGAGTGATGTTCTGCTGCTGATTTGCCAGGTTATGTTCCAGCACTTGCAGGTTGTACAGCGCACCACCGGCCTCGCTGCCCAACGCCGCAGCTTTTGGCGAGTTCAGCTTGGCGACCTTCTCCATCGCGGCGGCGGTGCTTTCGCAATACTCAATCTTCCAGTGGGGATAGCGGTTCAAATACTGGCTGCACTGCTGGAAAGGTTGCGGGTGGCTATAAACGGTTTCGATCTGCTGCAGATCGGTGTCGCTGGCTACCAGCACGCAGTGATCGATTGGCAAGGTTAGTTCACCCACGATCGACAGGCTGGTATGTTGCAGCAGGTCGTACACATCGTTGATCGATCCGGAGCTGGTGTTCTCGATCGGCAAAATGGCGTAATCCGCCTGGCCGGTTTCCACCTGGGTAAAGATGTCCTGGAATTTCTGACAGCCGCATTCGATGAGCTGATCAAAATGGCGAGCGGCGTACTGGCGGGCGGCCAGATGTGAGTAAGAACCTTTTGGCCCCAGGAAGGCAATGCGCGCGGAATGTTGGCTAGTCTGGTTAAGCTGGTGCTGCAACAGGGCCTGCTGGGTCAGCACGGAGTCTTCGATAATCAGCTGGAACAGGCGGGTGACGTAAAAGCCATCGAGGTCATAAGGTTTGGCCGCGCTGATCAAGGCGTCCAACAGATCGCGCTCACGCTCTTTATCGCGGATCGGGCGGTGCGAATGCAGTTTGGTTTTGCCCACCTCTACCGCCAGTTCACGGCGCTCTGCCAGCAGGGCCAGCAATTTCATATCCAGTGCGCTGATGCGTTCGCGCAGCACGAGTAACGGGTTATCAGTCATAATCAGCTTTGCCTTGTATTCTTCTAATCCCGTCGTCTTGCAAGCCGCAGCTTGAAGCCCAGCGGGGCGGGTTGTCAAATAGCCATAAAAAAAGCCCCCTGTTTGAGGAGGCTTGGTTGTTCGTCTTCGCATTCTTTCTCACACGACGAAACGCCTCCCAATCAGGGGAAGGTAAAAAAGAATGCGAAGAAAAACGGTTTACGGCTCATGGTGTTCCAAAATGTGTGTAAATCAGGGTTTAAAGTAACCGCTGGCTTTTCACTGTGTCAATAGAAACCGGCAGACAAAAAACGCGCCCTCGGGCGCGTTTGATGTGAAACAATCACTTGCAGAGTTATTCCTCTTCTTCCTGCGTGATTACCGGAGCCAGGTCTTTCACGCTGGCATAAGCGCGGCGTGCTTCGCTCTTGTGTTGTACCTTGTTCAGCTGACGCTCAAGTTTGGCAATCAGGTCATTCACGGCGGTATACATGTCTTCATGTTTGGCGCTGGCAACCAGCGGACCGTTAGGCGTGGTAATGGTAGCGTCGACGGCAAACCCTTTAGGTTCTTTAGATAAGACAATGTGTGGGTTGATCAGCTGCGCCTGCCACTTTTCCAGTTTACTGAGACGGTCTTCGACATGATTACGGATTGCGGGGGTGATATCCATTTGTTTGCTGGTAATGTTGAGTGTCATATAACTTACCTCTCTGTCTTTCCGTCTTGGATAGATTCAGCATACCGCTCTTTTTGCCGAAATGCGTGATGTAAAACACAAATTTTTGTCACTTTTTGCAAAGTTAGTTCAATCTGTGATTTAGCGTCTGAAACCGCCATCTAACACTTGAGTCTTGGCAGCAGAACGCGCATTATCGATAAGTTAACCGGTGGTAAAGCCTTGCTAACACCGTGTTTTTGCTTGTGTATTCATCCTGAAAAAGGCCGAATTTGCAGCAAATGAAAACGGCAGCCGAAGCTGCCGTTTTGTTTTTCTGCCCATCTCAAAGACTCAAGACGCGTTAGCGGCGATGATTTTCGCTACCTTGTCGGCCTGAGCATTCAATTGCAATTGGCGATAGGCGTTTTCCATCAGCGGCAGCGCATCGCGGGTCGCTTTGGTATCTGGGAATTCACGCATCATCTGCTCAACGCGATTAACTACCGCGACGTAAGCGCCACGTTTAGTGTAGTATTCCGCCACTGAGAGCTCGTACTTGGATAGACGGTCCTTCAGGAATACCAGACGCTTGTAGGCATCGGTCGCGTATTGGCTGTTCGGATACTGCTGGATCAGCTGGCTGAAGTCGCGGAATGCGGCGCGGGCATGCTGTGGATCGCGGTCAGAACGGTCAACCCCGAAGAAGCCTTGCAGTGCACTGTCATCCAACGCCATATCTGTCAGACCGCGCATGTACATGACGTAGTCAATGTTCGGATGCGTTGGGTTCAGGCGCATAAAGCGATCGATAGAGGCCTGTGCCAAAGGTAAATCGGCAGATTTATAGTAGGCATAAATCAGATCCAATTGGACCTGCTGAGAGTACGGCCCGAATGGATAGCGGTTATCTAACGCTTCGAGTTGCGTAATCGCGCCCTTAAAGTTACCGTCCTGCAGTTTTTGCTGGGCAGTAGCATAGATTTCCGAAGGCGGGCTGTCGGGAACCGTATCCTTGGATGTGGAGCAACCTGCCAGCGCCAGGCTCAACGTGGCTGCCGCCACCAGATATTTCATACGCGTCATGACGTTTAGATTATCCTCAGGGTGTTATTTTGGGAGACTGTCCGTTAAGCTCCCGACAAAAGACCAGTTACAATAGCACATTATATTAAACGGCATCGCCGTGAAAACCCAACGTTAACGAAGAAGCTGCATATGGCACAACAAGTACAACTCACCGCAACGGTGGCCGAAACTCAACTCGGACAACGTTTAGATCAGGCTTTGGCCGAATTGTTCCCTGATTATTCAAGATCTCGCATAAAAGAATGGATCCTGGAAGACAGGGTACAGGTCAATGGCAAAACGATAAACAAGCCGAAAGAGAAGGTACTGGGGGGAGAGACGGTCGCCATTGATGCACAGATTGAAGAAGAGGCCCGTTGGGAACCGCAAGACATCCCGCTGGATATCGTCTATGAAGACGCCGATATTCTGGTGATCAACAAGCCTCGCGGTCTGGTGGTGCACCCAGGTGCGGGTAATCCGGATGGGACGGTGCTTAATGCATTGTTACATTATTTCCCGGAGATTGCCGACGTACCGCGTGCCGGTATCGTTCACCGTTTGGACAAAGATACCACCGGCCTGATGGTGGTTGCCAAAACCGTTCCAGCGCAAACCCGTCTGGTAGAGGCATTGCAGGAGCGTGAGATCACCCGTGAATATGAAGCGGTGGCGATCGGCACCATGACCGCGGGTGGCACGGTGGAGCAACCTATTGCCCGCCACTCCACCAAACGTACTCACATGGCCGTGCACCCAATGGGCAAACCTGCGGTGACTCATTACCGCATTATGGAACATTTCCGCGCCCATACCCGTTTGCGTTTGCGCCTGGAAACCGGCCGTACGCACCAGATCCGTGTGCATATGGCGTATATCGACCATCCGCTGGTGGGCGATCAACTCTACGGTGGCCGTCCACGTCCGCCAAAAGGGGCATCAGAGGCCTTCATCAACACGTTGCGCGGCTTTGACCGTCAGGCACTGCACGCAACCATGTTGCGCCTGTATCATCCGATCAGCGGTATCCAGATGGAATGGCATGCGCCAATCCCACAGGATATGGTCGATCTGATCAACGCGCTGAAGCTCGATACCGAAGAATTCAAAGATCAGATGGATTGGTAATGAGTTCGCTGATTGTACCCGATTGGCCGTTGCCTGCAGGGGTAACAGCCTGCAGCTCCACTCGTCATGGCGGTGTCAGCCTTCCTCCCTATGACTCACTGAACCTCGGTGAGCATGTTGGTGATGATGCACAGGCCGTGGCGCGTAACCGCCAATGCCTGGTAACGGCGGCTGGCTTGCCGCAGATGCCACTGTGGCTGGAGCAGGTACATGGCACTCGTGTACTGACGCTCGATGGCCAAACGCCTGAAGATTTGCGCGCCGATGCGGTTTACAGCAATGTGGCCGGGTTGGTCTGCGCGGTGATGACAGCGGATTGCCTGCCGGTGCTGTTTGCTTCACAAGCAGGTGATGAAGTTGCCGCCGCGCATGCCGGTTGGCGTGGCTTATGTCATGGCGTGCTGGAAAATACCGTGGCGCGCTTTGCTGCGGCACCAGAAAACATCACAGCCTGGCTAGGCCCGGCGATCGGCCCAAACCGGTTCGAAGTTGGGGCTGAAGTGCGTGCGGCATTTATGGATATTGATAGCGCCGCCGCTGCCGCTTTTACTTCCCATGGTGAAAAATTCCTCGCAGACCTCTATCTTTTGGCTCGCCAGCGCCTTCAACGTGCTGGTATTTTCGCCATTTATGGCGGTAATCGTTGCACAATGAACGAAATGAGTCATTTTTTCTCCTATCGGCGCGACGGAACAACCGGACGTATGGCAAGTTTGATCTGGGTGAGATAACCTACTGCCCTAGGACGATCCACTGATGCATGACGTTGTACTCATAATATAGTGTCGAGATAACCTTGAAAATTTGAGGGATGACCTCATTTAATCTCCAGTAGCAATTTTGACCTACATTGGAGGTGTTATGCGTCTGGATCGTCTTACTAACAAATTCCAGCTTGCCCTCGCCGATGCCCAATCTTTGGCCCTTGGGCGCGACAATCAATTTATTGAACCGTTACATCTGATGAGCGCCCTGCTCAATCAGGATGGGGGCACGGTTCGCCCATTACTGACTTCTGCCGGGATTGATGCTGCGCGAGTGCGTACCGACATCGATCAGGCATTGTCTCGTCTGCCACAGGTTGAAGGTACCGGTGGGGATGTTCAACCCTCACATGAACTGGTACGCGTCCTCAACCTTTGCGACAAGCTGGCGCAAAAGCGGGCAGACAAGTTTATTTCATCCGAGCTGTTTGTGCTGGCGGTGCTTGAAGATCGCGGTAATTTGACCGATCTGCTGAAAGCTGCCGGTGCCACAGCGGACAAAATAGCCAAAGCCATTGAGCAAATGCGGGGAGGAGACAGCGTGGATGACCAAGGTGCTGAAGATCAGCGTCAGGCTCTGAAAAAATACACTATCGATCTCACTGAGCGTGCGGAACAGGGCAAGCTTGACCCGGTGATTGGCCGTGATGAAGAGATCCGCCGCACCATTCAGGTGCTGCAACGCCGTACCAAAAACAACCCGGTACTGATTGGTGAGCCTGGTGTCGGTAAAACCGCCATCGTTGAAGGCTTGGCTCAGCGCATTATCAACGGTGAAGTTCCCGAAGGGCTGAAGCATAAACGTGTGCTTTCCCTGGATATGGGCGCGTTGATTGCCGGGGCGAAATACCGGGGCGAATTTGAAGAACGCCTGAAGGCGGTGCTGAGCGATCTTTCCAAACAGGAAGGCAGCGTCATCCTGTTCATCGATGAGCTGCATACCATGGTGGGTGCCGGTAAAGCCGATGGCGCGATGGATGCTGGCAACATGCTCAAACCCGCGCTTGCCCGTGGGGAACTGCACTGCGTAGGGGCGACCACGCTAAACGAGTATCGCCAATATATAGAGAAGGATGCTGCGCTGGAGCGCCGCTTCCAGAAAGTCTATGTCGCGGAACCGAGCGTGGAAGACACCATCGCCATCCTGCGTGGCCTGAAAGAACGCTATGAGCTGCATCACCACGTGCAGATCACGGACCCGGCGATCGTAGCGGCGGCAACGCTATCGCACCGCTATGTTTCCGACCGTCAGTTGCCGGATAAGGCCATCGACCTGATCGATGAGGCCGCCTCCAGCATTCGTATGCAGATGGACTCTAAACCGGAATCGCTCGATCGCCTGGAGCGCCGCATCATCCAGTTGAAACTGGAAGAGCAGGCACTGAACAAGGAATCGGATGACGCCAGCAAGAAACGCCTGGAAATGCTGAGTAGCGAGCTGGAGCAGAAAGAGCGCGAATACTCAGAACTGGAAGAAGAGTGGAAAGCGGAAAAGGCTTCGCTGTCTGGTACCCAGAATATCAAGGCGGAACTGGAACAGGCCAAGATCACGCTGGAGCAGGCGCGCCGTGTAGGTGACCTTGGGCGCATGTCTGAACTGCAGTATGGCAAAATCCCTGAGCTGGAAAAACAGCTTGAGGCGGCCACGCAGGCAGAAGGCAAGACCATGAAGCTGCTGCGTAACCGCGTTACCGACGCCGAAATCGCTGAAGTATTGGCGAAAGCGACCGGTATCCCGGTAGCCAGAATGCTGGAAGGTGAGCGCGACAAACTGCTGCGTCTTGAGCAGGAGCTGCACTCACGGGTGATTGGCCAGGATGAAGCGGTGAACGCGGTGTCCAATGCTATTCGCCGTAGCCGTGCCGGTCTTTCCGATCCTAACCGGCCGATCGGTTCATTCCTGTTCCTGGGGCCTACCGGGGTGGGTAAAACCGAACTGTGTAAGGCGTTGGCTGGGTTCCTGTTCGACAGTGATGACGCGATGGTGCGTATCGACATGTCCGAGTTTATGGAGAAACACTCCGTATCGCGGCTGGTGGGTGCGCCTCCAGGTTATGTTGGTTATGAAGAGGGCGGTTATCTGACAGAAGCGGTGCGCCGTCGTCCGTATTCAGTGATCCTGCTGGATGAAGTGGAAAAAGCGCACCCAGACGTGTTCAACATCCTGTTGCAGGTGTTGGATGACGGACGTCTGACAGACGGACAAGGTCGTACCGTTGATTTCCGTAATACCGTGGTGATCATGACCTCTAACCTGGGTTCCGATCTGATCCAGGAGCATTTCGGTCAGATGAGCTATCCGCAGATGAAGGAATCGGTCATGGAGATGGTGAGCCAACATTTCCGTCCGGAATTCATCAACCGTATCGACGAAGTGGTGGTGTTCCATCCGCTCGGCCAGAAACATATCGCGCAGATTGCCAAGATCCAGTTGGCACGTCTGTACCAGCGTCTGGAAGAGCGCGGCTACGAAGTCAGCATCACGGAACCGGCCTTGGAGCTGTTGGGCAAAACGGGTTACGACCCTGTGTATGGTGCGCGGCCGTTGAAACGCGCTATCCAGCAGGAAATCGAAAACCCGCTGGCACAGCAAATCTTGTCTGGCAAGTTGATCCCAGGCAAACCGGTGACGCTGGACGTGGAAAACGACCATATCGTTGCCAAGCAATAAAAGTATCTGTTGGTAGCTATATAGAAGGGGGCGGTTTTTACCGCCCCCTTTTCTTTGGCTTTAGCCTGGTTGACGGGTTTTCTTCGAGCAAAACTCTTAAAACCGTCCTTTTTTGCTCAATAAATACCCATGAATGACGTTTTGGCTGGTTTTTTGAACGCTTGAAAAGTTTTTTGAATTTAGGGGTTGCGCCCTTCTGAGAACTCCCTATAATGCGCCTCCACTGACCGGGAACAACGACTCCTCTAACGAGAACCAGTCGCCCAGCCAGGAAGAAGCAACCCGGTGAAAACACCGCGTCTCGTAAGAGAAAAAGGTTGACTCTTCAGCGGGAAAGCGTAATATGCACCTCCCGCGTTACCGAGAAATATCACGGTAACGAACGCTCTTTAACAATTTATCAGACAATCTGTGTGGGCACTCACAAGACGATATCCAGCTACTTCGGTAGCAAAAAAATATCAAGTCTTGAAGAGTGACCAAGCAGTAATTCATGCGAATGAATTATTACGAAAGTTAATTTTCGAGCATCGCTGCACGAGTTGCAG